>NZ_JBIAIG010000016.1:0-131926 GCF_042871235.1 Streptomyces sp. NPDC005931
CAGCGGTTCCAGCTTCGGGCCCCGACGAGGAACTGGCGCACCAGCAGCAGAAGTCACACCGCAACTAACGATCAACTACTGGCGCAGGACACTAGGGCATCGTCCGGGAGAAGGCCCGCCGGTAATGGCCCGGGGACACCCCGACGTGTCTGAGGAAGTGGTGGCGGAGGTTGTTCGCCGTACCGAAGCCACTCAGCTCCCCCACCTTCTCGATCGACAAATTCGTTGCCTCGAGGAGATTTTGGGCCCGCAGCAGGCGCTGCTGCAGGAGCCACTGGAGCGGGGTCGTCCCGGTGGCCGCCCGGAGCCGCCGGTGGAGGGTCCGCGGGCTCATCGCTGCGCGCCGTGCCAGGTCCTCGACCGTCAGCGGCTGGTCCAGGTTTTCACGGGCCCAGTCCAGTACGGGGCCCAGGCCCCGGTCGTCGGCGGCGGGTACGGACAGGTCGATGAACTGGGCCTGACCCCCGTGCCGGTGGGCCGGCACCACCATCCGGCGGGCGAGCTGATTGGCGACGTATGCGCCCAGGTCGCGGCGCACCAGATGGAGGCAGAGGTCGATTCCCGCGGTCAGTCCGGCGCTGGTGAGCACGTCGCCGTCGTCGACGTACAGCACCGAGTCGTCGACGTGTATCTTCGGGTAGCGCTCGGCCAGTTGGGCGGTGTGCATCCAGTGAGCGGTGGCGCGTCGTCCGTCGAGCAGCCCCGCCTCGGCGAGGGCGAAGGCGCCGGTGCACAAGGAGACCATGCGGGCGCCGGCGTCATAGGCGAGGCGCAGGGCCGTGACGAGGGCCTGCGGCAGTGGTCTGCCCTCGTCGACGCAGGAGTCGGGCACCGAGGGCACGATGACCGTGTCGGCGCCGACGAGGTCGTCGAGCCCGTGGCGAGTCCACAGTGACAGCCCCGCCTCGGCCGCAAGGGTGTCCTGCTGCCCCTCCCCGGTACCGCACAGCATCAACTCGTACCAGGGGTCGGCAAGATCGGACTGCGGCTTCCCGAAGATGGTACAGGGGATGCTCAACTCGTAGAGGTCCCACGAGGGGACTCCGATGCCCTCGGTCACGACCACGGCGACGGAACCAGCATTCATGTGCGAAGGCTATGGCAGGAATTCGGTGGACGCCGTCATCGCCGTCACTGTTCCCGTCCTCCGCCTGCTGCGATCTTGGTCTTGCACGGCCAACCGCCACAGGCGGGGCGTACCGGACCTACAAGGAGATGTGGCATGCGTTACGGTCAATCAGCGGTGAGTGTCATCGGATTGGGGTCGATGGGCTCGGCGCTGGCCTCCGTCTTGCTGGAGCAGGGGCACGAGATCACCGTGTGGAACCGCTCGGCGCCCAAGGCCCGGCCGCTGGCCGACCGGGGAGCCCGCCTGGCCGCGACCCCCGGGGAGGCGATCGCGGCGAGCCCGCTCACCATCGCTTGCGTTCTGGACTACGAGGCGCTTCACGACGTCCTCGACCCCGTCACCGGATCCCTCGCGGGCAAGGTCCTGGTCAATCTCACCTCGGGTTCCCCCGAGCAGGCCCGTGAGGCCGCCACGTGGGCCCGGTCGCACGCCGCCGGCTACCTCGACGGCGCCGTCATGACGACCCCGCCAGGGGTCGGCAACCCCGAGATGATGTTCCTCTACAGCGGTTCCCGCGCCGTCTTCGAAGCCCATCGCCCGACCCTGGCGTCTTTGGGCGATCCCCTGTATCTGGGAAGCGATCCGGGCCTGGCCTCCCTCTACGACGCCGCCCTGCTCGGCCTGATGTGGTCCACCATGACCGGCTGGCTGCACGGCACCGCGCTGGTCGGCGCCGAGCAAACACCGGCGACGTCCTTCACCCCGGTCGCGGTCCGCTGGCTGACCACCGTGGCGGGCTTCCTGACCACCTACGCACCCCAGGTGGAGGCCGGCCGCTACCCGGGCGACGACGCCACCGTCGAGGTGCAGATCGCGGCCATCGGCCATCTCATCCACGCTGCGGCGGCCCGCGGCATCGACAACACCCTGCCCGAGCTCCTGAAGTCCGTCATGGAGCGGACCAGGGACGCGGGCCACGGCGCCGAGAGCTACGCCAGCGTGATCGAGGTCCTGAGGAACCCGGGGGACGCCGCATGACCGTCACACCGGCAGCCACCCCCCGTCCTGGGCCTGCCCCTGTGGTTCCCGGCGGCGCCGCGCCATGGCCGGACCTGCTGACCGCCGCCACCGACGACTGCCTGGCCGCCCTGCTCAGTGGAGCCGACCAGGACTGGTTACGCCCCGCCCACGGCCTCGACTGGAGCTGCCGCCGGACCCTCGATCATCTGGCCCTCGGCCTGACCGGCTACACGGGCCTACTCATCGCCCGCCCCGACGACCGCTACATCACTCTCTTCGCCTCGCTCGACCCACAGGCCCCCGTCCCCGCCTGCCTGGAGGGCCTGCGGATCGCCGCGTCCCTGCTGATCTCCACAGTCCGCGACACGCATGCCGAAGCACGTGCCTGGCACCCCTGGGGGCGCTCCGATGCCACCGGCTTCGCGGCCATGGGAATCACCGAACTGACCGTCCACACCTTCGACATCACCCGTGCCCTCGGCCTGCCCTGGACCCCGCCCGACGACCTGAGCACCGCCGTCCTCGCCCGCCTCTTCCCCGATGCCCCGACCGGGCACAGCCCGTCCGAGACCCTGCTGTGGTGCACGGGCCGCATTCCGCTTCCCGGTCTTCCCCGCCGCGCGGACTGGCAGTGGGACGGATCAGTGCGCTGACCGTGCCGCACCCCGACGGCCGGGGCCGGCCAGCCCGTCGTGCCGCGCCACGCATGCTGCTCCGACCTGTCAGGGCTCGAACGGGTCGGCCCCGGCGACCCCCACCGCCTCGGCCGGGATGGTGACGGCATCGGCTGCGAGGCCGATTGATCCGCTCACCATGCCAGAGCCGAACGGGTTCGTCCCCTATTCACCGGCGCGATCGGCGAACGCCGCCCTGGCTCCCGAGAACGTGCCGTAGACGGTGAAGGCACGGAGCCGGGCCCACACAGACCATCGCCCGCACCCCGCGCATCCCGCCCACCTCGCCGACATCCTCGCACGTGTCCTGGACAAGGGCATCGTGATCGCCGGTGACATCAATCGACCTGCTTGACATCGAGCTGCCGACCATCCGTCTGCGGCTGTTCATCTTGTCGGTGGAAACGGCGAAGACGGCAGGCATCGACTGGTGGGAGAGCGACCCGGCCCTGTCCTCCCGGGCCCGGCACGACGCCATGACCGAGGAGAACCGTGAGTTGCGCCAGCGGATCGCCGAACTCGGGGCGGGTCAGGGCCCGGCACCGGCCATGGACCGCGGCGAACGCCGGGACCGCGGAGGGGAGGTCCGATGACCGGACGGCACCCGGCCCGGCACTCTCCGGAACGCCGCCGCCCCGGTTCCTGCCTCCTCCGGTCGCACCAACCGCCACCGCCTCAACCGCGCCGCGAACAACGCCTGCACACCATCGTGCTGGTCCGCATGAAGTACGACCAGCTTGGTCTGCCCCCGCCCCCACCTGTCCGCCGCCTTGGGCAAGCTCTGCAGACGGCCGACCACATCCTCACCACTGACTTCCAGGCCGCACGCTGTCGCTACTACGGCACACCCATCGCCGAGCCCCCGCCCGCAGATGAGCCCGCCCGGCCGACAGACCGGTGGCTCACCCCTGCACGCACGGAACCGTCTCGTCTCTACAACCGTGCCACCTGTACCGCCCCGTGCACGCTGCCGCCGATCGTCTTCCGGGACCGCCCGTCACCCACACCTCTCACCCAACAGTCAGCCCGGGATGCCGCCCGACGCCCTGGCTGCCGCGACCGAGCATCCCCGGCTGGCGGCCGTCCTCGCCGGCCGGAGTGACGGGTACACCGGGCGCCGCCGTGCTGCGTCGGTGGAGTCCGTTGGCCATGGGGAGGGTTGGCGGCGGGGGCCCTGGCTGGGCAGGGACGGTCACCGGTACGTCACCATCTCTGCTCATGGACAACATGCTGACACTCTTCGCCGCGCAGGACGAGCACACCGCCGCGGGCGCGCTCACGGCTGGCCCCGAAGCGGGCCCCGTACAACTGGACTTCGGCGATGTCGATGCGGAGGACGCGCTGCCCGCCTGGGAGGCCCTCCTGGCCGGCCGCGGTATGGACGCGGTGACGGAGGAGGCGGTGCCGCGGATCATCGCCATGGACGAGGACGGCAGTACCTTGGTGTTCGAGGTGCCGCAGGTGCTGGTCGAGGCGGTGCGGGAGGCGACGCCGTCCGATATCGACGAGGCTGCCACGCAGTGGTTCCTGGCGGGTGCCGACGAGGGGTACGTGTGGTCCTCCTGTGTCGCCGAGCAGGTCCTCAGCGCCCTTGCCGAGCTCGCCAACGTCGAGGCCACCAGCGGTCGGCGAATCTACGGACGCCTGACCTGACCTCGAACCTTTCGTGGGGCCCGGCGGTTCTCCGGGAACCGTTGCGGTTGTCCGGGCCGGTTGTGGGGACGCCCTGGCCGCCCTGGCCCCGCTGTACGGGCTCTGAGTCACCTGCGTCCTCGACCCGAACACCTCTGCGACGAACCTCGCCATCCTGGACAGCCTCGGGGCGGACCTCGACATGGTCTGGGAGCGGGACGCGGGCGGCGGCTACCTGGAGACCAGGCTTGCCCGGGTGCGGGAACTGGTGGCCCGGGATCCCGCGGTCGTATGGGTCAACCAGTACGCCAACGACTTGTGCTGACAGGCCCACTACGAGCAAGGGTTGACCTTCGCCAGGTGTGCGAGCGTCTGATCAAGCAGTGAGCGGGCGGTGATCTGCCGGCAGCGCAGCGCGTGGAGCTGGGCGCGCGCGGAGGCACGGTAGGGGGCGGTGATACTCATGACGTCCTTTGCGCTGGTCGCGGCGGCAGCATGTGCAATGTTCGGCAGGGAGGCCGCGGCCGCGCTGGTCGCGGCGGCAAGCAGGTTACGGCGATCCAAGTACGGCTTCCTGTGGCGCTGCGTGTCTTCGACCCGGGTGCGGCTGGCGGGGTGAAGTAGGCCGCTACGCGGACGAGGTGGCTAAGGTCTTTCCTGGTGGTGGAGGTATTCAGGGGCGCGGCAGCGTAGGAAGCACGCGGCCTCGGCGGCGGGGTCGGTGCCGGTCTGCTGGCTGTGGGTACCGCACGCGCCGAGCAGCGCGCACGTGGCGGCCACGGCCAGCGCGGCAGGTATACGACGGGTTTTCATTGGTGGGGCCTTTCAGGCGATGTGCTGGGAGGCGTTTTCGTTCTTCAGTTCGGCGATCGGTTTCGACCAGGCGCAACTGGCCCACGGATTGCGCTTTTTGAAGTACTGGTCTGGGACAACTACAGCCACCACGTCGACGCCGCCATGCGCGAGCTGATCGCAAAACGGCTGTGGCTGACGGTCTTCAGCTTCCCTCCCTACTCCCCCGACCTCAACCCGGCCGAGCGCTGGGCGCACTTGAAGAAGAGGCTGGGCAACCTCACCCCGTGCAGCATCGATGACCTCGTCGGGCTCGTCAGCACCCGACTCAAACCGATGGAGTACGCCCCGACCTGCTCGACGGGTTCATCGCCGAGACCGGACTGATCACAGCCTCGCCATGACGTCACCCTGAATCGAAAACCTCAGTAGCGCTCGGGGACGCGCGGACGCCCGCCTCTCAGAACCAACCGGATGCTGCGCAGGGCTTGTAGGTCATTGAGGGGGTTGCCGTTCACCACCAGCAGATCAGCGTCAAGCCCGGGTTGAAGTGCGCCGGTGATGTGCCGGATGCCGAGGGCTTGGGCTGCGCCGCTCGTGGCCAGCTCGATGATCTCGGCAGGTGTACAGCCGATGTGCTCGAAGAATTCGAGGCTGGAGGCGAAGTCGTTGAAGACGGCGCGGCTCACTCCTGCATCCGTGCCGGCGATGAGCCGTACTCCTTGTTCACGCATCCGGCGCAGAGTGCCGAACATGATGTCGGCTCGCGCGGGGCCGAAGCGCTGGGCGAAGCCGCGCCAGTCAGGGCTGGCTGCTGGGCACACCGCGACGCCGTTGGCTGCCATGGTGGAGATCAGGTCCTCTCGAATGTCGAACCCGTCCCGGGCCATCCACGTGCAGTGTTCGATCGTGTTCACCCCGGCGGCCACTGCCGCGGCGATCCCGGGTGTGCCGTGGGCGTGCGCTGCGACAGGCAGCCCGGCTCGCCGTGCTTCTTCCACGACGATGTCCAGCTCTGCCGCGGTGAACTGTGCTGCCCAGATGGGAGGGCCGCCCTTGGTGATGCCGCCTCCGGTGGCCATGACCTTGATGACGTCGGCTCCGCACTCAATGTTGCGGCGGACTGTCGCCCGGATGGCATCGGCGCCGTCGGCCTCGCCTCCGAAGAACCAGCAGTGACCGCCGGGAGCAGTCACCGGTGTGCCGGCCGCCAGAATGCGCGGACCAACCAGCCGACCGCTTGCGATGTCGTTCCGCAGTCGGAATACGAGCCCGTTGCGGTCGCCTAGATCGCGGGCAGTGGTGATGCCGACGTCGAGCAGCTGGGATGCTCGCTGAGCCATGGCGCTGCTCAGGGCTGCGTCGTCCAGACCGTGCAGAGCTGACACCGGATCCGGGCCTGCATCGAGTGCGAGGTGTACGTGGGTGTCGATCAGACCGGGCAGGAGTGTCCCGTGTGGATAGGCGAAGCTGGTGATGCCGCGTGGGGTGCGCGCTTCGATGTCGCTCCGGGGGCCGACGTCCGTGATGACGCCGTTGTGGACCACGACTGCCCCGTCGGTGATGTAGTGCCCTGGCGGGCCGAGCAGCACGCGTCCCGCCGAGACGATGGTGTCCACCGGTGATCCTCCTTGGTTACGGCGCAGCAACAACCCCCGAACGCTCCCACGCGCCCCGCCGGTTGGACCAGTTCGGACCGGAAAAGTGGGGCCACTTCAGCGCGTTAATACCACCGCTGTCGGCAGTGACCAGACTGCCCATCTCTGGGACGTCAAGGACCCCGCCAAACCAGAGCCCCTCGAGAGCCCGATCAGCAACAACGTCGTCAACAAGTGATGGCTCCAGACAAGGTCGGAGACCTCACCCAGCCCCTGACCGGCCACAACGGACACGTCCTGGGCCTCGCCTTCGACCCGAAGGGCACCATGCTGGCCAGTGCGGGCGCAGACCACACCGTCCGGCTGCGGACGACCCCACGCACGATCCTGAGCGGACACACCAGTTACGTCTACACCGTGGCCGTCAGCCCCAACGGCCACCCCCGCCGGGAGGCACGGAGCTCGGTGTCACCGGTGCGCAGATGAGCACGGTGGCGAGTGCCGCGACCGGAGCGTCCAGCGTTGGCCGCCGGACCGAGTTCCGCGGCCCCCCGAGTGGATTCCATGGCCTCCGTGCAGCACGAGTTACCGCTTACCGGTCCGGAGTAGGTTTTAGCTGTGCAATCAGCCGTCGTAAGGGGCAGCGGCCACGACGTGGTACAGCCCGAGAGCGGCGGCCCCGAGGACAAGCAGAAACAGCCCGGAGCGTAGGAACACCGCACGATGGTCACTGAGGCGGCCTCTCCCGTGATCGTGCCCCAGTCCCGCAGGCGTCGGATGTCCCCCATGCTGGCCCACCAGAAGCCGGCACCGACCACAAGCAGGATCGCACCGAAGAGGCCGGCAAGAGCACTGACCACGGCCAAGAACTCTTCTCGGTCACCGTGGCCAGTGATGCTCAAAGTCGTCACCGCGAGCGGGATGACGCCCAGCAGGCCGAAGGCCACGCCTCGCCGCGCAACGTCCGTCGGCCGCAGCCGCGGCAGCATGACGCCGTCTTGGTCCAAAGCCATGGTCAGCACCCTAGCCCGCTGGGCCCGAGCATCCGCAGTGTCCCCCTGGCCATCACCACGCCGAAGCCCGCCTGGCTCTGCGACCTCCTGGCCCTGAGACCTGGTCCGAGATTCAGTGCACTTCCGACCGTCCGAATCCCTGACTGGCCTGCGTCGACACGTGCGCCCAGGGCCTGGTTCGGCCTCCCTGCCCCGGGCGTGCTTGATCAGGCGTCAGCTTTGCCCCAGCAGTCTGTCAGAACTGCCTCGCAGAACCCCGGAGTTCTGCGAGGCCTTCTGAGAATCGTGATCTGAGGAAACGTGATCATCTTTGGGGCTCTCGCAAGCCTCTCGCAGCTGGTCATTTATGAGAATCACTGTGTGCGACGATCGTCGCGCACAGTTACACGCCACCTGGCACAGTGCTTTCGGGGTGGTTCGTAAGAACCATGTCACCGGCCTCAAACCACGGAACCGCTGCGCCGGCAGTTCGGCTGCGGCCGTTGCCTCGGCGAGCGCGGTGAGCAGCGCCTCAACGCGCGTGGCGGCCGCATCTGCGGGACGGTGGAGACAGGGAGGTTCGCGCCCTGGGGTATTCCCGGGGGCTACCTGCGACCCGGGAGGTTCTCATGGACCCACAAGCTCTGGCCAACGTCGCCACGTCGGACAAGCTCGGCGGCTACCTGAGCAGCCTGCCGAAGCTGCCAGCGACCCACCACGCCGGGCCGGCGACGACGGTCCGCACAACGGTGCACCGCGATCACCAGATCGTTGTCACCACCCGTTACGAGATCACCGTGGACGGCCTGCCGATCGGCGCCCACCTCGGCGTGGACTCGAACGGCCAGGTGCATTGCCACGCGCTGCCCGCCTACCAGTTCCCCTCAGCGCTCGGCGCGGTGAGCGCGCTGATCGACAACTATCCCGAGGAGTTCCCCGCCCACCCGCCCGGGCCCGGCGGTGGCGGCCATGGCGGAGGCCACGATGGTGGCCGGCACTAGCACGGAGGTGACTGAGATGGCCGTTCGGAAGAACATCCTCCAAGACGATGCAGTTCGCGAGGCTTTCATCTCCGGCGTCAAGCAGCTCAAGGCAGAGCCGTCCCCCTTTTCCACCACTGACTTCGGCATCGCGGGCGCGCCCGGCCAGGTGCGCACCTACGACTTGTTCGTCATCTGGCACATCCTGGCCATGCGGACCGCCGTCCCTCCGGGCGGAGACCCCGATATCCGCAACGCCGCCCACCGGGGGCCGATCTTCCTTCCCTGGCACCGGGTGATGCTTAGCCTGATGGAGGCCAACCTCCAGCGCGTGTTGAAGGATGCGTCCTTCGGCCTGCCCTACTGGGACTGGACGGATGACATGGAGCGCGGCGACCCGGGGGTCAGTGCCTTCTGGGAGCCGTCCTGCATGGGCGGCAGCGGCACGGGCCCGTTCGACACGGTCAGCGATGGTCCCTTCGGCTTCGATGAGGCCGACCCGGACACGTTCCGGGTTCGGATCACGACCAACTCGTCGCTGAACATGGTCCGGACCTCGCGCGGGCTGCGGCGTGCCCTCGGCGTCGACGAGGGCAGAGTGCCCAGCAAGGCGGATGTTGACGCGCTCTTCGACGTCCGCCCACCGCCGGATGGTGACCCGGACCTCACCACCTACGACTTCCCGCCGTGGGATGCGAGCTCGATCGGCTTCCGCAACCGGCTGGAAGGGTTCAACCCGTTCGGCCTGCACAATCTGGTGCACGTCTTCATCGGCCGGGACATGAGCCTGGCCTCCTCGCCTAACGACCCGGCGTTTTACCTGCACCACTGCAACGTCGACCGGCTCTGGGAAGGGTGGATGGACCGCAACGGCCGGGACTACCTGCCTGACCAGTCCGCTCCGGCAATCCTGCGCGGCCACAGGCTGAGGGACCCGATCGTCTCCCCGCTCGGCCCCGCCGCGACACCCGAGACGGTACTCGACCTGACCGCCCTCTACACGTACGACCGGTTGCCCTGAGGACTGACGGCCCGTATATACACCGCTGACGGCCGCCCGGCCCCACGCCCCCGACTACGCCCACCACGCCGAACTGCTGGCCCTACTGGTCTTGCTGCACGGCGCTGCCGCTGCGCAGCCGATCTCACGGAGTGCTTCGAATGACTGACCTGGCCACCGGCCCCGCCGCCACCGCGGGCTCGGCCCTCCTAAACACCGCGGGCGACGGAGTGGACCGGCACCTGTTCCATCTGCTGGCCAGGGCGAACGGCATCCCGGCCTGCTACCTGGCCGACCACGGCGCCGCCCGCGCCGCCTGCGCCTCAAGGACGCCAGCAAGCAGCGGGCCCGCTGGCGTGCCGCCCACACCCTCGGTCTCCTCGACGGGGTCCTCAACGGCAGCAGTCGAGCCCGCTCATCGACGCTGCCAGGGCCCGCGCCATGCTGGCCTACGACGACCGGCTCGGACCCTGCGGGTGCCGGATTCAGGTCCGGACTGTCAGGCACCGTGTCGGGAAACCCTCCGCGCTCCGCACGGGGTCCCGGCTCGCGTGGCAGGCGTCCTGTCGGGGTATAAGGCGACGCTCGTCCGGCTCCCGCCTGCAGCGCTAAGGTGAACGCGGCGCGGTTACCGGTGGTGCTCTCAGCGCGGCGGTAGTCAAGGGTGCGGCCCCATTTCAGGTTCGAGTACCACACAGGCCGTCCGGTGGCCGGGTCCCGGAAGTCGACGGTGCAGCCGACCGAGGCGTGGCTGTGATCGCACAGACAGGTGCACACCTTGTTCTCGATCTGCCAGCCGAGTCCGCGGGGCCCCTCTGTCAGGAGCCGGGTGGCGTCGGGGCAGGGCGGGCCGTCCGGTGTCTCCAGGCGGACACCTTTCCCGCTGGTCCAGGTGTCGGTGCTGTTGACCGGCCCCGGGCCGGCGGTCGCGCGGATACGGCGCAGCAGAGGCGAACAGGAGCGCAGAGGGATCGCGCGGGCAGGCCGCCTGCTCGGCGGCTGTCCAGTGCGCTTGTCGCAGCAAAGGACCGTAGATGTCCTCGCGGCGGCCCGCGATCCGTACCCACCAGCGCGGGTTGAACCCGGACAGGAGAACGACCGCCGCCATGCCCGGCCGGTACAGGCGGATACCACCCGCATCGCGGGAACTGCGCAGCCCCGGCACACCGGCGACCCGGTGACGTGGGTCATCGCCCGCGTCCCCACTGACCTTGGGATAGAGGAAGTCGATCCAGGCCTGCTCGGTGTGGCGCGCGGCCGGAATGGACAGGGGGCGGCCTGGCCGGGTCAGCATGGGGCACAGGGCCTGGTGGGATTCACCGGTGCTGCGCCGCCGGTCGGCGGTGAGAAGCAAGGCGGACGGAGGGTTCATGAGGCGTTCTTCCGCACGGGACCGGCCCCCGGCGGTGCGCGCTGTGTGAAAGAGACAGACGGTTGTGCGGGTCGAGCATGAGGCTTCTGGCCGATTCCCGGCGACGGAAGCTGTGGGGGCTTCGTCCGTCGCGCGGCCGGGCGCTCACGGGCCCGGCCCCATGGAAGCCGCCGGGCAGGGCCACGGTCAAACAGGCGCGCGGGCACCTGAACAGGGGGGGCCTGCACGGCACTCAAGATCGAGCACCTTGTCTTGCCGCCGCAGCCAACTGCACCAGCTGCGCACGGGCATTGACGACGTTCGAGGGTGGCTTCTCGAAGCCCGATGGGTCTCCAGGATCCGGCACCACGGCGTCAGGGGGTGATGTGCGCGCCGTCGAGCCGTCGGTGCAGCATCGAGAGTGTGGTGAGCAGTTCCAGCAGTTCCTCGTCGGTGACGGTGCGGTGAAGGCGCGGCTCGTGTGCGGCTGGGTTGCGGTACATGCTGAACAGGCCCTTGACCAGGTTCGCCAGCCCCCTTCTGCTCATCCAGCTCGGGCCCTGTGGCGTTCGCGTTGATGGCCACCCGGGCCGTTCCCTGGCCCGGCATGAGAACCGCGTCGACCAGCCGCGCCCCGTCCAGGCCATGGCCGGTGAGAGTGCGCCCGGTCGGCCACCGATTTGACCGTCTCCAGGCTGGCGTGGAAGGGGTTCTTGGCCAGGATCTCCACGGTGCAGTAGCGCAGCACCTGCGGATGCGTGGAGCGGCGGCGTAGCTCGGCTGGCGTGCCGTGCGGCCTCGCTCAGCGTGGCGGGCGCCGGCCCCCTGGCCACCTGCCCCTGGTCGTTGACCCGCAGCCCGACCTGGACCAGGACCTCGTTGAGGTCGTCCTGCCGGCGTGAGAACGTGTGGGGCTGCTGAACGTAGCGCACCGGGGCCATTGCCTCTTTGAGGAACGCGATCACGCAGTTCGACGCACCGTGGCGCGCCTGCTGCGCCAGCAGCGCCGCGGCGCGCCAGTAGCTCCGCCGCCTCGGCCCTGGGCGGTGACGACTGCGCCAGCCGCGCCTGCCATTGCCGAAACTGGCATATCGGCCCCGCATTGTTGACCTCTTGAGCGCCGGGCGGTCGAAGTCCCCGCGCGCGGCGTCGGCTGTCTCGAGGTGTGCGGCCGCCGAGACCGGAGGTCGGACCGCGTCCTGATCTCCGGGTGAGGGCGTCACACATGCGCAGGGCGTGTCCCGCCTCGCCCACCCGCGTTGGTGGCGGGGGAGCCGCTGTGGGTGGACGCCGACGGGGACGGCTGTACCACCCGCGCGGAAATCCTCAACGCCCCCCAGCACAGTGCGCAGATACGGCGCGGGCGGCAGAGCCTGCCACGCGTACTGCTCGATTGGCGCCGCTCGAACGCCGGGCTCGCTTCGCCGCCGATCGCTCCCTGCGGGTGCCTGCAGAGCCTCTTGCCCATCTGTGGCATGCCGCGACGCTTCTTCGTGAGCACCGCGGAGACGGTCATGTCGCGGCTCTGGTTGCCGCCGGCGTCGCCGGCCGTGAGGCGCACGTCTTGCACGCGATCGCGAGTGGGATCCCTCGCGGTGTCTGCACGCCGGCACGCGACTTCGACGAGGCGGAGTGGACGTCCAGACGCGGCGCCTTGGAAGGGAGGGGCCTCCTGGAGGGCGACCGGTTGTCGGGATGGGGACGGCAGCTCATGGCTGACATCAAGGAACGAACCGACCAACGGCCGCCACCGCCTACGAGGCGCTGACCACGAGCGAGACCGAGTGAGCTCATCCGGCTTCTACGCCCTCTGACCGATGCCGTGGTGCGCGAGGGCGGCATTCCCATGGACAACCCCATGGGACTGAAGCTGCGCGATTGTTTCGACCAGTCGTGAACTCACCGGGGTGGGCCAGGCGGAGCCCGCCCGGCGGACACGTTGCAGCCGCTCCGCCGACGGGCCCCGCCCATGCTCACCCGAAGTCCCTGTCGGCGTATGGCTGAACGTGGCCGATGAGGGGCGGGGAGAGGTCCCCGCCCTGAAAGCCTGAACGGGCAGGGGCTCGTGCCAGCCGGAGGGCCGGGCCCCCGGCTCGTGGAGGGTGCGGGAGCTGCGGGAGTGCTCGAAGTGGGGTGTGGCCTGGTGGTGTGTGGCTGTGTCAGTCTCCCGGGGGTCTCGTTTCGGCGTGGGTGCGGGAGCCGCTCGCGACCGCCTTTTCGTGGTCGGTGTCGATGAGAATGGATGTCACTGGGGCGCTGCGGCAGCCCACAGGGATGCCGCTGCCTGTGAGGGGCGGCGGTATGGGCGGGGTGGGGGCGTGTGGTACGTGGTGTTCTTCAGGGCGGCGGCTCCCGGCGGTACCGCGCGGGTGAGGGTAGGCGGCGTGCGGGTGCTGGGCGGTCATTGAGGGTGGCCGCGGGTCGCTGGCGGGCGGCCCGCGGGATGGCGGTGTCAGTGGCGGTAGACGCCGACGCCAGCGAGGAAGAGGGTCATCGCGCCGCCGACGGCGCCGCCGCCGATCAGGATGGCCTGGGCGGTTCCGGCGCCGGCGTAGACGGCGATGATCCCGCTGGCGCAGCCGAGGTTGAGCGCAGCCGAGGTGGCCAGCAGGAGTGTGAGGACCTGCAGCTTGGTCATCGCGCACCGCCGAGCTGGTGGTGCAGGGGTCGGGAAGCCGTTCGGGCGGAGCAGGTGCCGTCCAGGGACGGCGTTCCTGCCTTTGCGGGCAGGTGAGCGAGCATGCTGGAGGGGTCCTTTTCCGTGATGGGTGCTGCATGGATGGCCGGGGGTCCGCGCCGGGAGGGTTGGCGAACGGGACGCGGAGCGGGCCCTTGCGGCTTTGTGTGGCGCCGCCCGGTTTCCCGTGATGGCGTACGGCCCTATTCCAGCCTCGGTACAGTCGGTAAATCCAGCGGTACATGCTGCAACATTGCAGGTCTGGAAACGTGCAACACAGGAACGGGTTTGTTGCACCACGGGTGTCGGGGAGGGCGCCGATGCGGGGGGAAGACACTGGTGCAACAAGTGCGGGAGACGACTGCAACATCGGGCAGGGCCATGATCTTGCCGCGTTGCTGAGCCGGGGCGGGAAGCGTGCCCCCATCGATGACTTCATCTTCGTGCTGCGCTGCCCTGAGCAGTTCGCCAGGCTGGGGGAGAAGCAACGTCACAGCATCGAGACCTCCAACGAGGCTCTGCGTGAGCGGTTCAGCCGCGAGGTGCTGGCCCTGATCGTGGTCCTGCAGGAGCGCATTCTCATCGCTCACGGAGCGCGGCGGGCGTTTGTCGCTGAGCTCAGGGCGCAGGGCATCACGGAGGTGAATGCGACTTTCCTCAGCCGGCGTTTGGGAGGCCCGCAGGAGCGGGGCCCGCACGGTGCGTGGTGGCTGGCGGAGCGGATCGCCCGGCACTGCGCCCACGGTACGTCCGCCGGCGCGTTACGCCGCCGATTCGCCCGGCTCTGGCATGCGGCGTACGGCGAACTGCCCAAGGAGGCCCAGGACCTCGCCGACTCGCTGACGCCGATGTCTGAGCGGGAGATCGCTGAACTCGTCGATGCCCCGGGCCGGCCGGCCGGGCGGCCGGCCCTGCCAGAGACCGGCCTCCTTGACGGCAGCGCCGCTGTGGCAGCCGTCCTGGACGGGATCCCCGATGCGGTGCTTTTCCTCGATGCCCACGGAACCCTCCTGCACTCCAACCGGGCAGCGGAGGCACTTCTGCGGTCGCACGATGGCGGACTGGTCGGCCGCGGTGTGATCGATGTCCTCCCCTCGTTCGATATCACTCGTCTGCCACGCATCGCCGAGAACCACGACGGGCACCAGGCAGCCGACCAGCAGCCTCCCTTACGGCTGCAGGCACGCTGCCTTGACGGCCGGGATCTGCTGGTGGAGGTCTCCAGCACACCTCTTCACGGATCACGCCCGGACAAGCACGGGTCAGCCGGGGCGGCTGTCCAGCACACACGCAGCAGCTACGTCGGCCGGGATCTGCTCATGGTCATCTTGAAGGACCTGACCGGCTCCCAGAGGCTGGAGAGGGAACTCGCCCGTCAGCAGCGGCAAACCGAGCTGATCTTGCGTGCCGCCGGTGAGGGGATTCTCCGGGTGGACGGCGACGTCAGGATCACCCTGGCGAACGCCGCGGCCGCAGCTGCCCTCGGCTATCAGCCCAGTGAACTCGACGGCATGCAACTCGCCTCACTACTGCGCAGTGTCCGGCCCGACGGCACCCCCCGGCCCTTCCACGACACCCTCCTGGGGCGCTGTCTGAGCCACGGGCATGCCTGCAGCCTGCGCGGGCAGTCGCTCCTGGCCAAGGATGGCGTCGTCGTCCCCGTGGACATTCGCGCCATGCCCATGATGGCAGGCCACAGCGGCAGCGGCTCCGTGATCACCTTCCGTCTCCGCCGGCCGGCGGAGCGAAACATTGCCCGCGGCCCGGCCGCTGACCCCACAGCGGAGATCGAACGCGCCGACGTGAGCCGCTTGAAGACCGAGCTGATGGAGTATCACCAGGTATTGATCCAGATACTCGCACGCATGGACCAACCAGGTGTCGAGGCTGTCGCACGCCTGACCGACGTGCTTGCGCCCGCCGCCCGCAAAGACCTGCTGGCGAGCGCCGAGGCAGCCCGCGCCGGCTTCGCTGTCCCCGTGCCCTTCCTCACCGTGCCCGGGGCAACAGCAACCGAACCAGATGCCCTCAGCTCGCTTGACCAGGTGGTCCACACGAGCGTGCGCACAGCGGCCGCTCGCAGCGCGCTGGCGGACACTCGCTGCACCGTGTTCGCCCCGCCCACGCCCCTGAACTCGGACGGCACGTGGCTGGCAGGCCTTCTGGCACAACTGCTCGCCGGGGCCCTGCCCGGCGGCTCCCTCGCCCGTCCCGTTCTGATCGCCGCAGCCAAGCGGGGCCAGCGCATACGCATCGACATCAGGGGCACCTTCCCCGACTGCGACCGCGAGCAGATGGCGAAGCTGGAAGGAGAAGTCCAGGCGCACGCGGGCACCTTCCACACACTGGCAACCGAACAGGCCGACGCCCCCACCGTGATGGTGCTGGAAGTACCAGACACCACCCGCACCCCCCAAAGGACCCACGCGGAAGAATCCACGCCCCCGCCCGCTGCTGCAGCCCTTGCAGAACGAAAGATCAGCACACGGCTGCCCGTCGACCTCCCTGGGGTCCGTTTGATGCCGCCCGTGGTGATACGTCATCCCACCGCAGAGGGCAGCCAACGGCCAGGCCAGCACAGCACAAACGCGCAGGGTGCGGCCCGTGCCAGGCTGCCCGATGCCAGGGGGCCGCATCACGGCCGGAGCACGTCAGCGACATCCGCGACCGCGGCAACCCCGGCCGACCACGGCATACGGCCCGAGGGCACGAGACCCCCGCACCGGCCAGGCACACGGCACCCATCCGGCTCGCCCCTCTCGCGTCCCGCCCTGCGGATAACCTCTGGCCGGCTGGTGCTTACCGTCGCCTCGGGCGAGCTGAGCCACCTGGATGCCGGCCCGGACACGCATCTGGTCCGCGCCGAGAAGCGGACCAAGGCCGAGCGAGCCGAGGTGGAACACGCCGCCAGGCCGCCCGGCCCGGCGCAGCCTCCGGTGCCGCTGGTAGCCCGCCAGGAGGTGCGTGATCAGCTCGTGCGGATGCTCGCCCGCGGCCGCTGCGTGCGTCTTGTCGGTCCTGCGGGCTCCGGCCGCACGCGGCTGCTCGAGGTCGTCGCCGAGGACTGCGCCGACCTCGCGCCCGACGGCGTCGTCCGCCTCAGCGGCCACTGCCGCAGCGCCGAGGAACTGCTGTACGACCTCTTCTCCGCGGTCCACAACGCGCCGCTGCACCGCCCGGACACGGCCGAACTACTCACCTACACCCGCCAGATCGGCGCGGTGGTGGTGCTGGACGACATCGAGTTCGGCGGCGCGGCCCTCGACGGGCTGCTGGACGCCACTCCGGAATGTGCCTTCCTGATCGGCGCCACCCCGGACGTGCCTGCCCCGTCCGCCGACGCGGGCGTCGCAGAGGTCGCCCTCGACGGGCTCGACCGCGCCGCCAGCATCGACCTGCTGGAGCACGCCGTCGGCCGCCGCCTCACCGAGGACGAGTCGAACTGGGCCGGCGACCTGTGGTTCGAGTCCGAGGGCCTGCCGCTGCGCTTCGTCCAGGCCGGCGCCCTGCTGCGGCAGCGCGACCAGGTACGCGCAGGCGACCCGTTCGGCGTTTTCGACAGCACCCGAGCTGGCGCACCGCCCTTTCCCGCAGCCGAAGGCGACGACATCGCGCTGCCCTCAATCGGGGAGGCCGCCGCACTCGCCCCGCTGCTCGCCTCCCGGCTCAGCGCCTCCGCCCGCGCCACCCTGCAGTTCGCCGTCGCGCTCGGCGGCGAGATCCCGCACCAGGCGCATCTGCCCGCGCTGGTCGGCGACACCCACGCCGACGCCGCGGTCGGTGAGCTGGTGGGGTGCGGGCTGGTCACCCCGGTCGGCTCCCGCTACCGGCTCGCCGCCGGAGTGCTGGTCCAACTGCAAGCCGCTGCGTACGGCGAGGACGCCCCGATCCGCGCCTCGGCCGCAGCCGCACACTACCGCTGGTGGGCCGCGCATCCACTGGCCACCCCCCAGCAGGTGTGCACCCAGGCCCCCGCGGTGCTCGCCACGCTGCACGCATTGGCTCCGGGCACGGGACCGTCGGCAAAGGGCCAGGACAACCCAGCGGTGCATCTGGCACGCACCGTGGCACCGGCCTTCGCCTCGGGCCTGCACTGGAGCGCCTGGCAGCAGGCGCTGCGAGCCGGCGCGCAGGCCGCCACATCTGGCGAGGACATGACGGGACAGGCCTACTTCCACCACGAGCTCGGCACACTCAACCTGTGCGTAGGCGAGTTCAAGCAGGCCCGCATCGAACTCGAAGCCGCCATGCAGCTGCACGGCGCGCTCCACGACACACACGCTGTCCATACCAGTCGGCACAACCTGAACGCCTGGCCGCCCCGCCCGCACGACGCTTCATCAAGTGCGACGACTACTGACAGTGCCGATTGAAGCGTCACATCCGGCCCCGGTCCTCTCCGCGCATGCCACGAGTGTCCAGGCCGGCTCAAGCGTCGGCCTGCGCCTTGCGGGTCCGTGGCGTCTTGACCGGTCCATCAGCGGTCGGGTCAGCAGGTTGGCTTCCTGGGCAGCGTCCGCCTGCTCGCGCGCTGTCCGCGCGGAGGCGGACGCTTCGCTCGCTCCCCGGCACCTGGCTGCGGCTGCCGTGGTCAATGACCACCGAAAGATGAAGCGGTGTCAAGGCCGTGCGCGAACAGTGCATCGAACCCCGCCATGCCCAGCGGCCGCTCCTGGGCGGGCAGCGTGCACGCCTGCGGCGCCCATGACGTCATCACCGTTCCCCGCAATCTTGACCGCCTCGTCCGGTGAAGCGGCCTTAACCCTCGACGGCAGACCTGTACCTGGGTACCGGATGCCATCCCCAGGGGCACTGCGTGTCGGCGATCCGGCGGTGGTCGGCCCGCTCAGCTGGTCGGCTGCGGCCCCTGCAGCTCTCCGACCGTGCTGCCCAGCTCCACAGTCCGGCCCTGCACCAGCTGGACGGTCAGCGCCTTGCCGGACGGGGTGTCCTGGTAGGGGGCGACCTGGATGTGCAGCAGGGGGACCAAAAACGCATGCGGGTAAGGGGGTTAGGCTTCCCCCGGCCCCGGCAGGGGAGGGAGCAGGCTATGGCCCACCACGAGGGAACCCGCAGCGGGATCGAACTCAACTGGACACTGCGAGCAGAGATCGACCTGCCGTACCCGGGCGACGGCAGCGCCTACCGCGAACTGGACGAACCCTGGTTCACGGCTGCGCTCACCGCACTCGCGGGACCGCTGCAGACACAATTCACACCCGAGGCGGACTTCTCCGGCCGGGCTGTCGCGCTCAGCCGCCAAGAAGCAGCGCCCGGGCAACTGTGGGCGACCCTGGTGGTGCTGGAACCGGCCAAGCGGCGGCAGAAACCGTACGAGGTCCCCTGGTCCCCGAAGAACTGGAGCGCCTTTCTCCGGGATCTGGAAAGCATGCCCGGTCAAGCGTCGGTGGCTCTCAAGATCATCGGATCCGACGGCCATCCCGACTGGCCGTGGCTCGACGTGTCCGTGGTCCGGGGCCGCGACACCCCCGAAGTCGTCTCGCTCGTCGCTTCTCGCACCACGAGGAATTCACCGCCCCGGGCCTCCGGAGCGAGGCGCAGGCCCGCTGGATCGACTTCTTCCGTACGCAGCTCCACCGGCACGAGGACATCCTGTACGGAAGCATCGCGGACGACGCCGAAGGTGGGACAGGAAGGACCGCACTCGAGGTCGACCTCGGGCTGCTGCTTGAGGACACCTTCCCGCACCTGGGCACCGTCCTGCGGGGATACGCATGGTGGACGGTCTGTTCCCCGGGTGTTGTCTCGGCACTCGGCGGTGTTGAGGCCCTGCGCGCCGGCGGTGCCTTCCATGACGTGGAGCCGCTGTCTGGCGGAGGGCCTCACTACGCGCGACTGAAAACGTGTGGGACTACGGTGAGGAACCGCTACGGGCGGTCTTCCGCACGCTGGCGCCGCCCTGCCCGAAGGGCAACCGGTCAAGGGGTTTTCGTCCGGACACTCGCAGGCTGGTCTACGAGCACGCACCACACCACCGAGGAGTGAGCCGCTGCCAGAGGTTCTCGAGTGTGACGCGCGGGGGATCGCGCTGGTGCCCCGGCGGCTGGGCGAGCACAAGATACTGCCCGCCGTTGCCGCAGTCCTGGACACAGCACGGGCCGCCTGAGCGCCTACGCGTCTGGGGCGGTGTGGTGCGCGATCCATTCCAGACAGCTGGGAGATCCAGCGACGATGGGCACTTCAGCAGCAGCTGCCATTCCTTGCCGGCACCGAACTCGCCGTTGTGCCAGAACGCAGAGGTCACGGGGCCGATGATCTGCGCCCCGGCGGCCAGCTTCTCCTGGACGACCGTCCGGGCCAGTTCGACGGCCTGCTCTCGCGTCGGAGTTGCCGTCGACATCTGCAGGAAATCAGCCATGCGCGGGAGCCTCTTCCTCCCAGCGCGTCGCGCGTGGGGCCGCCGCCCCACGGCCCTCGCCTTCCCGGTGGGGGCCGTTTTCCGACGCCTCGGCTTCGCGACCGGACAAGGCCCCCGCGCGGTTTCGGCGCTCATCGTCCCCGGTCGAGCCGCGCACCTGTCGGCGGGCGAACAGCGACCACGTTCGGCGCAATCCGCGGGACCGGCTCTGTTTCGCTGATCCACTATGGGCGGGGCGGCCATGTCCGGTCGTCCCGCGCAGCGCGGCCGGCAGGACCGGCAGCATCCGAGAAAGGCACTGCGGTGAGCAACGGAACCGAAAGTCAAGAAGCAGTGGTCGCGATTCCGGACCTCGGCTTGAGCGACAGTGAGCTCAACACCCTGAAGTCCAAGTTCGAGAACGACATCATGGAGTCCATGAGAGCCAGAGAGGCCGGGGCGGAAGTGGAAGTGAAGGTCAGCGTCAGCGTGAAAATCTAGAGGAAGAATAGCTGTCAATCCTCGTCCGCAGCCGACAAGGCGGCGCCTCGCGGATGCGACGAACAGATCGGTCGGCGAGGCCCGCCCCCCAACCAAAAAGGTATCGGTGTGAACATCTGCTTGATCAGTCCGCCGACGGTGACCGAATACGAAGACGCGTCCGTGGCCGAGAACCGCGCCATGCAGCTCATCACCGAGAACGCACCCGTCGGGGTGTTGAGCCTTGCCGCAGTCCTCGAACAGAACGGAAACGCTCCCGAGGTCGTGGACCTCAACCGCTGGTACTACGAGTACCTTCGCGCAGGCTACGCAGAGGCCCGTCCGCAGGACTTCTGCGATTTCGCAGTACAGCGGCTCGAGCTCATGCCGGCCCATGTCTACGGCTTCAGCACGATCTGCAGCAGCTATCCGCTCACCCTTCGCATCGCGGAGCGCATCAAGCACGTGAAGCCCGATGCCGCCGTCGTCCTGGGCGGACCCCAGGCATCCGTCGTGGACGTGCCCACCCTCCAGCGCTTCGAGTACGTCGACTACGTGGTCCGCGGAGAGGCGGAGGAAACCCTGCCGCTGCTGCTCGACGCCATGGAGACCGGCGGTCCCCTCGGAGGCATCCCGGGCATCACGTTCCGCCAGGGCGGCGAGACCGTCCGCAACCCAAACCCGCCGGTGATCCAGAACCTCGACGACCTGCCCATGCCCGCCTTCCACCTCTACCCCCACGTCAAGGAGTGCGGTTACGTCCCGCTGGAGCTGGGTCGGGGGTGCCCGTTCGCCTGCGAGTTCTGCTCGACCAACGACTTCTTCCGGCGCCGTTTCCGGCTCAAGTCACCGGACCGCGTTATCGAGCAGATGAAGCACATCCACGCTGAGTACGCAATCACGGCATTCGATCTCGTGCACGACATGTTCACCGTGGACCGCAGGAAGGTCGTGGACTTCTGCGAGGCTCTGCTCGCCTCCGGTGAGGACTTCAACTGGTCCTGCAGCGCGCGGACCGACTGCATCGACGACGACCTGATCGCCCTCATGCACCGCGCTGGGTGCAGGGGCATCTTCTTCGGCATCGAAACCGGATCCCCAAGGTTGCAGAAGATCGTCAAGAAGCGGATCGATCTCGATGAGGCCGTACGCCGTATCGAGTGCGCCGATCGGCATGGCATCAAAACAGCGGCCTCCCTGATCACCGGCTTCCCGGAAGAAACAGTGGACGACCTCAGGGGAACGGTCGCATTCCTGATGGACGTCCTTCGCCTGGACCATGTGGAACCCCAGCTCCATCTCCTCGCGCCGCTGGCTGAAACCCCGATCCAGCGCCGCTACGCCGACCAGCTCACGCTCGACGACATGTACTCCGACATGTCGCACCAGGGCTGGCACCAAAGCCCGGCGGACCGGCACATGATCGAGTCGTATCCCGACGTGTTCCCGAACTTCTACACGGTGCCGACCCCTTGGCTGGACAAGCGGTACCTCAAGGAGCTGCGGGAGTTCGTCCACGTCGGAATGCGGCGCTTCCGATGGCTGCTGGTCGCCCTGCACCAGGACAGCGGGGACCTGCTGACGGTGTTCGACGCGTGGCTTGACCGGCACCTGCGCCACAGCGAGCGGAAGACCTGGTCCGGGCCGGACATCTGTGCTTACTACGCACACCCTCGCTTCCGGGCCGAGTTCCTCGAATTCCTCCAGGCCGACTATCTCAGCGCCTCGAAGCCGGCCCACCGCACCATCTCGGAAATGGTGAGGTTCGAAACCGCCTTGGCGGGTCAGGAGGAATCAGCCGGGCAGGTACCAGGGACGCGGGAGAAGCGGGACGGGGTCGCGGTTCTCCCGGACAACGAGGTCATCAGGCCGGAAGCCGTACCGTTCGCCCCCGAGTCGGTGCGCGGGGTCAGACTCGCCGTCGACTACCCGATGGTCATCGCTCGCCTCAAGGAAAAGGGCAGCATCGCTCAGCCTCCCACGGCGCAGTCCACGCTCGTGAGACGGATGCGGGAGGACGGCGAGGCCGAGTACATCGCACTGAGCCCACTGTCGGCCCAGCTGTGGGAGCTCTGCGACGGCAGCCGGTCCGTGCGGGAGATCTCGGGCATGTTTGCCGAGTCCTCTCCCGACACAGGCGGAATCGATCCGGTCAAAGGGAGCGTGTTCGGTCTGGGGACCCTGCGTCGGCAGGGTCTGCTCCACCTGCAGGCCGACCGCGATCAGCAGAACCGGGTATCCGACGCCGTGCCGGCCACGTGGCACGAGCGTGGCGGCGCTTGAACGCGACGACGGTGCCCAATGCCTTGTGCTCGGCGCGGAAGACACCGGCCTGCCCTCCGTCCGCCAGGGTGGGGCGGTCCAAGCGGTAGTCCTTCTTCTCTCCTCGGGCCGATCCGCTCACCAGCCCGCACCCGTGCGACGGCGCCGCGGCGGGCCGGTGCCGCCCACCGGTACGCCCTCGGCGACTGGGCCGCGGCCGGTGAGCTTGAGCAGGACAGGGCGGCAAAGGGCCGTCTACCAGGTGAACTGCCCCGAAACCGGCCGGATCGGCGTGGTGGGGATCCCCGACGGCGAGCAGGCGCCTTCCCAGCCCGCCATCGATCCCGGGGCTGTCGCCCAGCGTGCGGTGGATTCCATGAAGCTGACGGTGCGGTACTGAAGGCGCTGGAACAGCAGGCAGCGGACCACCTCGGGCGGATCGGGCCGAAGAAGACCAGGGTCGGCTATGCCCGCGACTGGCAGCTGTGGGAGGAGTCCCACGGCTGGCTCGCACCGGCACCCGCCTGCTCATCGGCGCTGTCACGGTCGGCACCTCCGTGTCGTTCGTGGCCTGCTGGACCAGGTGCATCAGGCAGTGCCGAACACGATCGAGTGCAGGATCACCGGCGTCACCGCCAAGGCCCGCCGCCACGGTTACACCCTGCCCAAGGCGGCCACCGAGGCGGCCCGTCAGGCGCTGAAGCGGCTGAAGCCGCTGAAGAACGACAAGACCCGGTAGGCCCCTGGGCGCGGCAAGGCGGCCGCCGCCACCCTGGACGACCTCAGGGCGATGAAACCGCCCCGCGCGAACAGGCACCGCAGCCGGCCGCCCCGGCGCCGCCGCACGCATCTTGTGCCGGAACTGGCCCGGCTGCGCGACTGGACCCTGAATCACCGAAGTTCGCCGTCGCCGGGCGCAACGAGGAGATGACTCGACGACGCCCACACGAGGTGAATGGTCAGCACCTCCCGTGTCCTCGACCCCGCGGAGAAGGACCGTCCCGCCCATGGATGTTCACCTGCGGCGGAGGCCAGGAGACCGGCGAGTGAGGCCCGGGCCGCGCGGGAGAGTGGCGTGGACCTGCCGATGAAGCGGAACCGGCCCGTGGGGTCGTAGCGGCCCAGCAGTAGGTGCGGTGGCGGGCCGGGTGACCGCGCCCACGATGGTCTCCTCGGTGACGCGGATCTTGTCCCTTCCCAGGCGCGGGTGCCGGCTGCCGGCATCAGCGGACTCGTCTGTGGGCTCAGTTCCGCAAGCCGCAGTGAAGGCGAGAGCGGCGGCGGTAACGGTGAGCACGAGCGTCCGGGTGTGTCGCATCAGGCATGCCTCTTGTGTGCGCCGTTGTGGTTCTTGATGCCGGAGCCGAGATTGCGGGCGTAGCCATCCGCCTTCGGACGGCCAAGAGCGTCTCTACCCGTAGGACTTGTGCACCTGCCTTCGGGCAGTATCGAGGCATTGAGTGTGCTGCCTTCGCGGTGGCGGTCGCCGAGATCTCGGTAGATGGTCAGGGCTTGGGTGTGGGCGTCGATGGCGTCGTCGAAGCGGTGTATCCCTTGCAGGGCGGCGCCGAGGTTGTTGAGTGCTCGGCCTTTGCCGTGGCGGTCGCCGAACTCCCGGAGGACTGCCAGTGCGGTGGAGGTGACAGTGAGGAAGTCATCGAACGAGCGGCGGTAGTTAAGGAAGCCGATACGCCTCTCGCAAGAACCGCGCTTACCTGCGACGGCGTGGCATCCGCTGCACCATCCCGGACAAGGCCGACCAGGACGGCAACCGCAAGAAAATTCGGCTCGCTCGGCGGCCGGGTGCCGAAGTTCGACCCGACTGACTACGACGAGCGCCACGCGATCGAGTGCACCGTGCCGTAGCCCGCGGTACAACAAGCTCGCGGTCCGCTATGAGGCGGCCGTCCCGTCGCGGCCATCAACGAGTGGCTGTCACACGCCTCACAAAGGAACTGAGGCACCTTCCTCGGCCAGTGTCCTGATGCCACGCAGGGTGGCTTCCATCCCGGCGTGCAGCTCCTTCAGCCGGAAAGCGATGATCTCCTCCTCCCTGTCCGGCCAGCGCTCGAGGGCCAGCGTGACTCCGCTGCGGCCCGGCCCGATGAGGGCCGACTGCCGCAGCCGGGTGCCCCCGCCCTCGGCCTCGAGTTCGTAGCGCCAGGACGCCATGGGTTTGGACGGATCCAGGGTCGGTTCTCCATAGCGGCCATCTGCATCCGTGACGGCCCAGGCAAACACATGTTGCTCGTCCAACTCGACCACATGGGAGACGGTCCGCCACTCGCCGAGCTGTTGGTGATGGTTGTAGCCCTCGAAGCACGCACCCACCAAGGGACGGTCCGCGCCATTGAGCCATTCGACGCGCTGCAGCTCGGGGCTGAGCCGGGCCGGCAGGCGAATGTCGGTCACCAGATCCCAGACCCGCGGCACAGCTGCCTCGACATGAACATCGCAGTGCACGCTCGGACCATCGGTAAATCGCACGTCGCCCCCTCAACGTCGGATTCCCTGATCATCCATGACCTTGATCCGCCTTCGCAACAGCCCTGGGTGCGTCTTCAGACGGATCTTGCCCAGCGTAGAAAGACGCCAGTGTGACTGCTGCTTTTTGGGAGGTGGCGGCCTTCTCGTATCGGGTGGCGATGCCGCGGAAGCCCTTGAGCCGGTCGGAGCAGCGTCGATGGCGTTGCGTCGGCGGTAGTGAGGCGGCGGGCCATGAGGTCGGTCATGGGCCAGGTGAAGTACGGCCTCGGAGCGGGCGGGCCGCCAAGCGCAGGTCCGTTCCACTGCCCCAGTGTTGCGTAGGTCTCCCGTAGCTTGATGGCGTGTAGGGGGCGGGGAGAGGGGCGACAGTGCCACGGCAGGGATGAGGTAGTGGTCTGGCACCGATCAGGTACCGTTCCAGGCGGCCAGGCGCCGCCAGCAGGTCATGCCCGAGCCGAAGCCGAGCTCCTGGGGCAGGTACTCCCACTGGATGCCGGTGTGCAGGACGAACAGGATCCCGCACAGAGCCTGCCGGTCCGGCACCCGCGGCCGACCCGCCACCAGCTTCGGCCCCGGCTCGGGCAGCAACGGCTCGATGAGCGACCATAGTTCGTCCGATACGATCCACGGCCGCGACTGACGCTTCCCCACGACCCGACCAACGAGCAGACAAGCCGATGGTTACTTGATCAACGACTTCTGTTAGGGCCTCTTAGGGTCCGCCAGTTGGCGCAGCAGGGTGTTGACCCCCTCGCGATGGCCGATCCGCATGCGCTGTGTCCGGCTGGAGGAGACGTCGGCCGATAGGCGTAGGTGTCGAACGCCGCGATCTCCGGTACGAGTGACTCGACCCGCGCCCATTCGTCCTCGCCCCACGGCCCCAGACCCACCGTACTGCGAAGCACATCAACTCACGTAAAGCAAGCGCGAGTTGAACCGCCCGCCACAGGTCGTGCCAGGGTCTCGTCCCCCGGATCCCCCACCGACCGCCGACCTGTACAACTCTCCACCGCGCAGGTGGATATCAAAGCGACACAACTCTCCGTCTACCTGCCTCCGAGAGGCCTCGGCGGAGACCACCTCCGCCACGCGGAAAGCCGGCACACACGCAACCCCGGAACCGGAACCCAGCGCCTCGTGGGCGGGCGCCTCCAGGGCGAGGCGTTCCTGGACAGCGCGAACCGGCCGACGGGCCGAACCGCAGCGACTCGACCAGCTCGAAGTCGAGCACCCACGACTCGGCCCAGCCGTCGCCGCTGCTGAAGAACGCCTCAACGTCCACGCCCCACCCCCTGCGATCCGTACGGATCAGCCTCGGCCCGGCGGCGGCCCGTTCGCCAGATGCCGCTGACACGCCGTCAAGCACAGACGATCTGCACGGCTCCTTTCTCGTCTTCCGCTGAACCGGTGGTGGCAGGCCAGAAGGTTTCGGCAGGCCATCACCGGTCGTTCGCGGCGGTCAAGAGGCGTGCACGAGTTCGGCGCAGGTGGTGAAGAAGCGGTCGCCGGTCAGCTTGTGGTGTGCGCGCTGTTCACGGACGGCCTGTTCGTCCGCCCAGTGGTCCGGGCTGCTGGCGAGCGCGGCCGCGTAGCAGCGAGGCTGACCCGGAGTCCCTCGACCTCGCCGAGCGGCCCGCGCCGTTCATACCGAGGCCGATGAGCACACGTGGGTCGGTCTGGTCCAGCTACTGCAGTTGCGATGCCGTGAGACCGGGCCGAGAGACGAGGCGGCACCGACGCGGGTTGCAGAGAGAAGGAGACCGCGTCGGCGCCGGGGGCCGACTCAATCGAGGATCGCGGTCGCCTCCACCTCGACCAGGACGTCGGGCTCGAATAGGTAGTCGACCCCGATCAGCGAGGAGGGCGGAAGCGGCACCGTCAACCCGATCTCCTCCGCCACCTGCCCGACCCCTTCCATGAACGCGTCGATCTTCTCGGGCGCCCAGTCCGTGACGTAGAACGTGAGCCTCAGGACGTCGTCGAACGACGCACCCGCCCCCGCGAGGCCCTTCCCGGTGTTCCGCAGTGCGTGGGCGACCTGTCCGGCGAGGTCTCCCGGGGCGAGGGGAGACCCGTCCGCCGACCGGGCGACCTGGCCGCTGACATGCACGTGACGCCTTCCAGTGCCCACGGCCACATGCTCGTACGGGGTGGGCTGCATCATGCCTTCGGGTGTGAAACGACGGACGGACATGGTGGTCTCCTCACTTCGACAAAGTCGGTATATCTTTGCTACCTGGTAGACGAAGGACACTTCAAGGAGACCAGGTATCGTGCCGGCTACTACGCACAGCCACGACGGCGAGCTCAGGATCGAGCACCCCCACCGGGAGTTCCTCGACCAAGTGCTCGACAAGTGGTCGCTGAGCGTCCTCAACGAGCTCTGCGAACATCCCTGTCGCTTCAACGACCTGCGCCGTGCGATCCCCGCGGTGACCCAGAAGTCGCTCACCGCTACGCTGCGCCGGCTCGAACGCAACGGCATCGTGGAGCGCGTGCTCCTCAGTTCCCGCCCCGTCGCCGTCGAGTACCGGATCACCCCCCTGGGCAAGACCATGCGGCAGCCGGTCGAGGTGCTGCTGGAGTGGGTCGCGACACACATGCCCGAGGTGGAACGCGCCCGTCGTGCCTTCGACCTCGCATGAACCGGCCTGCGCGGCCGGGGCAGCACCCCTACGACTGGACCATGCTCGACGACGAGGGACGCGACCCCTGGTGGAAGCACCACGAGACGGGGCGTCACGCCTTCCCCTGACGGTGCTCACCGGAACCACGAAGACGGAGTACTTCAAGCACCCGTACCAAGCGCTGAAGCCGATGGAGCACTGAACCGCTCCGGGGAGCTGGTGGAGGCTCGTCTCCCTGAGAGGATCGAGGCATGGCCCGTCCGTCTCCCTATCCTGCCGAGCTTCGCGAGCGTGCGGTGGGCATGGTCACGCAGGTCCGCCCCAACGTCCGACTGAGTGGGCCGAGATGAAGGCGGTCGCCGCATAGCTGGGCATTGGTTCGGCCGAGACAGCCCGGACGTGGGTCGGCAAGGCCGAGGTCGGCGCCGGCCGGTGTCCCGGGGTGACTTCGGAGGAGGCTGCGGAGATCAAGCGGCTGATGGCCGAGAACGCGGAGCTGCACCGGGCGGCTGAGATCCTCAAGGCGGCCTCGGCTTCTTCGCGGCCGAGCTCGACTGGCCGTCGAAGCGCTCGTGCCGTTCATCGACGCGCACCGCCAGGTGCCCGGAGTCGAGCCGATCTGCACAGTCCTGACCAGCCACGGACTGAAGATCGCAACGAGCACCCGCTATGCGGCGAGGAACCACACCTGCAGCACCGAGCAGTCCGTGACGCGGAGCTGAAGACGCAGATCAGCCACGTCCACACGGACAACCTCAGCGTCTACGGAGTCCGTAAAGTCTGGCGGCAACTGCACAGCAAAGGCTACCGGTGGGCCTCTGCACCGTCGCCCGGCTCACGCGCGACCTCAGCCTCCAAGGCGCCCGACGCGGCAAGAAGATCCGCACCACCATCCGAAACGACCGTCACGATCGGGCCGCCGACCTGCTCCGGCGCGACGTCACCGGATCACGCCCGGGCGAGCGATGGGTGGGCCAGCTTCACCTATGTCACCACCTGGTCCGGGATCGTCTACATCGCGTTCGTCGTGGACGTGTTCTCCCGGGCGATCCTGGGCTGGTCCGCCGCCAGCAAGCGGGCCAAAACTCGTCCTCGACGCCTCGACATGGTCCCGTGGCGCTGCGAGCGTCACGGGCCACCGGTTGACGCCAGGAGGCCGGGTGCCAGCCGGGCCGTCCAAGGCAACAGCCATGTGCAGCGGAGAAAGGGGTGTTATGCACACGAGCGGGTGCCTTCCTGGAGACTGGTGAACGAGATCGCCGGCCCCTCGCACAGGGTGGGCACAGCGGTGAGCGTGCGCAGCAAGATGGGGGTGCCCCGCGCTGGGGCAGGTTCAGGGGCGACAGAGTGCGCCGGGCACCCGCTGCAGATCGAGTGCGTACGGGAGTGGAAGCGGACGACCCGGCGCGGGTTCAGGGCACGGCGGTGGGGCAGCTGTGGGATGTGCCGCCCCTCCGTCCACGGTGCCGTAGTGCGCGTCTCGTCGTGAGTCACAACAGCCCGGCTTCGCGGTCTTCCCGGCGTGCGGATCTGTCGGACCGGCGTGCGCACCTGAAGGATCGTGGTCAGGCGGCGCAGAGCGAAGCCGAGCGAGTCGTACAGGCAGGCGGAGCCGTTCACCGGGCAGGGCGATCAGCTTGACCCGGTGCCGGATGTCAACGCAGGTGCCGAGTTCGACGGTTCGCTGCAGGAAAGGGCCCGGCTTGGTGTGGGCGACCGGGTATGGTGTTTCCCCTCTCAGTGCTGGCGTACAGGAATGACGCGCGGGTGGCCGCCCCAGACGGGACGGGGGAAGGCGACGCGTCGACGGCGCCAGATCCACGTACCACCTGCGGTACAGCGCCGAGGGGTTCACGTCACCATGTGCAGCAGAAAGTTGAGGGACGATCGTTACGACTGCATTGAATTCCGCCGAGAGCGGCCGGGTCGCCCGGCGGGAAGCGGCTCACGGCCCATGCTGTCGCGGATCAGGACGCCCCCCGCTCGGGGACGGCTTCGCGCTCCAGGACGAGCAAGTCACCGGCATTGCCGTAACTGCGTGTTCGATGCGCTTTAATCCGGGATGCCTTGGAATCCCGACAGCACGGTCGTCAGGGTCTCCTGCGCCTCGGTGTATGCCGGGGCGCTGGGGTGGTCTTCCGCAGCCGGGTCGGGGTTGACCGGGTCGTCGTCGGCGATGCTCAGCACTTCCACCAGGAAGCGGCCGTTGGTGCCGTAGACCACCGCCTGGCCGTAGGTGAAGGCCGCCTCCACCGCACCGGATCCCGGCGCGGGCAGATCCCCGATGGGCGCCAGCTTCCCGTCCGGGCCGATGGTCCAACTCGGCCCCGGCGGGGCCGAACCCGCGGCGGATGCCTCGCTCAGCACGGCGACGCCGGGGCCGTGCTTGCCCGAGGTGAGCTGAGCAGCGGTGGTCACCACGGCGCTGGAGCGTGAGACTGCGGATATCGGGGCGGTAGCGGTGCGCGAGCCACAGTCCTTGGCCGCGGCGAGAACCGCGCCGAGTACCTTCGCCTTGTCGGCGTTCCTCGGCAGGACGTACGTACTCACGCTGAACCCGTCGGTGACGCGCTCGGAGCGCAGCTCGTACAGCGCGGGCACCGGCACCGGTTTGCGTGTCGCCTTCTGCTTGTCTGTGATATCCGCACCCCCGTCTGCCTCCATCAGCCGACAGGGCGAAGCCCCCAGCGGCTTGCCCTGCTGCGGGCGGTGAACCGTCCCGTCAGGCATGCCTGTGATGCGTTGGCCGAGAGTGGAGTCCAGGATCTGCTGAATGTACGGGGGCTCGACGCCCTCCTCGGATGCATCGGCGGGCACAGCGCCCGACTCCGCCTCCGCCGACGACTCCTTGGGTGAGGAGGATGAGGAGCACCCGCTCGTCAGCAGCGCGCTCAGCACCAACACCGCGGGCAGGAAGTGACCATGACGTATGCGCATGGTTCGAACGGTACGACAGGCCAACCGAATCGCGTTGCGAGAATCCCGTTTCGTCATCCTCAGCTTTGGGCTGGGCGACCGCGACGGGCTGCGGAAGGCCTGGTGGCAGTGCCGCCAGTGACTGAGTGAGCTTTTTCAGCGCTGCCGCTCCAGGGTGAGGACGGCGGCGGCGAGTGACGAGAGCCGGTTCGGACTGCAGCGGGCATGGCGGAAGATCCGCCATGACTTGAGCTTCGCAATGCTTCGTTCAACCGGCGCCCGGGCTGCCGACAGGGCTCTGTTGATCGTCCGCTGGGTGGGGGGAGCTCCCCGAGGGGCGGTCGTCTGACCGGCGTGGTCACCCAGGGGCCGGCTCCGATGTAGGCGCGGTCGGCGAGGACGGGAATGCCCTGGCGTTCGCAGATCCGGATGATGCGGTGGGTGCGGGCCGCGGTGAGGTCGTGGGTGCGGCCGGGCAGGACGGGCGAGATCCACAGCAGGTTGCCCGCGGGGTCGGCGACGACCTGCATGTTCACGCCGTGGCGGCGGTGCTTGTGGGAGAAGTCGGCCCTGCTGTCGCCGACGCGGTCGCACTCGGCGAGTGTGCCGTCGAGCAGGACGTGGTCGGGGTCGGTTTCCCGCAGGATCCGCAGCAGTCCGGGCGCTCGGTGGCTCAGGTGGTCGATGACGGCTGTGGCATAGGCGTGAGCAGTGCCGCCTATTTTTCCGGCGGATCGCTTGATTCAGTGCTCATGTCTAGCCGCCGAAAATAGGCATGAATCATCCGAAAAGCGAGCAAAACGCTCACTGAGAGGTTGTTTTCATCTTTAGTGCGATGTTATCTGGGCTATTGCTCCCTCTGATGTACCGGTGCGTTTGGGACTGCGGGGTTGGCCGTGCTTGTTGACTCGGATGGTGTGGCGTCTGATGCGGGGATCGGCTTGCGCCTGTCTCATTCCAGGAGGCCCGGATGTGTTACGTGCTTCAGCGCGGCACAAGACATGCCTGGGCGAACGCCCCCGACCGGCGGTACGTCCAGGTCATGACCGACCGTCGTGCGTATCCGAGTGATCTGTCCGATGCCCGCTGGGAGTTGATCGAGGCGGTCCTGACTGCCTGGTGCTTCGAGCGCCGCGGCCGGGCCCTGAACTTCGGGCGTCCGCCCGAACACGAACTGGGCGAGATCATGAACGCGATCCTGTACGTGGACTGCACGGGGGTGCAGTGGCGCTGTCTGCCGCATGATTTCCCGAACTGGAACACGGTCTACGGCTACTTCGCCAAGTGGCAGGCTGACGGCGTGTTCGCCCAGCTCAACGGCCTGTTGGCGCGCAAGCAGGAGGGCCGCAACGCGAAGCCGTCGGCGTGCGTGATCGACGCGCAGAGCGTCAAGACCTCCACCAGCGTCCCCGCCGCAAGCCAGGGCACGGACAACGCCAAGAAGATCGTGGCCGCAAGCGGAGCATCGTGACCGACACGCTCGGCCTCCTGCTCGCTGATACGCGACCACGTTGCGCTGCGGGCTCTCCTCGTGCTGACGAATGCCGAGGTCCAACGCTGACGGACGACCATGCAATGCTGTGGTCAAGGCGCCGCGGCTGGCACGAGTGCTCCAGCCCCCGCCCACGCCAGCCCCCGTGACCCGCAGCTTTCGGCTGGACGATGCCCATTGTCAGTGCGGTGCGCTTCACTTCCCGCCATGGAACTCACGCAAGCGACCGTCACCGACCTTCTGGCCCGACTCGGCCCGGGGGACGGCTACCTGTACCTGCCCAGCGACCTGGACCCGCAGGAGCTGACCGACCTGCTCGACGGCAGGTACGGTGCCCCGCGCACCCTCGTCCTCGACGGCTTCACCGATCCGACGGTCGACGAGTCCAGGGGCGCGGCTCTCCTCGTGCCCTTCGAGGACCGGGCCGTGACGATACGGGCGTGGGCGTACGGGGATCAGTGGGTCGGCACGGGTACGGCGCGGGACGCCGATGGGGCCGAGCGGCCGGTGCTCGTGGTCGCTCATAGGGAGGTGCCCGAACCCTTGGCGGTTGCTCCGGACGAGGATGTCGACTGGATGGAGCGGCTCAGACGGATCACCGGCTGGACACAGCCCGCCCAGCGGCCGGACGTGGACTGGGCGGAGGCGGAGGCGCGCCTGGGCACCGCGCTGCCGAGCGACTACAAGCGCATGGTCGAGACGTTCGGCGAGGGCGCCTTCGACGGATTCCTGAACCTGATCCAGGAGCCGTGGACAGCTCTCGAAGAGGACGGTCTGCTCATCTGGGCGGGCACTGAACACGAGGACCTGTACTGCTGGAGGGCCGAGGGCGACGACCCCGACCGTTGGCCCGTCGTGCTCCGGTCCTTCGACGGTGACGACGTCCCCTTCGACTGCCAGGTGGCGGAGTTCGTCTGCCGCATCCTCGTCGACCCGCACCATCCGTTCACCATGGCCCGCTATTTCGACACTCACTGGTTCATGAACTACCGGGAGAGCGGCTGACCGAACCCCGCCGCCAACGGCCCCTGCTCTCATCGGAGGCACTCCGGATCCGGCATCGTGATTCCGGCGAACCGGCAATGCGCCGGATGATCACCTGCTATCGATCACGCCCCCGACCGGCGCGAGGCCCCAGCCCCCGCCAGCCCCATGACCAGCGATTTCAGGCTTGAGGATGCTCAATGGACTGCGCACGCCGATTGCCCCGGAGCCCATGCTCATTGCGCAGCCGTCCGCACCACCGAAACCGCCGTAGTCGGTCTCATGATCGGAGCGAGCCGTCCCGAACTGCTGCTGTCCGGCAAGGCGCTGACCGACCAAGGCCGCGTGGTCACCGTCATGCTGGAAGCCGGCTGGAGCGCCGAGCAACTGCGCCACGTCATCACCGACGGGCCCCTGACCCATCCGGTACGCATCTCGGTCGGCGCGATCCGCACCGCCGCGGTGGACGAGGTCCGCACCCGCGTGGCGGACATCGCCGCGGCCCGGCCGACCACCGTCGCGGCCTGAGACCGTCGAGCGCATGGCAAGCACTCCCCACCCGGACCGCCGAACCAGCCGTCCCGCGCGGTTCCGCGCGTGGACGACGGCGACCGGCTCGCGGCGTGCGAGAAGCGGCGCCGTCCGCCGCTGGACGTCTGCGTCGGCACCGCCCGCTGCACCGCGGCTGCGGTCACCTCCAGCCCGACGAGCCGAGGGAGGAGTGGAACGGATTTTCGTACGAACCCGCGGGTACCGCCGCGAACCTCGCGGAGGCTCGGCGGTGGGTGAACGAACAGACGACCGACACGGCTGGCAGCCTGGTGAAGAACAGCGGAACAGGTATTAACGGCAGCAGCCGTTCCGCTTCCGGGCCCCACTCGGATCGCTGCCGACCGATCGCGCCAATTCCGCGAGAGGCGTGAAGTCGATCACGTTTCCGTCGGTCGCTGTTCGCGGAAGTCCTCTCAAAGTACGCGGCTTCCCGGTCTCCGACCGCGCGATGGGCACCGTGCGGCTGGCCGTCAGCAGTTGGTCACCAACGCCTACAGGTACGCGCCCGGCGCCTGCCTGTTGGACCTGGCGGTCAGCGAAGGCGCCGTCCAGATCAGCGTCTGGGACACCGACCCGACACTGCCCGCGGCCTGCCCCGCAGACCCAGACGGGGCGGGCAGCACGGCCGTGTGTCAGAGCTTCGAGGTGCGCCGCGAGCCGGTGGGCAAGCGAGTCAGGGCCGCCATCGTGCTGGTCGACGACCCCGGCGGAGATCCGGCCGCCTGCTGTGACCGTCCCTGGGCGCAGGAACCTGGCGCAGGTGTCTACCGGCCCTCAAGGTAGTCGGCGGCCCGCTCGGCAGCATCATGGAGGGTGCCGCCGCCGGGCCGATGGTAGATCCCGCCAGCGAGCGCCCTCCAGGTCGTCGGCCGTCCTGGGGCAAGATCATCCCATCGCCCGTTTGACGCGTACCTCGGCGGCCCGGGGGCGGCGGCAGCCCTCAACTCAGGGCCATGATCAATCGCAGCGCCAACGGCTGTACCGATGTAAAGGCCGGTCTCCATGGCGGTCATGCGCTGTCCCCCACCCTGGACAGGTTTTGTGCCTCCAGGCTCAGCATGTGGTCGCCGAGCAGGGAAGCAACCCAGGAACAGCACTCTTCCGGGTGTACCCGCGGAAGAACCCTAGACACTAACCATGGAGAAAACCTGTCGTGGCGACAGTAGACATTGGCCCGTCGCAGGGTTACATTCTTTGTCGTACCCAGGAAGTCGAAGTGGGCACGGCAGACACGAACTGCCATGCCGACAGGTCAAGCAGGACACGGCCCGAGAAGGTCGTGAGCAGTACCCGCGGTATCCAGCAGTATCACCGAGTAACCGAAGGTAAGGAGCGAAACGCCATCAGGATCGCCCGGGCGAGGAAGCAGTCCGCCCGGGTACCGCAGGCCCCGGATTGGAAGGTGGTCCCCGGTCACGCATCCGCGATCCCCGCAGTCCCGCCCTCCCAGGCGGACCCTGCGGACATACAGGGCCGGCGCAGTTCGCCGGTAGATGGTGTTGAAAGCTCGGGGCCCGGGTGCCAGTACGGCGCCCGGGCCCCCCGACGCGTCCCCCGGAAGAAGAGGTCTATGCCCCCTGGCAGTTCCCGCGCCGTCACTCCTCTCGATGACGACGACTACCCCGCCTACACCATGGGCCGGGCCGCCGACATGCTCGGCACCACCCCCGCCTTCCTGCGTGCTCTCGGCGAACACCGCCTGATCACACCTTTGCGCTCCGAAGGTGGCCATCGCCGCTACTCCCGCTACCAGCTGCGCATCGCTGCCCGTGCCCGCGAACTCGTCGACCAGGGCATCTCCATCGAAGCTGCCTGCCGCATCATTGTCCTCGAAGACCAACTCGAAGAAGCGCAGCGCATCAACGAGTACATGCGCACACAAGGCCCCGAGCCGCAGTCGAAGGCCTAGCTAACCCTGGTACCCGTCCCGCACGATGCCCCGCGCCACCTCGGCGCGCGCCGCCGCCAGTTCGCCGGCGATACGGCGCTCGCGGTCGGCGTCGGCCGGCACGGCAGCGGGCAGGGGCGGGCCGGTGAGCAGGCAGGCGCGGCGCAGGTGGGTCGGCGGGTGGGTGGAGTCCACGCTGTGGCCGCGCCGGGCGCCGGCGCGCAGCAGCCGCTCGTACTCGTGGCCGGGCACGGACTCCATGTGGGCGGCGAGCCGGTCCCACAGATGCTCCGCGCGCTCGGCCCTCAGGGCGGCGCCATGCCCGCGCAGGGCTGCCTGGTTGGCCTCGCGCCGCAGCGCCGTGACGGCCGAGTCCGCGATCAGCAGCCGGTCCATCAGCCCTGTGGCGGCCTCGGTGGAACCGGCCCGGGCGGCCTCCCGGTCGGCCAGGTACTCGGCCCGCTGGGCGGCCCGCAGCGTGAGCTGGTCGAGCAGCATCAGCACCCCGTGCACGAACACGCCCACCACCACCCACCGAACTTACGAAAAGATCAGTAAGGGTTGCTCCGGTCTCGCCCCGCGTGATCAGCTCTCCCCTTCTGTCATGAACAGGCGGCTTCGGGGAGAGGCCGCAGGGGAGGGAAAGGCGCCATGACGAGCGCTGCGGAGCAGATCACCCAGGCGTGCCCCGAGTGCGGGGCCGGGATCGAGGGGGACCGGCGGTTCACCCTGTGGTGCGCCGCCTGCGAGTGGAACGTCGACCCGGCGAAGCCGGAGCCCGAGCGCGGCCGGGTCGACCGGACCCGGCGCGCCCTGGCCCGCGGCTATGGCGAGAAGCTGCTGGACGAGGTGGCGCAGGGCGGTGTCCTGGCCGCCCGCCGGGACACCTCGGCGGTCCTCGCTTACGCGCTTGCCCTCGCCGTGCACGCCGTCACCGCGGTACTGCTGCTGGCCGGCGTGTGGTGCCTCGGACGCGGCTGGGGTGGCGTCGGCATGGTGGCGGGGGCGATCCTGCTGGCGATGGCGATGGCGCTGCGGCCCCGGTTCGCCCGGCTGCCGAGCGACCGGCCGGTGCTGCGCCGCGCCGACGCGCCGGAGCTGTTCGCACTCATCGACGACGTGGCCCGCTCGGTCGGCACCCGCACGGTGGACGCGGTCGTCGTCGGCGACGAGGTCAACGCCAGTGTCAGCGTAGGGGGCGTGGCAAAGCAGCTTGCCTGTCTGGTGAACGCGGGCTCCCGGTACGCAGACGCGGTCGGCTACCCCGATGCGCCCCGCGCTCAGTGACCAAGGAGCCCTGTGGGCGGGCGGGTCGGTCCGATAGAGTCGGAGCCGCGGCGGTGCACGACCGCCAGATTCCGTGAGGGAAGCCGGCCCACCTCCAACCCGCGCAGGTGGCCGCGATCACGGGGTCGTCGGTGTGGTCGAAGGGCGTGCTGAACGCGATGGCGGCGACCGCGGAGGCGGGGGGACGTCCCGGGGCCAGGTGATCCTGATCGGCTTCGTCGTGCGGGTGCTGGCCGTCCGGCTCGGCGGGGAACTCGTGGGAGAGTTCGCCGCGTTCGACAACAAGCCGCGGTCGGCCACCGCTGCGCGCCGCATGCGCGCGGGCCGACATCGCCTGGGACACGTGCGGCCGACGGGCGCAGGGAGACGGCTATCTACTCGTGTTCGAGCCTGGCATCGACGAGACCAGGGTCGTGCCGGACCTTCTGGAGGGCCTCGCCTCCGCGCTGGCCGACGCCAATGCCGCGGTCGCGTACCCGCGGCGCGTCCGGATGCGGGCCAGCCTGCACCAGGGCATCGTCCACGAGGCAGACAGCGGATACGCCGGATCCGCCGTGGTCGCCCTGTTCCGCGTCCTCGACTCCGACCCCGTACGCCGCGCCCTCGTCGACGACCCCTTGACCCAGCTGGTCGCCGCGTTCTCGGACGGGCTCTACCAGGACCTCGTCTCCCATGGCTACAGCGGCCTGGCCGCCACAGGATTCCGGCGGGCGGAGATTCACATCGCGGCGAAGAGCTTCACCGGTGTGGCTTGGATCCGTGCCCTGCCGGCTGCGCCGACAGCCCGACGGATGAGGACAAAGACCTGACATGAGCCCGTAGGTCCTCTGTCCGCAGTGGGAGGGTGGCGAGCAGCCCCGGTGGGCCGTCCGGGCGGAGCCAGGCCGGTCGGCGCCGCACCGTCCGCGTTACCGAAGTGGACCGTGCCGCCGGAGGACTCCGCCCCGCTGAAGTGCCCGTCCCCCGTCGGTGCGGGAGCGTTCGGGCCGGAGGAGGCCGCCCGTGCCGGCGCTCGGGTGGGTGGCGGCAGCGGTCGGAGCCCGACGACCAATACGGCGCCGAGCCGCTCGCAGGACTCGGCGATCAGCTCCCAGTACCGGCGATCACGTCGCCGTCCAGTGGGTCAACGTCGGCCCGCCCAGGACGCCGGCGATCGGATGCAACGGGTACGCGAACGAGGTGACGACGCCGAAATACCCACCGCCGCCGCAGACCCCACCAGCGAGGAAGTGCGCGACCGGCTGCGGGTCCTTGCCGAAGAGCGCGGCACCACCATCACCGAGCTGCTGGAAGAGCTCGCCTCCCGCGAGCTCACGGAAGCCGAACGAGAGCAGCGCGCTGCCGAGGCGGCCCGTGAGCTCGATATCCAGTACACAGAGCAGGTCCAGCAGGCCGGTCAGGATGCCTGGGCGAAGATCCGCGCCCACCAGGGCGGCACCGCCGCGTGAACCTGACGGCTGTCCTGGACCACACCGCTCTTGCCGCGCTGTACCGGGCCGACCCCTTCTTCACCGGCCTCTACATCGAGGCCTCACGCGGCACCGGCCGCGTCATCATCCCCTCCCTGTCCATCCTCGCAGCCGAGCGGCAGGTCGCCGGGGCAGGCAAGCACGCGGCATCCTTGCGATTCGCCGAGCACATCCCGTTCACCGCTGCGCACTCCGTAAACGCGATGGACTGGAAAAACGTGGACTGGCCGGTAGCCCACGCGGCTGCGATCGCCTGGCACGCGATCAAGGCCGGGGAGCCTCTCACGGTTCTGTCGCTGGAACTCGAGCTGTACGCGGGTACCGGTATCACTCCGCTGAGCCCCACCTGACCCGCACTCCGGGCGAAGGCGAGGCCGTTCCCCGGAGGGAGCGGCCTCGCTGTGGTGGCCCTACCAGAAGTTGTTGATCAAGTGACTGCCGGCTTGCGTGAACGACCGCAGCGGCGCAGCGAGACTCCCTGTGGCCCGCAGCAGTTCCGGGACGTCCTGCCGTCCGCGCCCACATCCCGCGCCGTGGCGCCCGCCCCCGCGCCCGGCGGTCAGAGCAGGCGGATGATGTGCTGCTGCCACCGTTACAGCCACTCGCTGTACCCGTCCTCGCCGGGGGCAGGGGCGCCCGGTCTCGATCGCCTTGCTGCTGCGGAGCACCTGGACGGCTACGCCGTGCGGGTGGCTCTTGCCGGTCAGGAGGCAGACCGCCCAGTGGGTACCGACCGCCTCCGGCTAGCGCTTGCGGGCGGCCTGACGAGTGATCCCCGAGGCTTCACCCAAGTCCGCGTAGGCGGCACCCGCCCGGCCCGCGCGAGTGGCAGCGTCGATGGCCAACTGCTTCGTAGTGTCGTCCGCGGTGACCCACTTGGCGGGCAGGCCGGTAGCGAGGCAGCGGCAGACGATGTCCCGGGCCAGCTCTCCCTTGGTCGCGAAGCCGCGTTCGTCGGGGATCTTCGCCGCCCGGCAGCGGTCACGATCGGACGTCCAGGCCTTGGGCAGGTAGAGCTCCCGGTCCACCAGGGCCCGGCCCGAACTGGTGGCGTAGGCGGCGAACACCCCGATCTGGCAGTTGTCGATCTTTCCCGAGGTGCTTCTTGATGAACCCGGCGTCGTCGATGATCAGCACTCCGTCCGGTCCGAGCCGCTCGGCGACGTAGGCACGGACGTCGTCACGCAGGGCGTCCGCGTCCCAGACGCTGCTGTTCAGCAGCCGCTGAAAGCCGTCGGGGGTGCGGTGGCCTGCCCATTCAGCGAGCTGCCAGCCGTTCTTGCGTGTCGCCCGCCCCAGCAGACCGCGGACGTAGTCCCGCATCCGCCACCGCAGATCCGCCCGAGCGAACCGGCCCGCCACCCGGGCGAACACCGACTCCAACTCCTCAGCCCAGCAACCGACTTCAGTCATGCCCTCCATGCCAGGACAACGACAATCGCCAGCTCAGGACACGATCCGCTGCTGGAGTATTAAGGGTGCCTCGGGTTCCGGCGGGGCGGGCGGGGCGGGTTCTCGCGTTCGGCCTCGATGATGTGGGCGATGGCCTCGGTGTGCTCGTCGCGAAACTCCGCCGTTCAGGTCGTCGCGGGTACCGGCCATCAGTTGAGCTGATCAGCCGTCATGAAGTGCCGGGGCTAGGTTGTGCAGGCTCACTTGTTCGAATTGGATGAGGATGACGACCCTGGGCAAGCAGTTAACTCCTTTGGGTGATGCGAACGTCGAGGTGATGGGCATACGATCTGGTCGGCTTGATGATGCCTTTGGGTGCTCGGGCGTGGCCGGAGGGGCTGAAGCCGGGGCGGGGGGGGATTGTGGCGCGTGCGTCTGGGAGAGCTCTGTGTATTTTGGGGCTGACGGCAGCGATCTGCGGGGGGCTGTTGGCCGGCTGTTCCGACGGTCGGAGCCGGGCGGCAGGGGAACGGGAACCGCATGCGAGTCCGGGTGCCAGTCGTAGCACATCGGGCGCGCAGAGCGGAGGGCTGGCGGGATCGGCTGGTGCTGATGGTGGGGTTGTGGCGCCGGGGGCGTCCCCGACCGTTGTGTGGGATCCGGCACGGCAGCCGGGAACGGCCGGTCAGGCGCAGAAGCTCATCCGGAAGGTGATCGCGGGCCCGGAGTTGTTCGGGCGGGGGGTTGTTGGTGCGACGCCGTACGAGGGCGACCCAAGCCGCTGGGCGGTATTGGGCCAGGACTGCGCGTGGCGGCAGGAGCCCTTGCCGAAGGATGTGCTGGCGACACTGACCCGTTACTTCCAAGTGCCTGCGGAGGGAGGCAAGGGATCAGTGCGGCTGTCGGCCACGGTCAGTGTGCATCGCACGGCCCTGGGCGCGGACTGGGCCCAGGCGGGCACGCTGGAAGAGGTGATGGGCTGCCCGGAGCAGACGCTGCGCCCGGGTGAGCGGCTGACCGGCCTGATGTCGGCCTCACAGGTGTGGGGCGACGGCGCCAACCGTTCCGGCGAGGACCGGCTGCATGAGAGCGGCCAGTGCCGCAGCCGCACCCGCGGCGGCCCGTATCCCTACGTCTGGCTGCAATCCACCTTCGGACCGGTGACGGTCGGGGTCTCCGCATGCGGGGGCCAGGGTCGCAGTGAGGAAGAGGTGCAGCGCATGGTCGCCCAGTCCTCGGGCTGGATGCGGTCGGCACTGGAGGACGAGATCGGGCGGCCCGCCAGGGTGCCATCCGGATCCTCGGAGCCGGGCGCCTGGTCCGGCGAAAACTCCTCCACGCCCGGCACGCATGGGGGCGCGTGATGGAGCCGCTGGTCGCATCCGATCCCTCCCGCCTGGGCGGGTACCGGCTGCTGGGGCGGCTGGGCGCGGGCGGCATGGGCGTGGTCTACCTAGGCCGCGCCGCCGACGGGGAACTGGCCGCGGTGAAGGCGATCCAGCCCGAATACGGCGGTCAGGCCGAGTTCCGGGCCCGGTTCCGCCGCGAGATCGCCTCGGCTCGGCGAGTGGTGAGCCCATGGGTGGTGCCGGTGCTGGGCGCGGACACTGAGGCCGGGGCCCCGTGGCTGGCGACGGCGTTCGTGCCGGGGCCCTCTCTGGACGAGGCGGTCGCGGCCTGCGGGCCCCTGCCGGTTCGTGTGGTGCGGTCCCTGGGAAACGTGCTGGCGCAGGCCCTGTCGGCCGTGCACGAGGCGCGCCTGGTGCACCGGGATGTCAAGCCGGGCAACGTCCTGCTGGCGCTTGACGGGCCACGGCTGATCGACTTCGGCATCGCGCGCCCGACGGCGGCCGAGGAGACCGCGCTGACCACGGGCGGCATGGTGGTGGGCACTGCAGGGTTCTTCTCCCCGGAGCAGGCACGTGCCGGGCGGGTGGGCTCCGCGAGCGATGTCTTCTCGCTCGGCTGCGTGCTGGCCTACGCGTCCACCGCGCGGCCGCCGTTCGGCACCGGCACCGTGGATGCGCTGCTGTACCGCACGGTGCACGACGCGCCGGACCTCGACGGCGTGGACGATCCGGCCCTGCGGGCGCTGCTGGACCGTTGTCTGGCCAAGGAGCCCGGAGACCGGCCGACGGCCGCGGAGGTGGCCGGGGAACTGATCGGGGAGGCCGGGGACGTCCCGGCCGGCTCTCTCGACTGGTTGCCGGAAGCAGTGCTGCAGATGGTCGCGGACCGGTCAGCCGAGACGCTGGCGCTGGCGGGCATCGAGCCAACCGAAATCTCCCAGCCGGCGGGGACATCTGAGGCGCCCGCCCCCGCAGCACCGGGCCGTCGCCGGATCCTCACCCTCGCCGCGGGCGGCGCTGCCCTGATCGCGACGGGCGGCGGCACGGCCCTGTGGACGGCTGTGTGGGGTGGCGACGAGGCCCCGGCCACCGCGCGAGCCGCAGGGCGTCGGTGGGTCATCGGCGTCCATGCGGACCTGACGGGGCCGCTGCAGCAGGCTGGAAGGGCTCAGGAGAAGGCTGCGCGGCTGGCCGTGGAGCAATTCAACTCCCGCAAGGACAAGCCCTTCGCACTCAGCCTCGAGGTGATCGACGACCGGGGTGAGGCTACGCGGGCGCGGCACGCGGCACGGCGTCTGACCGGCGACCGGGATGTACTCGCCGTCGTCGGTCCCACCGGCTACGCATCGACGCAGGGCGCGGTAGAAGTCTACGAGAGCGCCGGCCTGCCGCTGCTGACGGTGTCCGAACTCTCCCTCGGTGCCGCGAGGACGGTGCTGCTCGCCAAACCGCGCGTTTACTTCCAGGCCGCATCTCACACCTCGTTCGCTTCCGCAGTGACCGTCCTCACGCTCCAGGCGCACGGGGCACGGCGTCTCGGCCTGATGGCCGACCGTGCCGGCCGGGCCGTCAGCTGGGACTCCGCCGACATGGCACGCCAGGTGGCGAATAGCAAAGGGCTGGGTCTGTACCCCCGGGTTGTTCCCTCTGCCGCTTCCGAGCTGGGACCCGTCGTCACCGACATGCTCGATCATGGCATCGACAGCTTCTACTACACCGGCACGCCAGAACGCGCCGCCGTGGTCGCGCGGGCCCTGGCGGCTTCACAGTTCCACGGGCCCCGCTTCCTTGACCCTGCCTCAGCGACCAGTGACTTCATCTCGGGGGTGGGCAGGGCGGCCGAAGGGTGGCAGCTCGTCGCCCCGTACACGAGCCCGGAGGCGGTCGGTATGCGGGGGTTCAACGCCGCCTATCGGCATCGGTACGGCGAGGCGCCGGGCACATGGGCGATCGAGGCGTACGACGTGACGCGGCTGATCACCGGTCGGCTAACCGTCCTCGCCGCGCGGGACGGTCGACGTCCCAGCCGGGAGCGACTGGCCGACGCGCTGGCCCGCGCCGAGTTCAAAGGGCTGGCCGGAATGTATGCATTTGATGAGGACAGGTGGCTGAAGCTGCCCCGCGCGTACCACTACCGTGTTGCCGGCGGCAGGTTCACGTACGTCGGCCTGCCCCGGCTCGGCCAAGCCTGAACGCGGGCGTCAGCGATGCGTGCACTGCGGCCCCGGGACCCTGTCCACCTGGGCGGACACCGGTTGCTGGCCCGACTGGGCGCGGGCGGCATGGGCGTGGTCTACCTAGCTCGCGCCACCGACGGACGTCTCGTGGCGTTGAAGGTGATCCGCGCCGAGCACGCCGCGGACCCGACCTTCCGGGCCCGGTTCCGCCGCGAGGTGAACCTTGCAGCGATGCTCACCGGGCGCTGGGTGGTGCCGGTCACGGCCGCCGACCCCGAAGCGCGCGAGCCGTGGCTGGCCACCGCCTTCATACCAGGGCCGTCGCTGGCCGAGGCGGTGGAGGAGTGCGGGCAGCTGCCCGCACGCACCGTCCTCGCTCTGGGAGCGCACATGGCAGAGGCCCTGAGTGAGCTGCACGCGGCAGGTCTGTTGCACAGGGACGTCAAGCCCGGCAACATACTGCTCGCCCGCAACGGCCCGCGGCTGATCGACTTCGGCATCGCGCACGGCGTGGGCGTGACGGCGCTGACGGCCCCCGAGGCGGTCATCGGCACCCCGGGCTATCTCTCACCGGAGCAGGCCCGCGCGGGCGACGTCGGGACGCCGAGCGATGTGTTCTCCCTGGGATGCGTCCTGGCGTATGCGGCCACCGCGCAGCGGCCCTTCGGCAGCGGCGACCCGGCGGCCGTCCTGTACCGCACCGTCCACGAGACCCCGGACCTCACCGGCCTTGCCCCCCTGCCGCCGGCGGCGCGAGCGGTGGTGGCCCGCTGCCTTGCCAAGGACCCGGGGCAGCGGCCCACGGCGGGAGAACTCAGGAATGCTCTAGTTGCAGTGGCGGCAGCGCGCGACCCCCGCGCCCCCGGGGCGTCTTGGGGACCGCGTCGCAACCCGGCGGCGGAACCTGCCGCCCCGGGCAGCCGTGGCGCGGGCGCGAGCCGGGCCGCCGGAACTCCGGAAGTACCTTCGACATCAGCTGCCAGAGCCACGGGGCCGGAGCCGCGCGGTAAGGAGTCCGGCCGACCCGTCTCAGGGAGTCCGACGCCGGATGGCGAATGGCTGCCCCCCGCCGTACTGCGGCTGGTGGCCGAACGGTCGACGCGCGCTCTGAGCCCACCTCCCCGCCCCTCGACGCCCGCCACACCGGAGCCGCCCGCACTGGCCCCGCCGGCCGGCCCGCACGGCTTGGCTCGGGGCCTCTCCCGCCGTCGCATCCTGACGGCCGGCGGCTCACTGGCCGCCGTACTCGCCACCGGAAGTGCCGCAGCCCTGCTCGCCACCAGGGCGAAGACCGGGCAGGGCCGCTCCGCTCCCCGGGCCCTGCCCACCCACACCATTGGCCTCCAGGCCGACCTGACCGGCGGCCAAAAGGAAACCGCGATCGCCCAGGAGCGAGGGGCGAGACTTGCAGTCGACGCGCACAACGCGCGCAGGGACGCACGCTTCCGGCTCGCACTGACAGCGCATGACGACCAGGGCACGGCCGAGGGTGCGGAGAAGGCCGTCCGCCGCGTGCTGGCCGAGCCCTCCGTCCGCGCCGTGATCGGCCCGGTCGGCGAGACTGCCCTGCAGGCCGCCGAGCCGCTGTACACGGCGGCCCGCATGCCGATCGTTCTCGTCTCGCACGACGGCAGACCGCTGTCCACGGTCACCACCCGTACCCTGTGTGTGACCCGCGTCAGCGACGACTTGGCGATCCAACCGCTGGCCCACTACCTGAGCCGGGTATGCCGCGTGCGCAGAACCGCCGTCATCCAGGACCGCGCTGCGGGCCAGACGGCGTGGAGCCTCACCAGGGATCTTCAGACCGCACCGCCCGGCGAGGGCACGGTCACCGTCCACTCGGTCGCGGCCGAGGACGACGACTTCCGCAAGGCCGTCACCCAGGCTCTGGCCGAACATCCCCAGGCGGTGGTCTACGCAGGGGAATCACCGGGCCGGGCCGCCGCCGTGGCCCGCGTATTGCGACAGGCGGGCTTCACGGGTGTCAGGACGGCCATCGAACCCGTCATGCGCCCGGCATTCGTGCGGGAGGCGGGTGAGGCGGCCGAGCAGTGGGTCTGCTCCGCCCCGTACACAGAACCGGCCTCCGCCGACACCGAGACCGCCAAAGCGTTCACCACCGCGCATCGCACGCGCTACGGCCACACTCCGGGGCGGTGGGCCGCAGAAGCATACGATGCCGTCGGCCTCATCGCCCGCACACTGGACGCACTCGGCGCAGGCAACACCGACGTCGAACACTCCCAAGTCGCCGAGCGCCTCTTCCACACGACGCATGACGACGGGGTGGCTAAACCCATTCGGTTCCTCAGCGACACCACTCACAGCCTGGACCCGCGGGGCGGGAGCTTCCTGTACCAGGTGCGGGACAGGACGTTCCGGTTTCTCGGGCCGTACGACCAGGTCCGCGGGGCGGGGCAGACCCCCTCCCCGGCGGCGACCATCAACGCTGGGTAGTCCACTACCAGGACCTCGACCCCGGCCGTGTCCTTCCGGTGAGGCACCGCCGTGCGCGGCCGGCCCGGCCGCACCGGCCTCCCCGACGACCGGCCGTCGATCACCACAGCGCGAGCGTCCGCCTCGGGCAGCGCCTCCAGATACTGCTCCATGCCGAGGACCCGGCGCCGGAGCACCTCCTCCACCGCGGCCAGAGCCGCCCGCACTCGCTCTAGCAGGGCTCGGTCAGGTTCGTATGGGTGTGGGTATGTCGCGGTGGCAGGTGGGGCAGGCACGGGTCCAGGTGGCGAGGAGTGTCTGCAGTTCACGGACAGCCTGGTAGAGGCTCAGGCCCGCGCCGGATCTTTCGCCACCCGCTTGCAGAACACCGTCGCCAGGTCGTCGCGGACCCGCATCATCGCCTTGTGCGTCAGGCACGCAGTCAGCGCGATGCGCTTGACGGGCGCGTAGTCCCGCAGCGGCGGGCGTCCCCCGCGTCCGCCTCCCCGGCAAAGTCGGTGAGTTTCCGGCCCGAACTGGTGGCGTAGGCGGCGAACACCCCGATCTGGCAGTTGTCGATCTTTCCCGAGGTCCCGGTGTACTGCCGGCCCACCCCGGCCGAGGTGGTGCCCTTCTTGATGAACCCGGTGTCGTCGATGATCAGCACTCCGTCCGGTCCGAGCCGCTCGGCGACGTAGGCACGGACGTCGTCACGCAGGGCGTCCGCGTCCCAGACGCTGCTGTTCAGCAGCCGCTGAAAGCCGTCGGGGGTGCGGTGGCCTGCCCATTCAGCGAGCCGCCAGCCGTTCTTGCGTGTCGCCCGCCCCAGCAGACCGCGGACGTAGTCCCGCATCCGCCACCGCAAATCCGCCCGAGCGAACCGGCCCGCCACCGGGCGAACACCGACTCCAACTCCTCAGCCCAGCAACCGACTTCAGTCATCCCCTCCATGCCAGGACAACGACAATCGCCAGCTCAGGACACGAACCGCTGCTGAAGTATTAGACCGTGTCCTATGTGGTGAGGTGGACGAGCGGCTTGTAGCAGCACAGGGCGGCAGCGAGGCCGAGGAAGGCCAGACACCTCATGAAGCTAAGAGTCAAGCTGCGGCCGAGAGTCGGATAGGGAAGGCTGTTTGTTCATCGAACAGCTCGTGCTCCTGCAGGCAGCGGTAGAGCTGGCCGATCATGCGGTTGAAGAGGTTGCGCAGGGCGGCCGCGTGCCAGTCTCCGTGTATGTCGCGTCGGCGTCGGTAGTGGGCCTTGGCCCCGGGGGATCCGTTGGGGGCCGCGAAGACCCACAGATAGCCGGCATGGTTGAGCCGGTCGTTCTTCACTCTCCGCCGGATGATGCTCGACTTCTTTCCGGAGGCCCTGGTGGTGGGCGAGGAGCCGGCGTATGCCTTCAGACCGCGGGCATCGGCGAACCGCTTCCGATCGTCCCCGATCTCGGCCAGCACCCGGGCGCCGAGCTGGACGCCGAGGCCGGGGAAGCTGAACTCCGCCGGACTGGGCCGTGACGTGGCACGCCCCGCCGACCAGTGCGTCGGCCAGGCCGCCGTGCTGGCCCGTGGCGCTGAGCGCATCCACTTCGTCCAGGCCCAGATGCTCGACACCCTCGCCTCCGCGATGGACGTCGCCGGTCAGCCCGCGGAAGCGGCGCGCATCGCCGGAATGATCAGCCACTTCCCCAGCCGCCGCAACACCCGTGCCCGACTCGCCAGGAGGACACCATCTGCCGGGGCCCGGACCTCCGACCTTGCCCACCCGGCCCTCACCGGCGCGACGAGAGGCACGGCGGCCGGCCGAGCAAGCCCGACGTCTGGCGGCGGACGGAGAGCACGAGCGGGCGGCGGACCTGGTGGCCGACCTGCTGGTCGACGGTCCCTGGACGGCAGCCCTACCCGCCCTCGCGGTCATCGACCGGGAAGCCCTCTTCGCGGCAGCGGACGGTGCTCGACGGGCTTGCCTGAGCGGCGCGCGAGCGGGCACCCACGGTCGCGGGGTCACCGGGGCCACCCGCCGTCCCACACACAACTAACCATCTGGCCGTAATGCATTCAAAAAGGATAAAAGCGAGATCGTCTGACAAGGTGTCGGATGCCGCATAACCTGGGTACGCCGAGCGCCTCGATCCCTCTGCGGTTGCCTCCCGGGCGTGCCCACTACGAGCGGGAGGGAGACGGATGCGTCAGCATCGCCACGTCGCCCGGGGCCCATCGGCTGAGGTCTGCGGGGGAGGGGTGACGGCGCGCCGTGATCGATCTCATGCTCGTCCTGCCGGTGCGCGCCTACCGGGACGCCCTGGTGGCGGTCCTGGAGGCCGAGTCCGGCCTTCGGCTGGTCTGCGAGGCCTCCACCGCGGCCGAGGCGCTCGCCCGCCTCACGCCGCACGAACCAGCCGTAGTGCTGCTCGACTTCGGCATAGCCGACGTGCTGCCCCTGCTGTGCGCCCTTCGCCGCGCGGCGCCCGCCACCCACCTCGTGGGAATCGGCGTGGGGCACGGCCGACGGCACACCGAGGCGGTCGTGCGGGCCGCCGAGGCCGGCGTGGCCGGTTTCGTGGACGCCGACCAGCCGCTGCCGGACGTGGTCACCGCCGTACGGTTGGCGGTGCGCGGTGAGTCGTGGTGCAGTCCACGCATCGCCGCGCTGCTGCTGCAGGCCATGCGCCGCCGCCCCACGCCCCCGGCGATGGCTGCCGGTCGGCCGGGACCGGCGCCGCTCGCGCCTGACGCGACGGGTGCCCGGCTGACACCCCGGGAACGGCTCGTGGCCGAGCTCGCCGCCCGGGGAATGACGAACCGCCAGATCTCGGCCCACCTCGTGGTGGGGGAGTCGACGGTGAAAACCCACATCCACGCCATCCTCCGCAAACTCCAGCTGCGCCGACGGGAGGAGATCGTGGTCAGCCTGGACCTGGGCTTCGCTTTCAGCGCGGCTCAGGGGGGACCGGGCTCGGACCCCGGTACGCAGGATCAGGGTGGAGAGGAGGTGGAGACCGTGTCTCCACCCCATCCTCCACCCCCTCTCACCGCCCCCGGTGGATAGGCCGACCTCACCCGCCGCCCGCACAGTCGAAGCGTGGCGAAGACGACGGAGCTCGACCTCGACCCGCTGACCCGGTGGTGCGGCGATGTCCTGAACCGGGGCCTGGACGGCGCCCCCGGGTGTTCGGCCGACACCGCGCCCCCGATGCCCGACCACCTCGCCGCACCGCTGCTGCGGCACGGGTTCGACGCCTTCGACCTGACCGCCGTGGCGCTGACCCTCGCCCCGGACCTCGACCCCGTCCTCGCGACGGCCCTCTCCGCGCTGACCGGCGCCTCCGGACCGCGCCGCCCGACCCTTTCCGTCATCGCCGACCTCGTCGGCGCCACCGGGCCTGGGCGCGCCGCCGTCGCCGCCCGGCTCTGCCCGTGCGGGCCGCTCGCCCAGGTGGGCCTGGTCCACGTGGCACCGCCCGTCGACCACGCTGTCGTCAGCGAACCGCCCTGGGGCCCCTCGATGCAGAGCACCCTCGTCGCGAGCACCGCCCTGCTGCGCTGGACGTTCGGGGTGACGCGCCTGGAGCCGTCGGCGTACCCGGCCGTCCGCGACGACCTCGGCGCTCCGGGCACCCCCGCCGACCCGTCGGCGGCCGAGATCGTGGCCGAGCGGCTGCGGACGCCCGGCCCCACCCTGACCGTGCTGTCGGGCCGGCGCGCGGCCGACGCGCTCGGACTCGCCCTGCACGCGGCCGCACGCTGCCGCCGCCCGGCCCTCACGGTGGAGGCGGCGGCACTCGTCGCCTTCCCCGCGGCGGCCCGGGTGGCCGCGGAGGCGCTGCTGCGGGATGCGGTGGTGGTCGTCATCGGAGACACCCGGCCGGTTCCGCCCGCCCGCTGGCAGACCCTGTCGACGGTCGTCGTCGTCGGGCCCGTACCCGTCCTGGACGACATCGGCCGCGACGTCGTCTGCCTCGACGTCCGATCGGCGCCGGGGGCGTCCGGGGGGAACCAGCTCGTGGACCAGCTGCGCGGCCGCGGGGTGAGCGTCGCGGCACCGGAGGCCGACCGGATGAGCCGCTGGGAACACCTCGACCCGCAGGACATCGGCCGGCTGGCCACGACGATCGCGGCGCGCAGCCGCTCCCGGGCCGACCCTGCACGGATCCCAACAGTCACCGCGGACGACCTCACCGCCGCCTGCCTCGGCGTCGTCGGCCACGAACTCGCGTCGCTCGCCACACCGCTGGCTGGCGCGCGCGACTGGTCCGCACTCGTCCTGCCCGAGCCGCTGCGCGGCCGGCTGACCGAACTGGTTCGGCAGGCGGCCGCCCGCTCCGAGGTGCTCGACGGCCTCGGCTTCGCCGAACTCCCCGGCCAGCCACGGGGCGTGACGGCGCTGTTCGCGGGCCCGAGCGGCACCGGGAAGACCCTGGCGGCACGCCTCGTCGCCGGCGATCTCGGCCTGCCGTTGTACCGGGTCGACCTGTCGCGCACCGTCTCGAAGTACATCGGCGAGACCGAACGCAACCTCGACCAGGTCTTCTCGGCCGCGGAGCGCTCCGACGCCGTACTCCTCTTCGACGAGGCCGAGGCGCTTTTCGGCAAGCGCAGCGAGGTCCAGGACGCCCGGGACCGGTACGCCAACATGGAGATCGCCTTCCTCCTCCAGCGGATGGAGAGCTACGAGGGCGTGGCGCTCCTCGCCACCAACCTCCTCGGACACCTCGACGACGCGTTCGCCCGCCGTCTGTCGTTCTGCCTGCGCTTCCCGTTCCCCGACGCCGCGCTGCGCGCCCGGATCTGGCGCGCCGTCTGGCCGCGGCGCGCCGTACTCGCCGCCGACGTCGACCTGGACGCCCTCGCACAGCGGCACCTTCTCTCCGGAGGCCACATCCGCAACATCGCCGTCACCGCCGCCCACCTCGCCGCGACGGACGGCAGGCCGATCGACGCCGAGTGCGTCGACCGCGCCGTCGAGCGGGAGTACGAAAAGCTCGGCATCGTGCCCGAGCCCCGCACCGGCGCGGAGGGACGATGACCACCGCGCCCCCCGGGCACGCCGCCCGCGACGGCCGGCCCCCTTCGCTGCTCGCCCTCCTGCGGGGAGAAGGGCGCCGGCTCGACGCCGATGTGCGCGGCGCCATGGAACGGTCGCTGGGCGCGCCGTTCGGCGATGTCATGGTGCACGCCGGACCGGCCAGCGCGGCCGCCGCCGACCGGGCCGGGGCCGCGGCCTTCACCGTCGGACGTCATGTCGTCATCGGCGCCGCCGGCTGCGACCCGCGCAGCGTACGCGGCCGGATGCTGCTGGCGCACGAACTCGCGCACGTGGTCCAGCAGCGGCGCGGCGGAGGCGACCTCGACCTCGGCGCGGCGCTGCCCGGACCCGCGCTGCCCCGCCACCACGCGCACGGCGGCCCCACCGAGAAGGCGGCGGCCTCCGCCGCGGCGGGCAGCGCGCTCGGCCTGGCCGCGCCCGTCTCCGGCGCCGCGCCGGTCGGGATGGCCCGGCAGGACAAGGCGGAGGAGAAGGACTGGAAGTCCGCGCTGTGGGCGAAGGCGAAGGAGAAGATCCGCGACAAGACCAAGGAGACCCTGGGACTGGTCGAGGGCGTGGCCATCGAGGCCGGGCAGATCGTGGACACCGTCGCCTGGATGCCGTACGCCGCCCAGGCCGCCGTGGACAAGGCGATCGACACGGCGGGCAACCACCTCGGCGCCTCGAAGGAGACGCTGACGGCCATCAAGGAGGCTGTGCCGGGCGCGGCGGCCCTCAACGCCATCAAGACGAAGGCCGCCGCGAGCGGCATGCTCGACCCCGTCACCGGGACCCCCATGGTCAGCGGAAAGATCACGGAGGGGTTCGACGAGCTGGACAAAGGGCTGGACGAGCATGTGTTCAAGGGCGTGAAGGAGGAGGAGGGCTTCTTCACCAGCCGCGACATCGGCCAGCTGAAGGGGGCGATCGGATCCCAGGTGGCGCTCAGCTTCGTCGGCGTGGAGGAGATCCAGCTCGCTCTGAAAGTCGTCAGCGGGATCGGCGCCTTCAAGGCGATCGCCGACGCCGTCCAGCACAACGCCTCCGGGTTCGCCACCGACCGCCGCTTCTGGACGGCGGTGGCCGGAGCGGTGCTGCACGTGGTGGGGCTGCGCTCGGCGTCGTCGGGGAAGAAGCTGTTCACCTTCATCGTGGACGTCGTCTCCACCACGCTCTCCGGCGCCGCCGAACTCGCCCAACTGCGCGAGGACTACCTGAAGCCGGAGGGGGAGGAGCGCGACAAGGCCCTGCGCAAGGACATCCAGGCCCTGATCCGGCTCGTGGCCGGGGCGGTCCAGCAGGCGCTCAGCCACCACCGGGGCCTCAAACGGGCCACCGCGCAGGCGCATACCGAGCCCCCGGCCCCGCCCGCCCGGACCGCCGCCGGCGATGCGCCCGCGCCGGAACCGGCGACCGCTGGCAAACCGGTCACTCCCGTACCGGACCCGGCGACCACGAGCAGGTCGGCCGTTCCCGTTCCGGGCCCGGTTGCCACGCCGGAGGCAGCCACGCCCGCCCCGGCAGCCGAACCGGCCGCCGTCCCCGCTCCCCGCACACCAGCCCCCGAACCGGCCGCCGGCAACGGCGAAACGTCTGCACCTGCGGTGAGCGATCCGGCACCGCACGCAGGCGGCGCGGTCCCGCCCGGTCCAAAGGCGGCCCCGGCCCGCCTGGCGGACGACAGCGTCCCGGCGCCCACGGCGGGCGAGGTCCGTGAGGTGCCCCTCCCGAAGGGAGCACCGGGCAAGAAGGACCTGGACCGCGCCATCGCGGCGACCGAGGGGCCGCACAGCACCGAGCCGCAGCCCTCGACGGCCGACCCGACCGCCGCAGCCCCGGCACCCGCCCCGACCGGTGCAGCCCCGGCACCCGCCCCCAAGCCCGTGAAGCCCGCGACGACCGGCGAGAAAGCCGCGGTGAAGCGGGTGGAGGCCGCGACCGCGAAGAAGGACCTGGCGGCACAGACGCTGCGCGACGCCAAGGCCGGGCTGCGGGCCGCCGAGAAGCGGCTGGCGCGGGCCGAGGCCGTCGCCGTCACAGCGAGCGCGGCACATGCCAAGGCGTCCGGCGGTCAAGGCTCCGGGAAGAAGGCTTCCGCCGCACAGAAGGAGCTCGCCAGGGCACGGAAGCAGCGGCAGCGGGCGCAGGACGCCTTGGTCGCAGCGCGAACGGAGGCGACCCGTACGGCGGGCAACCTCCGCGAGGCGAAGGCGATGGCGCGCAGGGCCGCCAAGCCCGCCATGCCCGCAAACTCCGTCAACCCCGCCAAGCCCAAACCGGGTGCCCCGATCGGGATGCCCAGCGGGCTGCCCCCCGCCTGGGACCACGGCAGGTACCCGCGCGGTCCGCGACGCCGGTGGAGGGCCGGTGACTCCGTGGACATGCCGAACCCGTCCGGCGGTTACCCGGGCTGGAGCACCATCCGCAAACGGGTCTGGAAGACGCTGGCGGCCAAGGAACTGGCCGCCCGCTCGGTGAGCACCTCCGCCGCGGACACGCAGCTGCTCGCCCTCAACCCCGTCCACGCTCTCTCCACCGCCGAACTCAGGGCAGTGGCCAAAACCGGTGACATGCCCGCCCGGGTCAGGGCGGAGATCGAGCACGCCCGCATCCCCCAGCGCATCGGCCGACTGCTCGAGAAGGCCGGCGTCGGCAAACACCGCGCGCGCGAGCTCTCGAAGTCCGGCGCCGCCTCCAACCTGGACCCCACCGTGCAGGATTGGCACGCGGTCGTGGACAACTTGGCCCACATCTTCAACGGCAAGCGCACCAAGCGCAACCCCGTCCTGCCGGCGTCGCTGGACGACCGGGCGGAGTTCCCCCTGGGAAGCGCCGGCAACGAGGAGATCGTCGAGATCATCCGCGCCCTCAAGCAGCCCGGCGTCGACCTCGACGGACCGGCGGGCACCCGGCTGCGCGAGATCCTCACCGTCGAGAAGGCCCGTCGGCGGGGCTGGGCGACCTGGGAGGTGCCGTGATCGACCGGCTCGACCTCCTCCTCGGCCAGACCCTGAAGACCTCCCTGCCCCAACTCGCCGACCGCATCGGCTTCCAGCCCCCCGACGACACCTGGCGGCAGCGGGTCGGCGCGGGTACCGGTGTATGGCTGAACTGCGCCCTGGTGGATCTGCGGGAGGTCCGTCACCGGCGCTCCACCGGCGTCAGGGTCACGCACGACCCGCCGCGCCGCGCGCGCCCCCCGTTCCTGCTGTGCTGCCACTATCTGCTCAGCGCCTGGAGCAGTGCCAAGGACTGTGCCGCGGTCGCCGCCAGCGTCGCCGAGCACGCCCTGCTCGGGCAGGTCGTCGCCACGCTCGCCGAACGCGGCGCGCTCACCCCCGCCGAGGTCCTCACCCCGGACGAACTCGCCCAGCTTCCCGCCGCGTGGCGGGAGGCGGACCTCGACACCGGCCTGCTGCCCCCCGAGGGCTTCCCCAAGGTCGCCGAGTTCTGGGGGACGCTGGGCCGCGCCGTCGCCTGGCGTCCGGTCGTCTGGCTGGCCGTCACCGTTCCCGTGGTGCCCGAGCCGTCCTCCGTGGACGGCGTGGTCACCACGCTGCTCACCTCCATGGGCCCGACGGGGGGACCGGTGGGGGGACCGACGGAGGTCCTGGCCGCCGTCGGCGGGCTGGTCGAGGACGCCGCAGGGCCGCACGCCGGCAGTCCGGTGCCCGTGCCGCAGGCCCTGGTCACCCTCACGGACTCCGCGGGGCGGCTGCGCGCACGGGCGCGCAGCAGAGCCGACGGCTCCTTCGTCCTCGACGGCGTCCCGCCCGGCGACTACCTCGTCACGGCACGCGCGCCCGGCCACACCGTGCCGCGCCCCGAACCCGTCACGGTTCCCGTCCCGACCGGCGGGCCCCTCCGGCTCCGGTTCACCTGAACCACCCCGCAGCCGCCGCAGCGCTCACCAGCGAAGGGAAGAACGCCATGGCGATTCAGGTCTCCCACCCGGGCGTCTACATCGAGGAGTTCGCCCCGGCCGCGCCGATCGAGGGCGTCTCCACGAGCATCGCCGCCTTCACCGGCATCGCCGAGAAGGGACCGTCGGGCGTGCCCACGCTCGTGACCAGCCTCGACGCCTTCACCGAGATCTTCGGTGGGCCCGTGGGCGGCGCCACCCCCTGCTATCTGCCACTCTCGGTGGCCGGATTCTTCCGCAACGGCGGCACCACCGCGTACGTCACCCGGATCAGCTCCGGCACCGCCGCCAGGGCCGAGTTGGAGACCCGCGACTCGGCGGCGGCGACGCTCGCCGCGGTCACCGCCGTCGGGGACGGCACGGCAGGTGAGGGCGGTGCGGTGACCATCACGGACTTCAGCGCGCTCGCGGACGCCCTGACCGCGGTGGGCGCGGGCGACGCCGTCCCCCTGCACCGCGCGCAGCAGACCGTCACCGCCCTCGACCACACCGGACGCGGCGCGACGGTCGCCGACGCGAGCGGCTTCGCCGCCGGGGACCAAGTCGTACTGGCCAAGGACACCCACCGGGTCAGGGCCACGGTGGCCGGGACGGACCCCGGTGTCGTACGGTTCACCGCCTCCGTCGGCCAGGAGTTCACCAGCGGCACCGTCACCACCGCCGATCCCGGCCCCGGCGACACCGTGCTGCGGCTCAAAGTGCCCCCGGCCGTGAGCCTGCGCGCCGCCGTGCCGGTCGGCTCGGTCGTCGTGGTGGGCGACGGCACCCGCGCGGAATGGGGCACGGCGGCCGCCGTCGGGGCCGACTCCGTCACCCTCGCCGCACCGCTGACGGTGCCCCTCGACCGCGCGGCGGCGACCCTCGCGACCGCCGAGTTCACCCTCGTCGTCACCGACCCCCGGCAGGTGGCCCGCACCTACCCCGCCCTGTCGACGTCCCCGCTCCACCCGCGCTGGTGGGGGAGCGCGGTCGGCGACGACCCGTACGCGCGCATCGTCCTCACCGACGGCGTCTTCCCGTCCGGCGACCCCAGGCCCGTCGCGGGCACCTTCCCGATCACCGGCTCCGTCCCGGACGACCCGGCCGCCTCCTGGGCCAGTGTCGCCGCGGACATCGAGGACCACCTCAAACTCCTCGAACCCATCGACGAGATCAGTCTCGTCGCCGTACCCGGCTGCACCGACATCACCGCCCAGCAGGCCGTCGTCGCGCACTGCGAGCGGATGTTCGACCGGTTCGCCGTCCTGGACGCCGCGCCGGGCAGCGACCTGGTGACCGTACGCACCCAGCGGGCCGCCCTCACCGGCAGCCTCGACAAGGGCTTCGCCGCCCTCTACTACCCGTGGATCACCCTGCGCGACCCCGCCCGCATCCGGACCGTCCCGCACCCCCCGTCCGGCCATGTCGCCGGCATCTACGCCCGCACCGACGCCACCCGCGGTGTGCACAAGGCCCCCGCGAATGTCGGTGTCAACGGGGCGGTCGGCGTCGAGCGGCGCCTCACCGACACCGACCACGGGCTGATCAACCTCGACGGCGTGAACGCCATCCGGGTGCTGCCCGGGCACGGCCAGCCGGTCGTCTGGGGCGCCCGCACCACCGCCGGGGACCGCAGCTGGCAGTACGTCAACATCCGCCGGCTCTTCCTCTTCCTGGAGGAATCCATCCAGGAAGGGCTGCGCGGCGCAGTGTTCGAACCGAACGACCTCGGCCTCTGGGAACGGCTCAAGCGCACCCTCACCGAGTTCCTCACCCGGGTGTGGCGGGACGGCGCGCTGTTCGGCGCCACCACCAAGGAGGCCTTCTACGTGCGGATCGACGAGCACCTCAACCCGCCCTCGACCCGCAAGCTCGGCCGGCTGTTCGTCGAGATCGGCGTCCAGCCGGTGTACCCGGCCGAGTTCATCGTCGTCCGGATCGGCATCTGGGACGGCGGCGCGGAGGTCGCCGAGTCCTGACGGAGAGTTCCGACCCGACCAGAGCCGACCCGATTCGGACCCCGACGCAACCAGGAGAACACCCTCATGGCCACCGGCGAAGTCCCCGACCCGTTCGTCAACTTCAACTACCTGGTGGAGATCGACAACCTCGCGCGCGGCGCCTTCCACGAGGTGAGCGGCCTGGAGTCGACCATCGACGTGATCGAGTACCGCGAGGGCGGTGCCAACACCACGCCCCGGAAACTGGCCGGGCAGACCAAGCACGCCAACATCGTCCTGCGCTGGGGCATGACCATCGACACCGAGCTGTGGGAGTGGCACAGGACCGTCGTCGACGGCACGATCGACCGCCGCAACGGCTCCGTCGTCCTCCTCGACCGGCGCGGCCAGGAGGTCGCCCGGTGGAACTTCGTCCGTGCCTGGCCCGTCAAGTACACCGCGCCGTCGCTCAGCGCGGAGGCCAGTGACGTCGCCATCGAGACCGTCGAACTGGTCCACGAGGGCCTGGAGCGGGTGAGCTGACATGATCCAGGTCGAGCACGAGTTCCTGCTGCCCGTCGGGTTGCTCGGTGACGACGGCGCGCTGCACCGCGAGGGAACCATGCGGCTCGCGACGGCGGCCGACGAGATCCTTCCCCTCCAGGACCCCCGGGTGCAGCGCAACCCGGCCTACCTCACCGTGATCCTCCTCAGCCGCGTCATCACCCGCCTCGACGGCGTGGAGCACATCACTCCGAAGACCGTCGAGTCGCTCTTCGCCGCCGATCTCGCCCACTTGCAGGACCTCTACAACCGCGTCAACGACGTGGACGACGGCCCCGACGGCACGGGTGCCCCGGTCCTGTGCCCGTCCTGCGGCGAGGCGGTCGGGCGCGGCCATGAGCGCCTGGGGGGATCCGTGGCTACCCCGTCGGGCAGTTGAGGGGGGAGATCGCCTTCCTCGCCTACCACCTGCACTGGCCGCTGGCGGAACTCATGAACCTGCCCCACCGCGAGCGGCGGGCCTGGGCCGGCGAGGTGTCCTCGATCAACGCGACCCTCAACGCCGCCCAGGGCCCATGACCCGGGCGTGATCCAAGGAGCCTCAATGACGAAGTCAAGCCGCTTGCGTGGCCGGCGGGGCGGGGGTGAAGGCCCGTCCGTCACGCAGCAGTGCCCACAGGACACTGGCCCGACGGCGGGCCAGTGCGAGGACAGCCTGGAGGTGCTTGCAGCCCTCACCGCGCCTTTTGAGGTAGAAGTCCCGGTTGGGTCCTTCGCGGATGATGCTGGTCTGCGCGGACATGTAGAAGACTCGTCGCAGGCGGCGGCTGTAGCGCTTGGGCCGGTGGAGGTTGCCGGTACGGCGTCCGGAGTCGCGCGGGACCGGCACGAGTCCGGCCGCCGAGGCCAGATGACCGGCGTCGGCGTAGGCCGCCAGGTCGCCGGCCGCGACGACGAACTCGGCGCCGAGTATCGGGCCCATGCCGGGCGGGGACTCGATGATCTCCGTCTGCGGGTGGCTGTGGAACGTCGCACGGATCTGCTTGTCGATGCGCTTCAGCCGTTCGTCCAGGCCCAGGATGCGTGTCGCCAGGTCAGCCACCATCTGGGCGGCGACGTCCTCACCGGGCAGTGCGGTCTGCTGGGCCTGGGCGGCCTCCAGCGCGGTCGCGGCGATGGCGTCGGCGCCGCGCACGCTGCGGTTGGCCAGCCAGGCCGTCAGGCGGGATCGGCCGCGGCGGCGGATTGCGGCCGGGGTCTGGTAGCCGGTCAGCAGGACCAGCGCGCCCTTCTGGGGCGAGTGGTCAAAGGCCCGTTCCAGCGCGGGGAAGACGCCGGTCAGCACGTCGCGGAGCCGGTTGATCATGCGCACCCGGTCCGCCACGAGGTCCGTGCGGTGGGCTGTCAACAACGCCAGGTCGGCCGCCAGCTGGGCGGGCACGTCAATGGTGGCAAAGTCCCGGCGGTGGCGGGCGGTCTCGGCGATGACGTAGGCGTCACGGGCGTCGGTTTTGGCCTCGCCCCGGTAGGCGCCGGACATGCGGTTGACTGTGCGGCCGGGCACGTAGACGGCTTGCTGGCCGTGGGCTGCGAGCAGGGCATGCAGCGGCGCCGAGGACGTCCCGGAGATATCCACAGCCCAGTGGACCTCATCGGCCAGGTCCAGGATCTCGCCGAGCACGGTCAGGATCGCCGTTTCGTCGTTGTCGACCTTCTTCGACCACAGGATCGCGCCGGTCTCGTCGACCACCGCCACCCAGTGGTGGCCCTTGCCGGCATCGATGCCTGCCCAGATCTGGGCCAATCGCTTGCTCACTCGCCCCTCCTCGTTCCGCTCGACGTGCTGTGGGCCCGAGGAACACCCCGTCGTCAACTCCGTAATCAGCGACCAATGCGCACACCTCAATCAGCGACCAGGGCGCCCCGGAGAGCCAGGCGGCCGCTCCTTGGAAGCCACTGAAGACAAGTCCCGATAAGCCACACCCGGCCCTCCCGGGCCGCCCAACAACCTACGGAGTACCGATGTCCCTGACCCAGCCCCCGCTCCCCGGCCGTCGCCGACCGGCGGCCCGCGGCACACGCTTCGCGGCGTCGGTGTGCGCACGGGCCGGCCGGGTGCCCGCCGCCGCGCGCACGGCGTGGCGGCCCGGCCGCGACCACGCCCACCGACCCGGCCGCCCGAGCACCGTCGACCGGGTGCTGCGCCAAACCGTTCGCCCGGCGGCGCCCCACCCTGGACAGCGGGCCGGGGGCACACGGTGGGACCTGCGCCTCACCCTGCTGACGGTCCTCGAGCGCGGTACGCCTACAGCCCTTCATGCTCCGGCCCCTCACGTCCCGGCCGCCGGCAACCGCCGCCTGGCCGTCACCCCCCTCACCGCCACCCGGCCGGCACGGCGCCGCCCCGCCCTCGTCCACCGCGCGGCGGTACGGCGCGACGCCCGGCCGTACCCACCCGTGACGGCCCTTCATCTCCCGCGCCGGGCGCCGTCATCCGCGCCGCCGCTGCCTCCGCCTGCCGGGCCCCCGCCCGCGCGTCCGGTGCCGCTGGTGCACCGGAGGCCGGACCCGCCCGCCCACGGGCCCGGGCCGCACCCGGCCGCTCCCGTACCGTCCCACTCGTTCGCCCCTGGCATGCCGCCGCCGACGCCCGGACCGTACGCCCCGTCCTTGCCCGGCGGGACGGCCGCCGCCGCGCTGACCACCCAGGACATGCCCGTCGTCGTCGACCACGTCGTCCGGGAGATCGACCGCCGGATGACCGCCGCCCGCGAGCGCAGGGGGTGGCCAGCGTGACCGGACTCGCGCGGGCCGCCCTGACCAATACGGTCACCGGCCGCCGCACCGAGGTGCAGTTCAACCCGGAGGAGTACACCCTCAATCGGGAAACGAACTTCGCGCAGCTCGCCGTGGTAGGACTCTCCGCGCCCGTGGTGCAGTTCCTGCACGGCATCGCGCAGACCCTAGACATGGAACTGCTCGTCGACGCCACCGAGGCCGGCCCGGCGGGCCCGGCGGGCAGCGACGTCCGCACACTGGTCGGCGACATCACCGGCCTGATGGACATCGAGCCCACGCTCCACGCACCGCCGCCGGTGATCTTCACCTGGGGCCGGCTGACCTTCACCTGCGTCGTCACCAAGGCCGTCCAGCGGTACGTGCTGTTCGAGGCCGACGGCACCCCGCTGCGGGCCCGGGTGACCGTCACCTTCAGCGAGTACCGCAACGTCGAGCTGGAGGCCAAGGAGATCAAGCGCCAGACCGTCGACTTCACGAAGGTCCATGTGGTCACCGAGAGCGACACCTTGCACCTCATCGCACACCGCGAGTACTGCGACGCCACCGCCTGGCGGCCCATCGCCCTCCACAACGGCATCACCGACCCGCTCCGGCTCACCGTCGGCGCGAGCCTGTCCATCCCGCGGCTGCCCTGGACCGACCCCGCCACCGGCGTCGTCCACACCGCACGGTCCTCCGAGGAGGCCGTATGAGCGCCGCCCCCGGCTACGCCCCCGAGCTGCGGCTGATGCTCGCCGGACGGCCCGCCCCGGCCGCGCTGCGCGGCTCCGTCACCTCGGTGAGCGCCACCTGCGGCTTCGGTGACGCCGACCGGCTCGAAGTCGCCCTCGCCAACGAGGCGTTGCGCTGGCTCGACCACGACCTGCTGCGCCTGGACACCCCCGCCGAACTGTGGCTCGGCTACGCCCCCGAGGAGCCGGCCAGGGTCTTCGCCGGGGAGATCGTCGGCGGCCAGGCCGCGTTCCCCGGGACGGGCATGCCGACCCTCACCGTCGTCGCGCAGGACCGCAGGACGCGGCTGGCCGCCGCCGCTCCGTCGCGCTGGTTCGGCGTACCCGTCCCGCACCTCGGGGTGATGCCGCTGCCCGACGTGGCCGTGGCCCCCGCCCTCGCCCTCGAACACGGCCTGCTGCCCGTCGTCGACCCGCTCGGCGCGCTGCTCGCCGCCGCGCTCGGCGCCGTGGAGGCGATGGCGTCGATCGACGACCCCACACTGCGCCAGCGCATTGTCCGCGAGCAGGCGGGCGCCACCTCGCTGGACTTCCTCAAGCAGATCGCCGCCGAGAACGCGTGGGAGATCGTCATCGACCACGCGGCCGCCCCGGCGGGCCTGATCCTGTCGCTGATGTCGCCCGCCGCCCACCTCTCCTCCGACGTGACCCTGCGGTACGGGCACTCGCTCATCGACTTCACCCCCCGGCTGAGCACGGTCGGCCAGGTCGCTTCGGTCTCGGCCCGGGTGTGGCAGCCGTCCATCCGGCTCGAACTCACCGTCACCGTCGGCTACGACTGGGACCGCCAGGCGCTGGACCTCTCGGTCACCCCCGGCTTCGGGCTGCCGACGGACGGGGCCCCGGCCCGTCAGGTCCTGCTGCTCGACGAGCCGGTCTCACCGGCCAACGCGGCCCGCACGGTCCTCGGCAAGCTGCTGCCGAGGCTCAACCGCCGTTTGACGGCGAGCGGCACCTGCCCCGGGGACGCCCGGATCCGCGCCGGATACGTGCTGCGGATCGAAGGCGTCGGCGAGACCTTCGGCGGGCTGTGGCGGGTCACCTCCGTCACCCAGACCGTGGACGCCGGGGGATGGTGCACCTCGTTCGAGGCGCGCAAGGAGATCTGGTTCGGGTCGATTCCCGCACCCGCGCAGGGTGCGGTGCGGGTGCAGGGCGGCCTGCTGTCGATGCCGGCTGCCGGCGGATGACGAAGACGGGACAGCGGGAGAAGACAGGACAGCGGGAGGGGACAGGAATGGGACTGCTGGACTCATGGGGCGAACCCCGCCCCGAAGCGCCGGAGACCGACAGCCTCCGGCACGGCGTCGTCCGCGCCGAGGTCACGGACAACCTCGACCTGATGGGCACCGGCCGGGTGCGGGTGAAGTTCCCGACCATCCCCGACATCGAGCCGTGGGCCGCCGTCTGCGCCCCCTTCGCGGGCAACGGCTACGGGATGTGGTGTATGCCGCAGGTCGGGGACATCGTCATCGTCGCCTTCGAGCACGGCGACATCACCTGCCCGGTCGTCGTCGGCAGCGTGTGGGACGCCCGTAACCGGCCGCCCGCCGCCCTGCCCACCGACGCGGTCACCAAACGGATGCTCAGGACCCCCGGCGGCCATGAACTCGTTCTGGACGACCTGGAGGCCAAAGTCACCCTCACCCACCTCGCCGGGCACAGCGTGACGCTCAGCGCGACCGGCATCACCCTCGAACTCGCCGGCGGCGCCGGCACCGTGAAGCTCGCCCTGCCGGGCGAGGCCATCGTCAGCGGCAAGGTGTCCGCGACAGTCAGCGGCGCCCGCACCTCGGTCGGCGCGGACACGACGCTGGAACTGCGCGGCGCGACCACCAGCCTTCAGGCGTCGGCCACCTGCCAGGTCAAGGGAGGCCTGGTGACGATCAATTGACGCCACGAAAGAGGCGCCCACGACGGACCTCCGTCACGACACACGCCGTCACGACAAGAAGGAGCGCGGCCGTGCCACCAGCAGCTCGCGTCGGTGATCCCACCGGCCACCCCGGGAGCGTCACCGGTCCCGGCGCCGCCACGGTACTGATCGGCGGCATGCCGGCCGCCGTGCTCGGCGACATGCACGCTTGCGCGTTCCCGCCCCCCGCGAGCCATCCGCCGACCCCGTTCACGGTGGGCAGTGCCACCGTCCTCATCGGCGGCCGGCCGGCGCTGCGCCTGGGCGACGTGGCCGGCTGCGGCGCGCCCGTCGTGGCGGGTGCGGTGACCGTGGTCGTGGGGGGCTGACATGGTGACGACCGAGACGGCGGACGTCCGTCTGCTGGGCTCCGGCTGGTCCGTCCCGGCCGCGGTGTCCGCGAGCGGTGAACTCGCCCAGGCGGCCGGGCCGGAGAAGGTGCGCCAGTCCATCCGGCTGATCCTCGGCACCCGGCGCGGTGAGCGCGTCGCGCGCCCCGACTTCGGCGCCGGCCTGGAGGACTTCCTCTTCGAACCCACCGGCCCGACCACGGCGGCGCTGGTCCGCCACCGCGTCGAGACGGCGCTCGTGCGATGGGAACCCCGGATCGACGTCACGGAGGTGACCGTCGACGTCGCCGACCGCCGCCGCGGCCGGCTCGACATCCGCGTCGCCTACCGGATCCGGTCCACCAACACCCACTACAACCTGGTCTACCCCTACTTCCTCCACGAAGGAGGAGCGGTATGACCGCCGGGGCGGAGGGCACCGCATGAACCCCGTACCGCCGACGAACCCCGCACCGCCGCCGCCACGGCGGCCCCCGGAAGCCGAGCCGCTGCCACCCGCAGCGGATGCGCTGCTGCGCCGTGACCGGGACGCCCTCCTCGGCCAGTTGCTCGCCGTGCGGGGCGCTTGGGCGCCGGACTGGCTGCCCGAACCCGGCGGGGCGGGCCACGGGCTCGCCGACATCCTGGCCGGACACCTCGAACAGCTCGGGCAGCGGCTCGCCCAGGTGCCCGACCACCGGCTGTCCGTCCTGCTCGACCTGCTCGGCGTCTCGCCGCTGCCCGCCCAGGGCGCCCGCGGGCACATCCTGCTCACCGCGATCCCCGGCACGCGCGGCGCGCGGATCCCCGCCGGCACACGGTTCGGCGCGCCGGTGGCCGGGCGGGACGCTCCCGTCGTCTTCGAGACCCAGCACGACGTCGCCATCTCCCCGGCCACCCTCGCCGAGGTGCACAGCGTCGAACCCGGCGCGGACGCCGAGGACGACCACTCGGCCGACGTCCTGGCGCACCGCCCCTTCACCCTCTTCGGCGCACCGGTCCCGGTCCGCCGCGACCTGCACATCGGCCACGACGCACTGTTCGCCTTCGACGGCCGCGCCGTCGTCGAGGTGGAGATCGGCGTCGACACCCCGGCGGCCGCGCCCCTGCCGCTGGCGTGGTCGTGGTGGGACGGCGCGAGCTGGCGCCCGTTCACCGCGTTCGTGCCCTCCACCCTCCGGGCCGGTGAGGACGACTCCCTCGACGGCACGGCCGGACTGACCCGCTCCGGGACGGTACGGCTGGTCGCCCCCTGCGCGGCCGCCCAGCCGCTGGACCTCGACGGCCGCACCACGTACTGGATCCGCGGCCGGCTCACCGCCCCCCTCGCCGTCCCGCCCGGAGCCCCGCCGCCCGTGCTGTCCCGGGTGCGGCTGCGCGCCGTCAACGAACACCGTCGGCTGCGCACCCACCGGTCGGAGACGCTCGGCGACACCGCCTCCGTCACGGTCCGGTGGACCGACCCCCCGGCGCCGGCCAAGCTCCAGCTGCACCTCGCCGACGCCACCGACGGCACCCTAGCCTCGGAGCCCGTGCCCGCCGACGGGACCGTGCCGCTGCCCGCCGCCGGGCACACCGTCCGCGTCGGCGTCAGCCCGGACCCCGCCCGCACCTCGGATCCGACGGCGCCCGTCCCGGCGGACGCCCCACGGCGCGTGGCGTTCGACAGCAGCGAGGAGCTGACCGAGGCGTTCGCCGCGGACCCCGGAACGCGCCTCGACGTCACGGTCCGCGCGGGCCTGGAGCTCGACAAGGCGATCGCCGACCGCCAGAGCGCCGACCTGACCAGGACGTTCGCGCCGCTCGGCCCGTCACCCGCGCGGGGCACCGCGTTTCTGTTCGCCTGCGCCCCGGCGACCCGCCGCCCCGGCACCCGCGTCACGCTCGTCCTGGAACGGCCGGTGACCGCGGCCGAGGAGGCCGACGGACTGAGCGGACAGCAGGAAGGCACGGTCCAGGAGGCGAAGAAGCAGATCGACGCGCTCGTCTCCCGGCTCCGCGCCGCCACGGGCCCGCTCACCGCGCTCACCTCCACCGCCGGACCGCTCGGCGCGCCCCTGCCGCCGTTGGTCGCCTCCGATCCCGCCGCCTGGTACGCCGAGGTCCGCGGCCGGGTGCGGGAGGCACTGCTCCGGCTGCGCACCGCATCCTCGGGCACCCACAGCGTGTTCGGCCAGACCGGCGAGGCCCGCACCCAGCTCGACGCCGCGATCCGGGCCGCCGACGCAAAGCCGGGTGCGCGGGATGCCCACGGGACCCTCGAGCCCACGCCCCGCGCCGCCGCCCGCGTGCTCCTCGACCTCGCCGGCGCCACCCAGCAGCTCGCCGCGGACACCGGCGGCCTCACCGGGCCCCTCGCCGCACTGACCACGGCCGTGGCGAGCGGCGCCGACGCCGACGTACAAGCCGCCGAGCCCCCGCTCGCCGCCGCGCTGGCCGCCGTCCTCACCGCCGCCGACCCGTTCCTGCCCGCCGGTACGCTGCCCCCCTTCCTCGCGAGCGACCCGGCCGCCTTCGCCGCCGCAGTGGCCGCCCGTCTCTCGACGGCCGCACACGCCGTGGACTCCGCCGCCGGCGCCATGACCGCCGTCGCGACGACGCTCGACCAGATGAGCCCCGACGTCCTGCTGAAGAAGGTCATCGGCACCGCCAGCCCCCAGCTGACACCCCCCGAGGTCGCCTGGGAGTACCACGACGGGCGGCGCTGGCGGTCCCTGGGCGCCGAGGGGGACCCCGAGGTGCTCGCCCTGCGCGCCCCCGGCTCGGTGGGCTTCACCGTGCCCGACGACATCGCGGCCGTCGACGTCGACGGCGACGAACGGCGCTGGCTGCGCGCCAGACTCGCGGCCGGCAGCTTCTCCCACCTGCGGCTGGTCAGCTGGACCGACAAGTCCGGCGTCCTCAACTTCCTGCCCGTCGTCGAGCCCAGGGCCCCGCAACTCGATCGGATCCAGGTCTTCTACACCCACCGGTCGGCGCCGTCCGACCCCGGCGCCGTAGTCGTCCACGACGACCACACATGGCGCGACCTCACCGCCGACGTCACCTGGCCCGCCGCCGGCGCGGCGCCGTTCCGGCCGATGCCCGAGACCGGCCCCACGCTCTACCTCGGCCTCGACGGCGAACTCCCCGCCGACCGCGTCGGCATCTGGCTGCGCCCCGCCGCCCCTTCCCCCCGGTCCACCCCGCACCGCCCGGTCTGGGAGGGCCACGACGGCACCGACTGGGTCCGCCTCGCCACCGACGACGGCACCGACGGGCTGCGCCGGACCGGCGTCGTCGGTCTCGTCTGGCCCGGCACCCCGGGCACCGGGGGCGCCACCGTCACCGGTGCCCTCGGACGGACCGTCACCCTCCTCGGCCGGGGCGGCGCCCCCCGCTTCTCGCCCGGGGACCGACTCGTCCTGGCCGACACCCAGGGACAGGAACCCCTCGTCGTGGCAGCGGTCGCGGACCAGACCGTCACCACCCGCGAGCCGCTGTCCCGCCCCTACACGGGCGGGCGGCTGCGGCCCGCGCCCCCCGCCCGGTTCGGACGGCCCCGCACCTGGATCCGGGCCGTCTTCGACCGCACCCTCCCCCCGCCGCGCCTCGCCCTCACCGGACTCGCCGCCCACGCCGTCGAGGTCGCCCAGACCGAACTGCTGCGGGACGAACTCTTGGGGTCCGGCGACGGCTCGCCCCGCCAGGTGCTCACCTCACGGCGCTCGCCCGTCACCGACGACGTCGAACTCGAGGTCCGCGAACTCGCTGGCGAATACGCCGACCTGGACGCCGACGTCCTGGCCCGCTCGCTGGCCGCCGACGGCGCCGACCCGGCGCGGACCCGTACGGTGCGCGACGCCCGCACCGGCCGCCTCACCGAGGTCTGGGTGCCGTGGACCGCCGTCGCCTCGCTCGGCTCGGCCGGGCCCCGCGACCGCGTCTTCGTCGTCGACCACGCCCTGGGACGCTTCCTGTTCGGCGGCGCCGGACACGGCCGCGCCCTGCCCGAAGGCCGCGACAATGTACAGCTGCGCTCGTACCGCACCTGCGAGGGCGCCCTCGGCAACGTCCCCGCCGGAACCATCACCCAACTGCTCAGCGCGGCAGGCGTGAGCGAGGCCGCCAACCCGGACCCGGCGACCGGCGGTGCCGACGTCGAACCGCCTGCCGCCGTGCTGCGGCGCGGTCCGGGACTGCTGCGCCACCGCCGCCTGGCGCTCACCGAGGCGGACGTCGAGGCGGTCGCGCTCGCCGCGAGCCCCGCCGTGGTCCGCGCCCGCGCGGTGGGCGCGGCCGACCGGTGGGGCCGCCCGGCACCCGGCGCGGTCCGCGTGCTCGTCGTCCCCCGGGACGGCACGCCCGCCCCCCGGCCGGGCCCGGCGCTCCTCGCCGCCGTGCACACCGCCGTCATAGCCGCCTCCCCGGCGGCAGCCGCCGCACGCATCACCGTCGAGGGCCCCCACTACACGCCGGTGGGCGTACAGGCGGCGGTGATCCCGCTGCGCCCCGACGACGCCGGGCCCACCCGGGAGGCCGCCGTCGCGGCCGTCGAGGAGTTCCTGCATCCGCTGCGCGGCGGACCCGACGGCACGGGCTGGGACTTCGGGCGAGGCGTCCACGTCTCCGACGTGGCCCGCCTGCTGGAGTCGCTGCCAGGCGTGGACGCCGTCACGGACCTGGTCCTGACCCGTGACGAGGTGCCGGTCGGCACGCTCGTGCTGCGGCCCGACGACATCGTGTGCGCGGGACCGGTGGTCGTCCGGCTGGAAGCGAGGAGCTGATCCGCCATGCCGCTGTCTCTGCCGCCGATCGACACCCTCCGCTGGGCCGACCTGGTCCGCTCGGGACGGGCCCAGCTGCCGCTGGTCGCCCCCGGCTGGACCGACCAGAACCCCAGTGACCCCGGCATCGCCCTGCTGGAGCTGCTGGCCTGGCTGGTCGAGGCCGACGGCTACCGCGCCGACACCGTCACCGACCGCGAACGGCGCCTGCTGCTCGCCCTGACCGGCCACACCCCGGCACCGGCCCGGCCCGCCACCTGCCTGCTGGGGTTCACCCCCGGCCCGGACGGCGGCCCCCTCCGGGTTCCGGCAGGCCTCGTCCTGATCGGACGACGCGACGACGCGACCGTACCGCTCACGCTCCCCGACGACGTCGCCGTCGTCGGCGCGACCGTCACGGCACTGGCCTCCACCGGTCCCGACGGCACCGTGGACCTCACCGATCAGGCGGCGGCCGGACTGCCGGTGGCCCCCTTCGGCCCCGCCCCGGCCCCCGGCTGCGCGTTCCTCATCGGGCTCGCACCACCGGACGCCGCCGCGTTGCCCGAGGGCACCGTGCTCGACCTGTGGGCCGTCACCGAACCCGGCCCGCACGCACCGGAGACCCCCGCCCCGCCGGGGCCGCACCACTCGGCGCGCACCGAGTGGGAGGTCTGGGACGGCGCCGCCTGGACACCCGCCCGCGAGCACCCCCACGACGACACCGCCGCCCTCACCCGCACCGGCCGCATCCGGCTCACCCTGCCGGTGGCGGCACCCCGCACGGCCCCGCCCGGCACGCAGCTCACCGGCCACGACCGCTCCTGGCTCCGCTGCCGTCTGACGGCCGGCCGACACGACACGGCACCCGTCCTGACCGGCCTCCACGCGGACGCCGGGGCGGCGGTCGCGGCCCAGCCCTTCGACACCGTTCTGGGCACCGGCACCGGCGTCCCCGACGAGGAGTTCACCCTGCCCGGCCCCGCCTGCGGGCCCCCGCCCACCGTGGCGTACGTCGACTCCGACGGCACCCGGCACCCGGTCCGCCTGGTCCCCGACCAGGCCACGGCGGCACCCGGCGAACCGGCCGCCCACCTGGCCGACGACGCGGTCACCCTCCGCTTCGGTGACGGCCGCACCGGCCGCCTCCTCCCGGCCGGCGCCCACGTCACCGCCGCGGGCACCTGGACCACACCCGCCGGCACGGGGGACCTGCGCCCGCCGCTGACCGTCGGCGTCCCGCCCGACGACGACCGGGCGCCCGCCGGACTCGGCGCCGAACTGCTGACCGGCCTCGCACCCGGCTCGCCCGCCGAAGGCACCGACGAGACAGCCGCCCGGGCGGAACGCCGGATGTGGGTCCACGACCGGCTCACCGACACCCTGCGCCGGGCCGGCGCCACCACCCTCGACGACCTCCCCCTGGAGATCGTGCGCGGGCTCGGCGTACCCGAACGAGCCGTCACCGCGGCGGATCTGGAACGCCTCGCCCTCGCCACACCGGGCACCGCGCTGCGCCGCGCCCGCGTTCTGCCGGAGACCGACCCCCGGCTGCCCGGGCTGGTCGCCGACGGCTGCGTCACCGTCGTCGTCGTACCCCACCTGCCGCCCGAACGACCCGAACCCAGCCAGGGCCTGCTCGCACGGGTCGGAGCCCACCTGGAGGCCGCCCGCACCCTCGGCACCCGGATCTTCGTCACCGGACCGCGGTACGTCACCGTCACCGTGACCGCGCGCCTGGTCGCCCTGCCCGGCGCGGCCCCGCCCGACGTCGTCCGCACCGCCTCCGCCGCCCTCCGGCGCTTCCTCCACCCCGTCACCGGCGGGCCGTCCGGCCGGGGCTGGCCGTTCGGCCGCGCCGTGCGCCGCACCGAACTGCTCCAGCTCCTGGACGACGTACCGGGCGTGGACCACGTCGAGGACCTCACCCTGGCCCGCGAGGGCGGCACCGGGGATTGCCGCGACCTGACCCTCTGCCCGTTCCAGCTCGTCCTGGCGGGGACGCTCACCCTCACCACCGGCGCGTCCACGACCCGGGGGAGGCATGCGTGAACCGTGAACCGCGGCTGGAGTACGTGGCCGGCGCCTGGCTGCCGGCCCAGGACCTCCGCGACGCGCCCCGGCTGCCGCGGCGGCGACTCGCCCAGCACCACCTCGCCGCCCACCGCACCTGGGGCTGCGCGGCGGGCCTCGAGGTACGGGCCGGGCGCGGCGAAGTCACCGTCGGCCCCGGCTGCGCTGTGGACCGCTGCGGTCGCATCGGCGTCCTCGACCACCAGGTGACCCGTCCAGTGCCCCCCGGCGAGGAGAGGGTCGTCGTGCTGGCGCTGCGCGCGTTCGGGCCCGCCGCCGACGTACGGCTGCGCCGCCCCGCCGACGTACGGGACCTGGACGTGCCGCTGGCGCTGCTCACCGCCGACGGCACCCAGTACGACGGCGACGGCGTACGGCGCTGGACGCGCCGGCCCGGGCCCGCGCGACGCCTCGGCGGCCTCGTACCGCGCGGCTCGCCCGTCGAGGGAACTGCGGCGGCCTGGTCGGCCCGGGTCGATCTCGCCGCCGACCGCCTGGCCGCCACCCCGGCCGTCACCGCGGGCTTCGCCGGCCCGGCACCGGGCCTGGCCACCGTCGAGGTCCACGACACCTCCCCGACCGGATTCACCCTCACCGTCCGCCACTACGACCCGCCCGGCACCGCCGCGCCGGCCGACCCCGCCACCGTCCACGCGGCCCCGGCCCCCCTCTCCTGGCTGGCCCTGCTGCCCGCCGCACGACCACGACCCGCCCACCCGCAGGAGTGACCATGACGACCCCGACGGCCCCCCTGCCGGGCACCGACCGGCCCGCGTTCATTCCCGGCCAACTGCTCACCGCCGACGAACTCACCGCCCAGCAGGAAGCCGACAGCGGACTGCGCCGCCTGCACCACCAGGTCCTCCACGGCTGGGGCATCGCCCAGGGCCTCACCGTCACCGGCGCACCCGGGGACACCACCGTGGACCTCCTGGCCGGGTACGCCCTCGACATCACAGGCCGGGAACTCGTCGTCCCCGAGACCCTCACCGTCCCGGTGCCGCCGGTCGCCGCCGGACCCGGCGGCGGGCCGGTGCCGTACGCCCTCGTGCTGCGCTGGACCGAGGACGACGAGGCCACCGTCCTGCACCGCCCCGGACCCTGCGGCGCCCAGGGCGCCGTGCGCCGCTCGGACCTGCCCACCGTCGCCTGGCGCGACCCGGCCGCCGTCAGGAGCGGCCACGAACTCGTCCTCGCCGAGATCCAGCTGCTCGGCTGCCGCCTCACCACCGCCCCGGACCCCGCCGCCCGCCGCACCCTCAACCCCCCGCCCACCCCCTACGGTTCGGCTGGGCGCACCCGGCCGGGGTGGACAGTCTGGCGGGTCCGGGCCGCCCCGAGGGGCGAGCCGTGGGCGGTCTCGACGGACGTCGACACCGCCGAGGCCGGCTTCGGCGACGTACCGGTGTACCTCGCGCGGGTCGCGGGGGAGCGGCTGCTGCCCGCCGCCTCCTCACCGACCGGTGTGGACGCGCTGATCGACGGCACCCCCTTCGTCGAGGCGCCGGAGACGGGCCGCTTCCGGCTCGTCGTGCCGCTCGTACCGGGCATCGCCGGCGGCCCGCGGGTCCCGCTCGCGGTCAACCCGCCCGAGGCCATCACCGCCACCGGCTTTGAGGATCTGGTGTCGTCGGTCCTGCGGTGGCACGTCGAGTGGATCGGACTGCAGACATGAGCGCCGCACGCTGGCTGGCCGGCGGCGACTGGGCCGCCGCCACCCATCTCGGGACCGCCGCCGACGCCGGGGACCTGGTGCTCGCGCCCGCCACCGGCACGGCCGCCCGCGCCCGCCACGGCATCGCGTTCGTCCCGGCCGGGCTGCCCGACCCCGCGCAACGGGACACCACCGGCGCGGACCGCTGGCGGCGGGCCCTGGTACGACTGAGCGCACCCCTGCCCGCCGGGTGCTGGCTGCGGCTGTGGACCCGCACCACGTCCACCACCACACCACCGCCGCCGCCCCCGCGCCACGACGCCTCCGCCGCCGACGGCGACCGCTCACCCGTTCCCACCCCCGCCGACCGCTGGCGCGTTGCTCCTACCGGGGCGACTGACGTCCGCGTCCTGTGCGCCCCCGCGGCGGCCCTGTGGCTCGCCCTCGAACTGGGCGGGGACGGCACCGGCACACCCCGGGTGGCCGACCTCCGCGTCGAGACCGACGACCTGGGCCTCGTCACCCGGCTTCCCGGCGTGTACCGGCGACTGGATCCCGAAACGCAGGACATGGACGACGGCGACGGACTGCTCGGCCGCTACACCGGGCTGCTCGGCTCGCGGCTGCGCGAGACCTCCTCCCTCCTGGACGAACTGCCCGCCCTGCTCAACCCGGCCGTGACCGCCGACCGGCCCGACACACCCTGGCTGGAACGCCTGGCCGCCTGGGTCGCCCTCGACCCGGCACGGCTGCCCGCCACACCGGCACACCGGCGGGAGACCGTCGCCACCGCCGTCGAACGCCACGCATGGCGCGGCACCGCCCGCGGCCTGCTCGACGCGATCCGCCGCGAGACCGGCGTACCGGTCGAGGTGGTCGAACCACTCCAGGACGCCGTCGTCTGGCGACTCGACCCCGCCGCGGCGGCCACCAGCGCCCTGGGCCTGACGACCGCGCTGGTGGCCGCCGACCCCGGCCCCCCGGTGCTCGACCGCACGGCCCTGCTCGACGGCTCGGCCCTCGTCCCGCCCGAGGACACCGGGCGCCCGCTCCACGCGCACCGGGCACACCGCGTCTGCGTCCACGTGCCCGACGGCACCCCCGAGCAGGTGCGGGCCGTCGACGCCGTCGTACGGCGCGAGCGCCCGGCACATGTCCTCGCCCGCACCCGCGCCACCCGGCCCCGGACCGCCGTCCCGTCCGTCGTCGGCCGCGACCACCTGCCGGACGCCCCCGTGCCCGGCCTCGCCGACGACGTGTCGTACGACGCGCGCGTGGACGGCCCCGGCCGACGGATCGGCACCGCCCGCCTTCCTGGCATGCCTGTGTCCCCGACTGCGTCGGGCGGCCTGCCCGCGTCCTCGGCTGCGACGGCCGGCCCGCCTGCCTCCCCGCCCGCGACGGCCGCCACAGAGCCCCCGCCCGCCACGGCCGACCCGCCCGAGTCCTCCGCCGCCGCGAAAGGAAACCCGCGATGACCGCGCCGAAGACCCCCCACCGCACACCGGGCACACCCCCGCTTCCCGACGCCCCCGCCGACGCCGACCCCGGCTCCGACCTCAACCACGACCTCAACCGCGACCGCGACGGCGGCTGTGGCTGTGGCGGTCGCGACCGAGGCTGCCGCGGCACGCCCGCCCCCCTCACCCGCAACAGGTTCTTCCCCCGCAAGCTGATGGAGGTCCGGCACTGGCGCGCCGAGCAGGACTACCACCGCCGGGCCCGCGAACTGACCACTCGGCTCGGCCTCGGCAGCGGCGTGCTGTGCGGGTTGGAGCCGTACCTCACCGACACCGGCACGGTGGTGATCACCGCCGGGGTCGCCGCCGACGCCAGGGGCCGGCTCGTCGTCGTCCCCGAGGACGTCGAGATCGACCCGACGCGGCCGACCGACTGCCGGGGCCGCCCGACCGGCGAGACGGTCCGTCACGGCTCCGTCGTCGTCTCCCTCTGCCATCTCGAGTGCGGCGCCGACGTGGTGGCCGTGCCGCCCACGGACTGCGGCAGCGATCTGGTGTGCGTGCCGTCCATGGTCCGGGAGGCCTACGCCCTCCACGTGACCCGCCACCACACGGCCCACTACCCCACCCACCACCCAACGGCGCAGGCCGAACCCGCCCGGTGGTGCGAGGACCCTGGAACCCGCGACCGCGCCTGCGACCCCGACGAGGAGTGCGTCGAGCTCGCCAGGGTGTGGTTCGGCGACGGGCACCGGTCGCTGGACACCGACGGACGTACCGTCCTGCGCTCCAACCGGGAACTGCTGGACCTGATCCGGTGCTTGGCCGAGCGGGTGGAGGAGTGCTGCCGTCCCGGCCCGCCGCGGGTGGTCGCCCTGTGGCCCTGGCCGGACGCCGCCGGCCAGGCCCGTGAGGCGTTCCTCGACGAGGCCCGGCTGGAGCTGGGCTTCGACGCCGACATGGCCGAGCAGGGCCTCGACGACCCGGAACCGTGGCTCGGCGTCTGGGCGCTCGACGGCGGCGGCGCACGGCGACTGCCCGTGCAGCGGGCCGGCGGTGCCCTCACCCACGTCAGCCCGCCCGGCGGCGGTGACGCCGCCGCATGGTCCGTCGAGGTGGACCGGGAGGCCGTGGGGGAGGACACCGTCTTCGTCGTCATGGCCAGGTCAGCGTCCGGCGGCCCGGTCCGTGCCGAATCTGACGAGCACCTGGCCCTCGACGCCGAACTCGCCGCGACCGGCCTGAGCGTGGACGCGCGGGACCGGCTGTGGTCGCTGCGACCGGGTGCGCGGCCCGACCCGTCGCTGGCCGGCCTCGCCGACGACGCCGTGCTCGGCCCGCCGCCCTGGCTGCCCACGGGAGACGGCACCCCCGGCGGCGAACTGCACCTCGTCCTGAGGACCCCCACCCGCGTCCGGCCGGTCCCGCGCCTGCTGGCGATCTGGCCCCCGGGCGGCGCGGTACTCGACCAGAGTACCGCGGAACGGCTCGACCTGCTGAAGAGCTACCTGCGCTCGCCCCGGATCGAGATCGTCGTCTCCCGGCCGCTGGCTCCCGAAGCCGTCGCCGACCCTGCCGGATGGCTGCGGGCCTGGCAGACCGGACGGGACGGCGAACTCATCCACACGGTCTCCCGCCTCCCGATGGGCAGCGGCCGCGAGGGGGCGACGGGCAACGGCACGGTGCGCTACGTCTTCCCCGTCGACGGGACCTGCGGACGGCGGCCGGACGCCACGGACCTGGAGGTGCTCGTCCAGCTACGGTCCACGCCACCGCTGATGACGGGCTCGCCCCGGGGCCGTGACGAGCCCCACGACCTGCTCGACGCCTACGTACGGGGCACCGCGCTCGACTCGCAGACACTGATCACCGTATGGAAGGACGACGCGCTGCCCGCCCCGCTGCCCGGCCTGGGGGCGCGTACGACCGTGGCCGGGGCGCTGCAGAACGGCATCCCCGGCGGCCTCGCCCACTGGGCCTACCGGGTCGGCCGCGCATGACCGGCCGGACACCTCACGAGGGGACGACGACCATGCTGACCCTGGGCGGTTGCGGACAGACCGGCGACTGCGGCGGTCACTGCGGGTGCGGGGACGCCACGGACACCCCGGCGTGCACCGCCTCGGAACGCCCGCGCTGGTTCACCGGCCAACTCGTCGGCCCCGCGGACCTGGAGAGCCTGCAGCAGTGGGTCATCGCCCGCGGCCGCCGCCACAACCGGATGCTGCACGGCTGGGGCGTCTCGTGCGGACTCACCGTCCACCCCACCACCGCCCCCGGCGGCGAGGACACCGTCCCCTGGTCCGTGACGATCGGTGCCGGATACGCCCTGTCGGCATGCGGCGACGAGGTGACCGTGCCGCACCCCGTCCGGATCGACATCCGCGAGCCCGCTCCATCCGCCGACGACGTCTGCGCCACGCCGGTCGACCCGTGGCGCGCCCCCGTACGCCGGCGCCGCGACCCGGAGCGCACCTACTATTTCGCCATCCGCTACGCCGAACGCCACACCCGCCCGGTCCGCGCGGGCGGCTGCGGATGCGGCTGCGACGACGAGCCCTGCGAGTACAGCCGGGTGCACGAGGGCTTTCTGACGGCGATCCTCGACGAACTCCCCGCCTGCTACGAGGACTCCGGCACGGGGGACCGCGAACTCGACCGCCGCGAGGCCGTCGACTGCTCCCACCGCATCCGCGCCACCGGCACCCGGCCCTGCCCGGATTGCTGCTCGCCGTGGATCGTGCTCGCCGACCTGCGCGTCGACACGCTCGGCACCGTCACCGTCGACCCGCTGGCACACCGGCGGTTTCTCTACGCGTTCGGCCGCACCGCCTTCACCTGCGACGACACAGGCGGCGGCAGCGACACCGTCGGCCCGTACGGCCGGAACCTGACCGACGTCGAACGAGACGTGCTGAAGTCCGCCTTCACCGCCCAGGCCGCCGACCGCGCCGCACACGCCGCACCCTCCGACCTTCTCGCCGCCCCGGCCCACACCCTGCGCGGCGCGACCCGCACCCGCCCGCTGCGCGACCTGGTCGGCGACCGGAACGTGGCCGACCTGGCCGCCACCGACCTCACGGCCCTGACCACCGCGGCCGAGAACCTGGGCGCCGACCCGGCGGCGGCCGCCCACCTCCACCAACTCGCCCGCCTGGTGACACGCCTGCTCACCTGACGAGCTCGGGCACCGACCTCGCGGTGCCCGGCGCTGCCAACCGCGCCGCCGCGCTCCTAGTGACCCGGTTTTGAGTTCTCCCGTCGCCACTTGAGTCGTGTTCCGTTTCGGATCGTGGCTTGGGCGCTGACGGGGCTGGTGGTTTGCGGTCTGCTGTGGGGATGGGCGACAGCAGGCTTGCGCCGCTGGTGTTATCCGATGCCGAGCGGCGGACGTTGCAGGGATGGGCCCGGCGCCGGACGACCGCGCAGGGCCTGGCGTTACGGGCACGGATTGTGCTGGCCTGCGCGGACGGCGGCAGTAACACCGCGGTGGCTGCGCGGATGGGCATCAACCGGGGCACGGTGACCAAGTGGCGTGCGAGATTCCTGCGCAGCAGGCTGGACGGGCTCAGCGACGAGCCGCGCCCGGGGGTGCCGCGCACCATCACCGACGCCCAGGTGGAGGAGGTGGTGGTGCGCACGCTGGAGGAGACCCCGCAGGGGGCGACGCACTGGTCCAAGCGGGAGCTGGCCAGGGTCGTGGGGATCTCCCCGGCGAGTGTGTTGCGGATCTGGCACGCCTTCGGCCTGCAGCCATGGCGGACCGAGACCTTCAAGATCTCCCCGGACCCGCTTCTGATCGACAGGATCCGCGATGTCGTCGGCCTCTACCTCGCCCCGCCGGCCAACGCTGCGGTGTTCGCGGTGGACGAGAAGCCGCAGATCCAGGCACTCGAACGGACCGCGCCGGTGCTGCCGATGCTGCCCGGAGTGCCTGAGCGGCGCAGCTTCGACTACGTCCGCCACGGCACCGTCGACCTGTTCGCCGCGCTGAACACAGCGACCGGCAAAGTAATCACGAAGCTGTCCGCGCAGCACCGGGCCGTGGACTTCCGCGACTTCCTCGACGAGATCGACTGCCAGACTGAGCCCGGCCTGGCAGTCCACGTGATCTGCGACAACCTCTCCGCCCACAAGGCGCCGGTGGTGCACAAGTGGCGGCACCTGGTCGGCATCGACGTGAACATGGCCTTCGCTGCCGGAGCCAACGGCCTGATCGTCGGCCTCGGCGCACCCACCCACGTCACCACCCCGGTCTTCGACCCGAAGCTGCCCGGCTCCTGGCTGGTGGACCTCTCCCACATCGACCTGTCGAGAGTGAAGGTCGGCAAGGAGTGGGTTGAGCTGGACGGCGACCTGTTGCCCAGCCCGTTCACCCAGAAGGGCGAGCGCCCGGAAGGCCCGGCCTGGTACGCCACGCCCACCGTCGCCTACGCCCAGTAGCTGGGCTACGAGGTGCGCCCGCTCGAGGCGTACGTTCGGTACGACAACGGCCGTTACCTGGACGGCTGGTACCAGCGGCTGCGGGACGCCTACCTGGCCACGATGGTCGACCTCGGCGTGCACGCGGACATGACGCCGGCCGATTTCCTGGCGGCGATGGACGGCTACAAGAGCCGCGACCCCGAGCTGGCGATCGTCGCTGCTTCGATCAAGGCCACGGTCAAGGGTGGCCTGGGCAAGCTGCGTGAGCGCCCGCGCGGGAGGGCTGGCGGCCCGGGCAGCCGTGGCGGGCGCTGTCCCGGCCGACGTGGCGGCCGGACATCCGGGCGGCGGTCATCTCCCGCACCCGGATCAACCTCCACCGGAAGATCGTCAAGCACGCGGCGTTCACCGGGCAGTACCCGGTGGCGATCCTGTCCGACTGCGTCGTCTACGCGGCTGACGGCACCAGCCCGCTGGACTTCCTGCCCTACTCCAGCGGCAAGCCGCTGCCCGGCGGCTTCAAGCTCGGCATCAACCCCGGCCTGGTCAAGCACGAGGGCACCCAGAGCGTCCTGTGGGGCGAGGAGGTCCGCGAGCGGTTCAACGCCCCGGAGCTCAACCTCGCCCGGTACATCAAGGACGGCACCGTCACCGACGTCGACAACGGAGAATAGGAGAAGGCGACGATGAGCCTGTTCGAGGACGGCCTGGAAGCCGCGGTGCAGAAATCCTTCACCCGTCCGGCGCCGAAGTCGGCCGGCGCGCAGATGCGCTACCTGGTCAAGCAGCTCAAGGGAACCCGCGTGGTCGCCCAGATGCTGCGGATCTCCCAGCGCACGAGCGGTACGTGAAGGACCAGATCAAAAAGCCCCGCCCCGACCTTCCCGCCTGGAGCGCGAGGTGAAGAAGCGCTGGCAGCCGCAGATCCGCGCCCGGGCCCGGCAGAGGGCAGCGACCACCGGCGGCATCGTCATCGACACCCGCGCCCGCCTCGGCTACACCGCACCCATCGGGTCGACGGACGATTCCCACATCCGCCACCTGACCGTCGCCCTGCCCCCACAGCACGCCGCCCGCCTCTTCGACGCCCAGCAGGCCGGCGCCAGCGACCAGCAGCTCCAGCAAATCGCCGCCGATGCGCTGCGCGAGGTGTACTTCCAACACGGCGGCCGCCGCGCCGGAAGCCTGGACGAAGTTCGCTTCACCGACATCGAACACCTGGAGTTCGAGCTGTAGCCGCCCCGCACACCCCGTGCGCCCCGGACCGACTGTGACTGAGCGCTTCAGTTGGCGAGTGAGCGTGCGAGTTGGCGAGTTGAGTGGGCGGCGTCGACGGCTCGGGTGAGACGGGACGCGATAGTTGGAACTGGGCCACGACGGTTGGAACCACGATCAGCTCATCGTGCGGTCAGGACCTGGGGTCTCGGGTTGTGCGGGCAGGATCGCGGCGTCGTGGGCGGCGAGTTTTTCTCGGGTTCCGACAAGGGCAGGTCCGCAGTTGGGCGGGAGCCGGTCGACGACCATCGTGACGGCTTGCTGTGCCGTCGCGGCCGGACCCACGGACTCGCTGCGGAGGGGGCCGGAGACCCAGTACTCGCCTTCTGCTGCGGGCTGGATATAGGGAATGTCCCATGCCCACGGCCACTCCGTGCAGCGGCTGAGGTGCAGCTCTCCCATTCCAGTCCAGGGGAACACTTGGCGTAGGCGGGGTTCGGCGTAGGCGGCTTCGACCGTCTGCCAACCCGCTTCGACCAGGGCCTGGCTCGGTGGGGTCGTGCCCATAGCGGCCATCATCCCTGCCCTGTGTGAGCCGGACGTTCGGATTCGGTTCCAGCAACGATGGCAATTCGCCACTGGTTCCGAGAAGCGTAACCACTTGGTTCCAACCAGCGTCTCTCGCAAGGCCTGAGCTTGTTCTTTTTCTTCCGGTCTCGAACGGTGTCTCGAACTGGGTCGCTCACCTGGGGATTCACCGGACGTGGGGGCGGCCTTCGTCTGATCCTGTGCTCCGACCAAGGTGCACGTGACCAAGACGAAGGCCGTGAGGGTGAGTCTGCTGCCTGAGGCTGTCCGGAGGGAAGCGTTCGCGGAAGCGTCACGCTTCCGGGGCGAGTTCTACGAGTGTCTGACCGCTCGGCGCGACGAGTTGTTCGAACTCACCGACGCGGTGCTGTGTGCGGAGAGGGCAGTGAAGTCCCCGGTGGATCTGACGCTGCTGCCCGAGCATCGTCGTGGGCATGGAGCGATGTACGGCGGTCTGAACCACGGCCGGATCGACATCGGCCGGCTGCGGACCGTGCTGGCCGGGCTGTCGCTGCCGCGGTTCGACGGCGGGCGCCTGGTCCTTGCCGTCGATGTCTCGCCGTGGCTCCGCTCGGACGCGCCGTGCTCGGCTGAGCGGCTGTTCTGTCACGTCTACGGCCGCGCGAAGACGGCGTCACAGTTCATCCCGGGCTGGCCCTACTCCTTCGTGGCTGTGCTGGAGCATGGCGCCACGTCCTAGACCGCGATCCTGGACGCGGTCCGGCTCGGCCCTGCGGACGACGCGACCGCCATCACCGCCGCCCAACTGCGGGGCGTCGTGGAGCGGCTCGTCACCGCGGGCCAGTGGCAGACCGGGGACCCGCATATCGTGATCGTGAGCGACGCCGGCTACGACGTCACCCGCCTGGCCTGGGTCCTGCGTGACCTGCCCGTCGAACTGGTCGGCAGGGTGCAGTCCGACCGGGTCATGCGGTCGCCGAAGCCGGCCCGCAAGCCGGGGACGAACGGCCGGCCACCCAAGCACGGCCCGGAGTTCCACTTCGCCAAGCCGGAGACCTGGCCCGAGCCCGCGATCACCACGGTCACGGACACCATCAACTACGGCAAGGCCGAAACCCAGGCGTGGGACCGGGGCCACCCCCGGCTCACCCACCGCTCCTCATGGCTCGACCACGACGGCCAACTTCCCTTGGTCGAGGGCACGTTGATTCGGCTGAAGGTCGAGCACCTGTCGAAGGACCGGGACGCCCCGCCGGTGTGGTTATGGTCCTCGAAGACCGGTGCGACCCCGGACGACGTGGACCGTTTCTGGCAGGCATTTCTCCGCCGCTTCGACCTGGAGCACACCTTCCGCTTCGCGAAACAGACCCTCGGCTGGACCACCCCGAAACTCCGTACTCCCGAGGCTGCGGACCGCTGGACCTGGCTCCTGATCGTCGCCCACACCCAGCTCCGGCTCGTCCGGCCACTCGCCGAAGACCTCCGCCGGCCCGGGGAGAAACCCGCCGACCTCTACCGGCTCACCCCGGCCCGGGGCCGACGGGGGTTCAGGAACATCCGCGCCCACCTCGTCTGCCCGACCCGTGTTCCCAAACCCAGAGGCGCAGGCCCCGGACGGCCACCCGGCGCCAAGAACAAACACCGGGCACCCCGCTACGACGTCGGCAAGACCGTCAAACGCCCCGAGACCCTCAAGGCCATCGGCAAGCCTGGAAGATCTTGGTAGATAAAGAACAAGCTGAGTGTTTGTTTCTGAGCTGGGCATGGCATGACAACCGCGGCGTCTGGGCGTTTGCCCAGCTCAGAGTTCGAACGGCGGGGTCTGGGTGGCGGGGGCGGCTGGTCGACTGCTGCTTGGCACCGCACCCGGCTCATATTCGGTGTGGTCCGGCTCCGTCCTGCCAGCGGTAGAGGTCGCGCAGCAGGGAAATTTCGGCGCCGTGATGGATCAGCTCCCGGTTGACGTGCAGCACCCTGTTTTCCATGGGAAACGGCTCGGGACCCATCGCGGGCGGATTGTCTAGGTCGGCGTCCGAGAGTTCGCGGACCCCCGCGTTCCATCTCCCGTACATCTCATCGAGCTGTTTTAGCGCCTCGTCAGCGGTCCCCGCGTAGGCGAACGCCTCGGCGTCGAAGTCCTGGCCGTCGAAGTACCACTCGACCCGTAGGCCAGGCACGAGACGATGATGTGCGCCAGCCGCCAGGCAATCGTGGTCACCGGCGCCGGCACCGGGGCAGGGGACGCGAAGTCCATCGTCCACTCCCCTGAACCCGCCGACATCGGTGCGGCCGACGTGCCACGTGGGCGGATGCTCCAGCAGCCGCGCACCGGCTCCCAGAAGTACTCCTCGTCGGTAAGACCGTCCAGCCGTGGCCGCAGGTTCTTGCGCCAGTACCAGTCCAACTGCTCCGCGAGCCGCTCGCTTCTTGTCATTTCCGCACACTACAGACCCGTCGAACAGAGCGTGCCGGCCCGGTGGACGCAGGACGCCTATCCACCGGCAGAGGCGACCGGCAGCGTCACAGGTCAATCCAGGGGCGGGGCGTACCGCCGGTCAGGGGCGTCCACACGTCCTGGGCGGGGCCGCGCTGTTCGAGGTCCTCGAGCACGGCGGCTCCCAGCGCCACCTCGCGGGCGAGTGCGGCGACGAGCGGGTGCTGGGCGGCCATCGCCTGCAGGTCGCTGATCCTGCCCTCCAGCCGGCTGCGGGAGGCGCCGGTGAGGACGAACAGCACGCGGGGGAAGACCGGATACCAGCGCATCCAGCCGGGCTCCGCGGCGACGCGGCGGCGCCGGCCGACGGGCTGGGCCTCGTACTGAAACAGTCGCGCGTACTCGATCAGCTTCACCGCCAGACGCTCGCCGCTCATGGTGGCGCGGTCGACCTCCACGAACGCGCGCAGCTTACGCCGCTGCTCGCCCCCGATGACCGTGTAGTACAGGACGGCGTCGGCCACCACCCGCTCCCCTTCGCCGATGGAGTGCGACACCTCGGGCGTCCAGTCCCAGGGGCCGTGCTCGTGCCCGAGCCGGCGGGCATCGGCGGCGAAGGCCAGATGGGCGCGTACCACGGTCAGGGTGTGCGCTGTCTTCAGCGACGCCGCCGTCGTGGAGGTTATCGGGTAGGGCGGCCGCCCCCGCAGAACCGGCAGGTCCCTCGTCAGGCGCGCACCGTCGGGCGTGAGGTACCAGGCGTGGGCGGCAGAGCGGTCCGAGCCGGGCAGCACCGTGTAGTCGACGAAACCGTCGCAGCGCAGCTTGTTCAAAGCGCGGGAGATCAGCTGCCGCGTGCCGTCCTGGGCGCAGCATCCGGCGCAGCTGACCGGTGGTGGCGATGCGGTGCTGAGCGAGCGCCGTCATGATCTGATCACTCAAAGCCTCGACCGGGCTGGGAGACAGAAGCGAAACGCGTGTCCTCGAAGCGGAGCGGGGCATGGGAACTTCCTTTCGGCGCGCGTGCGGCTGGAGCCGAGCGCGGGCCGTTCGACCGACGGCATCAGTTGCCGACGAGGAAACCCAACAGCCCCGACCAGACCACCGACCACGAAGGCCCGACCATGGTCACGAATGGAAAACATCCCGGTCGTCGGCGTGGCCGGCCCCGTGTCCCCCCGACCACGGACTCCTCGAGCTGCACAGACGGCAGGATCCGATCAGTGGCCGGCCGACGCCGCGGGTCATTGCCCGTCGGACGGGGTGAGTTCCAAGACCCTGGAAAACGGACGATGGCCGGTCCGCAGCAGCATCTGCTGCTGCGGGGCGTAGTGGCGAGCTACGCCATGCCGGCCATCGTTGCGGTATCCGGCCCGCAGGGGATCAACAACCCATAACCGGATACCACGTCTGTGGGGTGGTGAGCATGTGGCCACCACCGGAGGGCTAGCTGTTTCGCGCGGCTTTCTGTTCGAGGACGCGCCGGCGTGTCCACCGGCGTCTCCCGCCGCTCTCCGTGACCGCATCCACCGTCTTCAGCAGGGGCAGGTTGCCCTGGGCGAGGCTGCTGCTGAAGGAATTGATGCTCTTGAATCCGAGCAGGGCAGCGGCTTGTGTTGCGCCCAGCAACTCGTCCAGATCTCCATCGGCGGGGACATCCGGCAAAGGCCGCGTCGGCCGCCCGGTCACCTTGCGTCTGCCCATGCCCGGACGAGTGGCCTGCCAGTCCAGCAGGGTCTGCACCCGCCACCTGCGTCGCTGATAGGGCCTTTCGGGAGTGCCAAGCTCTTCGACGACGTCGGGTTCTGGGAAGTAGCCGGGGTGATCTCGCAGGTAGTGGTTGACCTGCTGAGGGCTTTTGTAGCCGAGGAACTTCGAGGCCTCGGTGCTGGTGAGCAGCTGGTCCGGGTCAAGGGCCGGAGGCTTGTGCTCCTGCAGGCGGGACAGTTTGCGCTGGGCGAACCAGGTGTCCACATCCTTCTCGTCCCACTGCCGGGCGCGGCCGCGGTGGCCGACCACATCCGGGAACCCGGTGGTCTCCCGCTCGAGGTACAGCGAGCTGATACGTGCAGGGGTCAGCCCGTACTTCGCGGCAATGTCCGCGGCCTCGACGACGCGCCGTGTGGAGCGGGTCATGGTGTGGGAGCCCCATCGTGTGATGCGGAGCCAGCCTACCCGGCCCGCAACACACATAATGGCCCCTGTCTGGATCGGGTGTCCAGCTCGATGCCCGTTTTCAGGCCGCGAGGAAGACCGGAGCCTATTCTTCGGGGAGGAGGCTGACTCCCCGGCGCGCCGCGTCTTCCACCATGGCGGAGTAGGCGAGTGCTGCGGGCGTCATGTCCCACTCGTCCAGGGCGAGGAGCAGCACCATCTCCGCGCGGTCCCGGGAGGAGTCGTAGGGGACTTTGGCCGCGTCGGCTGCGGCCGCAAGGTCGGCGGTGGACAGCCCCTGCAGGTGGGCTGCGGTCGCCTGGTGCGTCTCCTGCAGGCCCTGGTGGTACAGGACGTTGCCTTCGTGCAAGTGGTCCAAAAGGTCCTCGCCGTCGGCCGCCGGGGCGGCTGCGGACAGTTCCAAAAGGCGCTGGGTGCTCGTCGTCATCATGGTCAGTATGCCTGTCTAGATGGGCCGGGAGGGAAGGTCGGGGGCGGTGGGGCCTGCATCGCAGCCGCCGCAGGCCGGGCCGGAAGACGGGCGGGCGGCCAGGTAGACGGCCTTGCGCGGCGGCTGTCGCAGGGCGGTGCGGATCTGCTTTTCCAGCAGGTCCATGTCGGGGCCGTCGTCCGGCAGGATGATGCCGGGGTCGGGGGGCGCCGGGCCGGCGGCTGGCCTCGATCAGGTCGGTGATGCGCCAGTCGGGGGGAAGGTGTCGCCGCGGGCGGATTCGACCTCGGCATACAGCGCGGCGAGCCGGGGCCGGCGGGCGATGGCCAGCAGCAGGCCCCGCTTGGAGGCGAACACGCACAGCGAGCACGAGCACCTTTTCCGGACTAACATGCAACGACCAGCTGGTGGCTCGCTCCCTATTTGCGGCGCCGCCGCTACCCTGAGGGGCCTCGTGCGCCTCTGTCGCGTGCGGGACGGGCCCCACTCTGCTCGACGCTCGACCGGGGCGATCCACCTGGTGAGTCCCACGAACGTACGGTGAATGGGGAGCTGACCGTCGACGACAAGACGCTGCCGCGGACGAAGGCTACGGCCCCGGCATCGCCGTTGCTCTCAGGGTCGGGGTCGGTCTCGGTGCCTGCGATGAGGATGCCTTTGATCGTGCGGGAGGACGGGCCGCCGAGCGCGATGGCCCTGGCGCAGGCATTCAACCATCTGTCCTGGGCGCGTTGCGGGCCCTGAATGCCTCCTCCACACGGTCCTGGAGCCTCGCGTGGCGGAACTGGTAGACGGGCCCTACAGTTCGCAAGACGTGACGCTCGCGAGCATCGGAGAGAAACCTGATCAGGCGGACCGGGGTTTCGTTCCTCCGACGCAGTTGGAGGCTCGCAAGGAATGTGCGCCAGGTCACTGATCCCACCAGGCTCAGCGCCAGGCTGAGCAGGAGGCCCCCCAGCATGACCAGCGCAATCCCGGACAGGAATCCGTCGATGATTCCGAAGATCCGCTGGTGCGTCAGTTCGGCGAGCAGACCGAGGCAAGATCCCCCGATGACGCTGCCAACGAGGCCTCCAGCGATTCCTGCGGTCAGCGTGTACTGACGGTCCTGTCTCCAGCACGAGACAGGATCGATGGGAGTTCGGCTGTCGGCGCTGCGGTTGCTGAGACCCGTGACGAATCCACCCACCACACCGGCGAGGAGGCCGAACACCAGGCCGCCGAAAAGCATGACGAGGCGGCCATGCGTGAGGAGGAGGGCGACGCCCAATGCCAGTCCAAGAGCTCCCCCACCGATAATCCCGAACTGGAAGTTCTCGCGGACGACAAAATCTCTCCATTGCAGACGGCCCAGTAACTGAGGGGAGTCCCCGGCGCGTCCGTACGTGAGTGACATCGTCACGGAGAGACCCACTGTCGCACCAGCTCCCAGTCCGGCCGCCGGTCCCGCCCAGCAGAAGCCCACTGCTCCGGCGAGGACTCCCAGGAATAGGCAACTGGCTGTCGTTCTCGGCCATGCCGGTCGCCACTGGGGAACCTGCCACCAGGCGAGGTCGCGGGTTCCCTCGCTGTTCATCCGATGCGCTATGGCGCCGAGCCAGCGCTCGGCCTGGGCGAGACTGTAGCGACTGTGCGGCTGTCCCGGCCGGTCGTCGTCATAAGCGGCGGGCAGGACTCGGGCGAGAAGGTGGTCCTCCACCGCCGCCCGGTCCGCGAATCGTTCCAGTTCGAAGCGCTGGTCAGTGCGGTAGGTGTCGCGCAACAGCGTGAGCATCAGGGGTGTGTCCAGTGCCTGAGCCACTGCGCCTGAGGGGTGCCTTCGGATGTGCTGCACCAAAGCGCGCCAGGCGTCTGGGAGCGGCTGCGTCTGGCAGCGCGTCAGGTACTCCGCCGCATCCTCGGCGCTGACTGGCAGCAGTTGGAGCCCGGCGGAGCCGGAGAGGGGTCCCGCTGCGGATACGGCCGTCAGCAGCTCGTCCACGCGGCTCAACATGACCAGGCGGAAGCTCGCCTGCTCGTCCAGCGCCCGCAGAGCTGTGGGGCGTACAGGCTCGGGTACCTCGTCCAGGCCGTCCAGGAAGACGGCGTTCCGGCCCGTGCCGATGAGTCGGGAGACGACGCCGCCCGCGTGTTCTTCGGACTTCCTGAACATGTAGTCCGTGGCAAGCCGTGTGACGAGCCAGTCGTGCAGTCGCTGATTCAGCGGGTCCCAACCGCTCAAAGTGAGCAGCACTGGCACGGGGACTCTGGCGCGCGCGGTGGGGTCCAGCGCCTCACGATGCGCGAGTGCATCGAGCAGCAACCTGATAGCGGCGCCGCTCTTGCCGGCCCCGCCTGCTCCGACGATGACCAGCCGGCCGGAGTCCAACGCGCCGTAGAGGCGGAAGAGGTCCCGAACGGCACCCGACTCCAGATCCGTGATGGTGATCGGTTCCAGCCCCGGGAGGGTCTCGAACCGCCGTGAGCCGTTCCCGATACCCACAGCGTCGGCCGCCGGACCTGACAAAGGAAGATTCGACCATTTCCACCGCACCGGTACGGGGCTCGGATGCAAAAGCCGCCGCTCGCTCGCCGCGGCACTCCACTGCACCTTGACCCGCTCAGCCAACTCGTCGGCAAAGCGGCACAGAGCCGATTCGGTGAGTTCCGCCCGAGGCCTGCGGTTCGTCAGAAATAACGCGGCGCTGGCGGCAGGAACGACGATAGCGCCGATCCCCTGGACGAGTGTGGCCGCTGAGTCCCGGTCATGGGAACGGAAGATGAACGCAAGGGCGACGAAAGCGACGAACAGGACAACTAGTAAGCCAACGATGACCATTCATGCCCCCCTCTTGTCACCGTATGGGGGAGTGTGGCAGACAGTTACGGTGCGTGTCCTCGAATCGGCCGTGCAGCACCCCCTACCCACGAGCGTTTCAGCCTCCGCATGCTGGTTTCGTCCCGGCAGATAGCCCCACGACTTCATCACCCGTCCTGCAGGACGGGTGACAGCCAGCCCGGCCCACGCAGTCGGCCTTCGGCCCGGAACGGCTCCAGCGGGTTGTGGTGCGCGCTCGGCCGCCGTCCACCGCGACGTTCCTGCGGCACCGGATTGACCAGCGGTCCGGCCCCGCGCTCGATCCAGAACTCGTCAAAACTGCGGATCACCGCGTTGCTGTGACGGATCGTGCGGACGGCGTACTGGTCTCCCGGGTGCTGCTTGCGCGTGATCGGGTTGATGGAGCCGGCGGTGGCGGCCGTCTTTCTCCTGGGGGTAGGGCGCGGTTTCGAGGTGCGTTGCAGCCATAGCACGAACGCCCGTACCACTGCCGACGTCACCTTGTCCCACGCAACGTCGACGACCAGAAGCCACCGCCACCACCGCAGCAGGTCGTAGGCGTAGCTCCGTACGCTTCCGACACGGCGGCCCTGGGCGACGAAGTCCCGCAGCTACCGGCGTACAGGCTCGATCGGCTGTCCGTCGGCGTCCTGTACCTCGTAGGGCACGACGCCGCCCGTCTCAACCACTCGGCCCCACCGTGGCAGCCGGATCGCCTCGACATCGCGCTCCACATCGTTCGGTAGTGCCACGCGCATCCCTTCATTCGGATTGCGACGGCCCGGCGGTCAGCTGATCCGGGCGATGGCCAGCGGTGGCCTGGGGCCGGCACTTTAAGGGAGTGCTGGACGAGGACGGCAACGCGATCGGCGAAGGAGAGGAACGAGCGGACCCGTGGATCGTGCTGGAACCAGTCGCCCGCGCCATCGCCGTCGCCGAGGAACTCGAAGACGGCGAGCAGCTGTTCACCCGCACGCTCTACCGGTACGGCAAGGGCACCTGCATGCCCCGCACCGGCCTGTCCTCCGACACCGCCCTGGAACGCATCCGCGCCTTCACCGCCTGGGCCAACCAGCTCGCCGCCGCCCACGACCGGCCCCACGAGCTGATCCCGCCCGATCCCGACGGCGCCGTCACCCTGCGCCGCTTCCGCCGCACCATCGCCTGGTTCATCTACCGCCAGCCCGGCGGCCGGATCGCGCTCGCGGTGCAGTACGGCCACGCGGCCACCGCCATGTCGGAGTCCTACGCCGACCCTCGGGAATTGCATCAGACGGGCGTGAAGGTGCAGGTCGCCTGCTCACGGAGAGAGCCCGGCGGACTCCGACACTACTACGACCTGACGTCCTGACCAGGCATGTTGTCAACAGTGTCCCGTCTAATGCATGATCTGCCCTCCAGAAGGGATGGTCTGGAGTGGTGCATCAGCAGAAGGTGGCCCTCGCTGGGTCGGCTCGCATGGAGCTTGTCTCCGGGGTGGTCCAACTGCGTCCGGAGGACGCGATGTTCGACGCGATGCTGCGGGGCTGGCGGGCTCAGCAAAAGTCGCGGGGGCTGAAGGACGAGACGATCGACCCGAGGGAAAGGCTGATCCGTCGGTTTCTCGATTTCGCGAACGAGTACCCGTGGCAGTGGACGCCGGCCCACATGGACGAGTGGTCGGCCTCGCTGACGAGCGAGAAGCACCTGGCGCCCTCCACGATCCGCAGCTACCAGGGCACGGTTCGACTGTTCACCGAGCTCCTCATCGACGCCCGCTACGGCTGGGGCCCGGCATGCGAAGAAGCCTTCGGTGCTTATCCGGTGGCCATCGCTCACGAATGGAACACCCTCCCTCACCTGCAGGATTACGAGGGCGATCCGGAAGCGAGGCCGTTCACCCGCGAAGAACTGCAGCGATTCCTCGACTACGCCGACGACCAGGTCGCACGTGCCGTGAAGTCCAAACGCAAGGGAGCCCTCGCCGCCTACCGTGACGCGACCCTCTTCAAGGTCATCTACGGCTGGGGACTTCGCCGGACCGAGACGTCCAAGCTGGACGTGGTCGACTTCGGGCGGAACCCGAAGGCCCGCCAGTTCGGCCGGTACGGCACGCTCAACGTCCGTTACGGCAAGGCGAAGAAAGGCCAGCCGCCACGGCGTCGGAACGTGCTGTCGGTGATGGACTGGGCCGTCGAGGCGGTCGAGGACTACGTCGAGAACGTCCGGCCCCGCTTCGGGTTCCCCGACCACCCGGCTCTCTGGATCACCGAACGCGGCGGACGCCTCCAGCCCGGCTCCATCAACGACCGGTTCGAGGCATACCGCGACGCGCTAAAACTCCCAAAAGATCTAGTTCCGCACTCAATCCGCCATTCATATGTCACTCATTTGACCGAAGACGGAGTAGATAGGCGATTTATTCAGCAGCAAGTCGGTCACGAGTGCGACAGCTCCACGGCCATCTACACGCACGTCAGCGACGACTTCATGAACACTGCCTTGAGCAAGGCCCTGGCCCCGGCGTTCGCCGGCGTCTGACGAGGAAGGACCCGATGATGGCCGCCAAGCTCGACTACCACTGGCACCTGCGCAAGGTCATGGCGGACCGCGGGATGTTCTCCACCACCGACCTCATTCCGCCCCTGAAGGAACGCGGCATCAGCCTGTCGTCGAGCCAGGTCTACCGGCTCGTCGTCGAGCGGCCCGAACGCCTCAGCCTGAAGATCCTCATGGCCTTGCTCGACATCCTCGACTGCACGATGGACGACCTCATCGAGCCCATCGCCGTGGCCGGCTCCGCGACGAAGCCGAAGAAGGCCGCCGCAGGCGGGGCTTCGGTCTCCGAAGGAGTCGGTGATCTGCGACCCCGGCGGGCCCGGATCAGCGGAGTTGACCGGTGACCGGTCTTGCCGAGCCGGTCATCGCGGATCCGGTCGGCCTGGTCGTGCGGCTGATCGGGAACGTCGAAAAGCACCTGCCCTCCGAGCGTGTCCGCGACGTCGTCCTCACGGTCGTACGCACACGAGCCGGCCGCCGCAGCCTCGCCCAGGCCCTGCACGACGACCCGTCGCTGTTGCGGACCGGGCGACCACCGGCGCCTTACTGCGTCGCGAAACTGCTGATGGCCCTGCACGAGGCCGGCGCCCAGAACGTCGCACTGCCCCGCTGCGGGGATTGCGGCCGCGCATGCGGCTACGTCGGCAGCAGCAGAGGTGGGCACTGGGGCTGTTCGCGCTGCTTCGACAAGCCCGCCATCTGCGCGGGATGCCATGAAGAACGACGCGTCGTCAGCCGGGACCGTCACGGCGAGCCCCGCTGCGCGAACTGCCCGGACACCGACGGCGATCCGCTCCAGGAACTCACCGAACTCGTCACGAGCCTCGATCCCGCCCTCAACGACGACGTGGTCCTGGCCGCGCTCGGGCGAGCCACCGTCCGGCCCGCCGGCCAGCGCCGCCTTGCCTGGGCCGTCGTCGCTCGCCCCGAGCTGCTGACCGGCGCCGGTTACGAAGCCCCCACCCCGGCCGCCCTGCGGTTCGTCGACGAGCTCGTCAAGGCCGGGGCGACCAAGGTCGTCCGACCGGCCTGCCCGCGCTGCCACGGAGTGAAGGCGTTGTCCAAGCTGCTGGACGGCAGGAGGATCTGCCGAGCCTGCTTCGCCCGCCACGCGGCCGCCCCCTGCTTCGGCTGCGGCGCCGTGCGCGAACCCGCCACACGCGACGCCGAGGGCCGACCGCTGTGTCCGAACTGCATGATCAGACAGCCCGAGAACCTGGAGGAGTGCATCGGCTGCGGCCGACGCAAGCCCGTCGCGAACCGGCTGCCTGACGGCCCACGCTGCCAGAACTGCCGGCCGAGGATCACCGCGGAGTGCGGCATCTGCGGGCGGACGGCGCTCTGCGACATGTCCCGGGCCACCGGCCAGCCCTGGTGCGACCGCTGCCAGCAGCGATGGGCGGCCTGCAGCGGCTGCGGCACCGTCGCCCAGGCCCGCAGCGGAACCTGGGAGGAGCCGTTGTGCGCGAAATGCACCAACCCCGACCCGGACTTCTGGGGCCGCTGCCCGGTCTGCACCACCACCTGGCAGCTCAGCACCCGCCCCTGCCAGCGATGCGTCCTCGACCAGCAAGTACGCGACCTTCTCGGCGACGCCACCGGGGCCATCCGCCCCGAACTCGCCCCCTTCCACGACGCGTTGACGAGCGCCGAGCGCCCCGACGTCGCCTTCGCCTGGGTCTCCCGCTCCAAGGCCCGTGACCTCCTGGAACGCATAGGCCGCGACGAACGGCCCGTTACCCACGAAGTCCTCGACGAACTGCCCCCGGGCAAGGTGCTGGCCCACCTGCGCAGTGTCCTGGTCGCGACCGGCTCCTTGCCACCGCGCGACGAGCGGCTCGTCGCCCTGGAGAAATGGATCACCACGACCGTCCAGGCCCGCACCGACCTCGCAGAGCGCCGGATCCTGCACGGCTACGCGGTCTGGCACCACATGCGCCGGCTCCGACGCCGCCTCGGTGAAGACCACACCACCCGGCTCCAGGACCTGAACGTGCGCTGCCACGTCACCGCGGCGAACAACTTCCTCGACTGGCTCGGCGGCGAAGGGCTCGCAATCGGGACCTGCACCCAGACGGACCTGGAACGCTGGATGGCCGACCCCAAGGTCAGCTACCCCGACGAGACCGGCCACTTCATCCGCTGGTCGGTACAGCACCGGCACGCCCGCGACCTGACCTACAGCACCGTCCGATGGACAGGCCCGCTCAGCACCATCGACAGCGAGAAGCGCTGGGCCGACGCCCGCCGCCTCCTCAACGACGACACGCTGCCGACCCCGGACCGCGTCGCGGGACTGCTGCTGATCCTCTACGCACAGAAGATCGCCACCATCAGCCAACTCACCGTCTATGACGTCGACTTCGACGGTGACACTGTCTCCATCACGTTCGGCACCTCGCCGGTCGTCCTCCCCGCGCCCCTGGCCAGCCTGGTCCGCGAGCTCATCGCGACCCGCCGCGGCAAGGCCAAGATCGGCACCCCGGAGGACGCCCCCTGGCTCTTCCCCGGAGGTCAGCCGGGACGTCCCCTCGGCGACGACCAGATCGGCCAGCGCCTCCACAAGATCGGGATCCGGCCCAAGCAGGACCGCTCCACTGCGCTGTTCACCCTCGCCACCGAAGTGCCCGCCGCGATCCTCGCTCGGATGCTCGGGGTCCACATCAAAGTGGCCGTTCAGTGGCAACAGGCATCAGGCGGGGACTGGGCCGCCTACGCCGCCGATGTGAGTCGTCGCAGCAAGGGAAACCAATAACAGAAAGGAATAGTCCGTGAATCGACTTAGGAAAGTTCAACAGAGAACCGAAGGGGCCCTGCCTGCTATTACCTTGGTATTAGTGAGCATCGTCTCGGCCGCGGTGGCTCTGTTCGGGCTCGAAACTTGGGTGGCCGTTGCTGCCGCCGTCACTGCCCTGGCGAGCGGGGCTCAGGTCATCAACAGAGAAGCTGTAATTCCGTGGCGCCTAAAGTCGGCGAATAATGCCGTTGTGCGTCTTTACTCCAGATCGGCTGACGGCCCCCTACGGAAGGGCAGCGCAGTGCAGATCGCTCCAAGGCGCTGGGCGACGGCCTCACATGTGGCGCCCTCCGATGCCGTTATCAAGCTGAAGCTCGGTGACACATGGTCCCAGACAAGAGTGATCTACCGCGACGAGGAGCTCGACTTGGCCGTCATGGAGGCCGACGATGATTGGCCTTGGCTGGCCCGAATTTCCACTGACCTTCCGGATCCGGGAACTCCGGTGAAGGTTGTGGGCTGGACGCCCGGACGGCGCGACAACGAAAATCGCGACAGAGGAGTCCGGGTCGCGCAGGACTACACAGTTCAAGGCCCGGTCGAAGATGCTCTGATTGTGCTGGCAGGAGCCGTCCCTCCCGCCGGATTCAGTGGCGCGGCCGTAACGGAGATCGAGACTGGGAAGGTAGTCGGGATCCTTTTCCAGTTCAGCCCGGGAGAGCGTGACAGCTACGGCCCGCCCCGGCTCGACGAGACACATGCGACGCCGCTGTCCTGCATCCCATCTGAGCACACCCGGTAGTCCCCCTGCTGTACCGCAGGTTCCGGAGCGTGGCGGTCGGGCCTCTTCAGGCCGCCAACTGCACTTGGTCCTGGGAGGCATTCGGACAGTTCCAAAACCCGACTCCACCATTAAACCCTCGCCCGGATGCTCGGGGTCCACATCAAAGTGGCCGTCCAGTGGCAACAGGCATCAGGCAGGGACTGGGCCGCCTACGCCGCCGACGTCATATCGGCGCACAACGCCGATATGACACTTGCGGAAAGGCAGCCTTCGGCCCTTGCCCTTGGTAACGAGCTCATCGCAATTGAGGGGGTAGCGGCAAGACGTCAGTCTCTCAATAGCGTCAGGGCTCGGTAGGCTCTACCGACTCCTGTTTCGTAAACCCGGCCCGCAGCCTTTTCGTAGCAGGTTTCACCTTGTTGTTCCAAAAGGGCTTGACATGAGGAGCGATGAGAAGAGCCCCCACTACGACTCCCCCGATTGCCAACCCCTTCCAACTGGGCTGGGGGACGTCGTCATCGCCACCGCCGCTGAGAGAGTCTCCCGCTTCGAAGCCTCCGGGGTTGGCTTCCATGTCGGCCTTGAGCGCCGCCGACGTCTCGTCGCTCCAGGTGCGAGTTTCCCAGCTAGGGTTGTACTGTGCGTAACCGCCGGTTCCGCGTGAGTGGTACTTCTCCTCCGCGTACTGCTGCCCCTTCTCGGTGAGCCCATACGCGCCAGGGTCTCCGTACAGGTAACCGTGGAGTTTGAGTAGCTCATTCATTTCGCGAGCCGTTCGGCCAAACTCCCAGCCCAGCACCCGTGCTGATTTTCCCATGGAGCAGAGTCCCCCTCTTCCGCTTGCAGCCTGCGCGAGGCGTGCATCGTATCCGCGCAACACACGACGCCGTAAGCCTGACCGTCGACGCCCGAACGACGTCAGCAGACTGGCTTCGGCAGATCCAGGGTGCACGGCGTCATCGGGTCTTCCGCCGCTCTGCGCAGCCCGGCACCGCCACTTGCCCAACCGTCGGCTCATCCCCTTCGTCATCGCCTGACCACGGGGCAGGAACGTCACCCCTTCGAGTCATCGGCCGCCCGACTCACCTCGGAGGCCAGACGAACTCCATGCTGGCCGAGCTATTCGGGAAGTTCCAATACCCGACTGCACCATCAGGCCGCTCGAAGGCCGACATGCTCGAGGTCCTGGACCAGGAGAAGGGCCTTGCCCTGGCCGAGACCCTCACCGAGGCCGGCGAACGCATCGACGCTGGCGAGAAGGTCAGCGGCCCGGCCGCCGGCCGCTACCGCGCCGCGGCCGCCGAGTTCTCCGCCCGCTATGCCGGGACCTACCTCGGCAAACGCGAACTGCGCGCGCTGGTCGCCAACCCCCGCCTCCAGGTCTACGAGGACCCAAAGGCGTTTTTGACGTGCAACCACGACGCGTTCACCGCGCTGTGCAACCCCGACCGTGACCGGGCGGGCAACGGCGGCCGCAACACCCCCGACCACTCCCGCTGCCACCCGGCGTGCGCGAACATCAGCCGCACCGACAGCCAGATCACCGCCCTGCGGGCCGAGGTCGCGCTGATCGACGCGGACGCCGACACCGGCCTCGACCCGTACCCCATCGCCGCCCGCGAACAGCAGCGCAAGGACCACCTCACCGCCATCATCCGACGGCACGAGGCCCAGCAGCCGGCCGACATCGAAGTCGAGGAGCGCCGATGAACACCCCCAACGCGGCCGCCCCCGGCCCGCGCGACGGCGCGGCGCTGGCCCAGCTCGTCGGCGAGGCCCTTACCCACGCCCAAGGCCACGACATCGTCGAGGACGCCGCAGAGGTGCGGGCCATCACCGACGCCATGGTGCGCCTGCTGATCGGCGCCCCGCTGCACTCCGACGGTAAGCTGACCATCGTCTCCCTGGCCACGGAAGCCGGACTGCGCCGCAACAAGCTCACCCACAAGCACACCGGCCTAAAGGACCTATTCTACGCCTTGGTCAAGGCCCGCACCCCCGTCCCCGAAGCGCTGCCCGGCTCGGCGCGAGCCCGCGCGGCGAAGCAGCAGCAGGACCTGGCCCGCGTACCGCCGAACGCGACGATCTGCGTGGACAGGCGCAGCTCCTGGCGCGGATCGTCCAGGTCCTGGAGGTCGAGAACCACCGGCTCAAGGAGACGAATAGGAACCTGGAAAAGCAGTTGGCCGACCATGCGGCAGTCCCCGACCTCACGCGATGACGTCGAAGCTGACCTCGCACGACGAGGAGCGGTGGGATCGCACGGGTACCACCGCTCGTCTGCCCATATCTGGCGACCTTGCCGGTCGCTGAGCTTGGCCTCAGCGAGTTCGGGCCGACCATCACCCGCCCGGTGGGGATTCTGCAGATGTTCGGACCACGAGGCGACCAGGCCGTCGTCCGCACAAGACCGAAGCAGCCGGCGACCACACCCGCACCGCCGCTCGGGCAGGAGCTCGACGCAGACGCCTGACGATAGATGGGGCGGCACACGGTCGGCGGGCTTGCTGTGGCGCGGGCTTCACGCCTGACCGACTCTGGCTTGAAGGGGACGACCGACGAGCGGGCCGACAGAAGGAGACCCTTTCATGGCCATCACCACGACCGACCACTCGATCCCTCACACGTCGACTGTCCCCGCGAACGAGGGCCAGAAGGTGGAGCTTTTCGTACGAGAACACGACGGCACCTCCGGCCCCCCTGCGGACCGCAAGGCCATACTCATGCTGCACGGCAGGAGTACTCCTGTGCTGGCCGCCTACGATCTCCAGCACACCTCGTACGGGTGGGGCAAGGTCCTCGCACAGGCCGGTTATGACGTCTTCATGATGGACCTGCAGGGCTCTGGCCGGTCGCCGCGTCCCCGCATGGAGGATCCCTGCAATGTCAATCCCAGCCAGCAGGCTGCCGTCATTCCCCCGCTGTCGGGCCCACGAACGGCGAGCTATCCGTTCGCACTGACCAACTCCCAGAGCGACCAGGACGAGCTCAGCACCGTCGTCGAGTACATCCGCAACGAGCGCAACGTTTCAAAGGTCGCCTTCATCGGCTGGTCGGCGGCCGCGTTCGCCATGGGACCGTACGCAGTCAAGAATCCGGGGAAGGTGGAAAGCTTGTTCCTCCTCGGCCCGATCTTCCCTCCGCTGGGCCCCTCGAACCCGCCGACCCTGCCGGTACTCGGCTTCCCCACCCACGTGCTCACCCGCATGAGCATCGAACAAGCCTTGGCCATGAAGTGCGCGAACCAGTACGAGCCCGGCATGGTCGACGTTGTGTGGAGCGCCCTCATGGACAACGATCCGATCGGCCGTGAGTGGGGAAAGCTCCTTCCCTCCGGACAGCCGGCGGGCGTCAGCCGATTTCGGAACTTCGTGACCTGGGGCTGGAACAACACCACCGCAGGGCAAGGAGGCATCCTCGGCGGACGCGTGCCAGTGCTGATCGTCCACGGCGAGCACGATCAGACGGCCAACACCACACCGCCCAGCTCCAACCCCGCACTCGACTTCCACGTCCCCGCGCTCTACGACGCCATCACAGGACCTCACAAACTCCTCGTCACGGTGAAGTGCGCCGGCCACTCGATGCCCTGGGAAAGTCGGCACAAGAACCTGCACAACCTGTCGAAGCACTGGTTCAAGCACACCAAGGTCGACGGCAAGACCCAGGGCAGGTTCGAGATGGACGAGAACGGCAACATCAGCCCGGCATGAACCTGGCTACGCCCCGCTGGCCAAGGAGAGTCACCGAGGCGTTCACTGAGCGGTGTCGAAGACCAGGCCGCTGGAGCCCTCGCCGCGGCCGACGCCACGCTGGGCGCTGAGCCAGACCGACACACGGCCGTTGTACCAGCGGGTGCGGTTGTAGGCGAGGGTGATGGTGGTGCCGGTGGGAGTCACCTCTTCCTCGTTGACGAAGTAGGGCTTTCCCGCGTCGATTCCCTCTCTCAGCAGACTCGTGTGGGGGCGGACCGGCCGGCCGTCGACGACACTCGGCATGGCGGCTCGCTGCAACCGGATGGACCGGTCGGAGCCGGGAACGTGGACGGGGACGAAGGGCACCCAGTTCTCCGGGACGGTGCTCATCGCCCGGTAGGCGATCGGTGCGCGAGGAACGTCCGGCGCCGGAGCGGGAACCAGGCGCAGGCGGTGGGCGAGCATCCCCGCCACGACCTCGCTGCCCCGGCGGCCCACGCCCGTGGGGAGAGGGACCGTCTTCTCCACGCCCCAGACCATGTTGGCGTTCTCGTCACGGATCAGGGCCACCTGCTCCAAGGGGGCTCCCTCGGACACCTTCGGCACGGTCGGCGGGAGGAAGACGCTCATGTCGGCGGGCACGTCGTCCGTGCCGATCGTGTCCAGGGTGAACATCGACCAGCGCTGCCAGTCCTCGTCCTGGCCGCTCCCCGCCGGGCTGATCCACTGCCGCTGCCCGAACACGTCCGTCACCGCCAGACCCCGGATCGACGCGAGCACTCCTGCCGGGAGGTCACAGGGCACCTGGTACCAGTCGTTGCTGTAGACGAGCGCGAACTCGAGGAAGATCAGTCGCGCGAGGTCGGTGCTGTCCGGCCGGACACCCGCGAAGTTGGTCCGTCCGTCCTCCAGCGCCCACCAGCGGGGCAGCGGCATCCCCGAGTAGCGGACCGGCGCCGGGAACACGGTCCGGTTGATCGGCGCGGGCGCCGGTGCCGTACCGCCGAGCGGGGCGCCCGGGTCGATGGAGAAGGCGTGCCAGTCCAGGTGACCGCCGGGGTACTCCTGTGCGGTCAGGACCTTTTCGGTGCCCGTCGGAGCGGCGGCGACGGAGAACCGGTGTTCGAGCCAGCTCGCGTCCCAGGTCCCGTCGGCACGGGGCTGGTCGAAGAGGTCGTCGAACCAGGCGACCAAGCGGACGCCGAGCGCGTCCAGTTGCAGACGGGCCGGTCCGGGAGCGGAGATGCCGTCCGAGGCCCGGCCATTCTCCGTCTTGATGTGCCGGTAGAGCGCGTACCCGTCCATACGTCGGCCGGCGAATGCCTGCAGGGTGGACCAGACGTCCGGATCGGCGGTGCGGGGCGTGTCCGCGTCCAGGCCGGGATCGGGCAGCGCGATCGGGTACTTGTCGATGTAGGCGGTGCGGTAGTTTTTCAGACCCAGTTGCGGGCCGAGCAGCTTCATCCAGCGCCGTCCGATGGCCAGGCGCAGGTCGAACGAGACCGGATCCGGGCCGAACGCGAACGGCAGGTTGCGCCGCTCGGCCACGGTCTCTAGCGGTCGGTCGCCGGGGAGGGGCTCGACCGCACCGGCTCCCGGGCGGAACCGGGACGGTACGGAGGTGGCCACGGAGTAGGTGGCGGTGACGGGTGAACCGCCGTCGGTGCCCCGGAACTCTCCGAGCTGCCACTGGCGGGTGAGCAGCCACAGGGCGTCGCGGACCTCCGCACGCAGCGCACGGTCGAACGAGGTGGTGCGCGGGCGCCCCTCCAGGCGGTTCCAGAGTCCGACGGCGGGGAACGACCGCCGGTCGAGTGCCTCGGGGAGGTTCTTGATACGGGACGGCTCAGGCATCGGCTTTCCCCCGCAGGTTGGCGGTCGCGAGATCGGTGCTGATGGTGATCGGCTGCCGGGTCGCCGACATGACGGTGGCGGGCAGGAGATGGGCGTAGGGGGTGGTGTCCAGGTGTGCGGGCTCGACGGCACGGGTCTTGGCCAGGTCGAGGGTTTCGCCGACGGCGTGGAGCAGGTCGTCCCCGTTCCACTGGCCCGTTCGCCGCGGCGGGGTGACCAGGAGCATGGTCTGCGGGGGTTCGGCGTCCGGTCCGTCGTAGTGGAACGCGATGCCGGTCGTCTCCTGCCGGGCGGGGACGACTTCCGTCCATTCGTCGAGCAGGAGCCCGCAGTGCCTGTTGACACCGAGCATCGGCTCCGGTGCGTAGTGCGCCGTGAAGAGCACCCGGTCCTCCTTGATCTCGGTGCCCGTCGCGAACTCCATGCCCAGCCAGTGGTCGTTGTCGCGGTAGGGCAACTGCACGGGCACCAGCTCCGGCTCCTGCCATCCGGGCAGGTCGCCGAGCACGCCGCCCGGGCCGCGCAGGGCGTCGGCGACGAGGACAGCCTGTTCCCACAGCCGTGGCTGCTCGCGCACGCGTGCGATGCCGTGCACCCAGTCGTCGACCGGGAAGTCGCGGTGGGCGTCCTGAACGAGGTGGCTCAGGAGCCGGCCGCTGTCCAGACGCGCCTTCTTCCAGTCCGTGTGCAGTGGGTCGGGTGCGGCGAACTCGGGCACGACGAGGAAGTCGCTGCCGAGCATGGCCTGCAGCGCGTCGGTCGCGGCGCGCACCCGGTCGGGTGCGGTCAGTGCCTGGTCGTAGGCCGCCAGGGCCTTTTCGGCGACGGTGAGTCTGCCGGTCACGTCGCTGTGCAGCGCGCGGGCGCGTTCCAACAGGTCGCGCCCGAAGTTGACGATCCGGTCATAGAACGGTTTCAGCTCCAGTCCCACCGGGTCGAAGGTGCTCAGCGGCAGCAGCGCGGCCACGTCCGTGAGCAGTGCGCTCAGAGTCTGCTTCGTCGTCTTGGCGATGTCGCGCAGGGCCTGCAGGCGGTTGTTGAAGGAGGTGCGCTCGGAGCCGACGATGGTGCGCAGTTGGGTCGGCTGGGCGGGGCGAGGGGTGGTGGGCCTGGTGGTCAGTCGCCACTCCGCCTGCTGGAGCAGCCGGAAGCGTTCGTCGTTGGTGGCCGACGGCGGCAACTGGTCGTAGGCGGCGATGAGGGCGTTCGCGGCCTGGAGAGAGGCGGCCATACGGTCGGCGGTCGCGGCGACCGCCTTCAGTACGTCGCCGAACAGGGTTCCGCGCCACAGGGCCGCTTCTCCCCAGCCGCTGCGCGGCATGCCGAACCCTCCTGCCGTGCGGGCGAGGCCGGCGTAACCGGTCAGGAAGGTGTCGATCCCGCTGACGAGGGCGGCCCGGTCGGGCTCGGCGGGCGGGTCGGGGAAGAGCGGTGCCAGCGAGGCGAGGTAGCCGGCGGTGGCCTGGCGCAGTTGGTCGAGGGCCGTGCGGACTGCTGCCGGCCGGGTGCGGTCCAGGGTGACGGACTCGTCGATGGTCCGGTCCACGGCCTGACCGCTGCCGCCCGGGACCAGGTCCGTAGGTCGCAGCGGGCGTGCCCCGGTCAGGAGGGTACGCACCGCGTTGACGAGGGGTGACACCTCGAAGAACGTCACCTTTCCGGCGACGCGCTTGGTGTGGCGGATGGTCAGCCGGGCGTCGGGTCTGGGTTTGTCCTTGGCCACGACGAAGGCGATGATCCGGTCGTCGAGGTCGGTGAGAGCCGCGTCGTCCGACGGCCGCACCCCCCACAGCATGTCCAGGGGCTGCAGTTCCAGATCGGACTGGGTGACCACCCGGCTTCGTGGTGCCGCGGTGACCGGGTCGCGCCATTCCACGGTGGTGGCCACGTTCGCCTGGGCCGGCAGCAGGGTGGGCAACCAGGCGTTGACCGCCGGTTCCCCCTGGGCTCGTGGCCCGCTGCCGTGGAACAGGCCCGAGCCGTGATCGGGGCCCAGGCCGGGGGTCAGCATCACCCCCAGCCGGTGGGTGAGCGTGACGCCGCTGCGCGGGGTGCGGACCACGGCCGGGTCGGGTGGGAAGCCCTCCTTGGCGTACGCGTCGAGCGTTGCCGCTGCCCGTTCGGGATTGCCCCGCAGGGTCTGGTGAGCAGCCTCGGCGACGGCGAGGTCGGCCAGCGCGTCGTGGAGGGCGAGCAACTGCTGGACTTCGGCGTTCATGGCCTGCTGCTCGGCCTGGGTCGCCTCGGGCAGGCCGCTGGCTCCGAAGGGGTACTCCGGGTGGGCGGGTTCCCGTGTCGCCCGGCGGACGAGGGCCAGTCCGTCGATGACGTTGCGCGCCTCGACGAGCTCCAGCGGGGTGCCCGGTGCGGGTTCGGAGAGCTTTCCGGACCTCAGCGGGAACGCCCCGCGCAGTGCGGGCAGGAATCTGTCGAGTTCCAGCCCGGGGTGCCCCTCGTGCAGGCCCCGCTCGAAGCGGTAGCCCAGCAGTGCGCCGAGCGACTGTCCCTGCCGGAGTCCGTCCAGCAGGGTCAGCGCGGTGCGAACGCGGTCGGAGCTCAGGTTGACGGCGAAGCAGTCGGGCTTGTCGGCCGATCCGTTGGCGAGGTACCCGGCCCGCAGTACGGCTGCGGTGGTGGCCTGGGCCGGGGAGGGGGCGTGGATGTAGCCGCCGTTGCCCGGGTCCTGCACCAGCGGCTGGGAGCCGCTCGGATTGAACTGCGCGCCGAGACTGCCCGTCAGATGGACGGGGGCGAAGGACTGGTTGCCCCGCCTGACGTCCTCCAGCCATCCGTAGGCGCCGAGGTGCAGCCCGCGGCGCGCCGGGGAGGTGCCGTCGGCGCCGTAGCGCAGCTCGGCCAGGCGTTCGTTGACCAGACCGAGCCGCCAGGCGTCCAATCGGTAGGTCGCGCAGTCCAGGTGCTCCGCCAGTACGCGTTCGAGCCGGGCGGTGGGCACGTCGGCGAGGACCTTGAGGGCGTCGACCTGCTCGGCCAGCGGCCGTGCCTCGGGAGCGGTGGCCAGCACCTGTGGAATGTGGTCGACGACGAGCCGAGACGGGTCACCGGTGATGTCGGGGTCCGGCGAGTACAGCTTCCGGTAGCGGCTTTCGCTGGGCGGCGGGTGCTCGCCTGTGCGGATGTGGATGAACAGGGGGTCCTCTGCCGTGAGTGACGCGTCCGCCGGAGCCAGCCTGCGCGCGGTTTCCTCCCAGCCCAGCAGCACCGCGTGACGAAGCAGCAGGTACAGCACGGTCGCCGGGGGCCGGTCGTCGATGAAGCCGGTCTCCAGGCGCACGGTCTCCAGGTCGGTGGCGGCGTTGTCGGCGAGCCATCGCAGGTAGTTGCGCCCGTCGGGGACGTACGCCCTGACTCCGCTGCTCTCCGACAGCGGCTGGTCGTCGACGAGGGGGCCGAGCAGCGGGTACTGTTCCTCGGCGAACAGACGCCGGATGATGGCCGGGTCGGCGGCCGGCCACCCGGCCGGGCCGAGCCTGTGCAGGAGGTCCCGGATGGGCTGCGGCATGTGCAGGTCGTCCAGCTTGGGCAGTACCTGGGTGGCGTCGCCCCTGAAGACCTCGCGGTTGTAGATGTCCTCGACGCTCTGTGCGTAGCGCTGGTGGTACTCGGCCGATGTCGGGTGCAGGGCCAGGATGTCCAGCAGCAGTTGGTGCGGGTCGACTGCCGGGGCTCCGGGCTCGGCGTGCTTGCCGAGGTACGGCACCTGGCCGACGGCCTTCTTCCAGTCGTCGGCGGCTGCCGCGAGCAGCGCGCCCAGTGTCCGTCGGTGGGTGGTGGTCTCGGGCCAGGTGAGCCGGGAGAAGGTCGTCGTCGGCAGGATGCCGTACGGCTGCCGTCCGATCTTGACCGCGGGAATCGGTCCGCGTCCGGAGACGTACCGGACGAAGAAGTCCCGTGTGTCACGCGCCACTTGGGCGGGGACGGCCGGGTGCATCATGGTCTGCAGGTAGGAACCCCACGTGGCGGGCCACAGGGCGATGTTCGCGGCTCTGGCCTCGCGTTGGTCGGTGCCGTCGGCGTTGGCCACCCCGGTCATCACCGCGGGGTCGATGCCGAGGAGTTCGGCGAACCACTGGCCGTCCGTCGTGGCCTTCCAGTCGTCGACCGCCGACGTTTCCGCCGGCTGGGACGCGGTCGCGGAGCGCAGAACCGCGGCGGACTCCTCGCGCGCGTCTTGCCCCGCGGGTGTCTCTTCGCTGTTGTTGGTCGCAGTGCCCTGCGGCAGCAGGCCGAAGCCGGCCGGACTGCGCAGATGGCGGGTGAGGAGGTCCGCCACATCGGTGGCGGTCTGCTCCGGTGTGCTGTTCTGCCGTACGCCGAGCACGACGAGTCTGTCGACGCCGTCGCGAAAGCTGTTGGCCAGCGGAACGCGCACCCCCATGCCGACGCCGAGCGCCTCGTTGAAGTCGGTCAGCCAGCGCAGCGCGGTGGGGACGGACAGGACCCCGGTCTGCTCGTTGATCGTCGGCTTGTCGGCGCTGACGGGGTCGGGGCCGACGTCCAGCGTGGCCGGCACCTGCGCGCCCGTGACGGAGAAGACCTGAGTGGTGCCGACATACCCGGTCACGGTGAACCGGTCGGGAAGCAGTCTGGCCCTGGGTGTCCGGGTCCATGAGCGTGGCGACACCTCGCTCGCGGCGGGTGGGGGCAGCACAAGGAACGCCACCACGACGCTGTCCCCGGCCGTCAGGGTCCCGCTGTCGAACCCGACCGGTCGGTTGCTTCGGATGGAGGCCGCGCGGGTGGCTCCCACTGCCGCGTTCAGGGCCGCATCGGCTGCGGCGATCTTCGCCCGGTCACCGTGCGCCCGCCAGACGGCGGTCCAGTACGTGACGGTGGGCTGTCGGTCGTCCGCCGCCACGCGTTGCGAGGTGCGCACCACAAGGACGGTAGTGCCGGGCTGCACCCCGGTGGGCTGCTCCGCACGGTTGGCGGGGCGGCGGCTCTTCAGCAGCCAGCTCGCCCGCCCAGCCGACACCCTCCTGGTGAGTTCCTCCCACGCGGACTGTTCGGCGCGCGCGTTGCCGCCGGCCCGCCACAGCGCGATCCAGTAGGCGTCGACCGCGTCGATCTCCGCCTGGGTGGGAAGCGGTTCGAACGCCTCGACCGACCACGCGTCGGGGAAGATCCGCACGAGCAGTTCGTCGGCGGTGAAGCGGGTCTCGATGCGCACCGGTCCCAGCAGGACCGGGAAGTCGTCGCTGAGCGGCAGTGCCGCGGTGGTGTCGAACGAGGTCAAGGCAGCATCTCCTGTGCGTGCACGGCCATCAGCACCGGTGCCTGGAAGAGGATGTAGGCGATGTCGGCGGAGCTCAGGTCCGCGTGCCACAAGGGGAGCGACAGGTCCTCGATGTGCTGGTCGTGCTTCTCGGCGTCCTCCACCGGCTGGTCGAATTCACGCAGGACGACAGGCGTGGTGTCTGGGTCGAGCTTGACGAATCCGTTGGTGCCGGGGTCGATGTCCGGCCAGGAGAGGTCGTTCCACACCTCGACCCGGGGAGGGGACGCGTCGGGTGCGACGTCCGCGCCGAAGCGGGGCTCCCCCGGCCGTTCCTTGATGACGAAGAACCAGCCCGCGCTGCCTGCCGGTTGCTCCCCCTTGGCCTCCTTGGAGGTGAGGTCGAAACCGAGCAGGTAGATGTCCGGCTCGACCTTCGCCTCGTACAGCGGCAGCCGGATCTCGTCGTGCGCGGGATGCGCCTCGTCGACGAGCTCTACGGGTACGCGTTCCTTGCTCGGGTCGGGCTGCCCGGCGGTGAGCTCCCAGCGGGCACGGTGGGCGTAGATGGCCGCGTTGGGATACTTTTTCAGCAGCTCGCCACGGATGACCAGCACCAGTTCGTTCTCCTCGACGCCCGTGTCCCGGTGGTCGTGCTCGCCGAGTTTCGAGTCCTTCGTCCACGTGGCGATGGGAGGGATGTCGTACAGTCGCTCCCGCCGCTCCGCGGCGCTCTCGCCCTGCAGGGCGGGCACTGAGCGGACGTCCCAGAACTGACGGAACGGAGTCCCGCGCTGGTCGGTGGGGTACTCCCGCCACAGCAGTTCGCAGGCCATCTCGTGGTTGAGTCCGACCAGGTAGGCCTCGATGAACTCCTGGTCCGTCTCCAGCAGACTGATCGAGTTGGGCGGGACCCGGTTGAGGTTCGGCATGAACAGATCCACCGACTGGTCGAGCAGCGCCTGGTACATGGGCATGTCCAGCACGGGATAGGCCATGGCTTCGAGGAACTGCTCTGCGAAGGGCGCCAGTCGTTCGGGCAGCCGCACGGAACTGAGCAGGCTGCGGGGGACGGTGTCGTCAGGGCGCAGTCCGGTCAGTGTGGCCGCCGTGGTGCCGAGCACCCTCAAGGGAGGGCGTCCGTCGGCCCGGCCGCCCAGTCGGGCGTCCGCGAACGCCTCGTACATCTCGTGCAGAGCCTTCTTGAAGGACCGGGCCTCGACGCTGTCCTCCCCGCCCGGGGTGGGGACGAAGGAGTCGCCGGGGAGCGTCAGCACGAAGTCGTGACTGGTGGGCAGGTCGTCCACCGGGTCGCTCACGGTGGGGGCGGCGGCCGGTGTGGGGTGCAGCACCTGGTCGAGCCGGGTGGGCGTGACCACGGCGGCCGGCCGTGCCTTGGCCGGTGCGGCCGTGACACCGCCCGAGTCCGCGTCAATCCTCGCAACCAGAGCATGCGGTGGTTGTTCGTCGCTGAAGGGCAGCGAACGCATGATCCGTGAACCGGGCCGCATCATGCGGCGCATCGGCGCGGACAGGGGTGCGGTGGCGACCCGGCTCTCGGACACGTGGAAGCCGACGGCCACCTGCTGCGCCGGGTCCGCCGACCGTTCGCTCGCCGTCGCCGCCTGCTCCGCGGTGGTGACGACCCGGGAATGGGCCGGCGCGGTCAGGGTGAGGGCCCGCCCGGAGGCGCCGGTCTGCGCCCGGGTGGTGACCGGTGGCTGAAGGTGCTTGTCGTGCAGCACGGTGCCGACTTCGCGGGCCAGTTGCGCGGCACGGATGCGCGCGTTGGCGGCCAGTACGTCGCCGACCTGGGCCCAGGCGGCCGCCATGAACTCCTCCTGCCGCTTCTGCACCACCTGGGCACCCAGGCCCGCCGCCACCCGGAACCTGGGGTCGAGGTTGAGCCGGTGCACCCAGTTGCGCTGGTGGGCGACCGGGCTGCCGTCCCGCTCGGTCAGCAGGCGCGAGGCCGGTGCGTGCCAGCGTCCGTACAGGGGCGGGGCGATGACCGGGTCGGCCGCGCCCACGTCCGCCGGTGCGGGCGCGGTGACCAGGGAGCTGTGGGCGGCGGCAGGGGTCTGGGTGAGGTAGTCGTCGGCCAGGTTGATCAGACCGGCCAGGGCCTGCTGGAACGGGTGCGGATAGTGGTACCCGAGCCGCTGGAGGTCGTCCCAGTTGTCGTGGTCGTCGCTCGGACGGTTTGGCTGCCTCAGGGCGCCGCCGAGTTTGAGGACTCCCCCGAGCTCCACGGGCATCGTGATGCCGGGCAGTCCGGGGCCCGCCGACCGGTGCACGTCCAGATCGCGGCGGCCGACACTGGGATCGAGCTCGGCGACGGGGTCGAGGAGGCGGACCAGGTACTCGAAGTCGCCCGCGCTGCCGGTGGAGAAGAACCAGCGGTGGTAGTACGGCAACTGCCCCACGGCCTGCTGGCCGGTGTAGGTCTCTCCCCAACTGGGGTGGAGGGCACTCGGCGCGGCGGCGGGATCGAGGCCGAGGCCTGCGAGTCGTCCCGTCTCGAAGGCGGGCACGAGGAAGGCGTGATAGGCGGTGTTCGCGTCCAGTCGACGGGGACACAGCAGCCGGGCGCACGCCCGGTCCGCGTTGGTCCTGAGCACCTGCCCGAGCGCGGGCAGCACGCCGGCCATGTTGTCGGACACGACCGGCGTGTCCAGGGCTCCGTTGACGTGCACGTGTGCCCAGGCACCGAGCTGCCCTGCCGGAGGCAGCGCGCTCGCCTTGTTCACGGAGATGTACGGCAGTGGCCGGTTGGCGGCCTTGCCCTCGTCGAATTCGGCACCGTCGGTGGTGTGCGGGTCCTGCCCCGCGGCGAGCACGATCAGTGCCAGCCAGGGCCGCAGCCTGCGGGTAGTGGCATCCGGTGCGGCGGGGCTGTACCGCCAGGGGAAGTCCTCGTCCTGGAACTCGATGTGGGCGAGGTAGTTGGGCTCCACGTTGGTGATCCAGTGCCGCGGCTCCGTGCGGGAGACGGCCCGGGGGTCGATCCCGATGACGTCGCCGGGACCGTAGATCTGCACCGTGCGTTGCACGTCACGGCTGAGCGGTCCCGCGGCGCCGCCGTCCGCCGCGGTGACCCGGAGCGTGACCGGAACGCTGGCCCGCGCGGCGGTCCCCGGGTCGCCGGTGATCCGGGTGGCGATGCCGGATCGCAGCCAGGGCAGGAACGTGTAGGCGCTGTCCGTCATGAAGTGACCGCCGCGTCCACGTCGAATACCTCCGACGTGGCCGTGAGATCCTGCACGTCGGGTCTGGCCGCAGCCAGTCCGGAGCGGACGACGCCCCCGGCGACCAGGACCAGTTTGTCCGACAGGGGTGCGGCGGCGAACGCGAACCGGCCGGTGGACAACCCCGACACGGTGCTCCAACTGCGGGTGGTGAAGTCGAAGACGGCGGCGCTCGCATAACCGACGTCGTCTCCGGCGCCGTCGCTACCTCCCACGACGAGCACGCGCGTCGTGCCCAGGGGGACGGCACGGTGCAGGGCGCGGCCGCCGGGCATGTCCGGCGCGGCGGTCCACCTCCCGGTGTCCTGCAGGTACAGCTCCGCCCCCGCCCGGCTGAACGGGTCGAACGTGCCGTCGCCCGGGCCGCCCGGCGCTCGTCCGCCGGTGACGAGCACGGCGCCTCCTGAGGAGAGCGCCGTGGCCTGGTGTCCGCTGCGGGGCGCGAGGAGGGCACCGGTCGGGCTCCAGGTGCCGGCGTTGGGGTCGAAGAGTTCGCAGTACGCCAGTGCCGTGTCCTCGTCCCGGGCCGTGGGCAGGGTGCCGCCGACGACCAGCACCCGGCCGTTGGCCAGGACGAGCGCGGGGTGACCGTTGCGGGCGTCGGTCATGGGCGCCGTTTCCGTCCACGTGCCGGTGTGCGGGTCGAACAGCTCGGCGGAGTGCAGGGCCTTGACGGACTGGGCGGAGCGCATCGTGGTGCCGCCCGCGACGAGGACCTTGTCGCCCACCAGGACGGCGCAGTGCCCCCAGCGGGCGGTGCGCATGCTCCCGGTGCTGGTCCAGGTGCCGGTTTCAGGGTCGTAGATCTCCGCCGCGGCCAGGCCGGGAGCGGGGAACTGCGCGGTTCCGCTGATGCCACCGGCGACGAGGACCTTGCCGTCGGCCAGTCTGGTCGCGGTGAACAGTCTTCGGGACGTCTGCAAACTGCCCTTGACGGTCCACGTCTTGGTGGCGTGGTCGTACACCGCGGCACGTGTCAGGGCCGCGGCCGACCCGTCGGCGCCCCCTATGACGAGCACCTTCGTGCCGGACAGCACGACCGCGTTGTCGTGCTGTCCGTACCATCCGGCGGCTGCGGGCATGTTGCCGGTGGCTGTCCATTTCCCGGTCGCCGCCACGGTGGCACTGGTCATGGGCGCGGACCCTTCGTCGTCGCTGTGTGCGTGTCGGTGCGTTCATGGGGTGAAGATCTCGGCGGTCTCGGTGAGGACGTCCTGCTCCCCGGGCGCCGCCACGCCGCTCCTGACGCGGCCGCCGGCGGTCAGGACCCGTCCGTCGGAGAGCACCAGGGCGGTGAAGTCCCAGCGGCCGGTGACGAGTGCGCCGGCCGGCGACCAGGTGTCCGCGGCGGGGTCGTAGGCGATCGTGCTGCGGTACCCCGTGTGGTAGCCGGGTCCGCCCGTGCCGCCGAGGATGAGCACCTTGCCGGTGGGGAGCAGGACCGCCCGGTGTCGGCTGCGTCCGCCGGGCATCGCGGCGGCGGGGATCCACTGGCCGGTGGCCGGGTCGTAGAGTTCCGCGGTGGCCAGGCTGCCGGCGCGGTATCTGCCAGCCAAACGGCCGGTGGGGGCGTCGCCGCCGGTGACCAGCACGCGGCCGTCGGGCAGCAGTGTCGCCTGGTGTCCGACGCGCGCCGAGCCGAGGCTGCCCGTGGGCGTCCAGGTGCCGGTGGTGGGGTCGTACAGCTCGCAGTAGGTGAGAGCGGCGGATCCGCGGCCGGTGGTGGCGGCGCCCCCGACGACCAGGACGCGACCGTTTCTCAGCAGCACCGCCTGGTGCCCGGTGCGGGCGTCCGTCATCGGCTTGGCGTCGGTCCAGGTGCGGGCGGCGGGATCGAACAGCTCCGCGGACGCCAGGGCGACGGGTACCTCCCCGCGCGTGCCGGTGCCGCCGGTGACGAGGACACGCTTGGACGACAGGGCCGTGACGGCATGGCCGTACCGGGGCGTGCTCATGCCCTCGGGGAGCGTGGTCCAGGTCCCGGCGACGGGGTCGTAGGTTTCGGCCGACTTCAGCACGCCGCCGCCGGCGCCGAGTCCCCCGACGGCCAGGACGCCTCCGCTGCCGAGGGTGACCAGGCCGTGCCGGTGGCGGGCCGTGCGCAGCCGGTCCGCCTGGGTCCACGCGCCGGTGACCGGGTCGAACAGCACGCTCTCGGTCCGCGCTCCCGCGGTCGCGTCCGTGCCGCCGGCGAGCAGGGCCTGGCCCGGCTGCACCAGCACGGCCGTGTCCATGGCCGAGTCGGCCGCGAAGGCCGCCGGGGCGCCGGCCACGGCGGTCCAGCCGCCGGGGGTGGCCGGGGTGCCGACCATCTCCGACTCGGGGATGACGTGCATCGTGTCCTGCCGGCGCCGGTCGGCGCTCTCCCACGCGGCGAGCGCGTCGGCCGCAGCGGCGCGGCTGCGGAAGCCGGCCGGCCCACCGGCGGGCGTGGGCGTGATACCTCCCGGTGGGAACGCCCTTTGGTTGTTGCGCCGGTGCGCCACGACGAAGCGCGTTCCCGTCACCTGAAGGGTGTCGTCGGCGTACGGCTGACGCAGTGCCGCCTCGTGCCGGGACAGGGACGTCCGGCTCGTGCTGCTGCCGCTGAGGAGCTGCTGGAACACAGCGGGGCTGACCGTGCACAGCCGCTTGGCCGACGGTGGCGCGGGCGAGTCCGGGATGCGCACGAGGCCTTCGGCCCGCAGGGCGGCGGGGCGTCGCTTGCTGTCGACGACGATCATCTCGTAGCGGGCACTGCGCCGTACGGCACGCGCGGAGGCGAGGGTTCCCTGGAGCGGGGCCAGTTCCAGTCCTGCGTCCTGGTCCTCGTACGCCGGAGCGGTCAGTTTCGCCGCGTCGTCCATGTCCTGGAACTGCGCCATGGCAAACCGGTCGGTGGTGAGCGAGGCCTGGGACAGGCCGCTGTCCGGCGCTGGTGCGACACCGAAGCGGTGTCCGGCGAGCGGCCGTTGGGCGCCCACCCGGTCCACCCGCACATGCAGCGGGATCACGCGCTGGCGGATGAACAGCGTGCCGAGGGGGTGCAGGACCAGCCCGTCGGCGGCGGTCAGCGTGCGCAGGTTGACCAATGCCTGGGTGCCGCCGGTGGGCAGCTCCGTACGCCATCCCTCCACCTTGCCGATCTCGTCGGCGAGCAGTGCCAGGACGTCGACGGGAGGCAGTGTGGGGTTGGTGCTGTCACCCCAGGTCAGGTCGAAGTCGGCGGAGATGTCGAAGAAGAGCAGCGAGATCGAGCCGCGGCCGTGAGCCCGCCACGGTGCGGGGCCCTCGAGCTGGAAGCGCAGGTGGATGCCGAACAGGCCGACACCGAAGGCCTTCAGGGTGAGGTCGGCCGCGATGTCGATGGTGAAGGCGAACGGGGAGAACCGGAACAGGGCGTCGAAGGCCAGATGTCCCTGCAGGCCGAAGTCGTCAAATCCGAGGACGAGTTCGGCCTGGGCGCCGAACTGCACGGTGTTGCTGGTGACCGCGAAGTAGCCGGAGACCCGGATGAGGGCGAAGGGCTGGTGGATGATGTCGACGGAGATGCGGGGCGGGATGGGAAAGGGCAGCGGGGGCGGGCGGAACGACGGGTGGAATCCGCCGACGGACAGGACGAGGTCTCCCCCGCCCCAGTCGACGAGCAGGCCCATCCCGCCCTCAATGGTCATCAGGAGGATCCGCGACTCGAACAACTGGGCGTAGAACCACAGTCGCTGTTTGTCGAACTCGACCGCGCCGACGAAGTTGACCTGGAGGACCATCAGGGGCAGGTCCGCCGCGGGCAGGATGCAGCGCAGGACGCCGACGATCGCGATGTTTCCGGGTACCTCGACGATGACACCGACGGAGACGCTGATCAGAGTGGGGGTTCCCCATCCGATCTTCGCCATCGGGCCGACCAGGAACGTGCCCTGCCGAGGGGGGAAGAAGGCGCGCAGGTCGCTGAGGATGCGGGGCGCGTTGGCCACCACGTCCTTGGGGAACATCACGGATTCGATGGCGCCGGTGCGGACGCCTTCTGTCAGGGCGGCCAGATTCATCGCGCGGTGCAGGCCGAGCAGACCGCCGACCGTGAGCAGGGTGAACCCGTATCCCAGTTGCAGTCCGATTCCACCGAACTCGGCCGTCAGCACCACGAGCAGCGAGAAGCCGGGAGTGCCGTCGGGCATGCGGGTCGAGATGAGTCCGATCGCCTTGACGTCGATGAATCCGGCGAGCCGCAGGGACAGGGCACCGGCGTACTCGCCGCGGGCGGGGTCATGGCTCAGGAATCCGCCGCCGCTGACGAAGGCGAGGTCGAGCGAGAGGCCGACACCTCGGGGCGGCCGGAAGCCCGGCCGGATGTCGACCGGTCCTAGGTTGCCCTTTCCGAGTGGGGCGAGGACGAGGGGGATTTCGGTGCCCAGGCCCTGGACGGCGGCCGTGACGGGGCCAAGCGCCGCCTTCACGTCGCTGGTTAGGCCGAGGATGAACGTGCTGTCCTTGATGCCCACGCTGAGGGTGAGCGCCGTGAGGTCCACGGCGCCCAGCCCGACGTGGGAGGCCAGTTGCACCTCCAGGCCGCCACTGCCCTCGAAGCGCAGGCCGTCGGCCACCGAGAACCGGGCGCCCAGCTCGAAGGTGCTTTCGATGCGCACGTCCTTCAGCAGGGTCGCGAGAAAGCCGTCGCTGTCGCTGCCCAGGGTGAGGAGGACGGCTCCGCGTTGGAGTTGGAGGCCGAGACCGACGTCCAGGCCGCCGTCCGGCCGCGTCCGCAGCCGCACGGTGGAGTCCACCTGCTCGACCGTCACCTTGCTGCCGCCGGGGAGCGACAACAGCAGCACCGGGTCCCCGGCTTCGCGGCGGTAGCTGTGCACGACCTCCGCCGTCGCGGAAACGGTCGTACCCTGCGGCGGCTCGACGGTGGACGCGCCGGGTCGCAGGACGACGGCAGTTCCGGCCGGCACGTCTCCGTCCAGCCGCAGGGTGAGGGACCAGGACTTGTCGGACCGCTCCTGCGTGCCCTTGGTCAGGCCCTGGGACAGGGTGACAGCGAAGCCGTGCGGCGTGACGTCGTTGCGGGGGACGAGGGCGGCGAAGACCAGGTCGAGGGTGGGGGGCGTAGTTGTGGTGTCGAGGAGAGCGGGCAGCCCGGCGTGAGCGGCCAGCCGGTCCAGGACGGTGAGGATCTTCGAGCCGTCGAATCCCGGTGTGCCCCAGTCGTACAGCGTGGCGAGCTGCGCCAGTGGCGACTTTAGCCAGCCCCCGATCCGCTGGAACTGGAACGTGTTCTCGGTGAAGAACGGCTTCTGCGGATCGAACAGGCCGGTGTTGTGGTCCGTGCGCGCCAGGACGCCGAGGAACTCGAGGAGTTCGTTGACGCCCTGGTTGCCCTCCAGGTGCTTGACGAGCAGCAGGTTGAACACCCGCTCCGGCAGGTTCGGCAGGATCTGGCCGGCGCCGGGCAGGTTGAGGCCCGTCAGAGCCGTCTTGAGTCCGTCGAACCCGGAGACGATCGTGGTGATCTGGCCGCCGACCTGTCCGATCTGTCGCACGACGGCGTCCCACTGCTCCGCGGCGACGGCCGACCGCAGCCCGTCGAGCAGCTCGACGAGGAATCCGACGGCGCCGGTGGTGGTGCTTAGCGTGGGGGCGAGGGAAGCGGCCTGCGCGTCGGTCAGCGGCAGGCCGATCTCGGCGAGGAAGTCCTGGGCCCCTTTCTGGCTCAGGCCGCAGAGCGGGGACAGCAGCGTGCCGAGCTGGCCCACCAGGGCCTCCAGCGTGCCGTGCCGGCCCGTCATGACGGGCTTCCCGGACGGGCGAGCGCCCCGGGCACGTCCTGTAGGGTGTCCACCGTCAGCAGTGCCTCGGTCAGCAGCCGCCCGTAGCGTTCCAGGTCCCGGCGCAGCGGTGGCCCGGTGTGCCGGATGAGCAACGGCAGCATGACGCCAACCAGTTGGGCCCGGCCCACACCGTTGATGCTGTGGGGAACAGGATGTCCTGGGCGCTCGGCGCTCGTCACGCAGTGGTGGTGGAAACCGGGCCCCTGGAGGGCGTGCCAGGCCGAGGTCACCTCGCGCACCGAGGACAGCAGCCGTCGTACCTCGGATCGGTGTTGCTGGATCTTGCCCAGCAGCAGCCGGCCGAGCACGCTGGTCCGAAGTTGGCGTCGTAGTTCCTCCGCGGTGCGCCGCCGGGCCACTTCGGCGGCCGAGGCCGGGCCGCGCAGAAGGACGGGGGACGCAGTACCGGCGCTGGGGACGGTGCCGGACCAACCCTGCTCGGCGGCCGGGATGGTCACCTGGAGGTGGTCGAGGATCTTGCCGATGGGAGTGGCGACGCCGAGGTTGCGGATGCTGGAGAACTCCAAGGCGCTGCGGTCGAGCTTGATGTATTCGCTGATCGGGCCGGCGCGGATGATCATGGCAATGACGAGGTTCTCGTGGTTGATCACGAAGCTGCCCGAGTCACCGCCCTCGAAGGTCAGCTCCTCGCCGTTGCGGTAGCTGTCGCTCAACGACTGGCCGGGAATCGGGCTCGGCCTCGGAAGGATCATGAACTGGTTCACGCTCGCCTTCATGCCGCGCCCGTGGTCACTGTCGTCGGAGTTCCCGACTTTCATAATGAGTCGATCGGGGTCGCCGACGTCCGGCTCGGCCAGTGTGTTGCTGAGCATCGTTCCGAACCTCAGGGTGCCGTTGACCGCGTTGTAGACCCGCACGTACTGCTCACGGCTCGGCAGGGTGCCCAACGGGGGCCCCTTGACGATGCCCAGCCCGTCGGTGACGGCTCCCTTGATCGGGATGGTGGTCGTCGAGCCTCCGAGGTCGACCTGCCAGGCATTGTGAAACCTGACACCCGGGTCGAGTCGCGCCGTCGCGCAGTCGACCTCGCTGGCGTGACCGTTCACCGCGGTTCCCATGACTCGGACCTTCGCTGGAATCCAGTTGAAACCGCCGGTCCAGGTGCCGGCGTGGTAACCGCCCACCCATTCGTCGAGCTCTGTGGGCTGCGCCTTGACGTTCCGGTCGTACACCGGCCTGCCGATGCGGACACCGTTGAAACAGCAACTGCTGTAATGCGGGGTGTAGACGGCGAGATCGTCGATGATCTTGAAACCTGGAAACAGGACGTGGGAGCAGGTCACCAGCACGGGGTTGCCGTTGCGGTCGCGTGCGAAGCCACCGATGGAACCCGGCTTCTTCCCGTGATTGGTCTCGATGCTGGCGCCGGCCATGACGAAGGGAGCGTCCGCCGTCTGCCGACTGGCCGGGGCGGTCACGACGTGGGTCGGCAGCCCGAGCAACCGCACCGGCACGGCGTGACCTACGGCATCGCGGTCGTCGCGCACATAGACGCGCCACACCAGCGAGGTGCTGTCCGTGGGCGTTACGCCGAGACCCACGTCCCGGACGCCGGGCAGTGCGCGCAGGAGTTCTCGCGCCCGGGGCAGCAACTGCCGCCACTCGGCCGTCGTGGCGGGCGCGGACGTCATACGGACTCCTCCCGGCGCTGGGACTCCTGCGCGCCCACGCGTTCGAACACGCCGAAGGGAACGACGCCGAGACGGTGCAGCAAGGGTTCGGCCGGACAGGCGACGCCGTCACCGGCCGCAGTGGCTCCCCACAGCAGGCCCACGATGTGCCCTTGCTCGTCCAGCAGAGGGGCTCCCGAGTCGCCCGGCGCCGAGAACGCCCGGTCCGGATCTTGGGAGGCGACCAGAAGCTGACCGGGTGCCGTCCACGTGTGCCCCTCGATGAAGGGCCGGTCGGGGTAGGCGACATCGAGCAGCGTGCCCTGCGTCAGGCCCGTAGCCGGACCCCTCTTGTGCACCGGGGCTCCGGGTTCCGCCTGCGCCACTTCCCTGGGCCAGGCGCCCGTGAGAGCCTCGCGCAGCCACGCGGGACGGTCCGCGGCGTCGTCCAGTTCGATGAGCGCGCCGTCGACGAAACACGTTTCCCCGGCGAACTTCACGAGCCCCAGGTGCCCCCGCCGGCCGCGCCCGAGACGGGTCGGCACGCCCGGGTCGCCGGGGTCGGCCGTGGGGGGCAAGGCCCACACGGCGTCACCTTCCTGCGCTCCGGCTCCGAAGACCACGTGATGGCTGGAGAGGAGGTACGAAACTCCCCCGGGGTCACGGACCAGGGCGCCGACGACGCCAGGCACACCACGGGCGTTCACGATCCGCAGGGCCGCCGGGGCTGCCCGGCCCGCCAGCCGCAGCGCGTCGAGGAGCGACGTGGTCCGCTCGGCGAGGTCGAGGACCTGTTCCTGGTGTGCGGCGATGTCGGCGCGCAGTGACGCGCTGCCCTCGGCCAGGAGCACGTCCCGCATCGCACGCAGCGCCTGCGCCGGGCTGACGCCGTCGATCGCGGCGGGCAGCGGCCACCGTGGCTGGTCCGCGGCGTGCAGGGCGGCGTTGACGAAGGCGGGACCCTTGCAGCGGTGCCAGGTCACCATAACCCGGCGGTTGTGGTGGACGAGGTGACGGACCTCGTGCAGGTGGTGGCGGACCAGTGTTCCCAGCCGGGCGCCGAGCTCGCCGTCCTCCACGGCTGCCCAGGCGGTACGGACGGCCGACCAGTCCACGGGCCGTGCACGTGTGAGGGGCATTCCCGGTACAGCGACCGGCCGGCCCGCGGAGCTCAGCGAGGGCGGGAGCAGTTCCACCTTCAGGTGCCGGAACACCGGGTCGATGAACAGGCCGTGCGACCGGCCGAGCAGGATCTGCACCGGCGCCGACTGCCCCACAACGAAGACATCCTTGACGACGCCGCTGGTCAGAAGGCCGACGACTTTGTGGTCGCCGTCGACGATGGGTGCACCCGAGTCGCCGGGCTGGGAGAACAGGGCTCCCCTGACCACGAGGGTGGGCTGGGTGGAGGACCCGCCGACCGTGACGGTCAGGCCCGAGCCGCTGAACTCCGCTGCGATGTCGGACGGGGTGACGCTGGGGTCGTCGGTCCGATAGCGCCCCATGTCGAGCTTGTACTCCTCGACCGGTGGTGTGCCCGTGGGCGCCACCGCCTCGACCTCGAACAGCCATGCCGTCTGCCCGGGGACCACCTGACCGTTGACCACTTCCTTGATCGGCACCTTCCGCAGACCGGCGATCGTGCCCTTGGTGAGGCCGGTCTTTGCGCCGTATTTGGTGACCGGGATCCGGCGCGCCGCGGGCAGGTCGCCTTCGGTCGGTGTGGCGCTGGACAGCGACCACTCGGAGATGAGGTCCCGGACAGCCGGGATCTTCCCGATCTTGGGTACCTCGTTCCACGCCTTGGTGTTGCCGCTCAGCTCGACGAGCGCGGCATCCACGGCGAAGTCGATCTGGCCGATCCTGACCTTGTTCTGGATGGCCTTGTCCACGAGTTGGGGCAGCGTGTCGCGTACGACGTTGCCGACGGGGTTGCTGCATTCGGCGCCGCAGCATGTGCTCAACTCGGGCGAATACACCTGGTTGGCATCCGTCGCCGTACTGTCCAGCGGCGCCGCGCCGAGGACGTGGCCGCAGGTGAGGACGTAGCGGCCCTGTGCCCCGGTCTTCCGGACGATCAGCCCGGCGGAACCGGTGCCGAAATTGCCCACCTTGCCCCGCGTCACCTGCTCACCCGCCTGGACGCTGGGTGAGCTGGAATGCGGTACGACGCGTTCGCGAATCTGGCCGTCCAGGGCACGGCCACGGTGACTCATCGTGAGACCGAAGCCGGATCGTCCAGCCTGCCGGTGTACCTATGCCCGGCCGCGCCCATGGGATCACCCTGCCCTACAACGTGATGAGTCGATCACACCCAGTAATCACCATTGCATAGATTGTCGCGGCAGCGCACAAGCCTCCAACTGGGTGAGCCGCTGTTCAGCGCTCTCCCGCGGCAGAAGTGGAAATGCCATTCCTGCGGCGAGGGCGTCCACGGCCGGCGCGCGTCTACACACGGCCTGCGTCAAGGTCAGGTCCTGGCACCTGCCCAACCGCCAGCACTGAGTGATCACCCGCCGCAGCATCAGCAGGCCCCGAGGGGATCTCTTACTACATCGCCTACTGCCGCCATACCACCTTGGACGGGCTGATCCGCATCGCGGGCGGCCACTGGGCGAACGAGCAGTGCTTCCAGAGCGCGAAGTAGGAGTGCGGCCTGGACGACTACCAGGTCCGTCGCTACCCCGGCTGGCAGCCCCACATGACATTGACCATGGCCGCACGCGCCTGTCTGGCTGCCCTGCACACCCGCCCGCTGGAGACCGAGACCGCAGAAATGGATCCTCCCAGCTCATCCACCTCGGCCTCGCCGGGATCCGCAGTTGATCACCGCCTCACCGACCTCCGACCCGCACCCGTCGATCAGATTCTGCGCTGGTCGCACTGGCGACTACGGCAACACCAGGCCCTCCTCAGCCACTATGAACGACGCGGACACAGCCCTTGAAATGGTCAGTAATCAGCTACGCCAATGCTGGCACCACTCAGAGGTGGAGCTGAGGATCCCGTTCGAGTCATCGAATAGACGGTTGCTGGGACGGCAGTCGTCGCCAAAAGTCAGTCGTGCTGGTAGCTTCGTCGGCCAAGCGGCAACACATGGGAACTGTCTGCAGAACCTGTGGGCGCCGCGGTGGCGGACGGTACGGGCACCGATCGCTGCCAGGGCCTCCCGCAGCCACACCGCGGGATCGCACCCGGCCCGCGGTACGGGGGCGCCCAACGCGATCAGCCGGGCCTCGACGTACTGGTGGCCCTGCTCTTGGCGGCGGACCTTCTGTGCGGCCCGGTCGGAAGCACGCGAGTTCGCGAATTCTTGGACGTGCTCGCGCTGGGACCCGCGCGCCGATAGAGACTCTGGGCGGGCATTGCGTGCGGGTTCACAGGCCTGGTGGGCGGGCTCACGGTGAATGACGCTGTCGACCACGCCACGGTCATCGTGAACGGCGGCTGCCGAGGAACCGGCCTGGTCACCGCACAGCCAAGGTGGCGTCGACCGTTCCGCCTTGGGGCCTGGTCTGCGCGGTAAGCCCGTGGAGGAAGCGTCGTATCCGAGGTGCAAAATCCACAGCCAGCAGTGGTTTGTTGGAGCGGGCAGTAAAGATCAAGAGGTCTGCCACTTCCGAGTGTGTTGATCAGTTCCTGAAGTGTTGTGGGCGGGGGCTTCGTCGACCATGCCCGCCAGTAGCGTTGACCAGGGCGTGGCTGAGTAGTTCGATCAGCCAGGCGATCCGGCTCAAAGGAGCCGGGGTGAGTGCTGCCAGGATCCACCGGGACGCCGCAGGGCTGACTTTGCTCACGCCCCATCACGTCGATGATCCGATTGGCGGCACCCTGGTCGGTCGCAGCCGAGCCGGGCAGCCGCGGATGTAGGTTGACTCCCTTGGGCCCGCAGCTGCTGGTCCGGAACGCCAGTCTGATCATCGACTTGTCGCAGGGATGCTGGTTGCCTCCCCCGTGCAGGGGCTGGGTGACCGCGGCTGTCCGGGCGGGGTGGTGCCGGTCGGCGAGACCTGCCACTTGGTTCGGCCCATCGATGCAGTTGGCGCTCTCTGGCGGTGGTGCCGTACAAGTCGGAACGGGAACTGTGTGGACGTGCTCAGGAGGCCGTCCTCTATTCGTGTACCGGTCACGCATTTTGTCTCGACTTTTTCGTACGCGACCGCATTTTGCTTTACCTCACGCTCCGCGCGGCGAAGTTGCCAGAATCTTCTTCACTAGTCACTGAAAGGGGTGGCATGCGCACCGGTGAACGGGGACGTGGCAGCTATTGGCTAACCGTACGTGCGGGGACGGCCGTGGTCCTTCTCGCCGGGGTGTACGTAGTGCCGTGCGTGCTTGTGCTCGCCCTGACCGCCGGAGCCGTGCTGATCTCCACCGAGGGTGTCAACATCGCCACTGTGAAGCTCGCGGCTCTGGCACTCGCTCTGGCCGCAGGGACGGTGGCTGCGGTGGCGCGTAGCGTCGTCGGCCGCAGCGGACCGGAGCGTGGCATCCTCGTGACCGAGGCCGAGGCTTCGATTCTGTGGGACCACGTGGCGCGCATAGCCGCCGCGGTAGGCGCGCGGCGGCCGCACGAGATCCGCGTGACGGCCGAATCCAACGCGTACGTTGTGGAGCAGCCAAGACTGCTGGGCCTGGTCCGCGGCAGGCGTTCCTTGTGCGTGGGGGCACCGCTCCTCACGGCCCTGCCTCCACGGAACCTCACCGCCGTCCTGGGGCACGAACTGGCTCATTTCTCTCACCTGGACACGCGGCTGGCAGTGATCACGTACGGCGGGCGGGACCTGCTGGCCCGGGTTGTTGATTCTGTCCCCCCGGGAGCACCGCATCGGCTGGTCCTTCAGGGATATCTCCACCTGTACTCGCTAGTCTCCTCCTCGGTGCTGCGGCGCCAGGAGTTCCTGGCCGACCGCTGCGCGGCGCGGGTCACCGACCCTGATACTGCGGCCGCCGCCATTGAGGAGGTACACACGGTCGCGGCCGACTGGCAGCGCTTCGTCGGCGAGAACATCAACCCGGCGCGCACCGGATGCGCGCCGGCAGGAATCCTGTCAGCTTTCGGCCGGTTCCGGGCTGCGGGCGGCTCGGGCTGTGCTGCCCGGCGCCCCGTGCGCCAGCCTGGGGCGTGGGACACGCACCCGCCACTGGCCGAAAGGATCGAGGCACTTCTGTCCGATGCTGCACCTGCCGACGCCACCGGAGTGGAAGTCCCGCAGCCGCGGGTTGCCCGGTCTTGGGACCTGGTGCCAGGTCTTGAGCACTCCAGTCGGCTGGACGATCTGGTGCTGCCTGCCCCAGGTTTCGCACGTGAGCCATTCGACAAACACGTGACCGCTGTCGCTGTCGGACGCCGCCAGGACAGCGCTGACGCCCTCTACCGGGCTGCTGCCGAGATCCATGGCAGCCCCGTGGCTGGTCTGTCGTGCGTCTGGGAGCTGATTGCCGCCGGTAACGGTGGCCGACTTGCCGAGCTGCTGCTGCGCGACCGCATCCGTCCCGGAGCAGTCGCTGGCACGACCGGCAGCATGGAAAGACTTGGGCAGGCACTCCAGGACGCCGTCGTGCTTGCTGCGGTTGCCTCCGGCGCCGCCTGCTGGAGGCCGGACCCAGTACAGGGAGCGCTGCCGGACAGAGCACTTCCCGATGTCCTTCCCGTCGTCACGGGAGGCCGGGCGGCCCCCCTGCTCGTGCGCTCGGTTCGGGACCAGCTGCGGGCTTTGGGAGTTGACGAACGGCATGGACGTCCCTCACCGCGCTCTGACACCGGGGCCGACGACGCGGGCGAACTGATTGGTGCTCTCGCGGTGCGCCTCAATGGCCAGCCGTACGACGTGCTGGTGCGCACCTCGGGCCTGTACCTCCTCCCGGCGAATCCGCACGACATGGCCTGGGACACGTTCGGCCACAGACTCGCAGCCCGGCTGGAGACCGCCGTGCACGGCCCGCCCGAGCCCGGCCTGTTCATCGCGTTCCGCCAAATCGCCTCTGCGCGTCCCCTGCAGCCCGCCGAGGCGGGCACTGACCTCTTTCTGAAGGACGGCACCTGGCTGCGGATGGAGGAGTTCGGGTGGCGCAGACGTCGACGTCGGCATCAGGCCGACCCGGTAGAAGCGCTGCACCGCGGAGCCGAGGCACGAGCAGTAGTCGGTGCCGTCGTCGAGAAGATTCCGAGGAAACCGACCCCGGCGGCCCGGCTACTCGGAGGGCGCCAGGCGGTCCGAGTTACCGCGACGCACCGCGCGCTGGCAGCCATCGACCTCAACCGTGGTGGTGCGCGGCGTAATAGCGTTGCCGCCTTGGTCGTATGGAACCTTGTGCCCGCGATCCCGGTCGTGGCGATCATGGCCCGCGCCGACAGCGACGAGATGATGCCGTTCCTTCCGTTGTTCCTGGGCTTCTTCCTGGTGATTGCTCTGCTGCAGCGGGCTGCGGCACGCCGGCTCACGGCGCCTCCTCGCCCGGACGGGCGCCGGACGGAGAGGCGGGCCGCACATCTGGCTGCCCAACCGGCCGGGCCCAGCCCTCTGCGGTGGGCGGCCCAGGGGGTTCTCGTCGGTGCGTGCTGTGCACCAGTGGGCGTCTACTTCGCCGTCCGGGCCGTCATTGCGGCACGCCGGAACGGGCAGCGCCCGACAGCTGGCGTCGTCGTCCTCGTCCTCCAGTGCGCCATGCTCGTCGCGGGTTTCGCCATTCTGCCCTGAACAACTGGAAGAAATCCGGAGAGGGCGGTAAACGAACCGGCGACCGGCCTCTCGTAAGGGGTGTACGGCCGTCCGTGCGGACGGCCCCCGCAGAAAGGCCGAACGCGGAATGACCGAACACCTCTGGCTCGACCTGGTTGTCACCGTGGCACAGATCCTGTTACTCCTCGCGCAAACGGTCACCCAGTGGTGGGCCCTGCGTGAACAGGCTCGCCGCAGCCGCACGCTCAACCCTTGTGAGACGGGACTGGACGACTGATGACGATGCAGACGCCTGATCAGGACCCCGGCGAGTGGGCGGATCGGATTCAGGACCTGTACCGCGAGCACCGCGAGCACCTCCTGCGCTTCGCCGGAAGACAGCTGGCGAAGCACGGACACCCGGCGTCGGCCGCCGACGCGGAGGACATCGTCCAGCAGACTTTCGTCGCGGCCCTGACGACCTGGCCCACGATGACCGAGCACCTCGGCAACCCGCTGGGGTGGCTCCACACAGTAGTGCAGCAAAAATGTCAGGACCTGCCCGCCCATGTCCGCCGTTCCACGCCCGTCGACCACGCCGGGTTGGAGCCCGCGTCGGGCCTGCCACGCTGGACATCCACCTCGGCCCTCTCCGATCCCCAGTGGGCGGCGGAGGCCGGCGCCGTGATGGGCGAGATTCTGCGCCTGCCCGACACACAGCGGGACGCGGTGCTGCTCAGGATCGTCGCCGACTGGAGCTACTCAAGCATCGCAACTGCCATGGACATGAAGCCCAGCACCGCACGGGTGCACGTGTTCCGCGGACGCCGCGTCGTCTCAGAGCGGCAGAACGGGGCCGGACTAGGCGTCTTCGCAGATCGCACCGCACACCCGCGGGCCGCCCTCGTGTCCCTGCTCCTGCTTGCCGCTCTGGTCGTCGGAACGCTCGCCGTGCTGGGGTCATGGTGGTGATCCTCCCGGCGTGACGTCCGCGGGCCTCGGCTGTGCTCGACCGAGGCCCGCAGGGGTCCGCCACAGGCGGGGATCTGCTTCATCAGGGCCGCGTCGGCGTAGGGGTGACTGCGGTCCAGGCCGCGCGGCAGGACGGCCAGGCCGGCCGGCCCGGCCAGCCCGGCTGCCTGGTGAGCGGCGGCGTCCACACCGAAGGCGAGCTTGGCGGTGACGGTGTGCCCGGCCCCGGCGAGGGCGCGGGCAGAGTCCTGGGCGGCGCTCAGGGCCTGGGCGGTGGCGTTGCGGTTGCCGGTGGACGCCACCGTGTTGGCGGTCAGCTGCGGCAGGTGGTCACGGCCCAGCACCCACAGACCCAGCGGCCGAAGCTCGCCCAGCACCGCAAGGGCAGTGGGCCACCCCTCGTCGGAGGGGATGACGAACTGGCAGGTGAACAGGGCCCGATCCAGTTCCTGATCGGGCCGGTACCGGGCCAGGCGCCCGCTCGCATCGGCCCGCACGCGCTGCTGCCACACCTCGGCGGCGCTGTGAGCGGCGAGGTCCGCGGCGACCTGCTCGGGAGTGAAGTGGGCGGCGAGCGCGGCGAGCGCGGAGCGCTCGGACGGCATACGGACAGCAGACATGACGGTCTCCAGACATGGCGCGGCGCTGGCGGCGAACCGGCACCGAAGGGATGAGAAAAGAGGGGGAAGGGGTGGGGCGTCGGCAGGCGAACCGGCGCCCCACGAGGCGGTGCGGTGAAGGAGGGTCCGGGAGGGGGCGGTACCGGCAGGCGAACCGGTGCCGACCAGGCGGCGCGGTGGAGGACGGAAGGGAGAGGGGTCAGGGGCCGGTGTTCGGGGAGACGGCGTCGGCCGGCGTGCGCGCGGCGGGGCGGTGCCATCCGGCGGCCCGCCGCTGCTCCCACCAGGCGGGCGGATGGCCCGCCTGACCGGCGGCCGGGACGCCGGCCACCGCCCCGGCCGGCTGTGCCGCTGCGGGGGCAGCGACCGAAGCGACCGAAGCGGCCGGAACGGTGGGGGAGATGGGAGCGGCGGCGGCCGGGCTGGGCAGGCTGGTCTCGGTGTAGGCGATGCGCTGGCGCAGGCTGATGCCGAGGTCGTCCACGCTCAGGTAGACGGCGTTGTCCCGGATCTCGGTGACGTCGCCCCGTGACCAGGACACTGACCCCGTCGGTGAGGGACTCGGTGGCGTGGCGGGCCAAGTCCCGCCAGGCGGTGCACACATAGCGGATCGGGGCCCCGTCACGCCACTGCTGCGCGGCTGCGTCCCACTGGGTGGGGGTCTGGGTGAGGCGGAATCGGCAGACGGCGAGACCGGAGTCGGTGAAGCGGACTTCCAGGTTGCCGGTGACGGTGCCGGACACGTGCGTGACGGACGGAGCCATGTGAACAGCTCTCAAATCAAATAATGGACTTTCTTCGGGGGAGGGTCAACCCCCTGTCACTGCGCTCCGGCGTCGTGGAGGGCGGAGCGGTCGGCGAGCCGTCGAAGGAGGGCCTTCCAAGCGGGGACGCGCAGGGGGGTCGGCCGCGTCTTGAGAGTGCTGGCCACGGTGGCGTCCTCGACCTTCACCTGGAGCGGGACCGTGCCGTCGGCCCGGGTCAACCGCTCATCGGCGGTGTCGAGATGGACCGAGACCCGGACGGCTCGTATGTCGGTGTCCAGGCGAAGACGAAGATTCCCGCCAGTTCGATGCAGGGCACGCCTTCGTCGTCGGGGCCGTCCATCGGGTGGAAGACGGCCGCGCTGTTGGCCTCCGCGCAGGCCTCGGGATCGGTGAGGTTGAGTTTGATGGGTGTGCGGAGGCAGCGGAAGATGTCGTCGGTGTAGAGCGTGTAGCCCTCGTCACCGCGGTGCCGGTCCGTGCCGTAGTAGAGATCCACGGCCGTTCGGTCGTCGGCCGGAGGGTGCTGCGGGACGCTGGCCTGGCCGCTGGCGTTGTCCCACGAGCCGCGCACGTGCTGCGCGAGTGAGGCCAGGGCGGAGGCTTGGTCGGCCCATAGCGTCACGTCGTCGCCGTGCCGGTCCCACTGGCGCAGCACCCATGCCCGGCCGGTTGTCTGTACGGCGACGTCCTCGGAGGTGGCAAACGAGAAACGGCTCAGCCAGTCGCCGAGGATGTCGACGGTGTCCGCGCCCGGCCACTCGCCGGTGCGGGCCTGGAATGCGTCCAGCTCTTCGGCCAAGTCGAGGATGGCCTCGCCTTCGGGCGTGGCTGGGTCCGGTGTGATCAGCACGGAGGTCTCCCTACGTGTGTGGTACGGGGGCGGGAAGGGGTCAGGGACTCGCCCAGGAGGGCGTGGCACAGGTCCATCAGGTGCTGCTGGTCGGGAGTGATGGCGGCGGTGCGCAGCAGGCGCCGGCGCAGGACGGGCACGTCGATGGTGATGCCGATGGCCGCCTCGGGCCGGTCAGGCGCGAAGACCAGGCGGTAGGTGCGGGTGTGGATCATCCAGGCCTCGTAGCGGTCGGCGGGGCGGCCGCTACGCGCGGTGTGGTCTGCGTCGGGGGAGCGGGGCGGGCACAGGCAGGCCGGATCGGTGCAGGGCCGCCCGGCCGGGTTTGTGGCCAGGACGGGGCGGCGGCGGTAGTGCGTGGCGGTGCCGTTGAGCATGGGGCACTGCGCGGCGGCATACGGCAGGCACTCGGGGTGCAGCGCCGGTTCGGGGGAGTGCCCGCGGGCAGCGTCGGCCGGGCGGACGATCAGGTAGCACCGCTCGTCCAGCAGCTGGCCGCAGATCTGGCACAGGCACCGCAGGAAGGCGGCGCGGGCCCGGTCGGCGTCCAGGCTGCCGAAGACGGCGTGGCCGCCGTGGACCAGGGACACCCACGGCACCACCAGCCCGCCCGACAGCGGCCGGCGCGCACAGCGTTGGGGTATCGGGTGCATCAGTTTTCTCCTTTCTCCTTCGGATTGAAGATTGCTGGGCAGGTGGGCCTCAGGTACCGGGCGGTGGGGGAGGGCCGGTAAGGAGTTCCTCCCAGCGGGCGTAGTGGCAGTCGCTTGCCGCGTGCAGGCGCAGATGCAGCCAGGACAGGTCCTGTCCGGTGCGGAGGATGGCCTCGGCGCCGATGGCCGCGGCCCGTGGGTGGACGGTGTCGTCGCCGGGGTCGGCGAGCGTGAGGATCAGGCCGGGGCGGTGGGGCATGTGGCGCAGCGTGAAGGCGGTGTAGCTGCGGTCGTCCAGGATCACGAGTGGGGCGAGTTGGTACTCCTCGGCGCTGAACAGCGGGGAGGGCAGGCACCTCAGGGGGACAGTGCAGGGTTGCAGGCCGATCGGGTCGTCGTCGGGGCTGTCGCTGATGACTAGCACCGGCGTGCGCGCTCGCGCCTCGGGCGGTGACGCTGAGTTGGGCATGGCGGGAACGCCTCGCTTCCGTCATTGGGGAATGGGGGTCGGGCAGGCGGGGGCGGGACAACCTGTGTAGGCGGTCCCGCCCCCGTGTCGGCCGGGTCAGCCGAGCGGGTAGAGCACCAGGGCCGGAACGGCGTTGTCGGGGATGCCGTCGGCGTAAAGCTCGTGCAGTTCCTTGTCCTGCTCCAGCTCCTCGGCCCGTCGCTTCGGGCAGGGGCGCGCCGCTCATGTCGCGTGCGTACGCCCGGGCGGTTGCAACGGTGCCGTCAGAGATGACCATGGTCGCCTCTGATTTCTCGAACAGTCTGACGGGGGAGGGGGAGCGGCCGCGCTGTGGCGGCTGTTGGCCCGCCGGGCAGGACGGGGCGGTGAGCGCTCTGCCCTGCCCGGCGGTCCAGGGGGCGGTCAGTCCTCGATCAGCTCGAGGCAGGAGACCGGGACGCCGTTGCCGGGCAGCCGGAACCGCTTGGTGCCCTCGGGGATGCGGTAGCGGTTGCGCGGGTCGGTGCGCAGCAGCCGGGTGGACTCCTCGTCCAGCAGGAAGCCCGCGCGCGTGCCGGTGCGGTTGCGCTCCTGCACGGTGCCGGTCAGGCGGCGCAGGAAGGCCGGGCGCAGCGAGTCGCTGATGCGGGCCCGGCGACCGGCCACGATGCCGTCGTGGGCGGCCTTGTCGAGCTCGCTGAGCCGCCGGGCGGCGGCCTCCTGCACCTGCGCGACGGCTGCCGCGTCGGGCAGCTGCCCGATGAAGGCGCGCACGTCGTCGATACCGATGGACATGGTGGTTCTTCCTCTCTGAGGGGAGGGGATGACCGGCCGGGCACCGGGTGTGCCCGGCCGGAGCTTTCGGGGAGGGGAGGAGCGTCAGGCGTCGGCGCTGGCGTCGCTGTCGGCCTCGGTGCTGGCGTCGCCGTCGCCGTCGGCGTCGGGCCGGTGGCTGGCCACGGCCTGCTGCTCGACCTCGGAGAGCTGGTAGCTGCCGTTGTCGGCCTGGCCGAGAGCCTCCAGCAGCAGCGCCAGGGTCTCGGTGCGCTGCCGGTCAGCCCACTTGCCGTAGAAGCGGGGCAGGTCCAGCAGGATCCGCTGGGCGAACTGCCAGGCCTCCTCGGGCAGGGTCTTGCCGCGCACCAGCCGCTTGACGAACTCCTGCCTCGGACCGGCGGCCGCCTTCCAGGCTCGATTGCACGCCACGGTCCGCGCACGCTCCTCGGTCTTGGGCTGCTTGGGCTTGGGGCGCACCTTGTGGCCGTGCGCAGCGGGGTCGGCGCAGTGCCAGACGGGCCGGTGCTCCTCGTCCAGCCGGGCGCTGTGACCGGGGCACCCCTTGTGGTTGTCCTCGGTCAGCGGCGCACCCAGACCCGTGGTCAGCTCGGCCAGCGGCCGGGACGGGTCCTTCTGCCCGTACCCCACCGTCCCCAGCAACGGGATCCCTGCCGTCTTGAGCTCCTCCACCGCCTTGGCGCGGGCGGCGGCGTCGGCCTGCTCGGCCTTCAGCAGCGCCATCTCCTGATCCCAGTGACCGCGCCCGCCGCCGCCCTCCTCGTGGTCGCGCCGAAGCGCCCGCAGCAGCCGGTTCTCCGCGCCGCGCACGTCCTGGACCTCGGCGAGCTGGGCGGTCTGCTCCAGATCCATTCCTCCGGCCGCCGCCCGGCGCAGCGTGGCGTCGTCCGGCTTCTGCGCCGCCTTGGCCTGCCTGGCCGCGTTGCGGCCGACCCCCAGCGCCTTGGTGGCCGTACGGCGGTCGACCTCGCTCATGTCGATCAGGGCCAGTTCCTGCGCGCGCAGGGTGTCGCGCTCGCTCATGCCCTCGCGGTGGTCGTTCTCCACCAGCGACAGGAACCGCGTCCAGCCATCGCGGCCGATCAGATCCTCACGCACGTACGCCTTCACCGGGCGCACCGGGCGGCCCTCCGCCTCGGCGGTGGCGTTGGCGACCTGTGCGGCCTGCGCGCGCCGCCAGCCCTTGAACACGCCGTAGGTGCCGTCGGACCGGGGCCGGACGCTGATGGGCTCCTCAACGCCGATCTCCTTCACGGAGGTGATCAGCTTTTCGTCCGGCTCGGTGTCGTGCTCACGGGCGTTGCACTCGTCGCGCACCAGCAGCGCGGCGTCCAGCACAACCACCTGCGTGCTGTTCTCCTCGGGGGCGGCGGGCGTGCTGGCCGGGGTCGAGACGGCGGTAGCCATGGGTCTCTCCTTCTCCATGCCGTAATGGCGGATGAGTGCGGCCGGGAGGGTGATCGCCTTCCGTCTCATTTCAAATATTAGACCTTTTCAGGGTGAGGGCTAGATACCCCTTGACCTGCTAAAACGCAGGGAAAGTGAGGGCCGCCTGCGGCTCAGCCTCTCCTGTGGGAGGTCTGAGCGGGTAAGGGTGGGCGCGGGCTCAGGTGGCGCGCGGGGGCCGGCTGCGGTGTGCGGCCCGGATCTCGGCCTCGAAGATGAGGACCTGGAGCACGCCCCAGCACGACGAGCCGTTCGGCGCTCTGTACGGGGAACGTTGCCGCGGTGGCCCGGCCGCCGCAGGACCGGCAAGCGTAGAGGGCGGCCCCCGTGGCAGACGTGGCACGGGATCGGGACCGGCGTGCTGGATGCCTCATGCGGGCGGGCGCCGCAGCGCCCGCCCGCGTCGACGGTCAGGGGGTCAGAGCCTGTTTGCGATTTCCTGATGCCGACGGGCGTCGATGAGTTCATCCGTGTGCTGTCGCCCGTGGGGCGGGGCTGGGTCTGGGCTTCTCGTTTTCCCGACCTTGGTGACCACTGATGGAGCATCATCAGTGCATGTCGGTCGGGGGAGGGCGGCGCGACCGCCGCTGGCGTCTGAGTGCCGTAGTACTCGCATTCTGTGCTGTGCTGACGGCGGTATGGGTCTTGCAGGCGGGGGTGAGCGGGCGGTACAAAGCGCCTGACTGGGCAGCCGTCGGTGCTGTGCCCCTCGGACTCCTCGCACTTCTGCTGGCAGTGCTGTTGAGACAGCGGGCTCAGGCTGACGTGGAGGCACTGACTGAGGAGCTGGCGCGCAGCTCGAGGGACCGGTGGGGGCTTCAGAGACGGCAGTTGCTGGGTGACGGGCATCGTCCCTACGGCCCGATCAACCTTGGCTTTCGTGTCAGGGATGAGCTTGCCCTTGCTGCGGTAGTCCCCAGCCGGGGCGGTCAGATGGATACCATCGCCGACTTCTACCGTGCTCTGCGACCGCGCAGGCTGGTGATCACCGGTTCGCCCGGCGCCGGAAAGACCTTCATGGCCATCGAACTGGTCCTAGGCCTGCTGGAAAACCGCGCTGCGGAGGAACCAGTCCCGGTCCGGCTCACGCTCACCGACTGGGACACGGGATCCGATTTTCGGGTGTGGCTGGCCAAACGCGTCGCCGCCGAATACGACTTCCCCGTGCGCGACGCGCATGTCCTCGTCGGCGCCCGCCGGGTACTTCCTGTCCTGGACGGGCTCGACGAGATGGACGGAGACAGTGATCCCCACGCCGCCACGCCGCGCGCCATCGCCGTGGTCGACGCACTCAACCGCTACCTCGACGGCAGGAGCGGTGCGCCCGTGGTCCTCACCTGCCGTTCCTGGCGCTACCAGGCACTCATTGCCTCCGACCACCGTGTGTTCCAGGCTGCCCATATCCAGATCTCCCCGGTCACTGCGGGCCAGGCACGCGCCTACCTTGATCAGCGCGAGACGACGTCTCCTGATCGCTGGTCGGTACTTCTGGACGCCCTGGGGCGGGTTGACGATGCGGCACCTGTGGAATGGCTGTCCACGCCATGGCGCCTGACCATGGTTGCCGCAGTGCACGCCGCGGGGACAGACCCGCTTGTACTCGTCGACCGTGCCCGGCAAGGTCTTGCCGATGAGCATCTCCTCGGACACTACGTGTCCGCGGCGGTCGATATGCACCCAGTCGATCAGCGAGGCCGATACAGCCCTCTGGATGCCGAGCGATGGCTCGGTGAACTGGCCCGGTACTTGCACGACACCGGACGGCAGTCCATCGTGCTCCACGAACTGTGGGGGCTGGGGAGGGGATGGCCAGCCCGTGCCATCGCGGCAGCCGTAGGGACCGTCCTGGGGGCGTTAGCGTTTGCGCTCGTCGACTACGTGACCCGCGAAGAGAGTGATGCATACCTTCCTTCGTCTCCGCTGGAGATTCTGTTGATGTGCCTCGGCGTAGGGCTGGCACTTGGAGGTTTCGCCGCTATTGATCGATCGGGGCCTCGTACGCTGCACTTCGAGAGCGCGGGCCGACAGTCGGATGTCGTCGGTGAATTCAAGATTGAGATGCTTGCCTTGGCTGCGGCCGCCGCAGCGCTGGGAACCTTCTTGATGGCCTTCAACGTCTGGCCGTTCGTTCATGACCAGGTCGTCAGAGCTTTCACCAGTCAGGGACCACCGTTTTTGCCGGACGGCTTGGTGCTCTGGGCGGTCCTCACGCTATGGGTGGTCGTGCCAGCTGCGGCTTTCCTGCCCACGCTCGGTAGCGCAGTGGTAAAGGGCTGTGCTGTCGTCACGGGAAAGCGGCCAGTGCTGTCAGCTGATCACTCCAATTCCACAGCGCCTGGCGGCCCTCTGGCACCGCTGCGCCGCGTTCTGCTGACAGGTGCAGTGAGCATGGCTGGGTTGACCGTCATTGACGCGGTCTACGCCACGCCCCTTGTTCTATATGCCTGGGTTTCCTGGCCCGCAGCTGTTCTCGGCGCGTTGGGATACCTACTCCTCGTGGAACCGGCTAGGTGGTGCGTGTGGTTTGTGACTTTTCGCTTCTTGGTGCATACTCGCCTGCCCTGGCGAACCGGCGCGTTCCTCAACTGGGCCTGTGAAGCGGGTCTGCTTCGCGTCGCCGGTCTTGCGTACGACTTCCGACACCGTGAACTCCAAGACTGGCTGATGGCGCGATCATCCCGACCGCCTTCCAGGGACTGATGGGAGCCAGCCGAAAAGTTGCTCTGGGCAGGAGATGGGTGTCGGCCGTCAGGCGGCGGCCTCCATCACGGCCGGAGCGAGCGGTCCCCACTTGGGTCGTCGTGCCGGTTTGCGAGTGAGCCGTCGGGTCATTAGCGTGATGGCCGCCCAGGTGATGAGCGACTCGCTGACCTGCGGCAGCCTCTCGCGGTCCCGGCAGTGCCGACGGGCCCGCATGATCCACGAAAGCGACCTCTCCACCACCCAACGGCGCGGAAGGACGTCACCGGGCTGGCCGTCGGCGGTCTTGCGGACCTGCGTGTGCACGACCTCGGCGCGGTCAAGGCTGCCGTCATCCTCAACCTCGGCCGGCGTGTACGACCACTTCGACGATGTCCCGGGTGCGTCCGCAATCTGTGGGCTCTGGTTCAGCGCGCAGATCGAGGTGTACGACATTGGCCGCCAGCACAAGGCGTGACGATTTGGGCGCATCGGTAACCACGGAAGCGTTGTATCTAACAGTGAATGTCAAACGTGCACCCAGAACGCATCGTTGTCGAGCAGGCGCACGCTCTTGTGGAACCGGCTACGGCCAGAACGCCGACTTCCGCGCCGGCCTGGCCGAGCGGGGACACGCGTACGTGGTCGGCATCCGCGGCGATATCACCGTCCAGCCGCATGACGCGCACCCCGATGCCCCGGCCTGGTCCGGCACCGGCCGCCGACCGGTTCCTCGCTACCGGCAGCCACCGGTGACGGTGGCGGACCTGGCGGCGGCCGCCGGACGGGACGCCTTCCAGGAGGTGACCTGGCGGGAAGGCTCCCGCGGCCGGATGACCTCGCGCTTCCTCGCGATGCGGGTCCGGCCGGCCGGGGTGCGCTCGCGCCGGCTGGCCCAGGCAGCCGCGGTGGCCGGGCACGGCCGGTGGGACGGTGTCCTGCCCGAGGTGCGGCTCCTGGCCGAATGGCCCGACGCCGAGGACGAACCGACCCGCTTTTGGTTGTCTGACCGGCTCGACGACACCCCGCTGGCCGAACTTGTCCGGCTGGCAAAGATCCGCTGGCGCATCGAGCACGACTACCGGGAACTCAAGCACACGGCCTGGGCCTGGACCACTTCGAGGGACGTTCCTGGGCGGGGTGGCATCACCACGTCACCCTGGTCACCGCCGCCCACGCGTTCCTCACCGAGCAGCGACTGGCGCCAAAAGCCGATACAGCGGACTCAGCCTCTACCGGATCCTCGACGCCCTCCAGGACCTGCTGAACTGCTGGTCCGGCATCTGCACCACCTGCCCAGCAGAGCCACACCAAGATCAAGGCAGACCTAACGGAGTCCTACTAGTGTCCTGCGCCAGTAGTTGATCGTTAGTTGCGGTGTGACTTCTGCTGCTGGTGCGCCAGTTCCTCGTCGGGGCCCGAAGCTGGAACCGCTG
>NZ_JBIAIG010000017.1:0-129041 GCF_042871235.1 Streptomyces sp. NPDC005931
AGCCGAGACCCGCGAGGTGCTGATCAGGTCCCTGGCCATGCTCCAGACCAAGCACGCCGACCTGCCCTCCCGCAAGCACGGCAACCCCCCGCAGTAACCCGGCGGACCCATCGCGGCAACCCCGCGGACCTTTCTTCCAGGGAGACTGACAGCCATGAGCACACCTGACATCCGCGTCGAGAAGGGGCACGCCGAGCCCGAGGAAGTCGCCGCCATCACGGCCATCCTCCTGGCGCGCGCCGCCTCCCGGCCGAACGAGGCTCCGGCCCACCGAGGCCGGGCCCGCGCGGGCTGGCGCCGCCTGGAACGCGAGCCGGGCTTCCGCGCCCCGCACAGCTGGCGCTGACCCGACCATGCGAAGAGGCCCCTCCGGGAAGGAGGGGCCTCTTCGCGCGTGGGCCGACGCGGCACCGCCGGGGGCGCGGGGGCGCCGGCCGGCACCCGCACCGCCGCGCGGGGCGAGGATCCGCGACCCACCAGGACCCGGGCACGCAGCAGCCCCCGGGCACGCAGCAGCCCCCGGGCAGGCAACAGCCCCCGGGCACACAACGGCCCCCGGCAGCCGATGGCCGCCGGGGGCGTCGCGCAACCCGGATGAGCGGTCCTACCGCAGCCGCGCCATCAGCGCGTGCTCGACGAGGGTGATCAGCGTCGACTTCGCGTCCGCGCGGTGGCGGGCGTCGGTGGTGATGATCGGGGTGTCGGGGCCGATCTGGAGCGCCTCGCGCACCTCTTCCGGAGCGTAGGGCTGCTGTCCGTCGAAGCCGTTGAGGGCGATCACGAACGGCAGGCCGCTGTTCTCGAAGTAGTCGACGGCGGGGAAGCAGTCGGCGAGCCTCCTCGTGTCGACGAGGACCACCGCGCCGATGGCGCCCCGCACCAGGTCGTCCCACATGAACCAGAAGCGGTCCTGACCCGGCGTACCGAAGAGGTACAGGATGAGGTCCTGGTCGAGCGTGATACGGCCGAAGTCCATGGCGACCGTCGTGGTCGTCTTGTCTCCGGTGTGGGTGAGGTCGTCGATGCCCGCCGAAGCAGACGTCATGACGGCCTCCGTGCGCAGCGGGTTGATCTCCGAGACGGCGCCGACGAACGTGGTCTTGCCCACGCCGAAGCCGCCCGCCACCACGATCTTCGCGGAGGTGGTGGAGCGGGAAGGACCGCCGCTAGAGCTTGCGAAGTCCACTGAGCACCCTTTCGAGCAGTGTCACGTCTGGCTGGCCGCCGGCGTTCTCGTCGCCGCCGGGCTGATGGATGGCGACCAGGCCCGCCTCCGCCAAGTCGGCGACGAGGATCCTGGCCACGCCGAGGGGGATCGTGAGCAGCGCCGAGATTTCGGCCACCGACTTGATCTCACGGCACAGGTTGCAGATCCGCTGATGCTCGGGCAGCTGGCCCTGCATCTGGTGCGGCTGCGCGGTGGTGTGCACCAGCGCCTCGATGGCGAGCTGGTAGCGCGGGCGGGTCCGGCCGCCGGTCATGGCGTACGGACGCACCAAGGGGTTGTTCGACGACCCGGCGGGCGCCGGCTCGGGGGTGCGCCGCTGCGGCTGCGCGGGCTGGATGCGCGGTGAGTGCGGCTGGTCGTACGGCGACGGGCCGGGGCCCTGCGGTGCGTACGGCTGCCGGTGGTGGGGCGCGGAGGGGTAGCCGTATCCGCTCTGGACACCGTCGTTCTGGCCCTGGCCAGGGCCGTACGACCAATTGCCCGAAGACGAACCGCCTGGGGGTGTTGCCACTTTCTCCTCCTCCGACTGTGCCGGGGCACCCATCACTGTGGAGCCGCGTCCCGAAACCTTACGGGCACGGGACGCCAAAACGCACCGTTCGTCTGTCAGTTGAGAAGGCTCCCTTGGAGCTCCGCACGAAGATCCGGCGTCAGGACCGTACCGGCCCGGTCCACCAGAAGGGCCATCTCGTACCCAATGAGGCCGATGTCGGCCTCCGGATGTGCAAGGACCGCGAGCGACGAACCGTCGGAAATGGACATGATGAAGAGGAATCCCCGCTCCATCTCCACAACCGTCTGGTTCACGCTGCCGCCCTCGAAGATCCGGGAGGCGCCTGCCGTCAGAGACGTCAGACCGGAGGCGACGGCCGCGAGCTGGTCGGCGCGGTCGCGGGGAAAGCCTTCGGACATCGCCAGAAGGAGTCCGTCGGCGGAGACCACCACCGTGTGGGACACCCCCGGGGTGTTGTCCACGAAGTTGGTGATCAACCAGTTCAGGTTCTGTGCCGCCTGGCTCATCGGGCTCACACTAACGCTCCTGGTTGTAGGTGCTGTCAGGACCGAAGCCCTGGCCGTTCGTTTCACTGCCTGCGTTGCGGCCTCGCTGGACGCCGCGCCGCAGGTTGCTCAGCCTGCCCCGGACGTCCTCCGGGGCGCGGGAGACCTGTGGGCCTCCCTGAGGTGTGGTTTCGGCGGAACCCTCGACCAGATTGGCCCTGGGTACCCGCCGCGGCAGGCCGGAGGAGGTGACCCCGCCCGCCTTGGGCTTCCGGAGCGCGGAGGCCTGCTGCCAGCGCTCGTCGTTCGCCGAACGCCAGTGGCTGTCGCCGTTGTTCTCCGGAGTGGAGGCCGGCGGCTCCTGCTGCGTGGTCCGCGCACCGCCCGAGCCGTTCACACCGCTCGCGGTGGATCCGCGGCGGGGAAGCCCGGCGTCGGTCAGCTCGTGGCCGGCGGAGTGGGCCGGTTCCGGACGGTCGAAGCCTACGCTGTCCTGCTCACCTGCGTCAGCGGCCTGCGCAGATTCCGCTTCCGGGGCATCCGCAGGGTACTGGGCGGGGTAGCCGTTGCGGTAGCCGTCCTGCTGCGGCCAGTCGTCCTGCTGGCGCCGCTCGGCGAAGGAGGGGAAGCTCTCGGTGGCGGAGGAACCCGCCGTCGAGTGCTCCTCCCGGGCCTGCTCCGCATAGGAGGGGTCCGGGTAGCCGCCGTGCGACGAGAAGGTGTCGCTCCGGGGCGGGGTGCCGTTCGGCGCGTAGTACTGCTCCTCGTACGCCTGCTGCTGCCGCTCCTCGTAGCCGGCCTGCTGCCCGTTGTCGTACGCCTGCCGGTCGTACCCGCCGGTCTGCTGCTCCTGGTAGCCGCTGCGGCCGTCGTCGTAGCCCTGGCCGCCGTTGTCGTAGCCCTGGTCCCCGTTGTCGTAGCCCTGGCCGCCCGCGTAGCCCTGCGGGGCGGCGAACTCGTCGGGGTACGCGGGTGCCTCGGGGTTCTCCCGGTCGTCCGGTGAGGAGGCGCCGGGCTGGTGGTGCGCCTGGGCCTCCAGGGCCGCGCGGCGCCCCTCGCGCATCAGGGAACGGCCGACCGGATCCAGCCCGCGGGCGTCGTCGGGCACCTCCGAGTAGCGGCTGTCGTCGAAGCCGAGCTCGGCCGCGGTGCGCAGCGGCTGCTGGTTGAAGTCCTCACCCTGGAAGTTCTGCTGCGGGATGATCTGCGAGACGGTGAACTCGTCGCGTTCCATCTGCTGCTCGCCGCCACCGCCGTGGGTGATCGCGTCCGGCAGCATGACCAGCGAGGTGGTTCCGGCCTGCTCGCCCGAGGGGCGCAGCTGGACACGGATGCCGTGCCGGTCGGACAGCCGGCCGACCACGAACAGGCCCATGCGCTGCGAGATCGCCGCGTCCACGGTGGGCGGGTTGGCCAGCTTGTGGTTGATGTCCGCGAAGTCCTCGGCGGTCAGGCCGATGCCCTTGTCGTGGATCTCGATCATCACGCGGCCGTCGGGGAGACGTGTCGCGGTGACGCGGACCTTGGTCTGGGGAGAGGAGAACGTGGTGGCGTTCTCGAGCAGCTCGGCCAGCAGGTGCACGAGGTCGGTCACGGAGCGGCCGTGGATGTCCGCCTCCGGCACGCCGGACAGCTCGATGCGCTCGTACTGCTCCACCTCGGAGGAGGCGGCGCGCAGCACGTCGATCAGCGGCACGGGCTGGTCCCAGCGGCGGCCGGGCTCCTCACCGGCGAGGACCAGGAGGTTCTCGCCGTTGCGGCGCATACGGGTCGCCAGGTGGTCCAGCTTGAAGAGGTTCTCCAGCTGGTCCGGGTCGGCCTCGTTGTTCTCCAGGTCGGTGATCAGGGTCAGCTGGCCCTCGATCAGCGACTGGTTGCGGCGCGAGAGGTTGGTGAAGATCGCGTTGATGTTGCCCCGCAGCAGCGCCTGCTCGGCGGCGAGCCGGACGGCCTCGCGGTGGACCTGGTCGAAGGCCCGGGCGACCTCGCCGATCTCGTCCGTGGAGGTGATCGGGATCGGGGCGACGCGGGTGTCGACGCGGCCCGGATCGGTGCGCGAGAGCTGGTCGACCAGCATCGGCAGACGCTGCTCGGCGATGCCGAAGGCGGCGTTGCGCAGCTGGCGCATCGAGCGGCTCATCTGGCGGGCCACCATGCCTGCCAGGATGAACGCGGCGAGCAGGGCGACGACGACGGCGGCACCGGTGATGTAGGCGTCGCGCTGGGCGTCGTCGGCGATGTCGGCGGCCTCGGCCACGGCCTTGTCGGCCATGTCCGACTCGATCTCGCGGTAGCCGTCGAACTTGAGGGTGTTGACCGCCCACCAGTTGGCGGGGCTGACGCCCCGCGCGGCGAGCTGCTGGCGCGCGGCCGGGTCGGTGCTGTCCAGCCGGGCGAGCTCGGAGACCAGCGTGACCGGGTTGGAGGGCGGCGGCACGTAGTCCGGGTCCTGGGCCTTGGCCTCCCTGGCCATGGCCGCGCCCTCGGTCTTGATCCGCGCCTCGGTGTCCTTGAGCTTCTGGGCGTCCGCCGCGGTGCCGCCGCCGATGTACTCCTGGACGGCGATGCCCTCGAGGTAGGCGTAGGAGGAGAGTGCGACGCGCTGGCTGGCGAGCTGGCCGTCGGTGGGGCCGGGCTTCACCAACAGGTGCATGCCGATGGACCGCTCCAGCGACAGGGCCGCCTTGGTCAGGGAGATCGCGTAGACGGTACGGCCGTAACTGGTGATGTTTCCGGTGCCGAGACCGAGCTCGTTGGCGAACTCCATGAGGGGGTGTGCGACGTCGACGTAGCCCTCCTCGGTGTCCACCCCCTTGAGCTTGGAGGTGTACGCGTCGGCGCGCAGCCGGGTCAGCTGGGGCTCGGCGTCGCGGAACAGCTCCAGCCGGCGCTCCAGGCCCGGCTTGGACGGCATCTCCTGCGCCGCCTCGTCGAAGGCGTCGGCGGCCTGGTCGGTGGCGGCGCGGGCCTTGGTGACGGCGGGGTCGTTCTTCTTGCCCTGGAGCAGCGGGGCCGCGGTGACGTCCCGCTCGTTGTAGAGGGCGTTGGCGTAGGTGAGGGAGGCCCGCACCAGACGCGCGGTCTTCTCGGCGTCCTCGGCCTCCTGCCAGGTGTCGATCGAGCTCTTCACCTGGAAGCCGCCCATGACGAGGCCGACCACGACGGGTATGAGCAGGATCGCGTTCAGACGTGTGGTCACCCGCCAGTTGCGCGGGGAGAGGCGGCCGCCGCTCGGGGCGGGCGCGGCCGTGGGCTCGGCACCGGGCACGGGGGTGGGCGCCGCTGTGCGCGGCGGCGGGGTGAAGTTGCCCCGGGCCGACGGCTCGGGACTGTTCTTGCTTCGCCTCACTCGACCAACAACCTCTCGGCGGTCGGCACCTTCGTCGTGCCGCAGTGTCTCAGAGCCCGGCATGCCATCGACTACTGAGTACGTCTTTGACTATTGGGCAGTTCAGGCATTCCAGCATGCCGACCTGCGCTCTTCCAAACAGTGGAGGGTAGGGATTCCGAGTGATGTAAGTCCCGGATAAAACGGTCAAAAAGAGCGAGCCCCGCCAAAATGCGGGGCTTTTGTGCGCGCAGCGATACCGCGTGACCGCGTCGCGTGTCGGCACCACCCGATTCCTCTGCCGAAACGTTATGAACACCTGGGCCGACCGTGTCCAAGGACGCGGCCGGCCCAGGTGCATCTACGACAACTGCCGTATATCGCTGCTGACTTGACGTCTCACACGGCTCTGCGCGGCTACCTGAGACGGGCCATGAGGGCATGCTCGACCAGCGTGATCAGGGCACTCTTCGCGTCCGCGCGGTGGCGGGCGTCGGTGGTGATGATCGGGGTGTCGGGGCCGATCTGGAGCGCCTCGCGCACCTCTTCCGGAGCGTAGGGCTGCTGTCCGTCGAAGCCGTTGAGGGCCACGACGAACGGCAGGCCGCTGTTCTCGAAGTAGTCGACGGCGGGGAAGCAGTCGGCGAGCCGGCGGGTGTCCACGAGGACGACCGCGCCGATGGCGCCCCGCACCAGGTCGTCCCACATGAACCAGAAGCGGTCCTGACCCGGCGTACCGAAGAGGTACAGGATGAGGTCCTGGTCCAGGGTGATACGGCCGAAGTCCATGGCCACCGTGGTGGTGGTCTTGTCCCCGGTGTGGGTGAGGTCGTCGATGCCCGCGCTGGCGGAGGTCATCACGGCCTCGGTACGCAGCGGGTTGATCTCCGAGACGGCGCCGACGAACGTGGTCTTGCCCACGCCGAAGCCGCCCGCCACCACGATCTTCGCGGACGTGGTGGAACGGCTGTCGGAGACCGCCCCGCCGCTAGAGCTTGCGAAGTCCACTGAGCACCCTTTCGAGCAAAGTCACATCAGGCGCGCCGGTCGTCTCGTCGCCGCCCGGCTGGTGGATGGCGACCAGCCCCGCCTCTGCGAGGTCCGCCACCAGGATCCGGGCCACGCCGAGCGGCATGTTCAGCAGCGCGGAGACCTCGGCGACCGACTTCACCTCACGGCACAGGTGGCAGATGCGCTGGTGCTCCGGGAGCAGCCCCATGAGCGCTGCCGGGTCGGCCGTCGTACTGATCAGTGCCTCGATGGCCAGCTGATAGCGCGGCCTCGTCCGGCCACCGGTCATCGCGTACGGACGTACCAGCGGCTGGTCGCCCTCGTCCTCGTACGGCTCCGCGTACGGATCATGAGAGGCGGTGGGCGGGGTCATGAATCCTCCGGGCGGGACAGCAAGTCGGTCAGTCAAGCCGTCTGACGGGGCCGGTGGGGGGAATGTGGCGGCCGGACGGTGATTTGGTGAGACGGGTGGTGCCGGGGCGGATCAGTGGAGCAGACTTCCCTGTAGCTCGGCGCGCAGGTCCGGGGTGAGGACCGCGCCCGCGCGGTCGACCAGGAGCGCCATCTCGTAGCCGACGAGGCCGATGTCGCAGTCCGGGTGCGCCAGGACGGCCAGTGACGAGCCGTCGGAGACGGACATGAGGAAGAGGAACCCCCGTTCCATCTCCACGACCGTCTGGGCGACATCCCCTCCTTCGAAGATCCGCGAGGCGCCGGCCGTCAGGGAGGTGAGCCCCGACGCCACGGCCGCCAGCTGGTCCGCGCGGTCGCGCGGGAAACCCTCCGACAGTGCCAGGAGGAGGCCGTCGGCGGACACGACGACCGTGTGGGACACCCCGGGGGTGTTGTCCACGAAGTTGGTGATCAACCAGTTGAGGTTCTGTGCCGCCTGGCTCATCGGGCTCAACTAACGCTCCTGCTGGTGAGTGGGGTGCGGGAAGCTGCCGGTCTGGGTGGACCCGGCCTGACGACCCTGTGCGATACCCCGGCGGAGATTGGTCAGCCGGCCGCGCACGTCATCGGGGGCGCGCGAGACCTGAGGACCGCTCTGGTGCGATTGCTGCTGAGCCGTGCCCGGGACGAGGTTCGCCCGGGGCACCCGGCGCGGCAGGCCGGAGGTGGTGACGCCGCCCGCGGCCGGCTGGCGGACGCGTTCGGCCTGCTTGACCAGCTCGTCGTTGGGCGAGCTGCGCCAGGCGGTGGAAGCGGACCGCTGGGGGCCGGTGGGCGCCTGCGGCTGCTGCTGCGGAGCGGGGACCGGAGCGGCGCCGTTCGCCTGCTCCTCCTGCCGGCCGCGGAACCAGTTGGTCTCCAGTGTGTCGTACAGCGGCGTACGGCCGTCACCGGGCCCGGAGGCAGGCGGCAGCGCCTCGGGCTCGTGACGGGCGGGTCGCTGCTGCGGGGCCGACGGACGGGGGGCGCCCAGGTCGGCTCCGCGCGTGCCGTTCGCCTGCGGCCGCTCGAACTGGCCGGTGGCGGCCGCATCGGCGGCGTCGCGGCGACCCGGGAGGGCGTGCCGGCCCGTGGCGCCGCTGTCCTGGCCCGGCACCGGGTACTGGCCGGTGGAGCCGTTGCCGTAACCCTGCGGGACGGAGAACTGGCCGGTGGCGGCCGGGTTCTGCGCGCCCTGCCGGTCCTCCTGGCCGCCGTAGACGTCCCCGCGGGCGAACTGACCCGTGTTCTGGGCACCGTTCACGCCGGGCCCGGCGTACTGGCCCGTGCCCGGCGAGACGCCGTAGGCGGGAGAGCCGGGGTTCTGGCGCTCGTCGTAGCGGGGGATCTCCGCCGTCGAGCCGGGACCCTGCCGGTCGTCGTACACCGGCGCGGCGCCCGTGCGGGAGGCGTCCGGCTCCTCGTGGCCGCGCGGGGCGTCCACCGAGGCACGCGGCACCTGCGGCTGGGCGTTCTCGTCGCTCCAGCTCGGCCCGCGCTGCTGGTCACCGCCGGGCAGCTCGGCCCGGGCGCCGCCGCGCGGCGGGAGCTGCGGGCGGCGGCCCCGCCCGGAGTCGCCGTTGCCGCGCTGCGGCGGCACCGGGGCCCGGCCGCCGGGGAAGGCGTCCTGGCCCTGCGGTCCGCCCGCCCCCTGCGTGCCGTGCGGGGCACCGGGCGCCTGGCCGAAGCCGGCGCCGGCAGCACCCTGGTCGTACGAGGCGGAGGGGGCGGGAGCCGGACGGCCCTGCGCCGGACCGGCGGGGGCACCCTGCTCGAACAGCGGCGCGGCGCTCTTGCCCTGCGGCCCGCGCGCCCCACCCGGGGCGCCAGGCCTGCCGCTGCCGTCCCGTCCGGGCAGCGCGGCCCGCGGACCCTGTCCGGCGCCGAGCCGGCCACCGCCGGGCGCACCGGCGCCGAGGGCACCGCCGCCGCCCTGGCCGGCACCGGCGGCACGCCGGGCGGCCGCGGCACCCGCGGCAGCCTGCGCGGCGGCGGGACCGCCGCCGGCACCGGGCTGACCGGGCTTGGGCTGGGGCTTCTTACCGCCCTGCGCGACGTCGACGGGCAGCATGACCAGCGCGGTCGTGCCGCCGGAGTCGGACGGGCGCAGCTGGATGCGGATGCCGTGGCGCTGCGACAGACGGCCGACCACGAACAGACCCATGCGGCGGGAGACGGAGACGTCCACGGTGGGCGGCGAGGCGAGCCGCTCGTTGATCGCCGCCAGGTCCTCCGGCGACAGACCGATACCGGTGTCGTGGATCTCGATCAGCACGCGGCCGTCGGGCAGCGCGTGACCGGTGACCTTGACCTTGGTCTGCGGCGAGGAGAACGAGGTCGCGTTCTCCAGCAGCTCGGCGAGCAGGTGCACGAGGTCGTTGACGACCCGGCCGGCCACCTCGGTGGTCGGCACGGAGGCCAGCTCGATGCGCTCGTACTGCTCCACCTCGGACGCGGCGGCACGCAGCACGTCGACCAGCGGAACGGGGCGGGTCCACCGTCGGCCGGGCTCCTCACCCGCGAGAACCAGCAGGTTCTCACCGTTACGGCGCATGCGCGTGGCGAGGTGGTCCAGCTTGAACAGCGACGACAGCTGGTCCGGGTCGGCCTCGCGGGACTCCAGCTCGGAGATCAGCGACAGCTGGCGCTGGATCAGGCCCTGGGAGCGGCGCGAGAGGTTGGTGAACATCGCGTTGACGTTGCCCCGCAGCAGGGCCTGCTCGGCGGCGAGGCGGACCGCCTCGCGGTGCACGTCGTCGAAGGCCGCGGCCACACGGCCGATCTCGTCCCGGGAGTGCACACCGACCGACTCCACGGACGTGTCGACGTCCTGCGGGTCGGACTCGGACAGCTGCTTGACCAGCTCGGGCAGGCGTTCCTGGGCGACCCGGGTGGCGGTGTCCTCCAGGCGGCGCAGCGAGCGGATCATGGAGCGGGCCACGACGAAGGCACCGACCAGCGAGACACCGAGCACGATGAGGATCAGCGCACCGGAGATGATCGCGTCGCGCTCGGTGGCGTTGCGCAGCTCGCGGGCCTTCTGCTCCATCTGCTCGAGCAGTGTGTGCTCGATGCTCTTCATCTGCTGGATCTTGACGGAGCTGTCGTCCAGCCAGTCCCGGTAGGAGCGCTTGCCCATCGAGGTGAGACCGCCGGACGACACCAGGGCGCGCCCGGCGTACTTGTCGCTGGCCTTGATCGTGTCGTTGCCGTCCTCGATCGTCACCAGCAGCTCGGCGGCGCTGTCCTCGCCGTAGATGCTCTTGAAGCTGCGCAGCTCGGACTTCTGGCTCTCCAGTGCCGACTGGGCGTAGAGCCGGTCGTTCTCGGAGAGGTCGCCGTAGGTGGTGTTGCTGGCCGGCAGGGCCGCGGCGAGCACCGAGCGCTGGATCGACGCGTACTCCTTGGCGGAGGAGAAGGCCGCCAGGGCACGGGTGCGCTGGATCATGTCCGGGTTGCTGGTCGCCTCCGCCATGTCCTGCGAGAGGTCGATCAGGTTCTCGATCAGACGGTGGTACGCCTCGACGGTCTGCGTGGAGTTGCGCTCCGACGCGTAGGCCGTGTTGCGGATCTTGGCGAGGTCGCCCAGGTCGCCGGCGAGCTGGACCAGGTTGTCGCGGACGCCCTTGAGGTTGCCGTCCTTGGCCGCTTCGTCGATCTCTTCCGAGCTGTCGATGAAGTTGTCCAGCGCGCGGTCGGTCTTCTCGCGGTAGCCCTTGACCGTGAAGTCGGTGGCCTTGCCGTTGTGGGCGAGCGGACCGGCGGACTGGTCGCGCTCCTCCTGGAGCGCGTGGGCCAGCTCGGTGGCCTGCTTGGTCATGTCCGTCAGCAGCTTCATGTTGTCGAGCTGCTGGATGTCGTCCATCGACTCGTTGATGCGCAGCGCGCCGAGCGAGGTGGCCGCGACCACCGGGAGCGCGAGCAGCGACACCAGACGGGTGGAGATCCGCCAGTTGCGCAGGGCTATTCGCGGCCCGGGTCCGGTGGGGCCCTTCGGCGGCTTCACGGCCGGTGCCGGCCCCGCGGGGTTGCCGGCACCGGGGCGCTCGGAGCCGTCGCCGGACGCGGCCTGGCCCGGGTTCTGGGCGTGCTGGGGCGAGGAGCTGACGGCCATCGGGCCAGTCCCGCCGTGCGGCTCCGGCTCCGCCGAAGCGCTGCCATCCCTCTTGAAACGTCCCTGCACTAGCGTCGCAACCTCTGGACCAGGCACCTCTCCGCGTGAACGGCGAGGCACGGTGTCGGCGTCATAGGGGCGCCCTGAATACGCCCCCGTGGTGGTCGTGAGTGACCGGCGCTGGTTCCCCCCATCTCGCCGCCACTCGGCGCGTCTGTGCGCCCCCTGTGCGCCGGCTCGATCCTGCGGCGGTTCCGTGGAATTCCAGCACAGTGCAGGATCTCCAACAAGGCCCGTGGGTCAGGCCGTGACATACGTGACACCGTGTGAGGGTCGAGTCACCGGACGTAGAAAGTGATCTCGTCCATATCGGGCGAATATCCGCGAGTCTCCAGGCAGCGGGAGGTGTCCCAGTCGCGATGATCAGGAGCGGAATGATGGCTTCAGGGGGCCAATGTCCGTTTCGCTGGGTTGGGGGGACGGTCCGAATCGGGCGAAATGTCCATCGATTCGTGAGTAAACTCACACGCGGATCTTGGCCTTCGGGCGCCGTTCGCGGGGAATTGAATGTTTAGCCTGACGCTTTACAGAGATGGCGAAACCGACAACTCGCGCCCCGCGCGGGGGTTCACCTACCCCGCCACGGCGCCCGTGAACAGGACAGGGTCAAGTAAACAGTGAAGACGACGCCGATGTTCCACAAGATCGCCAACCCGCGGCGCACGACGCTGGCTCACCTCGAAGCCGCCGACGAACTGCAGACGCCGGTCCAGCAGGAGCACCCCGTCGAACTCCCGACCCAGACTGCCAACCCCAAGCGCACCGTCCTCATGGATGTCCCGGTCGCGGCCGCCGCCGCGAGCTAGCACCCGGTAGTACGCGCGACGGCCGGAAAATGCTCACGGCCCCGCCGCACCGAGTTCAACGGCAGTCCCCCCGCACCCCAGGGGCGCCCCCCGACACGGAGGCGCCCCTTCTGCGTGCCGGGCCGGTGCACGGGGTCAGAGCACCGGGTTATGCGCAGGGCAGGGGCGCCGCGCCGCGTTAGCCTGGAGCGTCAGACTCCAGCCGACCGAGTCAAGGGGCCAAGCATCCCGTGCGCATCGCCAGATTCTCCATCGACGGGAACGTCGCCTTCGGCGCGGTCGAGGGCAGCCGCCAGGACGAGCTCGTCCTGGACATCATCAAGGGCATCCCGTTCGCGGATTTCGAGCTGTCCGGCACGAAGGTCCCGGTGAGCAAGGTCAGGCTGCTGCCCCCGGTCCTCCCCAACAAGGTGGTGGCCTTCGGCCGCAACTACGCCGAGCACGCGAAGGAACTCGGCAACGACGTGCCCGACGCCCCGTTCGCCTTCTTCAAGCCCGCCACCTCGGTGATCGGCCCCGGCGACGCCATCCAGTACCCCTCCTTCTCCCAGGAGGTGCACCACGAGGCCGAGCTGGCCGTGGTCATCGGCCGGATGTGCCGGGAGGTCCCGCGCGAGCGCGTCGAGGACGTCATCTTCGGTTACACCTGCGCCAACGACGTCACCGCCCGCGATGTGCAGAAGCGCGAGAAGCAGTGGGCCCGGGCCAAGGGCTTCGACACCTCCTGCCCGCTCGGCCCCTGGGTGGAGACGGACCTGGACATCGCCGCCGCGAGCGACCTGACCGTCCAGTGCACGGTCAACGGCGCCCAGCGCCAGCTCGGCCGCACCAGCGAGATGATCCACTCCATCGAGGACCTGATCGTCAACATCTCCGAGGCCATGACGCTGCTCCCCGGCGACGTCGTCCTCACCGGCACCCCGGCTGGGGTCGGCCCCCTCAACGTCGGCGACGAGGTCGCCGTCACCATCGAAGGCATCGGCACTCTCACCAACAAGGTTGTCAAGCGTGGCTAGCGCACCCGGCTCCCCCGTACGCGTCCGTTTCTGCCCGTCGCCCACCGGTAACCCCCACGTGGGCCTGGTGCGCACCGCCCTGTTCAACTGGGCGTACGCCAAGCACCACGGCGGCACCCTGGTCTTCCGCATCGAGGACACCGACGCGGCCCGCGACTCCGAGGAGTCCTACCACCAGCTGCTCGACGCGATGCGCTGGCTGGGCTTCGACTGGGACGAGGGCCCCGAGGTCGGCGGCCCGCACGCGCCGTACCGGCAGTCCGAGCGCATGGACATCTACCGGGACGTCGCCCGGAAGCTTCTCGACGCCGGCCATGCCTACCACTGCTACTGCTCCCAGGAGGAGCTGGACAGCCGCCGCGAGGCGGCCCGCGCCGCCGGAAGGCCCTCCGGCTACGACGGCCACTGCCGCGAGCTGACCGGGGCGCAGATCGAGGAGTACCGGGCGCACGGCCGCGAACCGATCGTCCGCTTCCGCATGCCCGACGAGACGATCACCTTCACCGACCTGGTCCGCGGCGAGCTGACCTTCACCCCGGAGAACGTCCCGGACTACGGCATCGTGCGCGCCAACGGCGCCCCGCTGTACACGCTGGTCAACCCGGTCGACGACGCCCTGATGGAGATCACTCACGTCCTGCGCGGCGAGGACCTGCTCTCTTCCACCCCGCGCCAGATCGCCCTTTACCAGGCGCTGATCGAGCTGGGCGTCGCCAAGTCGGTCCCCGCGTTCGGCCACCTGCCGTACGTGATGGGCGAGGGCAACAAGAAGCTTTCCAAGCGCGACCCGCAGTCGTCGCTGAACCTCTACCGCGAGCGCGGCTTCCTCCCCGAGGGCCTGCTCAACTACCTCTCCCTGCTCGGCTGGTCCCTCTCCGCCGACCGGGACGTCTTCACCGTCGACGAGATGGTGGCGGCCTTCGAGGTCACCGACGTCAACCCCAACCCGGCCCGCTTCGACCTGAAGAAGTGCGAGGCGATCAACGGCGACCACATCCGCCTGCTGGACCCGAAGGACTTCGCCGAGCGCTGCCGCCCCTGGCTCCAGGCCCCGTTCGCGCCCTGGGCCCCGGAGGCGTTCGACGAGACCAAGTGGCAGGCCGTCGCACCGCACGCACAGACCCGCCTGAAGGTCCTGTCGGAGATCACCGACAACGTCGACTTCCTGTTCCTGCCCGAGCCGGTCGAGGACGAGGCGTCCTGGAACAAGGCGATGAAGGAGGGCTCCGACGCCCTGCTGCGCACCGCCCGCGAGAAGCTCGAGGCCGCCGACTGGACCTCGGCCGACTCCCTGAAGGAGGCGGTCCTGGCCGCCGGCGAGGCCCACGGCCTCAAGCTCGGCAAGGCCCAGGCCCCGGTCCGCGTGGCCGTCACCGGCCGCACCGTCGGCCTGCCCCTCTTCGAGTCCCTGGAGATCCTGGGCAGGGAGAAGACCCTGGCCCGCATCGACGCGGCCCTGGCGAAGCTCACCGGCTGACCGCCCGGGACACCTTCCACAGCGCTTCCCGCACGGGGGCGGCGTCCGGTTCGGGCGCCGCCCCCGTCCCGCCCGTCGCGTCACCCGGCCGATCGCGTCCGAGCCGACCGGGTGCCGTACCCGTGGGGGAGCGCCTCCCCCTTGCCGCACCGGCCGCCCGGACGCGACTCGTCCCGGCCGTGCGCATGGACCGCGAAGGCGTCACCCCGTCGGCGGCACCGGCCTGCACCCCCGTGACGGCCGGTGTCCCGATCCGGCCCCGACCGGGGCAACCACCGTGAACCGGCCCCGGGCCGCTCCGTGCCGAGTTACGGTCGGACCATGAGCATTCGGGCCGTGGTCTGGGACGTCGACGACACCCTTTTCGACTACACCACCGCCGACCGCACCGGCCTGCGCGGCCATCTCGCCGCCGAGGGCCTGCTCGACGCCCACGAGAGCGTGGAGCACGCCCTCGCCCGCTGGCGGGAGATCACCGATCAGCAGTGGGCGAGGTTCTCGGCGGGCGAGGTCTCCTTCGAGGACCAGCGGCGGGACCGGATCCGGGTCTTCGTCGGCCGCGAGCTGACCGACGAGCAGGCCGACGCCTGGTTCCAGCGCTACATCCGGCACTACGAGGCGGCCTGGGCCCTCTTCCCGGACGTGCTGCCCGTGCTGGACGCCCTCGCCGCCAGCCACCGCCACGCGGTGCTGTCCAACTCCAGCCTCCACGTCCAGGACCGCAAGCTCCGCGTCCTCGGCGTCCACGACCGATTCGAGGCCATCCTGTGCGCGGCCGAACTGGGCGTGTCCAAGCCGGCGGCCGGCGCCTTCCTGGCGGCCTGCGAGGCGCTGGACCTGCCCCCGCGGCAGGTCGCGTACGTCGGCGACCACCCGGAGATCGACGGCCGGGGCGCGGCGGAGGCCGGGCTGCTGTCGGTGTGGATCGACCGCGGTGGCGCGTACGCGACGGTCGAACCGCCCGTGGGTCCCCGCCGGATCGCGTCCCTGGCCGAACTCCCCGCTGTCCTGGGCTCCGATACTCGTTTTGGAGCCCCGTCCACCTTCGGGTAATGTTCTTCCTGCGCCGCGGGGAGCGGGCCGGAAGGCCGGAACCTCGAAGCGCAGAACTAGAACGAGACCCCTCTGGGGCTTGCGTTCCAGTGGCCTATGGTGTAATTGGCAGCACGACTGATTCTGGTTCAGTTAGTCTTGGTTCGAGTCCAGGTAGGCCAGCTCGCAGAGCTCATCTGCACCCGCGGATCACATCCGCAAAGCCCCCGTTGTGTAGCGGCCTAGCACGCTGCCCTCTCAAGGCAGTAGCGCCGGTTCGAATCCGGTCGGGGGTACAGATCCTTCCCGCGAGGACAGTCGGGTAGCTCCCACTGTCGTCGACGCAGGATCGCTAGGGCCCCCGTTGTGTAGCGGCCTAGCACGCCGCCCTCTCAAGGCGGTAGCGCCGGTTCGAATCCGGTCGGGGGTACTGACTGGTCTAAACCATCATTGGTCTATGGTGTAATTGGCAGCACGACTGATTCTGGTTCAGTTAGTCTTGGTTCGAGTCCAGGTAGACCAGCTCGGACCTGCGGAAACGCAGCGTCCATGCCCCCGTTGTGTAGCGGCCTAGCACGCCGCCCTCTCAAGGCGGTAGCGCCGGTTCGAATCCGGTCGGGGGTACGAGTCCCAAGGGGCCTCCGCTTCGGCGGAGGCCCCTTCGGCGTTGACCCGCGACAGGGCAGGACCCGGACGTGACACGGGGGCGGGCCTGCCGCGGCGTTGAGGCGGGCCCGCCCCCGGTGGGACGGCGAGGAGAGACGGTCAGGAACGGCGCAGCGCCTCGGAGAGGCGGGCGGCGGCGTCGATGACGGCCTGGGCGTGCATCCGCCCGGGGTGGCGGGTCAGGCGCTCGATGGGACCGGAGACCGAGACCGCGGCCACCACGCGGTTGGAGGGGCCGCGCACCGGCGCGGACACGGACGCGACGCCCGGCTCACGCTCACCGATCGACTGGGCCCAGCCGCGGCGCCGTACGCCCGACAGGGCCGTCGCCGTGAAACGGGCGCCCTGGAGGCCCCGGTGCAGCCGCTCCGGCTCCTCCCAGGCCAGCAGGATCTGCGCCGAGGAACCGGCCTTCATCGTGAGCGTGGAGCCCACCGGGACCGTGTCCCTGAGGCCCGACAGGCGCTCCGCCGCGGCGACGCAGATGCGCATGTCGCCCTGGCGGCGGTAGAGCTGCGCGCTCTCGCCCGTGATGTCACGGAGGTGGGTGAGCACCGGTCCGGCCGTGGCCAGCAGACGGTCCTCGCCGGCCGCCGCGGCCAGTTCGGCGAGGCGCGGGCCGAGGATGAACCGGCCCTGCATGTCGCGCGCCACCATGCGGTGGTGTTCCAGGGCCACGGCCAGGCGGTGGGCCGTGGGTCGTGCCAGTCCGGTGGCCCCGACCAGTCCCGCGAGGGTGGCCGGACCGGACTCCAGAGCGCTCAGGACGAGGGCCGCCTTGTCCAGAACGCCGACGCCGCTACTGTTGTCCATGCAACGATACTTGCGTCTCACTCTGTGAAACGCAAGTTCAATTTTCCGTGGAACCCGCCACTCTTGAACCCACGAAGGCACGACGGCCCGTGGAGAGCGGGCCCGGCGGCGGACGCCCGAGGACACAGGCGTGCGGGCGCCGTCTCCACGAGATCTCTAGATGGGCCGGTGCACTCCTCTTGCCGGCCGGAGGGAACGCGATGGGTAGGACACTGGCGGAGAAGGTCTGGGACGACCACGTCGTCCGGCGCGCCGAGGGCGAGCCCGACCTCCTCTTCATCGATCTGCACCTGCTGCACGAGGTGACCAGCCCGCAGGCCTTCGACGGCCTCCGCAAGAGCGGCCGTCGCGTGCGGCGGCTCGACCTGACCATCGCGACCGAGGACCACAACACCCCGACCCTCGACATCGACAAGCCGATCGCCGACCCGGTCTCCCGGGTCCAGCTGGAGACGCTGCGCAACAACTGCGCGGAGTTCGGCGTCCGGCTGCACCCGCTGGGTGACGTGGAACAGGGCGTCGTGCACGTGGTCGGCCCCCAGCTGGGCCTGACCCAGCCGGGCATGACCGTCGTCTGCGGCGACTCGCACACCTCCACCCACGGCGCCTTCGGCGGTCTGGCGTTCGGCATCGGCACCTCCCAGGTCGAGCACGTGCTGGCCACCCAGACGCTGCCGATGGCCCGCCCGAAGACCATGGCGATCACCGTCAACGGTGAACTGCCCGAGGGGGTCACGGCCAAGGACCTGATCCTGGCGATCATCGCGCGGATCGGCACCGGCGGCGGCCAGGGGTACGTCCTGGAGTACCGCGGCGAGGCCATCGAGAGGCTCTCGATGGAGGCCCGCATGACCATCTGCAACATGTCGATCGAGGCCGGCGCCCGAGCGGGCATGATCGCCCCCGACGAGACCACCTTCGAATACCTCGAGGGCCGCCCGCACGCCCCGCAGGGCGAGGACTGGGACGCGGCCGTCGCGTACTGGAAGACGCTCAGGACCGACGACGACGCCGAGTTCGACGCCGAGGTCGTCATCGAGGCCGCCGAGCTGTCGCCGTTCGTCACGTGGGGCACCAACCCGGGCCAGGGCGCGCCGCTTTCGGCGTCCGTCCCCGACCCGGCTTCGTACGAAGACGCTTCGGAGCGCCTGGCCGCCGAAAAGGCCCTGGAGTACATGGGGTTGGAGGCCGGTCAGCCGCTGCGCTCGATCACCGTGGACACCGTCTTCGTAGGTTCCTGCACCAACGGCCGCATCGAGGACCTGCGTGCCGCGGCGGACCTCCTCAAGGGTCGCAAAGTCGCCGACGGCGTACGGATGCTGGTCGTCCCCGGCTCCGCGCGGGTGGGCCTGCAGGCCGTCTCCGAGGGCCTGGACGTGGTCTTCAAGGAGGCCGGTGCCGAGTGGCGGCACGCGGGCTGTTCGATGTGCCTGGGCATGAACCCCGACCAGCTGGCCCCGGGCGAGCGCTCCGCCTCCACCTCCAACCGCAACTTCGAGGGCCGGCAGGGCAAGGGCGGCCGCACCCACCTGGTCTCGCCGCAGGTCGCCGCCGCGACCGCCGTACTGGGCCACCTGGCCTCCCCGGCCGACCTCGCCGCCGCCGACACCCGTACGCCCGCTGGAGTCTGATCTGCCATGGAAGCATTCACCACCCACACCGGCCGGGCCGTCCCGCTGCGCCGCAGCAACGTCGACACCGACCAGATCATCCCCGCCCACTGGCTCAAGAAGGTGACGCGGGACGGATTCGAGGACGGGCTGTTCGAGGCCTGGCGCAAGGACCCGTCGTTCGTCCTCAACCAGCCCGAGCGGCAGGGCGCGACCGTGCTGGTCGCCGGCCCCGACTTCGGCACCGGCTCCTCCCGGGAGCACGCCGTCTGGGCGCTGCAGAACTACGGCTTCAAGGCCGTGATCTCCTCCCGCTTCGCCGACATCTTCCGCGGCAACTCGCTGAAGAACGGCCTGCTCACGGTGGTCCTCGAGCAGAAGATCGTGGACACGCTGTGGGAGCTCACCGAGAACGACCCGCAGGCCGAGATCACGGTCGACCTCGAGGCCCGCGAGGTGCGCGCCGAGGGGATCACCACCTCCTTCGAGCTGGACGAGAACTCCCGCTGGCGGCTGCTGAACGGCCTGGACGACATCTCCATCACGCTCCAGAACGAGTCCGACATCGCCGCGTACGAGGCGAGGCGCCCGTCGTTCAAGCCGCGGACCCTCACGGCCTGACCCGGCCACCCGGCGGCCCCACCGGACCGCCGGGAGGTCGAATTTCGGCCACCGCGACCCCCCTCCCGTACCCCCGATCTCCCCGATCGGGGGTACGGCCGTGTCTACGCCCCTTGCGCCCCGGGCGTCTCCTTCGGTCTCGCAACTTCCCACGTTACGACGGTGGTTGCCGGGGTACACGAGGCATGTACCCGTGACTTCCTCGGGTGTGCGGAAGGCCGTCCGAGGCGGCAGTTGCCCCCTGCGCAGGCGACAACTCGCCCTAGATGGCACAATCTGTGCATGGAACACGACGGCCAACTCGAGCTCTATGCGGCGGTCGCGGTCCGGCTCAAGGAAGCGCACTCGCGGGTGCGCGCACTGCAAGTCCCGGAGGGCGTACGGATGGCGCTGACCCGGAAGCTGCTGGTCATTACGGCCGCGGCCAAGCACGATCTCGCCGATGCGGCAGGGCGTCTGGAGCGGTTCACCGCGGACCTCGACGAGGGTCGATTCCCCGAAGAGGAACGCTGAACCAGTCGGGACAGTCGAGTTCGTTGCGGCACAAGGGTGATAAGCCCGTTTCGTGTTTGATTTGCGGTATATATCTGCCTAACGTGCGAAAAAGCTTGAACACTTTCGTTCTGGCGATGTCTCCGAAGGGGAAGACGTGAACAAGGCGCAGCTCGTAGAAGCGATTGCCGACAAGATGGGCGGCCGCCAGCAGGCCGCCGATGCTGTCGATCATGTCCTGGACGCCATCGTCCGCGCGGTCGTCGCGGGGGAGCGGGTCTCGGTCACCGGCTTCGGTTCCTTCGAGAAGGTCGACCGTCCGGCCCGCTACGCCCGCAACCCCCAGACGGGCGAGCGGGTCCGGGTCAAGAAGACCTCCGTTCCCCGCTTCCGCGCGGGTCAGGGCTTCAAGGACCTGGTCAGCGGCTCGAAGAAGCTGCCGCGCGGCGGCGAGGTCGCCGTCAAGAAGGCACCCAAGGGCAGCCTGTCCGGCGGCGCCGCCGCCACGGTGAAGAAGGCCGCCGCGAAGAAGACCACCGCCAAGAAGGCCGCCGCCAAGAAGGCCCCGGCCAAGAAGGCTGCGACCACCAAGGCCGCGGCGGCGAAGAAGACCACCGCGAAGAAGGCGCCCGCCAAGAAGACCACGGCGACGGCCAAGACCACCGCCGCGAAGAAGACCACGGCCAAGAAGGCCCCCGCGAAGAAGGCGACCGCCACCAGCGCCCCCGCCAAGAAGTCCACCGCGCGCAAGACCACCGCCGCCAAGAAGACCACCACCCGCAAGAAGTAGGCGGACGAAGCGGCGGCAGACGAGCGGTACTCACGCGCCGGGCCGGACTCCCAGACGGAGTCCGGCCCGCGGTGTGTCCGGGGGACCTGACCAGGGGCCCGCCCCCGGGCCGGTCAGAAGGTCTGGAGCGTGACCAGCGTGATCCGCCGGGCCTCGCCCTCGCCCTCGGTCTCGATGCGCACCCGCTGCCCGGGCCGCAGCAGCCGCAGACCCCCCGCGTCGAACGCCGGAGCGTCGAAGGGCACCGGGGTGCCGTCGTCCAGGAGCACCTGCCCGCTGCGGGTGGCGGGGTCGTACGTGTACGCGGTCGCCTGCATGCGGGCAGCCTACTGCTCGGGGATCAGCAGCCGCGCGGCGGCCGCGGCCGTGCGGGGCCCCACCCCGAGCGCCAGCGCCACCCGCAGATCCTCACCGGTGTCCACGTCCTGCCGTACCGAGTCCACCCCGTCCAGGCGGAGCTCCACGGCCCCCGAGGCGCGATGACGGGCCCGGGAATCGGTGCCGAAGGACGGAAGCAATTCCCGGTCCGCGGCGGCGGTCAACAGGGTCGTGCCGATTGCGGCGGCGTCCGGGAGAAAAGCGCGCGGGAATTCCGCCGCGGCCTCCAGAACACGGGCCAATTCCCGGGGGCGAAGGGCCGGGAGATCGGCGTTGAGGGCCGCCACCGCCCCCGCGCGCCCCGACGCCCGTGCCACCGCCGCCGCGTGCGCGAGGGCGGCGTTCAGGCCGCCGCCCGGCTCGTCGGCGACAACCGCGGCGCCCAGCGCCGCCAGCTCACGGCCGGCCAGCGCGTCGTCCGTGACGACCACCACACCCTTCACCGCCCGGCACGCCAGCGCCGCCGCCACCGTGTCCTGGGCGAACGCGAGCGCGAGGCCCGGCCGCAGGCCGTCGCCCGCCGTGTCCGAGAGTCTGCTCTTGGCCCGCGCAAGGGGCTTCAGGGGCACCACCAAGGTCCACTGCACGAGTGTTACGTCCCTCTCTTGTCGCGCTCATTGTCACCCGGGGCATCCGGCGTCCGGGGTACCGGGGCGTACGGTGTTCTCGACAGACCGGCGGCCCGGGGCGACACTTGTGCGGCCCGCCTGGCCTCCGGGTCCAGGCCCTAGAGGAAGGTGTCCTTGTGCCGCGCCGCAGAATCGGCTTCTGGTACCGCTTCGCCGCGGTGATCTGCAAACCGCCGCTGGTGGTTCTGCTCAAGCGGGACTGGCGCGGAATGGAGAACATTCCGGCCGAGGGTGGATTTATCACTGCGGTGAACCACAATTCGCACATCGATCCCTTCGCCTACGCGCACTTTCAGTACAACACCGGACGCGTTCCGCGATTCCTGGCGAAGAGCGGGCTATTCAACAAGGGATTCGTCGGTGCCGCGATGCGCGGAACCGGGCAGATCCCCGTCTACCGGGAGAGCACCGACGCGCTCAGCGCCTTCCGGGCCGCGATCGACGCGGTGCAGCGCGGCGAATGCGTCGCCTTCTACCCGGAGGGCACCCTTACCCGTGACCCCGACGGCTGGCCCATGACCGCCAAGACCGGAGCCGCGCGGGTCGCGCTGCAGACCAAGTGCCCGGTGATCCCGGTCGCCCAGTGGGGCGCCAACGAACTGCTGCCGCCGTACGCCAAGAAGCCCCGGCTCCTCCCGCGCAAGACGCATCACGTCCTGGCCGGGCCGCCGGTGGACCTCGACCGCTTCTACAACCGGGAGATGACCCCGGAACTGTTGAAGGAGGCGACCGAGGCGATCATGGCGGCCATCACCCGGCAGTTGGAGGAGATCCGCGGCGAGAAGGCCCCGGAGACGCCCTACGACCCGCGCCGGGAGCGGATCGAGCAGCGGCGCAGGACCAAGGCGCAGGCGCAGCGGGTGCGGGGCGGGCGGACGCGGGACGGCAAGGCCGCCGTGCGGGAAGAGGGGCTGGGAAAGTGAGCAAGCCGGTCAAGGCGGCCGTCTTCGGCACCGGATCGTGGGGCACGGCGTTCGGCATGGTCCTCGCGGACGCGGGATGCGACGTCGTGCTGTGGGGACGGCGCCCCGAACTCGCCGAGGCAATCAACTCCACGCGGACCAACCCCGACTACCTCCCGGGCGTCGAACTGCCCGCCGGGCTGCGGGCCACCACCGACGCCGCCGAGGCCGCGCGCGACGCCGACTTCACCGTCCTCGCGATCCCCTCCCAGACGCTGCGCGGCAACCTCGCCGCCTGGGCGCCGCTGCTGGCGCCCGAAACGGTCCTGGTGTCGCTGATGAAGGGCGTCGAACTCGGCTCCGCGATGCGGATGAGCGAGGTGATCGAGGATGTCGCCAAGGTGGGCGCCGACCGGATCGCCGTGGTCACCGGGCCGAACCTGGCCCGTGAGATCGCCGCCCGGATGCCGGCCGCCGCCGTGGTCGCCTGCCCCGACGAGTCCGTCGCCCGGCGGCTCCAGGCCGCCTGCCACACGCCGTACTTCCGCCCGTACACCAACACCGACGTCATCGGCTGCGAACTCGGCGGAGCCGTGAAGAACGTGATCGGGCTCGCCGTCGGTATCGCGGACGGCATGGGACTCGGCGACAACGCCAAGGGCTCGCTGATCACCCGCGGTCTCGCCGAGACCACTCGGCTCGGTGTGGCGCTGGGCGCCGACCCGCTGACGTTCTCCGGACTCGCGGGCCTGGGCGACCTGGTGGCCACCTGCTCCTCGCCGCTGTCGCGCAACCACACCTTCGGCACCAACCTCGGCAAGGGCATGACCCTCGAGGAGACCATCGCGGTCACCAAGCAGACCGCCGAGGGCGTCAAGTCCTGCGAGTCGGTGCTGGATCTGGCCCGCCGGCACGACGTCGACATGCCGCTGACCGAGACGGTCGTCGGCATCGTGCACGAGGGCAAGCCCCCGGTGGTCGCCCTCAAGGAGCTGATGTCGCGCAGCGCGAAGCCCGAACGACGCTGAGCGACCCCGCCTGTCGCACGCTGCCTCGGGGCTCCGCCAACGGGTACTCTCATCGCGATATGAGCACCGAGAACCTCCCCCAGAGCCCCGAGCAGCCGTCTCGCAAACCGCGTGTGGCCGTCGTGTTCGGCGGGCGCAGCTCCGAACACGGGATCTCCGTGGTCACCGCAGGCGCGGTCCTCAAGGCCATCGACCGGACGAAGTACGACGTCCTGCCGATCGGCATCACCCAGGACGGCCGCTGGGCCCTCACGGCCGACGAGCCCGAACGCATGGCGATCGTCGACCGGCGGCAGCCCAGCGTCGACCAGCTCGCGGAGTCGGCCGAGGGCGGCGTGGTGCTCCCCGTCGACCCCGCCAGCCGCGAAGTGGTCTACAGCGAGCCCGGTTCGGTGCCCAAGGCGCTCGGCGAGGTCGACGTCGTCTTCCCGATGCTGCACGGTCCCTACGGCGAGGACGGCACCCTCCAGGGCCTCCTGGAGCTCTCCGGCGTCCCGTACGTGGGCTCGGGTGTGCTCGCCTCGGCCGTCGGCCAGGACAAGGAGTACATGAAGCGGGTGTTCACCTCCTTCGGGCTCAAGGTCGGCCCGTACGTGGTGATCCGGCCCCGCGAGTGGGAACGCGACGAGTCGGCGGCCCGCAAGAGGATCGTCGACTTCGCCGGTGAGCACGGCTGGCCGCTCTTCGTGAAGCCCGCCCGCGCGGGTTCGTCGATCGGCATCACCAAGGTGGACGACCTCTCCGGGCTCGACGAGGCGATCGCGGAGGCCCAGCGGCACGACCCGAAGATCCTCGTCGAGGCGGCGCTGCGCGGGCGCGAGATCGAGTGCGGTGTGCTGGAGTTCGAGGACGGCCCACGGGCGTCGCTGCCCGCCGAGATCCCGCCGCCCGAGGCGCACGCGTACTACGACTTCGAGGCCAAGTACATCGACTCCACCCCCGGCATCGTGCCCGCCCCGCTGACCGACGAGCAGACGGCCGAGGTGCGCGAGCTGGCGGTGGCGGCGTTCGACGCGGCCTCCTGCGAGGGGCTGGTGCGCGCGGACTTCTTCCTCACCGAGGACGGCGAGTTCGTCATCAACGAGATCAACACGATGCCCGGCTTCACGCCCATCTCGATGTACCCGCAGATGTGGCAGGCCACCGGCATCGGCTACCCCGAGCTGGTGGACCGGCTGATCCAGGCGGCCCTGCGGCGCTCGACCGGGTTGCGCTGAGCCGGCCGGACCCCACCCCGCGGCGTGCTCCGAGCGAGAGGCACCTAGGAGGCGATCCCCTTCGGAATCGCCTCCTTCACGGCCGGGGCCAGGTCGATCAGCGTGCCCGTGCTGTCCCGCCCGTCGGTCACCCTGACCTCGACGTACGCCTCGCGGTTGGCGGTGGTGAAGCGGTGGACGCCCCCGTCCTGCTTCTCCATGAGCCAGTCGACGCCGTTCACGCCTCCCGGCACCGCGTCCGGGTCGTGGCCGTCGGCCACCCTGGGGTCGACCATCTTCGGCGGTCGCTCGACACCGCACCGCAGTATGATCGCCTCGCCGCCCCAGCCCGCGGTCAGTTCGGAAGCGGGCTCGGGATCGTCGCGACTCTCACCGTCCACCTTCGCCGGCAGGGCCTTGTCCAGGTTCCGGCACAGCTCGGTGACCTTCGCGTCCGGGCTGGGAACCGCCGTGGACGCGTCGTCGTCTGCTGAGGAGCAGCCCGCGGCGGTGATCAGCACAGCGAGTGCGGGCAGGACGGCGTGCCGGTGACGGAAGGAGTTCACCGGCACAGGGTAGACGGGGGCTACAGATGGACGACCGGGCAGGTCAGGGTTCGGGTGATGCCGTCCACCTGCTGAACCTTGGCGACCACCATGCGGCCCAGGTCGTCGACGGTGTCGGCCTGGGCACGCACGATCACGTCGTACGGTCCCGTCACGTCCTCGGCCTGGATGACTCCAGGGATCTTGCCGATCGTCTCGGCGACGGTCGACGCTTTGCCGACCTCTGTCTGGATCAGGATGTACGCCTGTACCACGGAACCTCCAGGGCGGCCACGAGGATCATGTGGGGAAAAGGAACGCCACGGTACCGCGTTGCCGCTCGCCGCGGGGAGACCTGCGGGAACCGGGCCTTGCGCGCCGGGGGTCGGGCACGAGAGAAGTTGACGGTCACTTCGACCGTAGCGAGCACACAGATGACTCGCGACCGGGCACGGACAGGGACAGAAGGGGAGAAAGGGCAATGAAGGGCACTGTTGGTGAGCTCGGGGAGTTCGGGCTCATCAGGGAGCTCACCTCCCGTCTCACCACCACCCCGGCGGTCCGGGTCGGCCCCGGCGACGACGCCGCGGTGGTCGCCGCGCCCGACCGCAGGGTCGTGGCCAGCACCGACATCCTGCTGGAGGGCCGGCACTTCCGCCGTGACTGGTCCACGGCCTACGACGTCGGCCGCAAAGCCGCCGCGCAGAACCTCGCCGACATCGCCGCGATGGGCGCGGTGCCGACCGCGCTGCTGCTCGGCCTGGTCGTCCCGGCGGAGCTGCCGGTGACCTGGCCCTCCGAGCTCATGGACGGGCTGCGCGACGAGTGCCAGGTCGCGGGTGCCGCCGTGGTCGGCGGCGACGTCGTGCGCGGTGACACCATCATGGTGTCGATCACCGCGCTCGGCGACCTGCGCAACCAGGAGCCGGTCACCCGGGCCGGAGCCCAGCCGGGCGACCTCGTCGCCGTGACCGGCTGGCTCGGCTGGTCCGCCGCCGGGCACGCGGTGCTCTCCCGCGGCTTCCGCTCCCCGCGTGCGTTCGTCGAGGCCCACCGGCGCCCGGAGCCGCCGTACCACGCGGGCCCGGCCGCCGCGGGGCTGGGCGCCACCGCGATGTGCGACGTGAGCGACGGACTGATCGCCGACCTCGGGCACATCGCCGAGGCCAGCAAGGTCCGCATCGACATCCGCTCCGGGGCGATCGACATCCCCTCGCAGATGAACGACATCGGGCAGGCCGTCGGCGTCGACCCGATGCAGTGGGTGCTGACCGGGGGAGAGGACCACGCGATCGTGGCCACCTTCCCGCCGGACGTGAAGCTGCCGGCCCGCTGGAAGGTGATCGGCGAGGTGCTCAACCCCTCGGCGCTGCCCCAGGTGACGGTCGACGGGGCGCCCTGGACCAGCAAGGGCGGCTGGGACCATTTCGGGGAGGTGGAGTGACCCCCGCGCCGCCCCGCGTGCTGACCGTCGCCGGTTCCGACTCCGGCGGCGGCGCGGGCATCCAGGCAGATCTGAAGACGATGCTCGCGCTCGGTGTGCACGGCATGAGCGTGATCACGGCGGTCACCGCGCAGAACTCGCTCGGCGTGCAGGGCGCCTGGGAGCTGCCCGTGGAGGCCGTGCGGGCCCAGTACCGCAGCGTCGTCGACGACATCGGCGTCCAGGCGGTCAAGACGGGCATGCTGGCCTCCGCCGAACTGGTCGAGGCGGTGGCCGAGTTGATCTCCGGCACGGATGTGCCGGTGGTCGTCGACCCGGTGGGCGTCTCCAAGCACGGGGACCCGCTGCTGGCGTCCTCCGCCCTGGACTCCGTCCGTACGGCACTGCTGCCGGTCGCGACCGTGGCCACGCCCAACCTGGACGAGGTGACGCAACTCACCGGTGCCCGGGTCGAGTCGGAGGAGGATCTGCGCAGGGCCGCGGAGGCGGTGCTCGGGTTCGGGCCGCGGTGGGTCGTGATCAAGGGCGGGCATCTCACGACCGGGCAGGGCGAGGCGGTGGACCTGCTGACGGACGGCTCCGAGGAGCACTGGCTGCGGGCGCCCCGCCACGACAACCGCCACACCCACGGCACGGGCTGCACCCTCGCCTCGGCGATCGCGTCGCACCTGGCGAAGGGCCGGTCGGTGCCGGAGGCGGTCGAGGAGGCCAAGCAGTACGTCACGGGGGCGATCGCCGCCGGGTTCGCACTGGGGGGCGGGATCGGGCCGGTGGATCACGCCTGGGCGCTGCGGGCCGGCTCCTAGCCACCCCCGTGGGGTGCGCCGGACGCGAAGAGCGGGTGTGCGGGAACGCGAAGAGCCGGCCCACACGAGGTGGACCGGCTCCTGCAGCGAACCAGCAGTGGCCGCGCGCTAGCTGAGCGTCAGCGCGAGACCTTGCCGGCCTTGATGCACGAGGTGCAAGCGTTCACGCGCTTCGGCGTCCCGCCGACCACGGTACGCACACGCTGGATGTTCGGGTTCCAGCGGCGGGACGTACGGCGGTGCGAGTGCGAGATGTTGTTGCCGAAGCCCGGCCCCTTGCCGCAGACGTCGCAGTTGGCAGCCACGGGTCACTCCAAAGACTTCAGATGCACTTACGGTTGATCCCGGCATGCCGGGATCAAGATCCAGACTCCAGGAGCCTTCGGATCTGAGTGGCGTTGCCAGGGGAGAGGCCCGATCGGATCGGGCAACCGGAGCAGCATACAACGGCTGCACCCGTAGAACGAAACTACCATGGCAGCTCAGGGGCCCGCCCCGGCCCTCTTCCGGTGAGTACGCCCCCACGGTCTACGCTGCGTGCCACGTCCAGCAGCTCAGGGAGGCGCAGGTGGCCCAGGTGCCGCAGACATTCTTCGATGCTCTCGCGGTTCGCACCTGGTGCGGTCTCGCGCTGGAGGCGCTGGGGCGGGCGCGGGCGGAGATCGACGCCATCAATGTCTATCCCGTGGCCGACGGGGACACCGGTACGAACCTCTATCTCACGGTCGAGTCGGCCGCGGCTGAGGTGGAAGCGGTCTTCACCGGACACGCGGCGGGGGCCGGTGCCGACGGGGGCGAGGGCGGGGCGGCCGGGCCCACGCTGTCGGAGGCCGCGCGGGCGCTGGCGCACGGAGCGCTGATAGGCGCGCGGGGGAACTCGGGGACGATCCTGGCCCAGCTGCTGCGGGGGATGGCCCAGGTGCTGGCGGGCGACGGGCCCTTCGGCGAGGGCGCGGTCAGCGCGGACGGGCGGGGACTCGGGCTCGCGCTGCGCCATGCCGCCGACTCCGCACGGCAGGCCGTCGCCCACCCCGTGGAGGGCACGGTCCTCACCGTCGCCTCGGCTGCCGCCGACGCGGCGGACAGGGCGACCGGCGACTGCGGCGTGGTGGCACGGGCCGCCCACGACGGGGCGTGTGCGGCCCTCGCGGCGACCCCGGCCCAGCTCCCCGTCCTGCGCCGCGCGGGAGTCGTGGACGCGGGCGGCCGTGGCCTGGTGACGGTGCTCGCGGCGCTGGTGGAGACCCTCACGGGGGAGCGCCCGCGCGCCGCGGCGGACATGGCCGACGGGACGCACGCGAGCGTGGAGGCGCATACGGCCGAAGACGTCCACGCGCGCGTGGAGGCGTGTGCGGCCGGTGGCGAGGGGGGAGCGGCGCGGTCGGGGCCGGCCTTCGAGGTGATCTACCTGCTGGAAGCCGACGACACGGCCGTGGCCCGGCTGCGGGAGCGGCTCGACGGGCTCGGCGACTCCCTCGTGGTGGTCGGCGGCGACGGGCTGTGGAACGTCCACGTGCACGTCGACGACGCGGGCGCGGCCGTGGAGGCGGGCGTCGAGGCTGGGCGGCCCCACCGGATCCGGATCACGCACTTCGGCGTCGGGGACGTCCACACGGCGGGCGGGCAGGAGCCGACGCAGGAGCGGGCGCAGCGGGCCGTGGTGGCCGTCGTGCCCGGTGAGGGGCTGGCCGGGCTGTACAGCGAGGCCGGGGCGACCACGGTGCTCGCCTGCCCCGGGGAGGAGCCCGCGAGCGGAGAGCTGCTGGAGGCCGTTCGGCGGGCCCACGCGCGCGAGGTGGTGCTGCTGCCCAACGACGCCGAGCTGCGCCACACCGCCGCCGCGGCGGCCGAGCAGGCCCGGACCGAGGGCATCCGGGTCGCCCTCATCCCCACCCGCTCGGCGGTCCAGGGCATCGCGGCGCTCGCGGTGCACGAGCCGGAGCGCCGGTTCGACGAGGACGTGGTGGCGATGACGTCGGCGGCGGGCGCCACCCGCTACGCCGAGGTCACGGTCGCCGAACGGCAGTCCTGGACCATGGCCGGCATCTGCCAGGCCGGGGACGTCCTCGGTCTCATCGACGGCGACGTGGCGGTGATCGGCCACGACGTCACCTCCGCCGCCGAGGCCGTCCTCGACCGCATGCTCGCGGCCGGCGGCGAGATGGTCACCCTGGTTCTCGGCGACGAGGCCCCGGACACCATCGCCCGTCACCTGGAGGCGCGGGTGCGTGAGCGCTATCTGGCGGTGGACACGGTGGTCTACCACGGTGGTCGTCAGGGGGCGCTGCTCCTGATAGGGGTGGAGTGAGCCGCTGCCGGGCGGTCTCGGTGGCTGGGGGCCCGGGGCGGGCCGCGGCCGTCGTCCCGGCGTGGTGGCGGTGGGGTGGTCGTGCCGGTTCTCGGCGACGAGGTTCGGGACGCCGGTGCCCGTCACCTGGAGGTGCGGGTGCGTGAGCGCTATCTGGCGGTGGACACGGTGGTCTGCCGTGGTGGTCGTCAGGGGGCGCTGCTCCTGATAGGGGTGGAGTGAGCCGCTGCCGGGCGGTCTCGGTGGCTGGGGGCCCGGGGCGGGCCGCGGCCGTCGTCCCGGCGTGGTGGCGGTGGGGTGGTCGTGCCGGTTCTCGGCGACGGAGCTACGGACACCGCTGCCACTCTTGGGCGCCCGCACGCCCGCACGCCCGCACGCCCGCACGCCCGCACGCCCGCACGTCCAGCCCGCCGCGTCGGCGGGGCGGCACGGCTCGTGTCGGAGCCTGCGCACGCGCGTGTGCGTCGATGCCCCGGCCGCCCCGGCCGCCCCGGCCGCCCCGGCCGCCCCGGCGGCCCCGGCCGCCCCGGCCGCGGGCCCGGCCGGTGTCGGCGCCGGGTGGACCGCGGCCGGGACGGCCGGTGGCTCAGGCGTCCGGGGTCGGCGCCGGGTGGACCGCGGCCGGGGCGGCCGGTGGCTCAGGCGTCCGGGGTCGGCTCCAGGAGCCCCAGCAGGTGCTCCGCCTCCGTGCGGCGGGAGCGGGCCGTCTCGTCGGCCTCCCCGCTCCCGGCCGTGCCGGCGGTCCCGGCCGTCCCGTCCGCGTGCTCGTACGCCGCGAGGACGCCGCGCGCGCGGGCCGTCGCCTCGGTGGCGAGGCCGAGGTCGCGTTCCAGCCAGGCGGCGGCGAGTTCGGCGGCGGTGCGGTCGTGCAGGCCGTCCGGGCCGAGGGCCGCGAAGGCGGCGGCGGCCCGATCCAGCACCGGCACCGCCTCCGCGTGGGCCGCCCGCACCGAGGAGTCGTCCGGGTTCGGCTCGCCGTCCCCCGCATCCTCGGCCCGCCGTGCCGACCGGACGAGCAGCTCCGCCAGCTGCCGGTGGGTGTGGCCCAGTGCGGCGGTGAGGCCGGTGCGGGTCTCCTCGTCGGCGGCCGTCTCCCGGGCCGACTCGCACTCCGCCACCGCCTCGGCCATCAGGGACCGGGCGCCGTCCCGCCCGGCTCCCGTGCGCAGCGCGAGCCACGCGCGGGCGCGGACGGATCGGATCAGGGCGGGGACGTCACCGACACCGCGCCACAGTTCCCCGGCGCGGAGGTACGCCCGCTCCGCCTCGCCGTGCAGGCCCGCCCGCTCCAGACTGGACGCCGCCAGGTGGGCCAGCGTGGCGTGGTCCCGCTGTTCCGGCCAGTGCCGGGCGATCTCGGCGGCCTGCAACCTCCGCTCCGCCGCGGCCCGGTGCTCCCCGAGCTCGTCCAGGCAGTCGCCGAGCCACCACAGCGTCTGGACCACCGCCCCCTCGCCGTGGGTCCCGGCGGTCACGTCGGGCAGCGCCGACTCCAGCACCTCCGCGGCCTCGGCCCACCGCCCCTGCCGCAGCAGCAGCCCGCCGAGCATGTGCCGCGCCCAGGCCCCCAGCGCCGGCCCGTCGTCCGCCGCGTCGGCCCAGTGCGCCGCCTCCAGGGCGTGGTCCGCGGCCTCCGTGACCCGCCCGAGCCCGGCGGTGACCTCCGCGAGCTGGAGGTGCAGCTGGGCCCGCCCGGCCGGCTCGACGTGGGGCCCGCCGTGCTCCAGGGCCGCCCGCAGCGCCCGCTCCGCCCCGGCGACGTCGCCGAGGTGGTGCGCGAGCTGGGCCAGCCGGGCCTCGTACTCCACGGCGTACCACGGCAGTCCGGCCCCGACGAACGCTTCCGCAGCCTCCCGGAACAGCTCCGCCGCCGCCTCCACGTCTCCAGCGAGCCCCGCCAGCTCCCCGAGCATCGCCCGCGACTCGGCCGCCCGCGCCGCCAGCCGCACGTCCTCGCCGGTGTGCTCCTCCACGAGCGCCAGCACGGCCCGTACCGCGCTGTCCGCGTCGGCCGTCAGGGCCCCGGGCGGCTCCCCGTCCACCGCGTGCACCCGCCGCATCAGGATGCGTGCCCGCGCCATCAGCACCGACGCGGTCTGCCGCCGCCCCGTACCGCCCCCGGTGTACAGCGCGAGAACCTCCTCGTACGGTCCGGCCACTGCCGCCAGTGCCTCGTCCACCCGGCCCGCCAGCGCCCGTACGTACGCGCCACGCGCGCGTGCCGCCAACGCCTCCCCGGGATCGCCCGCCTCCGCGTACAGCCCTGCGGCCCGTGCGAAGAGCTCCGCGCCCTCGGGGCCGAGGTCCATCGCGCGGTGGTCGGCGATCTCCGCGCGGTCGCGGGCGCCCAGCTCGGCGCCGGTGTCCTCGGCGGCCCGCGCCACCGCCGCCCACGCCTCCACGGCATGCGGCTGCAAGGTGTCCGAGAGCCGCCGCGCCCTGGCGAGCAGCTCGGGCAGCCCGTCCTCGCCGGCCGGTGTCCCGGACTCGCGTACCGGCGCACCCGCCGGCACCGCGGAACGCGCCGGAACCGCGCCCGGCGTCCGCACCCCGAGCGGCAGCCGCTCCACCAGCGGACGCCGGGCCATACGGGCGCGTGCCCGCTCACCTATGTGCGCCGTGCCGTTGCGCTCGTCGAACCGCGCCGCCAGGGCCAGGGCCCCGGCACGCGCGTGCGCGGCCAGTTCGGCCGCCGTCCACGACCGTCCGGCCGGACCGGGCACCTGCCGGCCGCCCAGCCCGAGTTCCGTCAGTCGGTCCATGAGCAGGGTCACCACACACAGGAAGTCCAGCCTGCTGCGCGGATGCCCGTCGTCGGTGAAATACGCCGGCCGTTCGGCGAGCAGTTCGAGACCGCGCGCCTCGTTGCCGCTGAGCGCGCAGAACTCCACGTGGTCCGCGTAGGCTCCGCGCATGCTCTCCATGGGCCGCACCAGCCGGAACCCGCGCAGATGGTGGGCCCGCGCCTCGTCGGCGCGGCCGAGCCGCAGCAGGGGCACCAGCGAGGACGCGAGGGTGGTGTGCGGTTCGTGGGCGCAGGTGAACTCGCCCTCCAGCACCGGCCGCCACAGCTCCAGGGCGGCCTCGTCCCGGCCGCGCTCCGCTTGCCACCAGCCCTGCCCGTGCAGCTCGCACGCATGGCAGTCGGCCATGGAGTCCCGATCGGATGCCAGCCAGGCCGCGTACGCCCGCTCGGCCCGCGCCGTGTCCCCGATGTGCGTGGCCACGCTGAACTCGGCGCTGCGCACGGCCCGTTCGGAGTGCCCGGCGAGCCGGTAGCGGTGCTCCATCTCGCCGAGCCACTTCTCGATCGAGGCGAGCGGGATGTGCGGCTGGTCGAGCATGCCGGCCGACATCCACTTGAACACCCAGTGCAGCGAGTGCGTCTCGTACTCGTCGAAGTCCTCGGGGCGTTCGTCCCACATGCGCAGCAGCCGTGCGAAGGGAACGAACATCTTCCCTTTCTCGGAGCTGTAGTTGTAGACCTTCAGCTGGTGCCCGAGCGCCTCGATCACGGCGAGCGGGATGTTCAGCCTCTCGGCCTCCAGCAGCAGTTCCTCCGCGCGGGCGTTGCGGGCCGGCCCCTCCGGCTGCTCGGAGTTCTCGGCCATCGCCCGGCGCAGCGAGTCGAAGTCCGTGATGCCGCTCATCGGTCACCGCCTCCCGCGGAGTCGTCCTCGCCATGGGTGGCCCACTCCAGCAGGCCGAGGAACGCCCGGTTCAGCAGCGCCGAGTCGGCCGGCCTGAGCGGGCGTTGCGCCATGAGCAGCGCCTGCCCGTAGAGGGACTCCGTGGCGGTGCCGATCAGCTCCGGGTCGCCCAGCGAGCTGATCCGCCGCACCAGCGGGTTGAGATGGTTCAGCACCAGGCGCGCCCGCGGTGCGCTGCCGCGCAGTGAGCCGAGGATGCCGGCCCACAGGTCGTCGGACCGGGCCTCGGCCTCCGCGCGGGCCTGCTCGTGCCGGGCCTCCCGGTCGTCCAGGTGCAGCGCCGGAACCGACAGCGGATGGAAGGAGCGCAGGACGACGTCGCAGCCCAGCGGGTCCAGCTTCGCCCGTGCGGCGGCCAGGAACCCGGACAGCGCCAGCTCCGCCGCCGGGTCGACGGCGTCCAGATGGGCCGTCACGGTGTCCGGGTCCAGCTCGGCGACCGCCGTCCCGGGGCGCACCGAGGGCAGTGCCTCGACCAGCTCGCTGTCGTAGGTGTAGCCGCCGTTGACCACGCCGATGCCCTGTGCGGAGGCGATCGGGGCGACCTGCCGGTACTCCTCGACCGTCCGCGTGAAGTGCACCACCGGGTGCCGCTGTGCGAACTCCTCCAGGGACAGCCGCCCGTCGGTGGTCTCGAACGGCAGCCACGGCAGCATGGTGCGCAGTATCTCCCGGTCGTGCCGCGCCAGCGACTTCACGCCCAGGTGGTGCACCGACAGGAACGCGGCCAGCCGCTCCGGATCACCGGCGGCCAGCCCGGTCAGCCAGGCGCGGATCCGCTCGCCCAGCGCCTCGCGCACCCCGGCCAGCGTCTCGTCCTCGTACAGCGACTCGCGCGAGGCGGTGGGCCGCAGGCTGTCGGTGTCCAGCACGCACCGCACGAAGAACGCCCAGTCGGGCAGCAGTTGCTCCGCCCGCTCGGTCAGCAGCATGCCCTTCAGGTGCACCCGGTGTCCCGCGCGCTGCGCCGGGCTGACCGCCGACGGCAGTACGTAGGCCGCCCCGCGGATGCCGGCCAGCGGCACGTCCAGGTCGATCGTGTCGAGCGGGCTGAAGCCGAACAGCTCGTGGCAGTGCCGGGCCAGGGCGACCCTGCGCGCGGCCGGTCCGGGGTACGGCCGGTCCCAGGGCGCGGGCAGATCCGTGACCGCCTCCTCGCCCACCCGCACGTCGTAGGGCAGCAGCGAACCGAAGTCACGGGCCAGCGACAGCACCCGCTCCTCGGTCAGCCACTCGTCGGCCCCGGCCCGCGCCACCAGGTGCACGGTGGTGCCCGGTTCGGGCCGCTCCGCGTCCGGCAGGGTCCGCACCGTGTACGAGCCGTCGTCGCGCGCCGTCCACTCCACGGGCGGCGCGTGCGGCGTACGGGCGCTGCGGCTGACGACCCGGATCCGCTCGGCGACCACGAAACAGGCCAGCAGGCCGATGCCGAACTGGCCGAGGAAGTCGGAGCGGGCCTCCTGGAGCCCCTCGGCCCGCTTGGAGCTGCGCCCGATGGTGGCCAGCAGGTCGTGCACGTCCGCCTCGGTGAGCCCCACGCCGGTGTCCTCGACGCTGAGCGAACCCCCCTCGGCGCGCAGCCGCACCCGGGCCGGGGCCCCGGGCTCCTCGGCACGCCGGGCGGTGATGGCGTCCACGGCGTTCTGGAGCAGCTCGCGCAGATACACCTTGGGGCTGGAATAGAGGTGATGGGAGAGCAGGTCCACCAGACCGCGCAGGTCGACCTGGAAGCTGTGGGGTGACTGGGGCCGCCGGGGGCCTTGGGATTCGTGGGATGCCTGTGAGGTCTGAGAGTCCATCGTCACGGCGCCGGTGGGGGGACCTGGTGACGGCGCGGGGTCGGGCGGCCCCGGTGGGGCGGTGACCGCGGAAGGATGGCCGGAGCGCGCCATCCTAGGGCCCACGCCAGCAGCCTGACCAGGGATTTCCCAAGACGTATACGGCACTTTGCACCCCGGTGTCCCCGCATTGTCAGTGCCGTGGTGTGCAATGGATCTCGTGCCCGCACTGCGAGAACCCCTGCGCCAACCGCTGAAGTCGGTGCTCGGCCCCGCCACCGCGAAGGTGATGGCCGAGCACCTCGGCCTGCACACCGTCGGCGACCTGCTCCACCACTACCCGCGCAGGTACGAGGAGCGCGGCCAGCTCACCCACCTCGCCGACCTCCCCATGGACGAGCACGTCACGGTGGTCGCCCAGGTCGCCGACGCCCGGCTGCACACCTTCGCCTCCAGCAGGGCGCCGCGCGGCAAGGGACAGCGCCTGGAGGTGACCATCACGGACGGCAGCGGCCGCCTCCAGCTGGTCTTCTTCGGCGCCGGTGTCCACAAGCCCCACAAGGAGCTGCTGCCGGGCACCCGCGCGATGTTCGCGGGCAAGGTCTCCGTGTTCAACCGGCGTCTGCAGCTCGCCCACCCCGCCTACGAGTTGCTGCGGGGTGACGGCGACGGGGCGCTGGAGACGGTGGAGAGCTGGGCGGGCGCGCTGATCCCGCTCTACCCGGCCACCGCCAAGCTGGAGTCCTGGAAGATCGCCAAGGCGATCCAGACGGTGCTGCCCAGTGCCCGGGAAGCCGTCGACCCCCTTCCTCCGTCCCTGCGCGAGGGCCGCGGCCTGGTCTCCCTCCCGGAGGCGCTGCTCAAGATCCACCGCCCGCACACCAAGGCGGACATCGAGGACGCCCGCGCCCGCCTGAAGTGGGACGAGGCGTTCGTCCTCCAGGTCGCCCTCGCCCGTCGTCGGCGGGCCGACGCCCAACTCCCCGCCGTCGCCCGGCGGCCGGGTCCGGACGGCATCCTCGCCGCCTTCGACGAGCGCCTTCCCTTCACCCTCACGGAGGGCCAGCGCAAGGTCTCCAAGGAGATCTTCGACGACCTCGCCACCGAACACCCGATGCACCGGCTGCTCCAGGGCGAGGTCGGCAGCGGCAAGACGCTGGTCGCCCTGCGCGCCATGCTCGCCGTCGTCGACGCCGGGGGGCAGGCCGCCCTGCTCGCGCCCACCGAGGTGCTCGCCCAGCAGCACCACCGCTCCATCACCGAGATGATGGGCGAGCTGGCCGAGGGTGGCATGCTCTCGGGTGCGGAGAACGCCACCAAGGTGGTGCTGCTCACCGGCTCCATGGGCGCCGCCGCCCGCCGCCACGCCCTCCTCGACCTGGCCACCGGCGAGGCCGGCATCGTCATCGGCACCCACGCGCTCATCGAGGACAAGGTCCGGTTCCACGACCTCGGCCTGGTCGTCGTGGACGAACAGCACCGCTTCGGCGTCGAGCAGCGCGACGCCCTGCGCGGCAAGGGGAAGCAGCCCCCGCACCTGCTGGTCATGACGGCCACGCCCATCCCGCGCACCGTCGCCATGACCGTCTTCGGCGACCTGGAGACCTCCGTCCTGGACCAGCTCCCGGCCGGCCGCTCACCCATCGCCAGCCATGTCGTCCCGGCCGCCGACAAGCCCCACTTCCTGGCCCGCGCCTGGGAACGGGTCCGCGAGGAGGTCGAGAACGGCCACCAGGCGTACGTGGTCTGCCCGCGCATCGGCGACGAGGAGGACGACCCCAAGGCGGCGAACCGGAAGAAGTCCGCCCCGGCCGAGGACGAGGCCGACCGGCGCCCGCCCCTCGCGGTGCTCGACGTCGCGGACCAGCTCGCCAAGGGGCCGCTCGGCGGCCTGCGGGTCGAGGTGCTGCACGGGCGGATGCAGCCCGACGACAAGGACGCCGTCATGCGCCGCTTCGCCGCCGGCGAGACCGACGTCCTGGTCGCCACGACCGTCATCGAGGTCGGCGTCAACGTGCCCAACGCCACCGCCGTGGTGGTCATGGACGCCGACCGCTTCGGTGTCTCCCAGCTCCACCAGCTGCGCGGCCGCGTCGGTCGCGGCTCGGCCCCCGGCCTGTGTCTGCTGGTCACCGAGTTGCCCGAGGCGAGCGCGGCCCGCCAGCGGCTCGACGCGGTCGCCTCCACCCTGGACGGCTTCGAGCTGTCCCGCATCGACCTCGAACAGCGCCGGGAGGGCGACGTGCTGGGGCAGGCCCAGTCCGGCACCCGCTCCAGCCTGCGCATGCTCGCCGTCATCGACGACGAGGAGATCATCGCCCAGGCCCGTGAGGAGGCGGCGGCCGTGGTCGCCGCCGACCCGGAGCTGGAGCGCCTGCCCGGACTGCGCACCGCCCTGGAGGCCCTGCTGGACGAGGAGCGGGAGCAGTACCTGGACAAGGGGTGAGCAGGGGGTGAGAGGGCGCGGCGACCGCCGCTGCTGCCAGACTGGAACCGTCACCACCCGAGCACACAGCGACAAGGACCCGAAGGACATGACCCGCGTGATCGCCGGCCGGGCCGGCGGACGCCGCCTGGCCGTTCCGCCGGGCAACGGCACCCGCCCCACGTCGGACCGGGCGCGCGAGGGCCTGTTCTCCACCTGGCAGGCCCTCCTCGGCGGCCCGCTCGACGGAGAGCGCGTGCTCGACCTGTATGCCGGTTCCGGAGCCGTCGGCCTGGAGGCCCTGTCCCGGGGCGCCGGGCACACCCTGCTCGTGGAGGCCGACCACCGGGCCGTGCGCACGGTCCGCGACAACGTCCGGGCGCTCGGCCTGCCCGGCGCCGAGGTGAGGTCGGGCAAAGCGGAGCAGATCATCCGCGCGGCCGCACCGCAACAGCCGTACGACATCGTCTTCCTGGATCCCCCGTACGCCGTCTCCGACGACGATCTTCGCGAGATTCTGCTCACACTCCGCTCGGAAGGCTGGCTCGCTGAGCAAGCGCTCGTCACCGTGGAGCGCAGCACCAGAGGCGGGGAGTTCGGGTGGCCACCCGGTTTCGAACCGATCCGGGCCCGCCGCTACGGCGAGGGAACGTTTTGGTACGGTCGCGCCGCCTCAACGTGCGAAGACGCACGATGACCGGACCGGAGAGCGAGGGATCACTAGTGCGCCGCGCCGTCTGTCCCGGGTCGTTCGACCCGATCACCAACGGACACCTCGACATCATCGCCCGCGCCTCCAGGCTGTACGACGAGGTGTACGTCGCGGTGATGATCAACCAGGCCAAGAAGGGCCTGTTCGAGATCGAGGAGCGGATCGACCTGATCCGCCGGGTCACCGCCGAGTACGCCAACGTCCGCGTCGAGGCCTTCCACGGCCTGCTCGTCGACTTCTGCAAGGAACGCGACATCCCGGCCATCGTCAAGGGCCTGCGCGCGGTCAGCGACTTCGACTACGAGCTGCAGATGGCGCAGATGAACAACGGCCTGACCGGCGTCGAAACGCTCTTCGTGCCGACCAACCCCACCTACAGCTTCCTGTCCTCCTCCCTGGTGAAGGAGGTCGCGGCCTGGGGCGGCGACGTCTCCCACCTGGTGCCGGCCGAGGTCCTGACGGCCCTCACCGAGCGGCTGCGCCGGGACTGAGGGGACCGGGCGGCATCCCCGGGCGGCCCGGCAGCGGTACCGGGGCCGGCGATCCACCCGTCGGTGTCCCCCCGGCCGCCCCAGGGCCGTACAGTCGTCACGTCCGTCTCCAACACAGCTGTAGAGAGTGGCGAGCACACGGTGGACGTGCAGAAGAAGCTCGACGAGATCGTCGCAGCGGTCTCCAGTGCCCGGGCCATGCCCATGTCGGCCTCGTGCGTGATCAACCGCGCCGAACTGCTCGCGATGCTCGAAGAGGTGCGCGCGGCGCTGCCCGATTCCCTGGCGCAGGCACGCGAACTCATCGGCGACCGTGAGCAGATGGTCGAGGAGGCCCGCCGGGAGGCCGAACGGATCATCGAGAGCGCGCACGCCGAGCGCGGCTCCCTGATCTCCGGCACCGAGATCGCCCGCCGCTCCCAGGCCGAGGCCGACCGGATCCTCGCCGAGGCCCGCAAGGAGGCCGAGGAGATCCGCGCCGAGGCCGACGACTACGTCGACTCCAAGCTCGCCAACTTCGAGGTCGTCCTCACCAAGACCCTCGGCTCCGTCGGCCGCGGCCGCGAGAAGCTGCTCGGCACCGGACCCGGCGTCGACGAGCAGGGCTACGAGGACGAGGACGCCCCCGAGCGCAGCCACGACCCGGAGACCCTGCGCCGCACCGCCGACGAGTACGTCGACGTCAAGCTGGGCGCCTTCGAGGCGGTCCTCGCCAAGACCCTGGAGGCCGTCGGCCGGGGCCGCCAGAAGCTGCACGGCCGCATCGCCACCGACGACCTCGGCGCCCTCGCCGACGATCTCACCACCCTCCAGCACTCCAGCGACGCCGACTACCTCGCCGACCTGGCCTCCATCGCGGACACCCCGGCCCAGCAGCCCGCACAGCCGCCCCGGTCGCAGCCGGACTACGCCCCGCAGCAGCCGGCCTACGGCTATGCCCAGCAGGCCGGGCCGTCCGACCCCTACGGCGGCTACCAGCAGCAGTACGGCGGTCAGCAGGACCCTTACGGCTACCAGCAGACCGCCGACGCGTACGCCGCGTACCAGGGCTACGAGGCGCAGCAGCCGTCGTACGACCGGACCGACCAGGGCACGGCACAGGCCGGGCAGCAGGGTTACGTCCCGCAGCAGGCCCCGCCCGCCCTGGACGAGACCAGCCTCTTCGACACCAGCATGATCAGCGCCGAGCAGCTGCGGGCCTACGAACAGGGCCGCGGCAACGGCTGACCCCGGGCCGGGGCACCGGGCGGGGGAGCCGATTGGGCCGACGGTGAAAGGTCCAGTATCCTGGCTCTTCGGTCGTGTGTACCTCCGCGATCAGCGCTGCCCTGGAACACCGGTGGGCGGCGTCCCCTCAAGCTCAAGGACCGACAGCAGGAATGGCACCGAACGCCCGCCTCGACCACCGCAACCCTCTCGTGTTCGACACACACGAGCTGGGGCGGCGTCCGGGCGCGCTCCAGCGCCTGAACCGCACGGTCGACGCCCCGAGGGACCTCGGTCTCAAGGACGTCATCGGAGTGCCGGAAGGCGCCCCGGTGGAGCTCGAACTCCGGCTCGAGTCGGTCATGGAGGGTGTGCTCGTCACCGGCACCGCCCGTGCGCGGGCCGAGGGGGAGTGCGTAAGGTGTCTGGAGCCGCTCGAGCTGGATCTCGAAGCGGACTTCCAGGAGATGTTCTCGTACCCTGACGCCGACGACCGGGGCCGCCCCAAGGCGGAACCGGCCGACGACGCCGAGGAAGACGAGGACAGGCTCTTCGTCGAGGACGGCCTGTTCGACCTCGAGCCCGTGCTGCGCGATGCGGTGGTGCTCGCACTGCCGATGCAGCCGGTGTGCCAGGAAGACTGCCCGGGTCTGTGCTCCGAGTGCGGAGTGCGGCTGGCGGACGACCCGGACCACCACCACGACGCCGTCGACATCCGTTGGGCGGCACTGCAGGGAATCGCCGGTTCGCTCGAACCCGGTGATAAGGACGAGATGAGCGGCGCCGAACCGGGCGTCGACGAGAAGCAGGAGAAGTAGCCGTGGCTGTTCCGAAGCGGAAGATGTCGCGCAGCAACACGCGCCACCGCCGGTCGCAGTGGAAGGCTGCGGTCCCCACCCTGGTTGCGTGCGAGCGCTGCCACGAGCCCAAGCTGCAGCACATCGCGTGCCCGTCTTGCGGCACCTACAACAAGCGCCAGGTCCTCGAGGTCTGAGCGGCTGGTGAGAGGCACTGTGTCCACGCCGAAGAAAAACTCTGCGGACCAGCAGGCCTCGTCCCACACGCTTCTGGAAGGGCGGCTCGGCTACAAGGTCGAGTCCGCCCTTCTGGTGCGAGCGCTGACCCACCGTTCCTACGCGTACGAGAACGGCGGTCTGCCGACGAACGAGCGGCTGGAGTTCCTCGGGGACTCCGTGCTCGGCCTCGTCGTCACGGACACGCTGTACCGCACCCACCCCGACCTGCCCGAGGGCCAGCTGGCCAAGCTGCGGGCCGCGGTGGTCAACTCTCGTGCGCTGGCGGAGGTGGGCCGCGGGCTCGACCTGGGTTCCTTCATCCGGCTGGGCCGCGGTGAAGAAGGCACGGGCGGCCGGGACAAGGCATCCATCCTCGCCGACACCCTCGAAGCGGTGATCGGCGCGGTCTATCTCGACCAGGGCCTGGACTCGGCGGCGGAGCTGGTGCACCGCCTGTTCGACCCGCTCATCGAGAAGTCCTCCAACCTCGGTGCCGGCCTGGACTGGAAGACCAGCCTCCAGGAGCTCACCGCGACCGAAGGACTCGGCGTCCCCGAGTACCTGGTCACGGAGACCGGCCCCGACCACGAGAAGACCTTCACTGCTGCCGCCCGCGTCGGAGGCGTCTCGTACGGCACCGGCACCGGCCGCAGCAAGAAGGAGGCGGAGCAGCAGGCCGCGGAATCCGCGTGGCGGTCCATCAGGGCCGCGGCGGACGAGCGGGCCAAGGCGGCGGCGGAGGCCGAGCAGGTCGTCCAGGCGGCCGAGTCCGCCCATGCCGCGGGACCCGCCGTATCCGCCGAACGGAGCGCCGACGCACCGACGGCCTCGGCCTGAGGAGCGCAGCGAAGGCCGCGCACGCGTCGGCGTGTGCGCCCGGCGCGCGAGCACGAACAGCGTGACCGAGCGTCCGCCCCCGCACCAGGGGGCGGGCGCTCGACGCGCGTACCACGGTCGTCAGCGGTCCCCAGGGGGAGCCCATGCCCGAACTGCCCGAGGTCGAGGTCGTACGGCGCGGACTCGAACGGTGGGTCGCCCACCGCACGGTCGCCGAGGCCGAGGTGCTGCACCCGCGCGCGGTGCGCCGCCACCTCGCCGGTGCCGACGACTTCGCCCACCGCCTCAAGGACCACCGCATCGGCGTCCCGCGCCGCCGCGGCAAGTACCTGTGGCTCCCCCTGGAGGACACCGGCCAGTCGATCCTGGCCCACCTCGGCATGAGCGGTCAGCTGCTGGTACAGCCCCACTCGGCACCGGACGAGAGGCACCTGCGCATCCGGATCCGCTTCACCGACGACCTGGCCACGGAACTGCGCTTCGTCGACCAGCGCACGTTCGGCGGCCTCTCGCTGCACGACACCACCCCCGAGGGCCTGCCCGACGTCATCGCGCACATCGCCCGGGACCCGCTCGACCCGCTGTTCGACGAGGACGCCTTCCACCGGGCGCTGCGCCGCAAGCGCACCACCATCAAGCGGGCGCTGCTGGACCAGTCCCTGATCAGCGGGGTCGGCAACATCTACGCGGACGAGGCGCTGTGGCGCGCCCGCATCCACTACGAGCGCCCGACGGCCGGCTTCACCCGGCCACGCACCCTGCTCCTGCTGGGCCACGTCCGGGACGTGATGAACGCCGCCCTCGCGGTGGGTGGCACCAGCTTCGACAGCCTGTACGTCAACGTCAACGGCGAGTCGGGCTACTTCGACCGCTCCCTGGACGCCTACGGCCGCGAGGGACTGCCCTGCCGCCGCTGCGGCACGCCGATGCGCCGCCGGCCGTGGATGAACCGCTCCAGCTACTTCTGCCCGAGGTGTCAGCGGGCGCCGCGGGTGTCGTAGCGCCCACGCGCCTCGAGCACGGCGTCCATGCTGCCCTCCAGGAAGTGGATGAGGGACAGCAGCCGCCGCGCGACCTCGTGGCCGAGCGGGGTGAGCTCGTAGTCGACGCGGGGCGGGTTGGTGGGCTGCGCCTCGCGGTGCACCAGACCGTCCCGCTCCAGCGCGTGCAGGGTCTGGGAGAGCATCTTCTCGCTTACTCCGTCGACGCGGCGGCGCAGCTCGTTGAACCGCAGCGAACCCTCGTACAGGGCGCCGAGCGTGAGCGAGCCCCAGCGGCCCGTGACGTGCTCCAGCGTGCCGCGTGAGGGACACGCCTTGGCGAACACGTTGTAGGGGAGGACGTCCTTCTCCTCCGGCCGCCGCTGCGTGGTCGTCATGGACCCAGCCTACGCCGACGCAGCGCTTACCGGCAGAGGGCGCTAACGGAAAGTTAGCGCCCTTGGTCGTCGTTCGAGGTCAGTAACCGAAGTTCTGCGTCCACCACGGGCCGCCCGACCCGAAGTGCACACCGACGCCCAGCGTCTTGAAGTCGCAGTTCAGTATGTTCGCCCGGTGGCCCGGGCTGTTCATCCAGGCCTGAACGACGGCCTCGGCGTCGGCCTGCCCGCGGGCGATGTTCTCGCCGCCGAGGCCGGTTATCCCGGCCCGCTTCGCCCGGTCCCACGGCGTGTCGCCGTCGGGGTCGGTGTGGTCGAAGAAGCCGCGCCGGGCCATGTCCTCGCTGAAGGATGCGGCCAGATCGGTCAGCGCGCTGTTGGCGGCGACGGGACTGCAGCCCGCCTTGGCCCGCTCCTCGTTGACGAGCCTGAGCACCTGGGCGCCGGCCGCCGCCTCCGCCGACACCGTGACGGGCGCCTCGGGCTGCTCGGCCTTCTCCGGCTTCTCCGGCGCGGCCTTGCGGGGCGGCGCCTGCCGCTCCGGCTCCTTCTCGCTCGGGGGCGCCGTCGGCTCCTTCTGCTCCGGTGTCGTGGTGGGCGCCGCGGAGGAGGCCGAGGGGGAGGGCTCGGGCGAGGTGGAGCGCTCGGCGTCGCGGCTGGCCGGGGCACCGGCGTCCCGGCCCGGGCTCTCCAGGCTGCCGGAGGTGCCGCCCTGCTCGCTCGCCGAGTTGGTCGGCGTGTCGGCGGCCTCCACCGTGTCGCCGGCGCCGCTGCCGCCGCCCAGCCTGTAGTTCTCGAGGCCGGGCACGGTGCCCGTGGCCACCGCGACCGTACCGAGGGCCACCGCGGCGGAGACGCCGAGCAGACCCGTGCGGACCGGAGTGGCGGCCTTCTTCTTCCGGCGCCGGTGCCCGCCGGAGCGCGGGGCCCCGCCGTCGGGGGAGTAGCCGTCGTCCGCAGGGCCGGCGCCGAACCCCGCGTCACGGAAGCCGACGTCCTTGAAACCGCTGTCCCGGAACCCGCTGTCCCGGAACCCGCCGAATCCGCTGTCGAACCCGGTGTCCCGGAAACCGTCCCCGGCGGGCACGGCGGTCTCGCCGGCCTCGGAGCGGTCGCCGTCCGTGGCGTAGAGGTACGCCTCGCTCCGGGCGTACGTCTCGGCGTACGCCTCCGGGTTCAGATACGGTGCGATGCCCATCGTGGGCCTGTCTCCCGTGTGGGCGCCCAGCGGGTCGCGGCCGCCTGCGGAGAAGCCGTCGTGTTGAGTGACCCCCGTGGCGCGGCCCGTGGCGGCGCGGCCGGCGGCGGAGCGTCGGTGGCGTCCCATGTCCTGGCCTTCCTCGTTCCTTGCGGTCGACTCGTCCTCACCATCAACACGAAACTCACACGATCGAGTGAGTTTCATATGAGATTCATGGGTGGGGACGGTACCGCATGGCGCCAGGGGAGGAAGTGTCCCGAGTGACATTGTCCGGTTAGGTTGCAGTCATGAGCGACGATGTACGACTGGTCGCCTGGGTGCGCGGACGCGTCCAGGGCGTGGGTTTCCGCTGGTTCACGCGAGCCAAGGCACTGGAGATCGGCGGCCTGCGTGGCTTTGCTCTCAATCTGGGCGACGGACGGGTCCAAGTCGTCGCCGAGGGCTCCCGGGAACGCTGCGAAGGGCTCCTGGAGTGGCTCCAGGGCGGCGACACGCCCGGACACGTGGACGGGGTCACCGAGATCTGGGACACACCCCGGGGCGGCTACGAGGGCTTCGCCGTCCGCTGATCCCGCGGCCCCGAGACGTCCCGCCGACCCCCGACGGGCCGCCGCCGGGTACCCCTGTCGCGGAAAAACTCCTGGTGATTGACGAGAGGGGCTTGCCCCCGCATGCTCCACCCGCAAAGATGATCGCCACGTCCCGAGGACCCGCGGAAGTCGCGGCACCGCCGTTTCCTGGCCGTGCGCAACCGGTTGTCCCCCAATACGGGGCGTGATCGTGTTGACCCTCAAACTTTTTGGTGAGACGCTGAAAGCCCCGCGCACCTTAGCTGTTTGGCATGGCTGAACGGCAGCACAACTCCAGGCCTGCCAAGCAACCGCGGGTGCGAATCCCTCACGACCCACACCGCATCGGTCGGTCACTCAGTGTGGAGGACCATCCATCATGGCAAAGGCGCTTCTCGGTTACGTCGGCGGCTCCGACCCTCGACTCCTCGCCGAGATGCGACGGCTCCAGCAGCGCGTCCAGGACCTGGAATCCGAGCTCGTACGGATCCAGGCGGAGAACGAAGCGCTCACGGCTGCCGCTTCTCAGGACAGGATCATGGAGAGCGTTGACGCACACCAGGCGGAGCCTGCGCTGACCTGATCACTGCACCGCTCCACAACAGCACAGCAGTGGTTGGGCCGCCCGTCACAACCGCCAAGTGGTCAGAAGTGCAAGGGACGCCTCGGCGTCCCTTCTTTCTTGCTTCCTCTCGTCGGCCCGCCCCGCGCCCCCGCGCGCTCCCTGCCCCGCGCATCCTTTCACCGTCTTCAACGTCTGGTCTGCCCTTCGCGTTCACCGGCGAAACCGCACGTTCATGGAGTGAGACATCCCCGGCGGGTAGAGTCCGGCGGCGTGCACCTCAAGGCCCTGACCCTCCGCGGCTTCAAGTCGTTCGCCTCCGCGACCACGCTCCGGTTCGAGCCCGGCATCACGTGCGTCGTCGGTCCGAACGGCTCGGGCAAGTCCAATGTCGTGGACGCGCTGAGCTGGGTCATGGGCGAGCAGGGCGCCAAGTCCCTGCGCGGCGGCAAGATGGAGGACGTCATCTTCGCCGGCACCACCGGACGCCCGCCGCTGGGCCGCGCCGAGGTGTCACTGACCATCGACAACTCCGACGGGGCGCTGCCCATCGAGTACTCCGAGGTCACCATCACGCGGATCATGTTCCGCAACGGCGGCAGCGAGTACCAGATCAACGGCGACACCTGCCGTCTGCTCGACATCCAGGAACTGCTCTCCGACTCCGGCATCGGCCGCGAGATGCACGTCATCGTCGGCCAGGGCCAGCTCGACTCCGTGCTGCACGCCGACCCCATGGGCCGCCGCGCCTTCATCGAGGAGGCGGCCGGTGTCCTCAAGCACCGCAAGCGCAAGGAGAAGGCGCTGCGGAAGCTGGACGCGATGCAGGCCAACCTCGCGCGTGTGCAGGACCTCACCGACGAGCTGCGCCGCCAGCTCAAGCCGCTCGGGCGGCAGGCCGCGGTGGCCCGCCGCGCCGCAGTCATCCAGGCCGACCTGCGCGACGCCCGGCTGCGCCTGCTCGCCGACGACCTGGTACGCCTGAAGGAGGCGCTCCAGGCCGAGATCGCCGACGAGGCCGCCCTGAAGGAACGCAAGGAGGCCGCCGAGCAGGAACTGCGCAAGGCCCTCCAGCGCGAGGCCCTGCTCGAGGACGACGTGCGCCGGCTCACCCCGCGCCTGCAGGGCGCCCAGCAGACCTGGTACGAGCTCTCCCAGCTCGCCGAGCGGGTGCGCGGCACGATCTCGCTGGCCGACGCGCGCGTGAAGAGCGCCACCTCGACGCCGGTGGACGAGCGGCGCGGCCGGGACCCCGAGGACCTGGAGCGCGAGGCCGCGCGCATCCGCGAGCAGGAGGCAGAGCTCGAGGCGGCCCTGGAGGCGGCCGAGCGTGCCCTGGAGGACACGGTCGCCCACCGCGCGGAACTCGAACGCGAACTCGCCCAGGAGGAACGGCGCCTGAGGGACGCCGCCCGTGCCATCGCCCACCGGCGCGAGGAACTGGCCCGGCTCAAGGGGCAGGTGGGCGCCGCCCGTTCCCGCGCGTCCGCCGCCCAGGCCGAGATCGAGCGCCTGGCCGCCGCCCGCGACGAGGCCCGGGAGCGGGCCGTCGCCGCCCAGGAGGAGTACGAGGCGCTCAAGGCGGAGGTCGACGGGCTCGACGCCGGGGACGCGGAACTCGCCGAGCGGCACGAGGACGCCAGACGGCGGCTCGCCGAGGCCGAGGCCGACCTCACCGCCGCGCGTGAGGCCGTCACCGCCGCCGAGCGCGAACGCGCCGCGACACAGGCCCGCCACGACGCCCTCGCCCTGGGCCTGCGCCGCAAGGACGGCACCGGAGCGCTGCTCTCCGCGAAGGACCGGCTCACCGGGCTGCTCGGCCCCGCCGCCGAACTGCTCGGCGTGGCCCCGGGCCACGAGGTCGCCGTCGCCGCGGCCTTCGGTGCCGCCGCCGACGCCCTCGCCGTGACCAGCCCGTCGGCCGCCGCCGACGCCATCCGCCTCCTGCGCAAACAGGACGCGGGCCGCGCGGCCGTGCTCCTGGCGGGCGCCCCCGACGACACCGCCGCCGACGGTCCGCGCGGGCCGCACGACCCCCCGTACGCCGCCGACCTCGTGCGTGGACCCGCCGAACTGATGCCCGCCGTGCGGCGGCTGCTGCGCGGGATCGTCGTCGTCGGCACCCTGGAGGACGCCGAGGAGCTGGTGTACGCGCGGCCCGAGCTGACCGCCGTGACCGCGGAGGGCGATCTGCTGGGCGCGCACTTCGCGCAGGGCGGGTCGGCCGGGGCACCGAGTCTGCTGGAGGTGCAGGCGTCCGTGGACGAGGCGGCCGCCGAACTGGAGGAGCTGGCCGCCCGCTGCGAGGTGCTGGCACAGCGGCAGCGCACGGCGGCGGAACGGCGCGGGGAAGCCGCCGCCCTCGTGGAGGAACTCGGAGAGCGGCGCCGGGCCGCCGACCGGGAGAAGTCCGCCGTCGCCCAGCAGCTCGGTCGGCTCGCCGGGCAGGCGCGCGGAGCCGCCGGGGAGGCCGAGCGGGCCGGTGCCGCCGCGACCCGTGCCCAGGAGGCCCTCGACCAGGCGCTCGCCGACGTCGAGGAACTGGCGGAACGCCTGGCCGTCGCCGAGGAGAGTGCCCTTTTCGGAGAGGGTGGGGCGGAGGAGCCCGACACCTCCGTGCGCGACCGGCTCGCCGCCGACGGGGCCAACGCGCGGCAGACCGAGATGGAGGCCCGGCTCCAGGTGCGCACGCACGAGGAGCGGGTCAAGGGGCTCGCCGGACGGGCCGACTCCCTGGACCGGGCCGCCCGCGCGGAACGGGAGGCACGCGCGCGTGCCGAGCAGCGGCGGGCCCGGCTGCGCCACGAGGCCGCCGTCGCCGAGGCCGTCGCCTCCGGCGCCCGGCAACTGCTCGCGCACGTGGAGGTCTCTCTGGCCCGCGCCGACGAGGAGCGCACCGCCGCCGATGCGGCCAAGGCCCACAGCGAGCGGGAACTCGCCCGGGCCCGTACCGAGGGGCGCGATCTCAAGGCGGAACTCGACAAGTTGACGGATTCGGTCCACCGCGGCGAGGTACTCGGCGCCGAGAAGCGGCTGCGGATCGAGCAGCTGGAGACCAAGGCGCTGGAGGAACTGGGTGTCGAACCGGCCGGGCTGGTGGCGGAGTACGGCCCGCACCAGCTCGTGCCGCCCTCGCCCCCCGCCGAGGGCGAGCAGCTGCCGGAGGATCCGGAGCACCCGCGCAACCGGCCCCGTCCCTTCGTGCGGGCCGACCAGGAGAAGCGGCTGAAGGCCGCCGAGCGCGCGTACCAGCAGCTCGGCAAGGTGAACCCGCTGGCGCTGGAGGAGTTCGCCGCGCTGGAGGAACGCCACCAGTTCCTCAGCGAGCAGCTCGAAGACCTGAAGAAGACCCGCGCGGACCTGCTCCAGGTCGTCAAGGAGGTCGACGAGCGGGTCGAGCAGGTCTTCACCGAGGCCTACCGGGACACGGCCCGGGAGTTCGAGGGCGTCTTCTCCCGCCTCTTCCCCGGCGGTGAGGGACGCCTCGTGCTGACCGACCCCGACAACATGCTCACCACGGGCGTGGACGTCGAGGCCCGCCCGCCGGGCAAGAAGGTCAAGCGACTGTCGCTGCTGTCGGGCGGGGAGCGCTCGCTGACCGCCGTGGCGCTGCTTGTGTCGATCTTCAAGGCGCGGCCCAGTCCGTTCTACGTCATGGACGAGGTCGAGGCCGCCCTCGACGACACCAACCTCCAGCGGCTCATCCGGATCATGCAGGAGCTGCAGGAGGCCTCCCAGCTGATCGTGATCACCCACCAGAAGCGCACCATGGAGGTCGCCGACGCGCTCTACGGCGTCTCCATGCAGGGCGACGGTGTGTCGAAGGTCATCAGTCAGCGTCTGCGCTAGTACGCCACAGAATCTTCAAGTCCTGAACGATCCGTGTCCTCACGTGCCCTCGTGCGGTGCGAAAGTCACACACGTCGGCCTATTGACTTCAAGAATTGAAGGAATAGTCTCTGCAGCGTTGCTTTTACCTTCAGGTACCTTCAGGTGGACCTCGAAGGGCTGACCCCCCGTCCGGCGACGTTGCCGGTGGCCCGAGGAGTACACGTGACCAGCACAGCGCAGGCACAGAAGTCCGGAGCCGGGACGGCTCGTCCCGATCATCTCGGGCACGTCGTCTTCATCGCGGCCGCGGCCGCGATGGGCGGTTTCCTGTTCGGCTACGACAGTTCCGTGATCAACGGCGCCGTCGAGGCAGTCCGCGACCGCTACGACATCGGCTCCGCAGCCCTGGCGCAGGTCATCGCCATCGCCCTGATCGGCTGCGCCGTCGGCGCCGCCACCGCCGGCCGCATAGCCGACCGCATCGGCCGTATCCGGTGCATGCAGATCGCCGCGGTCCTCTTCACCGTCAGCGCCGTCGGCTCCGCGCTCCCCTTCTCCCTGTACGACCTCGCCTTCTGGCGCGTCGTCGGCGGCTTCGCCATCGGCATGGCCTCCGTCATCGGCCCCGCCTACATCGCCGAGGTGGCCCCGCCCGCCTACCGCGGCCGGCTCGGCGCCTTCCAGCAGGCGGCGATCGTCGTCGGCATCGCCGTCTCGCAGCTGGTCAACTGGGGCATCCTCAACGCCGCCGACGGCGACCAGCGTGGCGAGGTGATGGGCCTGGAGGCCTGGCAGCTGATGCTCGGCGTCATGGTGGTCCCCGCCGTCCTCTACGGCCTGCTCTCCTTCGCCATCCCCGAGTCCCCCCGCTACCTCATCTCCGTCGGCAAGCACGAGCGTGCCCGGCAGATCCTCGCGGAGGTCGAGGGCAAGGACACCGACCTGGACGCCCGCGTCACCGAGATCGAGTCGGCGATGCACCGCGAGGAGAAGTCCAGCTTCAAGGACCTGCTCGGCGGCAGCTTCTTCTTCAAGCCGATCGTCTGGATCGGTATCGGCCTGTCGGTGTTCCAGCAGTTCGTCGGCATCAACGTCGCGTTCTACTACTCCTCGACGCTGTGGCAGTCCGTCGGTGTCGACCCGACCGACTCGTTCTTCTACTCCTTCACCACGTCGATCATCAACATCGTCGGCACCGTCATTGCGATGATCTTCGTCGACCGCATCGGCCGCAGGCCGCTGGCCATCATCGGCTCCGTCGGCATGGTGATCGGCCTCGCGCTGGAGGCCTGGGCGTTCTCCTTCGACCTCGTCGACGGCAAGCTCCCCGAGACCCAGGGCTGGGTCGCCCTGGTCGCCGCCCACGTGTTCGTCCTCTTCTTCGCCCTGTCCTGGGGCGTGGTCGTCTGGGTCATGCTCGGCGAGATGTTCCCCAACCGGATCCGTGCCGCCGCCCTGGGCGTGGCCGCCGCCGCGCAATGGATCGCCAACTGGGCCATCACCGCGAGCTTCCCCTCGCTGGCCGACTGGAACCTGTCCGTCACCTACGTGATCTACACGGTCTCCGCCGCGCTCTCGATCCCGTTCGTCCTCAGGTTCGTCAAGGAGACGAAGGGCAAGGCGCTGGAGGAGATGGGCTGACCACCCGCACCGGCCCGGGGGGAGGGGCCAAGTCCCCGCTGCCCCTCCCCCCGTGACACCACCGCCGCCCCGACCTGGCCACCGCCCGGGCCGGGGCGGCGGTGTCCCGGCGCCACCGGTCCGCCGCCGGCCCTCCTCGCCCCGGGCGCGCCCGAAGCCGGCCCTCCTCGCCGGGCGCGCCCGCCGCCGGCCCCGGACCGGTACGACGTCGGCCCGCCGGCCCCGGACCGGTGAGACGCCGGCCGGCCGGACTCCCGACCGGTGGGACGCCGGCCCGCCGGACTCCCGGCGCCGCGCGCCACGGTCCGCGCCGCGGCGTCACCACCGGGGCCACGGGGGTGCCCATGGCCGATACTGGACGCGTTATGGACATCGTCATCCTTGCTGTAGTCATCGCCGTGGTCGTGCTTGGCGCGCTCGGCGGGCTCATCGTCGGCAGCCGGCGCAAGAAGCCGCTGCCTCCGCCGCCGCCCGCCGCGCCCGACATCACCGCCCCTCCGGCCGAGCCGCACGTCGGCGACGAGGCCGAGACGCCGCGGGAGGAACCGCGGCGCACCATCGAGGAGGTTGATCTTCCAGGCGGCGGGCCCCCCGTCGTCATCGAGGAGCCCCCCACCGTCGAGGCTCCTCCGATCGAGATTCCGGAGCCCACCGCCGGCCGCCTGGTCCGGCTGCGCGCCCGGCTCTCCCGCTCGCAGAACGCCCTGGGCAAGGGCCTGCTCACCCTGCTCTCCCGCGAGCACCTCGACGAGGACACCTGGGAGGAGATCGAGGACACGCTGCTCACCGCCGACGTAGGTGTCCAGCCCACCCAGGAGCTGGTCGAGCGGCTGCGCGAGCGTGTGAAGGTGCTCGGCACCCGCACCCCCGAGGAACTGCGCGGGCTGCTCCGCGAGGAGCTGGTCACCCTGGTCGGCCCGACGATGGACCGCACCGTGCGCACCGATAACGCCACCGGCGGTCCCGGCATCGTGATGGTCGTCGGCGTCAACGGCACCGGCAAGACCACCACCACCGGCAAGCTCGCCCGGGTCCTGGTGGCCGACGGCAACACCGTCGTCCTCGGTGCCGCCGACACCTTCCGGGCGGCCGCCGCCGACCAGCTCCAGACCTGGGGCGAGCGGGTCGGCGCCCACACCGTGCGCGGACCCGAGGGCGGCGACCCGGCCTCCGTCGCGTTCGACGCGGTCAAGGAGGGCAAGGAGATGGCCGCGGACGTCGTGCTCATCGACACCGCCGGCCGGCTGCACACCAAGACCGGGCTCATGGACGAGCTCGGCAAGGTCAAGCGCGTGGTGGAGAAGCACGCCCCGCTGGACGAGGTGCTCCTCGTGCTCGACGCCACCACCGGTCAGAACGGCCTCGTCCAGGCCCGGGTCTTCGCCGAGGTCGTCGACATCACCGGCATCGTGCTGACCAAGCTGGACGGCACGGCCAAGGGCGGCATCGTCATCGCCGTCCAGCGTGAGCTGGGCGTCCCGGTCAAGCTGATCGGTCTCGGAGAGGGTGCCGACGACCTGGCGCCGTTCGAGCCCGAGGCGTTCGTGGACGCGCTCATCGGGGAGTGACACCCGAGGCTCGGGGACTGACACCCCGAGGCGCACGGCCGGCCGATCCGACCGACGCCCCGGCCGCACGCGAGGAAGCGCCCGCCCCCGACCGACCGGGGGACGGGCGCTTCGCCGTGTCCGGGTCCCGCGGTGCGGGAGCGGTCGACCGGACGCGTAGGCACGGTGGGTGAAGGGCGCCGCGCGGGGGCGGGACCTCCCGCGGGCTACACCCGCGTCCGGCGCTCGGCCCGGATCCGGGACCGGTGGGCCACGTATGCCAGGGTGCCCAGCAGCAGGCGCGCCTCCGGCAGCCAGGACGCGGAGTCGAGGGCGGGGGAGCGCAGCCACCGCACGGGGCCGAGTCCGCCCCGGTCGGACGGGGGCGCCGTGATGTACGCACCCGGGCCGAGGCCGCGCAGGTCGAGGGCGGCCGGGTCGTCCCACCCCATGCGGTAGAGCAGCTCGGGCAGGGCGGTCGCGGCGCCGGGGGCGACGAGGAAGTGGGCGCGGCCGTCCGGAGTGGCGGTGACGGGGCCGACGGGCAGGCCCATGCGCTCCAGCCGGGCCAGCGCGTGGCACCCGGCGGGCTCGGTCACCTCGATCACGTCGAACGCCCGCCCGACCGGCAGCATCATGGTGGCTCCGGGGAACTCGCCCCAGATCTCGGTCACCTCGTCCAGCGGCGCCCCCGCGCGGATCTCCGGTGCGAAGTCCAGCTGATGCGCGCCCGGAGCCCGACAGTCGGCCAGACCGCAGGAGCAGACGCCCCCGGCGGCCCGGGCACCCGGCACCACGTCCCAGCCCCACAGCCCGGTGTACTCCGCCACGGCGGTGCCCTCCGGCGAGCGGCCCCGGCGACGGGAGCCGGACCGGATGTCGCGCATGCCCCGACTGTTGCCGATCGTGAAGCCCATGCCCCCTCCAACGGGTCCGACGCACCGGTGGTTACGCAACGAACGCACAACGTGACTCTCTGCTTCCGGGCTTCCCCCGTGTCGCTCCCGTCAGTTCAGCGCGTGGAAGCGCCCAAGGTGGTGTGCCTGGCGCAGTGCGCCCCTGCGTGCATCGCCGCACCCACTCTTGGCTGTCCCGTGTCAAGTGAATCGTGCGGAGGCCACCGTGAGTTCATTCGAAGGGGTGGCGAATGGTGGCGATTGCGCATTCGCCATGGCTGGACGGGTGATCGTAGGATTACGGTGTGTGCACGACCTCTTGAGGCGCGTGCACTTGTGGGTATGCCGGAGGCAACCCGGCTTTCCGTTCGAAGGGTGGCAACCGCCGGACGGGCGGCCTCGAGGACCGGCATTCTGATAGGGCTTGGCGCACTCGGCGGCAAGTGGTCTTCAGGGATGGGGGCGTTCCAGTGAGCGGCAACGGCGGTGGCGGGACGAGCGCTGCGAGTGCGGAGAAACGCCCGAACGAGCTGCTCGCCTCCTGGTTCGTCCGCAGCGGCTGGTCCAAGGGCGAGCTCGCCCGCCAAGTCAACCGCAGAGCACGCCAGTTGGGCGCCAATCACATCTCCACGGACACCTCGCGCGTCCGTCGCTGGCTGGACGGCGAGAACCCCCGCGAGCCGATCCCCCGGATCCTGTCCGAGCTGTTCTCCGAACGCTTCGGCGTCGTCGTCTCCATCGAGGACCTCGGACTGCGCACCGCCCGTCCGTCACCCTCCGCGACCGGCGTCGACCTGCCCTGGACGGGTCCGCAGACCGTGGCCCTGCTCAGCGAGTTCTCGCGCAGCGACCTGATGCTGGCGCGGCGCGGCTTCCTCGGGAGCTCGCTGGCCCTCTCCGCGGGCCCGTCCCTCATCGAGCCCATGCAGCGCTGGCTCGTCCCCACCCCGTCCGCCCCGCAGACCGCCTCCGAGCCGGAGCCCTCGACCGGGCACGCCCGCGGCCGGCTGTCCAAGCCGGAGCTGGACCTGCTGGAGACCACCACCGTGATGTTCCGGCAGTGGGACGCCCAGTGCGGCGGCGGCCTGCGCCGCAAGGCGGTCGTCGGCCAGCTCCACGAGGTGACCGACCTGCTCCAGGAACCCCAGCCCGAGGCCACCACCCGGCGGCTGTTCAAGGTCGCCGCCGAACTGGCCGAGCTGGCCGGCTGGATGTCGTACGACGTCGGGCTCCAGCCCACCGCGCAGAAGTACTTCGTACTGGCCCTGCACGCCGCCAAGGAGGCCGGTGACCGGCCGCTCGGGTCGTACGTCCTCTCCAGCATGAGCCGGCAGATGATCCACCTCGGACGGCCCGAGGACGCCCTGGAACTGATCCACCTCGCCCAGTACGGAAGCCGGGACTGCGCGAGCCCGCGCACCCAGTCGATGCTGTATGCGATGGAGGCCCGCGCCTACGCCAACATGGGCCAGCCCGGCCGGTGCAAGCGGGCGGTCCGGATGGCCGAGGACACCTTCGCCGAGGCCGACGAGTGGGACGAGCCGGACCCCGACTGGATCCGGTTCTTCTCCGAGGCCGAGCTGTACGGCGAGAACTCCCACTCCTTCCGCGACCTGGCCTACGTCGCCGGCCGCAGCCCCACCTACGCCTCCCTCGCCGAGCCGTTGATGAACCGGGCCGTGGAGCTGTTCGCCGAGGAGGCCGGCCGGCACCAGCGCTCGTACGCGCTCAACCTGATCGGCATGGCCACCGTGCATCTGCTCCAGCGGGAGCCGGAACAGGGCGCTGTCTTCGCCATCGACGCCATCAAGGCGGCCAAGAAGGTCCGCTCGGAGCGTGTGAACACTCGTATCCGAAAGACGGTCGACACGGCCGTGCGCGAGTTCGGGGACCTCGCCGAGATCGTGGACCTCACCGAGCGGCTCGCCGTCGAGCTCCCCGAGAGCGCGGAGGCGGTCTGACACCCCCGCCCCACCGGTAGACCCCGGCCGCGGCCGGCCCTCCCGAACTGCCCGACTCGGCTCCCCCATGCCAGGTCATCGGAAGGCCGACCGCGGCCGGCTCCTTGTCTCCCCCGGCGGCGGCCGCAGGGCCGTACCACCGAAGGTTGCGCCACGATAACGATCGGCGCGGCCCGCATCCGGCAGTTCATCGACCCGTAACACGCCGGGTCCCTTCGTCACGGCGGCGAAACAACGAGGGGCTTCCACCGAAACGGCGCTGCGCCAATCTCATGGCGCATAACCGGCCCACCCCTCAATCCGCTCAAGGCTTCGCCCGCACGGGGCCGTACCAACGACGAGGAGACGCCGATGGCACCAGCCATCACCCTGGCCGCAGAGGCGCCCACGCTGTCTGCCGCCAACACAGGGTTCATGCTCATCTGTTCCGCCCTGGTGATGCTCATGACCCCGGGCCTGGCCTTCTTCTACGGAGGCATGGTCCGCGTCAAGAGCACCCTGAACATGCTGATGATGAGTTTCATCAGTCTGGGGATCGTCACCGTCCTGTGGGTGCTGTACGGCTTCTCCATGGCGTTCGGCGACGACTCCGGCAGTGTCGTCGGCTGGAACTCCGACTGGGTCGGACTCGGCGACATCGGGCTGACCGAACTGTGGCCCGGCTACACCATCCCGGTCTTCGTCTTCCTGGTGTTCCAGCTGATGTTCGCGATCATCACGCCCGCCCTGATCAGCGGCGCGCTCGCGGACCGCGTGAAGTTCACCGCGTGGGCGCTGTTCGTCGCCCTGTGGGCCACCGTCGTGTACTTCCCGGTCGCGCACTGGGTCTGGGGCACCGGCGGCTGGGCCTTCGAGATGGGCGTCATCGACTTCGCCGGCGGTACGGCCGTCCACATCAACGCGGGCGCCGCGGCACTCGGCGTGATCCTGGTCATCGGCAAGCGCATCGGGTTCAAGAAGGACCCGATGCGCCCGCACAGCCTCCCGCTGGTCATGCTCGGCGCCGGGCTGCTGTGGTTCGGCTGGTTCGGCTTCAACGCCGGATCGTGGCTGGGCAACGACGACGGCGTCGGCGCGCTGATGTTCGTCAACACCCAGGTCGCCACCGCCGCCGCCGTCCTCGGCTGGCTCGCCTACGAGAAGATCCGTCACGGCGCGTTCACCACGCTGGGCGCCGCCTCCGGCGCGGTCGCGGGTCTGGTCGCCATCACCCCGGCGGGCGGCGCGGTCTCCCCGCTCGGCGCGATCGCCCTCGGCCTCATCGCCGGCGTGGTGTGCGCCATGGCCGTCGGCCTCAAGTACAAGCTCGGCTACGACGACTCCCTCGACGTCGTCGGCGTCCACCTCGTGGGCGGCATCCTCGGCTCCCTGCTCGTCGGCCTCCTCGCCACCGGCAAGGGTCAGTCGAAGGTCGAGGGCCTCTTCTACGGCGGCGGCCTGGAGCAGTTCTGGAAGCAGTGCGCCGGTGTCTTCGGTGTCCTCGCCTACTCCCTGGTCGTCTCCGCGATCCTCGCCTTCCTCCTCGACAAGACGATCGGTATGCGAGTCTCCGAGGACGACGAGGTCGCCGGCATCGACCAGGCCGAGCACGCCGAGACCGCATACGACTTCAGCGGTGCCGGCGGCGGCGCGGCCCGCACCGCCGTCACCGCCCCCGTCGCCCCGGCCGAGAGCAAGAAGGTGGACGCATGAAGCTCATCACCGCCGTCGTGAAGCCGCACCGGCTGGACGAGATCAAGGAGGCCCTCCAGGCCTTCGGAGTACACGGTCTGACCGTCACCGAGGCCAGCGGCTACGGCCGCCAGCGCGGCCACACCGAGGTCTACCGCGGTGCCGAGTACACCGTCGACCTGGTGCCCAAGATCCGCATCGAGGTGCTGGTCGAGGACGACGACGCCGAGCAGCTGATCGAGGTCGTCGTCAAGGCGGCCCGCACCGGCAAGATCGGTGACGGAAAGGTCTGGTCGATCCCGGTCGACACGGCCGTACGGGTCCGCACCGGCGAGCGCGGCCCGGACGCGCTCTGACCACAGGCCAACGGAACAGGAGTCGCTGGGTGACGGGTACGGACATGCACGACGAGGCGAAGGACTCGGGACCCGGCGGCTACGCGGCGGCCCGGCTGCACCTCCTCACCGAGGAGGCGCGGTCCGGGCCGCCGCGCCGTGCCGCGCTCGCGGACCTCACCGACGACTGGCTCACCGGTCTCTTCGCCGCCGGCGCGGAGCACCTGCGCGGGGTCTCCCTGGTCGCCGTCGGCGGCTACGGGCGCGGCGAACTCTCCCCACGCAGCGACCTCGACCTCCTGCTGCTGCACGACGGCACCGACCCCCGGGCCGTCGCGGCCCTCGCCGACCGGCTCTGGTACCCGGTGTGGGACCTGGGCCTCGCGCTCGACCACTCCGTGCGCACCCCCGCCGAGGCCCGCAGGACAGCGGGCGAGGACCTCAAGGTCCAGCTCGGGCTGCTCGACGCCCGGCACATCGTCGGCGACCTCGGACTCACCGCCTCCCTGCGCACCACCGTCCTCGCCGACTGGCGCAACCAGGCACCCAGACGCCTCCCCGAACTCCAGGAACTGTGCGCCGAACGCGCCGAACGCCAGGGCGAGTTGCAGTACCTCCTGGAACCCGACCTCAAGGAGGCCCGCGGCGGACTGCGCGACGCCACCGCCCTGCGCGCCGTCGCCGCCTCCTGGCTCGCCGACGCCCCGCGCGAGGGCCTCGCCGACGCCCGCCGCCGACTCCTCGACGTGCGGGACGCCCTGCACCTGACCACCGGCCGAGCGACCGACCGCCTCGCCCTCCAGGAACAGGACCAGGTCGCGGCCGAACTGGGCCTGCTCGACGCGGACGCGCTGCTGCGGCAGGTGTACGAGGCAGCCCGGGTCATCGCCTACGCCGGTGACGTCACCTGGCGGGAGGTGGGGCGCGTCCTGCGGTCGCGAGCCGTGCGGCCGAGGCTGCGCGCCATGCTCGGGGGCGGCAGGCCGGCCGCCGAGCGCTCCCCGCTCGCCGAGGGCGTCGTGGAACAGGAGGGCGAGGTGGTGCTCGCCCGCGCCGCGCGCCCCGAACGCGACCCCGTGCTTCCCCTGCGCGCCGCGGCCGCCGCCGCCCAGGCCGGGCTGCCGCTCTCGCTGCACGCCGTACGCCGCCTGGCCGCCACCGCGCGCCCGCTGCCCACCCCCTGGCCCGCCGAGGCCCGCGAACAGCTCGTCACCCTGCTGGGCTCGGGGCGCCCCACCGTCGAGGTGTGGGAGGCGCTGGAGGCCGAGGGCCTGGTCACCCGGCTGCTGCCCGACTGGGAGCGGGTGCGCTGCCGGCCGCAGCGCAACGCCGTGCACATCTGGACCGTCGACCGGCACCTCATCGAGACCGCCGTGCGCGCCTCCGAGTTCACCCGCCGGGTCAGCCGCCCCGACCTGCTGCTGGTCGCCGCGCTGCTGCACGACATCGGCAAGGGCTGGCCCGGCGACCACTCGGTGGCCGGGGAGGTCATCGCCGAGGACGTGGCCACCCGGATCGGCTTCGACCGCCACGACGTCACCGTGATCGCCACCCTCGTACGCCACCACCTGCTGCTCGTCGACACCGCCACCCGGCGTGACCTGGAGGACCCGGCCACCGTGCGTGCGGTCGCCGACGCCGTCGGCTCCCAGGGCACCCTGGAACTCCTGCACGCCCTCACCGAGGCGGACGCCCTCGCCACCGGTCCGGCCGCATGGTCGTCCTGGCGTGCCTCGCTGGTCGCCGACCTGGTCAAACGCGTTGGTGCGGTCCTCTCCGGGGACATGCCCGCCGACCCCGAGGACGCCGCGCCCACCGCCGAGCAGGAACGGCTCGCCCTCGAGGCGGTCGCCACGGGCGGCCCGGTGCTGGCGCTGCGGGCCCAGACCGAGCCGCCCGCCGACCGGGAACCGGCCGGCGACCCCGAGCCGCTGGGCGTGGAACTGCTGATCGCCGTCCCCGACCAGCCGGGCGTACTGCCCGCGGTGGCCGGGGTGCTCGCCATGCACCGGCTCACCGTGCGCACCGCCGAGCTGCGGGCCATGACCCTCCCCGACGGCGTCGACGGCTCCGTGCTGCTGCTCGACTGGCGCGTCGCCGCCGAGTACGGCTCCCTGCCGCAGGCCGCCCGGCTGCGCGCCGACCTCGTCCGGGCACTCGACGGCACGCTGGACGTCGCCGGGCGCCTCGCCGAGCGCGACGCCGCCTATCCCCGGCGGCGCGGCGTGGTCGCGCCCCCGCCCCGGGTGACCGTCGCCCCGGCCGCCTCCCGCCTCGCCACGGTCATCGAGGTCCGTGCCCAGGACGCCCCCGGCCTGCTCTTCCGCATCGGCCGGGCACTGGAGGACGCCGGCGTGCGGATGCGCAGCGCCCACGTGAGCACCCTCGGCGCCAACGCCGTGGACGCCTTCTACGTCACCGGTCCGCAGGGCGCGCCGCTGCCCGCGGAGGAGGCGGTCGCGGTGGCGCGGAAACTGGAGGAGACCCTGCGTGGGTGAGGACACCCCCGGCGACCTGTGGAGCCGGGATACCCTGGAGGGCGATTCCCAGCCCGCCACCGACTCCGAGGACCGACGCCGCCGTGTTCGATACTCTTTCCGATCGCCTTTCAGCGACCTTCAAGAACTTGCGCGGCAAGGGGCGCTTGAGCGAAGCGGACATCGACGCCACGGCGCGCGAGATCCGTATCGCGCTCCTCGAGGCCGACGTGGCCCTGCCGGTGGTCCGCGCGTTCATCAAGAACGTCAAGGAGCGCGCCCTCGGCGCCGAGGTCTCCAAGGCGTTGAACCCGGCCCAGCAGGTCCTGAAGATCGTCAACGACGAGCTGGTCACCATCCTCGGTGGCGAGACCCGGCGCCTGCGCTTCGCCAAGCAGCCCCCGACCGTGATCATGCTCGCGGGTCTCCAGGGTGCCGGCAAGACCACCCTCGCGGGCAAGCTCGGCAAGTGGCTCAAGGACCAGGGCCACTCCCCGCTGCTGGTCGCCTGCGACCTCCAGCGCCCGAACGCCGTCAACCAGCTGAGCGTCGTCGCCGAGCGCGCCGGTGTCGCGGTCTACGCCCCCGAGCCGGGCAACGGCGTAGGCGACCCGGTCAAGGTCGCCAAGGACTCCCTCGACTTCGCCCGGTCCAAGGTCCACGACATCGTGATCGTGGACACCGCCGGCCGCCTCGGCATCGACCAGGAGATGATGCAGCAGGCCGCGGACATCCGTGACGCGGTCTCCCCGGACGAGATCCTGTTCGTCGTCGACGCCATGATCGGCCAGGACGCGGTCAACACCGCCGAGGCCTTCCGCGACGGCGTCGGCTTCGACGGCGTGGTGCTCTCCAAGCTCGACGGCGACGCCCGTGGCGGTGCCGCCCTGTCGATCCGGCAGATCACCGGCAAGCCGATCATGTTCGCCTCGAACGGCGAGAAGCTCGACGACTTCGACGCCTTCCACCCGGACCGGATGGCATCCCGCATCCTCGACATGGGTGACCTGCTCACCCTGATCGAGCAGGCGGAGAAGACGTTCAGCCAGGAAGAGGCCGAGAAGATGGCCTCCAAGCTGGCGTCCAAGAAGGGCCAGGACTTCACCCTGGACGACTTCCTGGCTCAGATGGAGCAGGTCCGGAAGATGGGCAGCATCTCCAAGCTGCTCGGCATGCTCCCGGGCATGGGCCAGATCAAGGACCAGATCAACAACATCGACGAGCGCGACGTGGACCGCACCGCCGCGATCATCAAGTCGATGACCCCGGCCGAGCGGCAGGACCCCACGCTCATCAACGGCTCGCGCCGAGCCCGTATCGCCAGGGGCTCCGGCGTCGAGGTCAGCGCGGTGAAGAACCTGGTCGAGCGGTTCTTCGAGGCCCGCAAGATGATGTCCCGCATGGCTCAGGGCGGCGGCATGCCGGGGATGCCCGGGATGCCGGGCATGGGCGGCGGCCCGGGCCGCGCCAAGAAGAAGCAGAAGCAGGCCAAGGGCAAGCAGCGCTCCGGCAACCCGATGAAGCGCAAGCAGCAGGAGCAGGAGGCCGCCGCGCGCCGCGCCGCCGCCCCCGAGGGCGGCAGCGCCTTCGGGCTGCCGCAGCAGGGCGGCAAGGACTTCGAGCTCCCCGAGGAGTTCAAGAAGTTCATGGGCTGACCGGCCCGTACGCAGCGCACCGGGGCACCCCGCGGGTCAGCGGGGTGCCCCGGTCGGCGTGTACGGGGCGTCGCTTCAGGGCGTCCGCGCGATCAGGTACCGGAACACGTTCGGCATCCACACCGTCCCGTCCGGCCGCTGGTACGGGTGCAGCGCCTCCGCGAGCTCCTTGTCGACCTGCACCTGGTCCGTGGCGGAGATCGCCGGGTCGAACATCCCGGTCGACAGCAGGCCGCGCACCGCGCTGTCCACGTCGGCGTACCCGAAGGGGCAGGCCACCCGCCCCGAACCGTCGGGCCTGAGCCCCGCCCGCTGGGCGACCTCCTCCAGGTCGTCGCGGTGGGTCGGGCGCCAGCTGCCCGCGCCGCGCAGCGGCTCCGCCAGCTTGCTCGCCACCCGCAGCACGGACGCCGTGGTGCACCGCTCCGGCGGCCCCCAGCCGGCCAGCACCACGGCCGCTCCGCGCTCGGCGAGCGGCGTCGACTCGGCGAGCAGCTCACCCAGCCCCTCCGCGTCCCCCGCGAGACAGCCGATCGGTTCGAAGGCGGTCACGACGCTGTACGGGGGCGCGTCCGCGCCGGCCGCGTCCCCGGGCGAGCCGTCCACGATCCGGGTGCCGCTCCGCGCGCACGGGTCCCGCCCGTCGGGCAGCAGCCGCTCGCGTGCGAGGGCCAGCCGGTCGGACGAGCGGTCGACACCGGTGATCGTGGCGCCGCGGGAGGCCGCCATCAGCAGGGCGAGACCGGAGCCGCAGCCGAGGCCGAGCAGCCGCGTCGCGGGCCCGACGTCCAGGCGTTCGTAGACGGCCTCGTAGAGCGGTACGAGCATGCGCTCCTGGATCTCGGACCAGTCACGCGCGCGTGCACGCAGGTCCACGCGGGGGGCCGCCCCCGCGCGAGGCGGGTGCTGCCGCACGAGCGTAGGTGTCATAGGTAAGCGCCCCAATCAGCCGAGAGTTGCCGCCGTGCCCGATCCATGGCCCCCGTCCAGTGCGCTCGGCACTCCCCCCGTATGCCAGGAAACTCCGCCCTCGACCCGACGTCCAGTGGAATGCGGCGCATGCTTGGTACTTGCTCGTGCCAGTGGCAAGAATTCACATTCCGGTAATCCGCCACCGCCCCGCGGCGCCACGGCGGGTTCCGGCCAAGGTCCGGGGCGGGTGTGGGGGGCGCGTGACGAGCCCGGTAACGTCGGCGGCGTCGCGTGCGCTTGTCCAAGCAACGCCACTGCGCCGCGAGGGCGACCGAAACGCCTCTTGCGCACTCCCTGTCCGCAGCCGCACCGGCGCGGGGCCTCCCTACGCGCCGGGGCGTACGTCAGGCTACGCACCAGCTTGAGGTGAGCTGCGAGGCTTCTCCGCAGATCAGCGCACCCGCCCTCGTCGGGACGCATCAGCCGCAACTGACCAGTACGTGCAAATTATTTGGGATGCCCCGGAATCGGAACACGCGGGCACCCCGGCTCGTTGTCATTACGTGAGCACGACACAGACACCACCTGTACTCGCCGCAGAGCTGGCGCAGGCGTGGGCCGACATTCAGCGGTACCACCCCGAGCTGCCCGATCTTGCCGCGCCCGAGTCACTGATCGGGGAGTCGTCGTCCGCGTGCGGTCACGAACTCTCCTTCGAGCGACTGCTTCACGAGGCAGTCCACGGCATCGCCGCCGCGCGTGGCGTACGCGACACCTCCCGCGCCGGCCGCTACCACAACCGCCGATTCCTCGCGATCGCCGAGGAACTGGGCCTGGACCATCCCGAGGAGCCGCATCCCAGCAGCGGGTTCTCCCTGGTCACGCTCACTCCCGAGGCGAAGCGCCGCTACCGTGCGACGACGGAGCGCCTGCAGCGTGCGCTGAAGGCACACTCCGCCGCGACCGCGGGCGACACCGCGCGCAGCTTCCGCGGCCCGGCCGCCCGGCACGGCTCCTCCGGTGGAGGCGTGCGCGTGAAGGCGGTCTGCGACTGCGGGCGCAACGTCCGGGTCGTCCCCTCCGTCCTGGCCCAGGCCCCGATCGTGTGCGGCGGCTGCGGCAAGCCGTTCCGCATCCCGGAGGCGGTGGCCGCGGCGGCGAGCTGACGCCCACCGGCATCTCGTGGGTGCCGGACGGCGACAGGCGCCGCCGACGGGGAGCGCACCCGACGTCCGTCCCGTGGACGCCGGGTGCCGCTCGGGCATGCCCGCCCCCGGTCCGAGGCGACCGGCCGGGTGTGGCACAATGGCTAGCTGTACTCGACAGCCGCACAGGACCCCTCTCTCCTCCGGCTGACGCGTCCATCGGGCACTCGGGTACCGCAACCCCACGCGGCTTCTTCCGCCGTGCCCAACCACGTCAATTCCAGGAGAATCCACTCCCGTGGCAGTCAAGATCAAGCTGAAGCGTCTGGGCAAGATCCGTTCGCCTCACTACCGCATCGTCGTCGCCGACTCCCGTACCCGCCGTGACGGCCGGGCCATCGAGGAGATCGGCAAGTACCACCCGACGTACAACCCGTCGGTGATCGAGGTCGACGCCGAGCGTGTGGCGTACTGGCTCGGTGTCGGCGCGCAGCCGACCGAGCCCGTGCTCGCCATCCTGAAGAAGACCGGCGACTGGCAGAAGTTCAAGGGCGAGCCCGCCCCGGCCCCACTGCTCCAGCAGGCCGAGAAGCCGGCCCGTCCGTCCTTCGAGGCGCTCGGCGGGGACGACGAGGGCAAGGGTGAGGCCATCACCCAGAAGAAGAAGGCGGAGAAGAAGGACGAGGCCGCCGCTGAATCCTCGGCGTCTGCTTCGACCGAGGCCTGAGCATGCTCGAGGAGGCTCTCGAGCACCTCGTGAAGGGCATCGTCGACAACCCTGACGATGTGCAGGTCGCCTCGCGCAACCTGCGCCGCGGACGTGTGCTCGAGGTCCGGGTCCACCCGGACGACCTCGGAAAGGTGATCGGTCGCAACGGCCGCACCGCACGCGCTCTGCGCACCGTCGTGGGCGCCATCGGCGGTCGCGGTGTCCGCGTCGACCTCGTCGACGTGGACCACGTCCGCTGACGCTTGAAGCAACCGGCTCGGGCCGGGGAGGGCCGTGAGGGCCGTCCCCGGCCCGTGGTCGTAGATCAGGAGAAACAAGCACCGTGCAGCTGGTAGTCGCTCGCATCGGCCGCGCCCACGGCATCAAGGGCGAGGTCACCGTCGAGGTCCGTACCGACGAGCCCGAACTGCGGCTCGCCCCCGGCGCCGTCCTGGCCACCGAACCGGCCTCCGCCGGTCCGCTGACCATCGAGACGGGCCGTGTCCACAGTGGCCGCCTGCTGCTGCGCTTCGAGGGCGTACGCGACCGGACCGCCGCCGAGGCCCTGCGCAACACCCTCCTGATCGCCGAGATCGACCCGGAGGAACTGCCCGAGGGCGAGGACGAGTACTACGACCACCAGCTGATCGACCTCGACGTCGTCACCCGGGACGGGCAGCAGGTCGGCCGGATCACCGAGATCTCCCACCTGCCCACCCAGGACCTGTTCGTGGTCGAACGCCCCGACGGAAGCGAGGTGTTCGTGCCGTTCGTGCAGGAGATCGTCACCGAGATCGACCTGGAGGAGCAGCGCGCGGTCATCGACCCGCCACCCGGCCTCATCGACGACCGCGCGGAGATCGCCTCCACGCGGGACCAGGAGGAGGGGGCGTAATGCGGCTCGACGTCGTCACGATCTTCCCCGAGTACCTCGAACCGCTGAACGTCTCCCTCGTCGGCAAGGCACGCGCACGCGGCCGACTGAACGTACACGTCCACGACCTGCGCTCGTGGACCTACGACCGGCACCACACCGTCGACGACACCCCCTACGGCGGCGGCCCCGGCATGGTCATGAAGACCGAGCCCTGGGGCGAGGCGCTCGACACGGTCCTGGCGGACGGCTACGAGACCGGCTCCCGCGAGCCCGCGCTCATCGTGCCCACACCCAGCGGCCGTCCCTTCACCCAGGAACTCGCCGTCGAACTCTCCGAGCGGCCGTGGCTGGTCTTCACGCCCGCCCGCTACGAGGGCATCGACCGCCGCGTCATCGACGAGTACGCGACCCGGATGCCCGTGTACGAGGTCTCCATCGGCGACTACGTCCTGGCCGGCGGCGAGGCGGCCGTCCTCGTCGTCACCGAGGCCGTGGCCCGCCTGCTCCCCGGCGTCCTGGGCAACGCCGAGTCCCACCGGGACGACTCCTTCGCCCCCGGCGCCATGGCGAGCCTGCTGGAGGGCCCCGTCTACACCAAGCCGCCCGAGTGGCGCGGGCGCGGCATACCCGACGTCCTGCTCAGCGGCCACCACGGGAAGATCGCCCGGTGGCGGCGCGACGAGGCGCTGCGCCGCACCACGGCCCACCGGCGCGACCTCATCGAGCGCTGCGAGCCGAAGGCCTTCGACAAGAAGGACCGCGAGATGCTGTCCATCCTGGGCTGGGAACCGGACCCGGCGGGCGAGCCGTACGGCCGATTTTGGCGCAGGACCGACGGCGTGGAAGAATAGGCCGCTGTTGTGCGCCGTCCGGCGTGCGCCCCTGCCGCAGGGGGACACGACGCCCGCCCCGACGCGCACGGCATCGATCCGAACCTCTTAGTTGCCGTTGATGACCTGCGGCATCAGCGAAGAAAGCAGACGAAATGTCTCACCTGCTCGACTCCGTCGACTCCGCCTCGCTGCGCAGCGACGTCCCGGCCTTCCGTCCCGGTGACACCGTCAACGTCCACGTGCGCGTCATCGAGGGCAACCGCTCCCGTGTGCAGCAGTTCAAGGGCGTCGTGATCCGCCGCCAGGGTGCCGGCGTGCGCGAGACCTTCACGGTCCGCAAGGTCTCCTTCTCCGTCGGCGTCGAGCGCACCTTCCCGGTGCACACCCCGATCGTGGAGAAGATCGAGCTCGTCACCAGGGGCGACGTCCGCCGCGCCAAGCTGTACTACCTGCGCGAGCTCCGCGGCAAGGCCGCGAAGATCAAGGAGAAGCGCGAGAGCTGAGCGCTTCCCCGGAGTCACAGCGGAGCCGGATAGCATCTGGCTCCGATGGACACCGAAGCACAGCCGACGGAGCGCGACCGCTCCTCCCGCCCAGCCGACTCCGAGAACACCTCGGAGTCACCGGGGCCGGAGGCGCGGTCGCGTTCCGCATTGGTGCCTCGCATCGCGCACTGGCTCCCCGGCGGGCGGATCAGCCTGACCCTGCTGCTCTGTCTGCTGTTCCTGCTCACCCTCAACACGTTCGTGGCGCGGCCCTTCCAGATCCCCAGCGGATCCATGAAACAGGGATTGAGGATCGGGGACCGTGTACTCGTAAATAAGTTGGCCTACCGTTTCGGTGCCGGGCCCCGCCGCGGCGACGTGGTGGTGTTCGACGGCACCGGGTATTTCGGGGAGGCCGACTACATCAAACGCGTCGTCGGCGTGGGCGGAGACCATGTCGTCTGCTGCGACAAGAACGGGAGGATCCGTGTGAACGGCCGGTCGGTCGACGAGTCGGGCTTCCTGTTCCCCGGTGACAGCCCCTCCGCGGTGCCCTTCGACGTCGTCGTGCCCCAGGGACGCCTGTTCGTGCTCGGTGACCACCGCAGCGCCTCCAGCGACTCCCGCGACCGCCTCGGCTCGCCCGGCGGCGGCATGGTCCCGGAGGACGACGTCATCGGCCGCGCCGACCTCGTCGTCTGGCCGCTCGGCCACGCCGCCCGGCTGCACCGGCCCGACGCCTACAAGCGCGTGCCGGCCTCGGACGGCCGCCCCGCGCGCGGGCCGGCCGCGGAAGGCGCCCGCCCGCGCGTGTCCGCCCCGCGGGCGGCGACGGCACACTCGCCGGAGGGCGCCCATGGGTAACCGCGGCAAACCCCGCGGCGCCACGGGCAGCGCCGCGGACAACCTGCTGCCCACCGGCTCCCGCCGCGCGGCGAGCCCGGCCGGCGGACGCACGCGGGCCGAGCGGCGCAAGCTCCAGCGCAGGGTCAAGCGGCGGCGCAGGCGCAGCGCGGTCAAGGAGATTCCCCTCCTCGTCGGTGTGGCCGTCCTGATAGCGCTGGTGCTCAAGACGTTCCTCGTCCAGGCGTTCGTCATCCCGTCCGGTTCCATGGAGCAGACCATCCAGGTCGGCGACCGCGTCCTGGTCGACAAGCTCACCCCGTGGTTCGGCTCGCGGCCGCAGCGCGGGGACGTCGTGGTCTTCAAGGACCCCGGCGGCTGGCTCCTGAACGAGCAGACCGCGCCCAAGAAGGAGGACCCCGTCGGCATCAAGCAGATCAAGGAGGGCCTCACCTTCATCGGCCTGCTGCCGTCCGACAACGAGAAGGACCTCATCAAACGCGTCGTGGGCGTCGGTGGCGACCGCGTCCGGTGCTGTGACACGCAGGGGCGGGTCACCGTCAACGGCATTCCCCTGAACGAGGACTACCTCTTCCCGGGCAACACGCCGTCCACCACTCCGTTCGACATCACCGTGCCCGAGGGGCGCCTGTGGGTGATGGGCGACCACCGGTCCGACTCCGCGGACTCGCGCGCCCACCAGAACACCGACTACAAGGGCACCGTCTCCGAGGACCAGGTGGTCGGACGCGCCATGGTCATCGCCTGGCCGCTCGGCCACTGGAGCACCCTGGACGAACCGGAGACCTACGCCTCCGTGGGGGACTCGACGGCCGGGGCGACCGCTGCTCCCCGGCTGTCGCATAGGGTTGCCCCGGACGATCCGAACGAGATGATCCAGCTCCCGACTCCTGCGGAACTCCCGCTCGTTATGGGAGTGGTGGGCCTGCGCCGTGGATGGGGCAGGCGGCGGCAGAGAGTAAGGAGTTGGCGTGGGGGATGTGGCGGTAGGCGCACGGTCCGGGCACGACGGCGAGGAGCACCGCAAACGTTCCGCACAGTCGTCCGTCCCGGCCACGGACGGCGCCGTGACCTCCGGGAATGACTCCCAGGCGGCTGAGGACGGCAGGGTGAGTGGCGAGCGCAGGCACACCGGGGACCAGGGGGCGGGCGACCCGCCCGCTCAGCAGAAGAAGCCTCGTTCCTTCTGGAAGGAACTGCCCATCCTGATCGGCATCGCGCTGGTACTCGCGCTGCTGATCAAGACCTTCCTGGTGCAGGCGTTCTCGATTCCCTCCGACTCCATGCAGAACACGCTCCAGCGGGGCGACCGCGTCCTGGTCGACAAGCTCACCCCCTGGTTCGGCTCCGAGCCCGAGCGCGGCGAGGTCGTCGTCTTCCACGACCCCGGCCAGTGGCTGGCGGGCGAGCCGACGCCCACGCCGAACCCGCTCCAGCGGGTCCTCAGCTGGGTCGGCCTCATGCCGTCCGCGGACGAGAAGGACCTGATCAAGCGGGTCATCGGGGTCGGCGGCGACACGGTCGAGTGCAAGGGCACGGGCCCGCTGAAGGTCAACGGCAAGGCGCTGAACGAGCCGTACGTCTACCCCGGCAACACGCCGTGCAGCCAGGACGACAGCGGCGGCCAGTTCAAGGTCAAGGTGCCCGAGGGGCACATCTGGGTCATGGGCGACCACCGGCAGAACTCCCGGGACTCCCGGTACAACCGTGGTGACAACCGCGGCTTCGTCCCGGTGGACGAGGTCGTCGGCCGTGCCGTCGTCGTCGCCTGGCCGATCAACCGCTGGGACAACCTGCCAGTGCCCGAGACCTTCGACCAGCCCAACCTGAACCCCACCTCCCCGTCGGCGGCCTCCGCCCTGTCCGTCGCCCCCCAGGGACTCGCCCTCGTGGGCGCGGTGCCGCTGGTGCTGTGGCGGCGCGGGCGCAGGAGTGACGGCGAGGGCCGCTGACGGACCACCCCCGGTCCACCACCCCGGTCCACCTCGGTCCACGCCGGTCGCCCCAATCCGCTCCGGCGCGCCTCCGTACCCCCTCCGGCTCCCCCCGGGGACCGCCGAGGAAGTGCTGACCCGGCCTGGTACTGCCGGGTAGGGTGCCGCCCATGAGTGGTCAGAGCACGACACGTACGGCCCCGGCCGGGGGCACGGGCAGGGCCCGAACGGGCGAGCGGTTGTCCGGGCTTGCCGTGGCGCTGGGCCTGGTGCTGTTCCTCGGCGGGTTCGCCTGGGGAGCGGTGGTGTACCGCCCGTACACCGTGCCCACCACCTCCATGGCGCCGACGATCGACGCCGGTGAGCGGGTGCTCGGGCAGCGCGTGGACGGCGGCGAGGTCCGGCGCGGTGACGTCGTCGTCTTCAAGGACGCGACGTGGGCGGATGTGCCCGTGCTCAAGCGGGTGGTGGCCGTCGGCGGCGACACCGTCTCCTGCTGCGCGAACGGCAAGCTGAAGGTCAACGGCAAGGAGATCGACGAACCGTATCTCGCCCGGGACCCGGCGACCCCGCCCGGCGACTTCCCGACGGTGACCGTGCCGAAGGGGCGTCTGTTCCTGCTCGGCGACGAGCGCTCCGGCTCGGTGGACTCCACCGCCCATCTGACCGACGCGGCGAGCGGCACCGTGTCCCGCGGCGCGGTCCAGGCGCGGGTCGACGCGGTGGTCTGGCCGATGAACGGCATGCTGAAGGCCCCGACCGGCTTCGAGGAACTCGGTGCGCTCTCCTCGCCCGGCCCGCTGCGGACGATGGTCGCGTTGATCGCCGCCGGTGCCGTGCTGATCCTCGGCGGCGCCGCCTACGGACCCCTCGCCAAGCGGATCGGCGGGGCCCGGTCCCGGGCGAACGCGGAGCCGACCGGTGCGCGCTGAGACGTCCCGGGCGGCGGGGGAGCCGTGCGACGGCGGACCCGAGGATTCCCGCGAGCCGCGGGCGCGTGGTGACGGCGGGCCGGAGCACTCCGACCACGGCGGACCGCGCAGGGTGGCCCGGGTGGTGCTGCTCGATCCGCAGGACCGCATCCTGCTGCTGCACGGCCACGAGCCGGACGACCCGGCCGACGACTGGTGGTTCACACCCGGCGGCGGCGTCGAGGGCGACGAGACCCGGGAACAGGCCGCGCTGCGGGAACTCGCCGAGGAGACCGGCATCACCGAGGTGGAACTGGGCCCCGTCCTGTGGCGGCGCAGGTGCTCTTTCCCGTTCGCCGGCCGGCGCTGGGACCAGGACGAGTGGTACTACCTGGCCCGTACGGCACAGACGGCGACCGCGGCCACGGCGCTGACGGAGCTGGAGCGGCGCAGTGTCGCCGGAGCGCGCTGGTGGTCGTGCCGGGAACTGACCCGGTCGCATGAGACGGTGTATCCGACCAGACTCGCCGAGCTGCTCCGCACGCTGCTCGACGAAGGTCCTCCGGCCGGACCCGTGACCCTGGACACCGAAATCGTCTAGGGGCTCGGCGGGACTGGCGCACAATGGGTGGATCGCACGGCTGAAGGGGAACATGCCATGAGCGCCGAGGACCTCGAGAAGTACGAGACCGAGATGGAGCTCAAGCTCTACCGGGAGTACCGCGATGTCGTCGGTCTGTTCAAATACGTGATCGAAACCGAGCGGCGCTTCTATCTGACCAACGACTACGAGATGCAGGTGCACTCGGTCCAGGGTGAGGTGTTCTTCGAAGTGTCCATGGCCGACGCCTGGGTCTGGGACATGTACCGGCCGGCCCGCTTCGTGAAGCAGGTCCGCGTCCTGACGTTCAAGGACGTGAACATCGAGGAGCTCAACAAGAGCGATCTGGAACTCCCGAGCGGGTGACGGAGATGTCCACAACCGCCGAGTAACCCACCAAGATCCACTTCTTCGGGCGGGATGCGTGACGGTTGGCGCCGGAGGTGGTGCCGACATGAACGCACAACGGGCACGCAGCGCACTCGGCAGGTACGGCGAGACACTGGCCGCACGGCGGCTGACACAGGCGGGCATGACGGTCCTCGAGCGCAACTGGCGCTGCGGCAGGACCGGCGAGATCGACATCGTGGCCAGGGACGGGGACGTCCTGGTCGTCTGCGAGGTCAAGACCCGCAGGGCGGGGCCCTTCCAGCACCCCATGGCGGCCCTCACCCCCGCCAAGGCCGGCCGCCTGCGAACCCTCGCCCAGCGCTGGCTCCAGCAACACGGGGGAGCACCACCCGGCGGCGTCCGCATCGACCTGGTCGGCATCCAGCTGCCGGCCCGCGGCGCGCCCGTCGTCGAACACGTCCGGGGGGTGGCCTGACATGGGATTCGCCCGTACGTGCTCGGTCGCACTGGTGGGCGTCGAGGGCGTCGTCGTGGAGGTCCAGGCAGACCTGGAACCCGGGGTCGCGGCCTTCACCCTGGTCGGCCTGCCCGACAAGAGCCTGACGGAGAGCCGGGACCGGGTCCGCGCCGCGGTCGTCAACTCGGGCGCGGAATGGCCCCAGAGGAAACTCACCGTCGGCCTCAGCCCGGCCTCGGTACCGAAAGCCGGCAGCGGCTTCGACCTCGCCGTCGCCTGCGCCGTACTCGGCGCCGCCGAACGCATCGACCCCCGGGTGCTCGCCGACATCGTCATGATCGGCGAGCTGGGCCTCGACGGCAGGGTGCGACCGGTCCGCGGCATCCTCCCCGCAGTCCTGGCCGCGGCCGACGCCGGCTACGAACAGGTGGTCGTGCCCGAGTGCGCCGCAACCGAGGCGGCACTCGTACCAGGGGTCTCCGTCCTCGGCATCCGCAGCCTGCGCCAGCTCATCGCGGTGCTCGCCGACGAACCCGTGCCCGAGGAGGAACCCACGGACCCGGGACGACCCGATCCCCTCCTGGCCGGCCTGCGCGTGCCCGGCACCGGCGCGGCCACGGGCATGCGCAGCGAGGGCGCCGCCCAGCACGATTACGGCCACGACCTCGCGGACGTCGTCGGCCAGATCACCGCGCGCACCGCCGCGGAGGTCGCCGCCGCCGGCGGACACCACCTGTTCCTCGAAGGACCACCCGGCGCCGGCAAGACCATGCTCGCCGAACGGCTGCCCACCATCCTCCCGCCCCTCGACCGGCAGGAGTCACTGGAAGTCACCGCCGTGCACTCGGTGGCGGGCCTGCTGCCCCCCGGCAAACCCCTCGTCGACGCGGCCCCCTACTGCGCCCCGCACCACTCCGCCACCATGCAGGCCCTCGTGGGCGGCGGCCCCGGCGTCGCGCGGCCCGGAGCGGTCTCGCTCTCGCACCGGGGCGTCCTCTTCCTCGACGAGGCACCCGAATTCAGCAGCCGGGCCCTGGACGCCCTGCGCCAGCCGCTGGAGTCAGGGCACGTCGTGATCGCCCGCAGCGCCGGCGTGGTGCGCTTCCCCGCCAGGTTCCTCATGGTGCTCGCCGCCAACCCCTGCCCGTGCGGCCGCTTCTCGCTCAAGGACGACCTGTGCGAGTGCCCGCCCTCCACCGTCCGCCGCTACCAGGCCAGACTGTCCGGCCCCCTGCTGGACCGCGTCGACCTGCGTGTCGAGGTCGACCGGGTGACACGCACGGAGCTGACCGCCAACGGCGCCCGGGGCGAATCCACCGCCACCGTCGCCGACCGGGTACGAACCGCCCGGGAACGCGCCGCGGCACGGCTCACCGGAACCCCGTGGCGCACCAACAGCGACATCCCCGGGCGGGAGCTGCGCACCCGCTGGCACGCCGCACCCGGCGCCATGGACGAGGCCGAGCGCCACCTGGAGCGGGGCGGGCTCACCGCGCGCGGACTCGACCGCGTCCTGCGGGTCGCCTGGACCGTCGCCGACCTGGTCGGCCACGACCGGCCCGACCCCACCGACGTCGCCCTCGCCCTGCAGCTGCGCACCGGAGTGCCACGGGGCGTGCCCATGGCGATCGGAGCGCTGACATGAACCCCACCGGTTCACCCGACCACGACGAACTCCTCGCCCGGGTCCTCCTCACCCGCGTCATCGAACCCGGGGACGAAGCCGGCGGATGGTGGGTGCGCGAATACGGGGTGAAGGACGTCGCGCGGCGGTTGCGCACGGGGAACCCACCGCTGCCCGGGGTGAGCGCGAAGCGGTGGGCCGGGATGAGGGCGCGGGCCGAGCGCGCCGAACCCCGTGCGGACCTCGCCGCCGCCCGGGACGCCGGCGTGCGGTTCGTGTCCCCAGGCAACGCCGAGTGGCCCCGCCAACTCGACGACCTCGGCCACACCCGGCCCCTCGGCCTGTGGGTGCGCGGCGCAGCCGACCTGCGGTTGTGGGCGCTGCGGTCCGTCGCCGTCGTCGGCGCCCGCGCCTGCACCGAGTACGGCGCCCACATGGCCGCCACCCTCGCCGCCGGCCTAGCCGAACGCGGCTGGGTCGTCGTATCCGGCGGCGCCTACGGAGTCGACGGCGCCGCCCACCGCGGAGCACTCGGGGCGGGCGGCGCCACCGTCGCCGTCCTCGCCTGCGGAGTCGACCGCCCTTACCCGCGCGGACACGCCGGCCTGATCCACAGGATCGCGGAACAAGGCGTGGTGATCGGCGAGTTGGCTCCCGGCGAACACCCGACGCCGAGCCGCTTCATCCTCCGCAACCGGGTCATCGCCGCACTCACCCGGGGCACCGTGGTCGTCGAGGCCGCCCTGCGCAGCGGTTCGCTGGTCACGGCCCGCGCCGCACGGCGGCTGGGACGCCACACGATGGGCGTACCCGGCCCCGCCACCAGCGGACTCTCCACCGGGGTGCACGAGCTGCTGCGCCAGGACGCGGTACTGGTCACCGACGCCGCAGAGGTCGTCGAACTCGTCGGTGGCATGGGGGAACTGGCACCTGACCGGAGCGGGCCCGTGCTTCCCCGCGACCTCCTGGAACCGGCCACCCGCCAGGTCCTCGCCGCACTGCCGGCCCGCACGGTCGCCCCGGTCGACGAGATCGCCCGCGGCGCGCAGACCACGCCGGACGACGCGATCGCGAGACTGTACGAACTGCGGGCACTCGGTTACGTCGAACGACATGGCGACGGCTGGAAGTTGACACGCCACGCCGTGATCCCGGTCCACGACCGCCCCGGTACGACGTGAACGCAGCGTGTTCGGCCGTCCGGGGGAACAGCGACACGCCCTGGAAAATACGTCGGTTGGGACACCCGGGTGATCACGCAGAGCGACGACCGTGACCCGGCGGGGCGGTACACGGAACGAATCTGCGCACGGCCCGACCTCCCGTCTTCGCGCACCGCGACGCCACAGTCACGCTACGCTCACGGGAATCCGGCACGGACCGTCCATGTGGCACGGACAGTCCACCCGTACGAACAGGCAACCGGCACCGGACAGACGGCTCACCAGACGACAGCACTCCACGGAAGACCAGACAGCAGCCCTCCCACGGCAGAACGGCACAAGGCGACGAATGCCCCAGCACACCTCCGGGTCCGACCGGGCGGCGATCCCCCCAGCCGCCCGTGACGGTGGCAGCGTGCGGCCGCCCGCTCCCTCGACGCTCGACGAGCTGTGGCGGTCGTACAAGGCGACGGGGGACGAGCGGCTTCGGGAACAGCTGATCCTGCACTACTCGCCGCTGGTGAAGTACGTCGCGGGCCGCGTCGGTGTGGGGCTGCCGTCCAACGTGGACCAGGCGGACTTCGTCTCCTCAGGCGTGTTCGGCCTGATCGACGCGATCGAGAAGTTCGACCTCGACCGGGAGATCAAGTTCGAGACGTACGCGATCACCCGCATTCGCGGCGCGATGATCGACGAACTCCGGGCGCTGGACTGGATCCCCCGCTCGGTGCGGCAGAAGGCGCGCAACGTCGAGCGGGCGTACGCGACGCTGGAGGCGCGGCTCAGGCGCACTCCGACCGAGAGCGAGGTGGCAGGCGAGCTCGGCATCGCGGTCGACGATCTGCACGCGGTTTTCAGCCAGTTGTCACTCGCGAACGTCGTCGCCCTGGAGGAGCTCCTGCATGTCGGGGGTGAGGGCGGGGACCGGCTGAGCCTCATGGACACACTGGAGGACACCGCCGCCGACAACCCGGTGGAAGTGGCCGAGGATCGGGAACTGCGCCGCTTCCTGGCGCGGGCGATCAACACGCTGCCCGAGCGGGAGAAGACCGTCGTCACGCTGTACTACTACGAGGGGCTCACCCTGGCCGAGATCGGCAACGTGCTGGGCGTGACGGAGAGCCGGGTCAGCCAGATCCACACCAAGTCGGTGCTCCAGCTGCGCGCGAAACTGGCGAGCTTCGGCCGCTGACCCCGAGGGGCCCTTCGCGGCGGCCGACGGCTCGTTGTCGCCGGGGTGTCGGAGTGCCGGCCGGGGTGTCGGGCGTGTCAGGTCTATTGGGAGGGTGCGTTACGTGCGGGTGCGGCCGAGCGGCTCCCGCCGGGGGTGGGCCGTCCGTAGAGTGGTGACGTGCCAAGGATTCGAGCGGCCTCCGTGGCCGAGCACCGGTCGATGCAGCGAGCCGCCCTGCTGGACGCGGCCCGCTCCCTGCTGTCCGAGGGCGGTACGGAGGCGCTGACCTTCCCGGCCCTCGCCGAGCGGACGGGCCTCGCGCGGTCCTCCGTCTACGAGTACTTCCGGTCACGGGCCGCCGTGGTGGAGGAACTGTGCGAGGTCGACTTCCCGGTCTGGGCCGCGGAGGTCGAGGCGGCGATGGCGGCGGCCGACGGAGCCGAGGCCAAGGTCGAGGCGTACGTCCGCACCCAGCTGGCGCTGGTCGGGGACCGGCGGCACCGGGCCGTGGTGGCCATCTCCGCCGGTGAGCTCGACGCCGGAGCCCGGGAGAAGATCCGCGCCGCGCACGGCGGCCTCATCGCGATGATCGTCGAGGCACTGGGGGAGCTGGGCCACGAGCAGCCGCGGCTCGCGGCGATGCTGCTCCAGGGCGTGGTCGACGCGGCCGTCCGCCGTATCGAGCTGGGCGCGGCGGAGCGCCCCGAGGCGATCACGGAGGCGGCCGTCTCGATGGCGCTCCGGGGCGTGAGGGGCTGACCCGCCGGCCCCTCCCCCTTCCCCCGGCCCCCCGCCCCTCCCCCTCCCCACCGCACACCTCCCCACCCGCCGCGTCCTCCCTCACTCCGGTACCGGCACCCCCAGGACCGGCAGCAGTCTCGACGGCCTCCTCTGCAGCAGCCAGGGGGGCAGCAGGGTGAGCGGGTCCAGGTAGGCGGCGGCCCTCCGCAGGCCCCAGTGGACGCAGGGGGCCGTGCAGTGCGAGCCGTTGGGCTCCACCGTGCCGATCACCTCGCCCGCCGTCACCTCGTCGCCCTTGCGCATGGTCGGCGTGACCGGTTCGTAGGTGGTCCGCAGCGGGGGATTCCCCGTGCCGGTCAGCTCCACCGAGACGACGCCCCGGCCGGCCACCCGGCCCGCGAACGAGACGCGGCCTGCCGCCACGGCCCGTACCGGTGTGCCTGGTGCCGCCGCCAGGTCCACGCCCCGGTGGCCGCGCCCGTACACCGTCGCCGGGGGCTCCCAGCCGCGCAGGACCCGCGGACGCACTCCGACGGGCCACGTGCGCCCGACGGCCGGCACCCCCGTACCGTGGGCCGGTGGGTCCGCGCCCCGTGGGGCCGACGCCAGGAGTTGTCCCGGTGGGGGCAGCAGCAGGGCCGCCGCGGTCAGGAGCAGCAGCAGGGCCAGTCGCGCGCACGTCCTCGGAATTCGTCTCGCTCGCATGCGCAACAGCGTCGCGGAAAATGGTGATCATGGCCGGGACCTGTGGACGAGCGCCCGATTGTGGACAGTGGCGTCACCCGGGGCCCCGCGGGTCCCGTACACTTCTCGTGGCGACCCGGGCCACCGGGTCGACTTCGCACGCCCCGACATCGGGACCGGTCACGGCCGGAACCTCGGTGTCAGCGCCCCTCGGTCCTTCGTGGCACGGCGCGTCGCGGGCGTCAGGCGCGGGAGCCGTCCGGCATCCGCGGCACAACCGAGCAATTCAAGGAGTTACGGCCATGGCCGTCGTCACGATGCGGGAGCTGCTGGAGAGCGGCGTCCACTTCGGTCACCAGACCCGCCGTTGGAACCCGAAGATGAAGCGCTTCATCTTCACCGAGCGCAACGGCATCTACATCATCGACCTGCTCCAGTCGCTGTCGTACATCGACCGCGCCTACGAGTTCGTCAAGGAGACCGTCGCCCACGGCGGCACGGTCATGTTCGTCGGCACGAAGAAGCAGGCGCAGGAGGCCATCGCCGAGCAGGCCACCCGCGTCGGCATGCCCTACGTGAACCAGCGCTGGCTGGGCGGCATGCTCACCAACTTCTCGACCGTCTACAAGCGTCTGCAGCGCCTCAAGGAGCTCGAGCAGATCGACTTCGAGGACGTGGCCTCCTCCGGCCTCACCAAGAAGGAGCTGCTGGTCCTCTCCCGCGAGAAGGCCAAGCTGGAGAAGACCCTCGGCGGTATCCGCGAGATGCAGAAGGTGCCCAGCGCCGTCTGGATCGTGGACACCAAGAAGGAGCACATCGCGGTCGGCGAGGCCCGGAAGCTCAACATCCCGGTCGTCGCCATCCTCGACACCAACTGCGACCCCGACGAGGTCGACTACAAGATCCCGGGCAACGACGACGCCATCCGCTCGGTCACCCTGCTGACCCGCGTGATCGCCGACGCCGTGGCCGAGGGCCTCATCGCCCGCTCCGGTGTCGCCACCGAGGGCAAGGGCGAGAAGGCCGCCGGCGAGCCGCTCGCCGAGTGGGAGCGCGACCTGCTCGAGGGCGAGAAGAAGGGCGAGGAGGCCGCTCCGGCCGCCGTCGAGGGCGAGAAGCCGGCCGAGGCTCCGGCTGCCGAGGCTCCGGCTGCAGAGGCCGAGCAGGCCGCCGAGGCCGCCGAGGCCGCCCCGGCCGCCGAGGCCGAGCAGGCCTGACCGACCCGTCCGTGCTGATGACGGCGGGAGCGGTGACATCACCTCCGCTCCCGCCGTTCACCCGTAGGTCAGCGGTGAGTCGGGGACCTGTCGTGAGGTAGGTCCCGACCCGCGGATCTTGGATCCTCCAGACTTCGAGAAAGATTCACAGACTCATGGCGAACTACACCGCCGCCGACGTCAAGAAGCTCCGGGAGCTCACCGGCGCCGGCATGATGGACTGCAAGAAGGCGCTGGACGAGGCCGAGGGCAACGTCGAGAAGGCCGTCGAGGCGCTCCGCATCAAGGGCCAGAAGGGCGTCGCCAAGCGCGAGGGCCGCTCCGCCGAGAACGGCGCCGTGGTCTCGATCATCGCCGACGACAACTCCTCCGGTGTCCTCGTCGAGCTGAAGTGCGAGACGGACTTCGTCGCCAAGGGTGAGAAGTTCCAGGCCGTGGCCACCGCCATCGCCGAGCACGTCGCCGGGACCTCCCCGGCCGACCTCGAGGCCCTGCTCGCCTCCGAGATCGAGGCCGGCAAGACCGTCCAGGCGTTCGTGGACGAGGCCAACGCCAACCTGGGTGAGAAGATCGTGCTGGACCGCTTCGCGCAGTTCACCGGCGGCTACGTGGCGGCGTACATGCACCGCACGATGCCCGACCTGCCCCCGCAGATCGGTGTCCTGGTCGAGCTCGACAAGCCGAACGCCGAGGTCGCCAAGGGCGTCGCCCAGCACATCGCCGCCTTCGCGCCGAAGTACCTCTCCAAGGAGGAGGTGCCGGCCGAGGTCGTCGAGTCCGAGCGCCGCATCGCCGAGGAGACCACCCGCGCCGAGGGCAAGCCCGAGGCCGCGATCGCCAAGATCGTCGAGGGTCGTCTGAACGGCTTCTTCAAGGACGCCACCCTGCTCGGCCAGCCCTACGCGCTGGACAACAAGAAGTCCGTCCAGAAGGTCCTGGACGAGGCCGGTGTCACCCTGAAGCGCTTCACGCGCATCAAGGTCGGCATCTGAGTCCGTACCGCGACGGGCGCGCGGCCCCGATAGGGTCGCAAGCAGTCGTCCCGGTACGCCGTCACGCAGGTGGGCGTGCCGGACGACAGCAGATCTGACGAGGAGGCCATTGCCGTATGGGATGCGAAACACGCCCCACCGGCAATGGCCTTCTTCGTATGTGCAACACGTGAAAGAGGCGGGATCCCCGATGACCAAGGCTGAGAAGAGCGACGACGGCAAAGTGCGCGGCCGGTTTCTGCTGAAGCTGTCCGGAGAGGCCTTCTCCGGGGGTGGGGGCCTGGGCGTCGACCCCGACGTGGTGCACGCCATCGCGCGCGAGATCGCGGCGGTCGTCCGCGACGGCGCGCAGATCGCCGTCGTCATCGGCGGCGGCAACTTCTTCCGCGGCGCGGAACTCCAGCAGCGCGGCATGGACCGGGCCCGCTCCGACTACATGGGCATGCTCGGCACCGTGATGAACTGCCTCGCCCTCCAGGACTTCCTGGAGAAGGAGGGCGTCGACTGCCGCGTGCAGACCGCCATCACCATGGGGCAGGTCGCCGAGCCGTACATCCCGCTGCGGGCCGTACGGCACCTGGAGAAGGGCCGCGTGGTCATCTTCGGCGCCGGTATGGGCATGCCGTACTTCTCCACGGACACCACCGCCGCCCAGCGTGCCCTGGAGATCGACGCCGAGGCGCTGCTCATGGGCAAGAACGGCGTGGACGGGGTCTACGACTCCGACCCGAAGACCAACCCCGACGCCGTGAAGTTCGACCACCTCGGCTACGGCGAGGTCATCACCCGCGACCTGAGGGTCGCCGACGCCACGGCCGTCACGCTGTGCCGCGACAACAAGCTCCCGATCGTCGTCTTCGAGCTTCTGGCGGCGGGAAATATCGCCCGCGCCGTCAAGGGTGAGAAGATCGGCACGCTTGTGGGTGACCAAGGCAGCCGGGACTGACCGGAGAACCACCCGTCCGAAGGACGACACCCCCAGGGGGGACGGACGGGACGGAGCCGGGCCGGGGGATGGACAATGTCCTGCCGGTCGGGAACCGTGCAGGAAGAAGACGCGACGCAGCCGGCCGCCGCCCCGACAAGGAACCGCAGCCGGGCCTACTCAAGACACGCAGGAGCAAGTGGTGATCGAAGAGACCCTCCTCGAGGCCGAGGAGAAGATGGAGAAGGCCGTCGTGGTCGCCAAGGAGGACTTCGCCGCGATCCGCACCGGCCGTGCGCACCCGGCGATGTTCAACAAGATCGTGGCCGACTACTACGGCGCACCGACGCCGATCAACCAGCTGGCCTCGTTCTCCGTGCCCGAGCCGCGCATGGCCGTGGTGACGCCGTTCGACAAGAGCGCGCTGCGCAACATCGAGCAGGCGATCCGCGACTCCGACCTGGGCGTCAACCCCAGCAACGACGGCAACATCATCCGCGTGGTGTTCCCCGAGCTGACCGAGGAGCGCCGCCGCGAGTACATCAAGGTCGCCAAGGGCAAGGGTGAGGACGCCAAGGTCTCCATCCGCTCGGTGCGCCGCAAGGCCAAGGACGCGATCGACAAGCTGATCAAGGACGGCGAGGTCGGCGAGGACGAGGGCCGCCGTGCCGAGAAGGAGCTCGACGACACCACCGCGAAGTACGTCGCGCAGGTGGACGAGCTCCTGAAGCACAAGGAAGCGGAGCTGCTCGAGGTCTGATGAACGACTCTTCCTGGGGGGCGCCGCCGCAGGCCGGGTACTGGGGGCCGTCCGACCAGGGGCCCGTCCAGGGGGCTGCCCCGGCGGGTCCCGCGTACGATGCGCATGACGCGCAGCAGACTCGCCCCATGCCCATCGTGCCCGACGTGCCCGAACACGGCGGAGACCAGGATGGTGACCGGGGGGCCGCTCGGCTGAGCGGCCCCCTGTTCCGAGACGAGACGACGCGGGCACGTCCCCATCCGGGGGAGGTGCCGCAGAATCCGGAGCCCATGCCCGACGCCCCGCAGCCGGCGCGCCAGCCGCAGAGCAAGAGCGCCGGGCGTGATCTGAGCGCCGCGATAGGCGTCGGCGTCGGTCTCGGTGCGGTGATCGTCGCCTCGCTGTTCGTCGTCAAGGCCGTCTTCGTCGGCGTCATCGCCGTCGCCGTCGTGGTCGGCCTGTGGGAGCTGACCAAGCGGCTGGAGGAGCGCAAGGGCATCAAGGCGCCCCTCGTGCCGCTCGCGCTCGGCGGGGCGGCCATGGTCGTCTCCGGCTACGTGCGCGGCGCCGAGGGCGCGTGGGTCGCCATGGCGCTCACCGCGCTGGCGGTGCTGGTCTGGCGGATGACCGCACCGCCCGAGAACTACCTCAAGGACGTCACGGCGGGGCTCTTCGCCGCCTTCTACGTGCCGTTCCTGGCGACCTTCGTCGCGATGATGCTGACGTCGGACGACGGTGCCTGGCGCGTGCTGACCTTCCTTCTGCTGACGGTCGTCAGCGACACCGGCGCGTACGCCGTCGGCTGGCGCTTCGGCAAGCGCAAGCTCGCCCCGCGGATCAGCCCCGGCAAGACCCGCGAGGGCCTGCTCGGCGCGATCGGGTTCGCCATGGTGGCGGGCGCGCTGTGCATGCAGTTCCTGATCGACGGCGGCAGCTGGTGGCAGGGTCTGCTGCTCGGCCTCGCGGTCGCGGCCAGCGCCACGCTCGGCGACCTGGGCGAGTCCATGATCAAGCGGGACCTGGGCATCAAGGACATGGGCACCCTGCTCCCGGGCCACGGCGGCATCATGGACCGACTGGACTCCCTGCTGCCGACGGCGCCGGTGGTGTGGCTGCTTCTGGTGCTGTTCGTCGGGAGCTGACGGACACCACACGCATGCGCGTGCGAGCCCCCGTTCCGTGCAGGGACGGGGGCTCGCACGTGCCCGGACCACGACTCGGGCCGCCCGGCGGAAGAACCGGGCACGCCCGTGGCATCGTGGTGCCATGACCATCGACGTGCGCCCGGCTTCGGTCTTCGAGGACGTCCGCACCCTGCTCGGCCCGAGGAAGCCCGAGTCCACTGTCTGCTGGTGCCTGAGCTACCGGATCCCCTCCGGGCTCAACAATGAGCTGCGAGGATCGGCTCGCGGCGAGTACGTGGCCGGACTGTGCCGCAGCGATCCGCCTCCGGGAGTGCTCGCCTACGACGGCGACGAGCCGGTCGGCTGGGCCGCCGTGGCGCCCCGCGCGGACACCTCCTTTGCCCGTAGCCGCAGGATCCCGCACGTCGACGACCTGCCCGTCTGGTCCCTGTGGTGCGTCCGCGTACGCCCCGGCCACCGCAGGAAGGGCATCTCGCACGCCCTGATCGCCGGCGCGGTGGACTTCGCCCGCTTCCACGGCGCTCCGGCGATCGAGGCATACCCCCTCGACAACGGCGACGCGAAGGTCGACCTCACGATGGCCTATCCCGGCCTCCGCAAGAACTTCGAACGCGCCGGCTTCGTCCATGCGGCCGACACCGCCTCCGTGCTGGCCGGTCACCCCCGCGTCCTGATGCGCCTCGACCTGCGCTGACGTCGCCGGCGCGGTCACCGGACCGCATCCGCGCGCTGACATCGACCATGCGGTGGCAGCACCGAGTCCGCGCCGTGCTCCCTCGTCCTCCGCGCCAGCGGCCGTGCCGGTCGTCCTCCCCGGCCGTTCGGGGGACAGGCGGGCGGCAGCCCGCGAGTTTCCCGCCTCGCGGGGGATCCCTTGAAGGACGAAAGGGAGAGACGATGCCGCTCTATCTGTCGAGGTTCAGCTACACGCCGGAGACCTGGGCGAGACTCATCAAGCACCCCGAGGACCGCGCCAAGGCCGCCCAGTCGTACATCGAGTCCGTCGGAGGCAGGCTCCACGGCTTCTGGTACGCGTTCGGCACCCGCGACGGCTACAACCTGTGGGAGGCCCCCGACAACGTCTCCATGGCCGCAGTCGCTCTGGCCATCAGCGGAGGCGGTGCACTGAGTTCGTTCGAGACGACCGTTCTCCTGACCATCGACGAAACGCTGGAGGCCCTGGGGAAGGCCGGGCAGGTGCAGTACCGGGCTCCCGGCGCCTAGGGCCGTAGGGCGCCGCAGGGCCGCCCCCCGGTGCCACCGTCCGCGAGCCCCGCCGGCCCCGTGGTCCCCGCCTTGTGCGCGCGGGCTCCCTTGTCGGCCCCGCCACCTGGGCCCGCCGTGGGCCGTCCGACAGGAGCCGGGAAGGCACGACGGCCGCCGCCGCAGGCGTCCGGACCGCCGCGGTCACGGGGCCGCCCGGTCCCGGCGGGCGCGAACCCGGTCCCCGGGTTGGATCTGCGACACTGGACGAGCCATGCCTAAGCCCGGAGAACTCACTTTCGTCGCGCCGCGCGGAGCCAAGAAGCCGCCGCGGCACCTTGCCGATCTCACGCCCGCCGAGCGCAAGGAGGCGGTCGTCGCGGTCGGTGAGAAGCCGTTTCGCGCCAAGCAGCTCTCGCAGCACTACTTCGCGCGGTACGCGCACGATCCGGAGCAGTGGACCGACATCCCCGCCGGCTCCCGCGCCAAGCTCGGGGAGGCGCTGCTCCCCGAGCTGATGACCGTCGTGCGGCACCTGTCGACCGACCAGGGCACCACCCGCAAGACGCTGTGGAAGCTCTTCGACGGGACGCTCGTGGAGTCGGTGCTCATGCGCTACCCCGACCGGGTGACCATGTGCATCAGCTCCCAGGCCGGCTGCGGCATGAACTGCCCGTTCTGCGCCACCGGGCAGGCGGGCCTCGACCGCAACCTGTCCGCTGCGGAGATCGTGCACCAGATCGTGGACGGCATGCGGGCGCTCAGGGACGGCGAGGTGCCGGGTGGGCCGGCGCGGCTGTCCAACATCGTGTTCATGGGCATGGGCGAGCCGCTCGCCAACTACAACCGGGTCGTCGGCGCCATCCGCCGCCTCACCGACCCCGAGCCGGACGGGCTCGGGCTGTCGCAGCGCGGGATCACCGTGTCGACCGTCGGCCTGGTGCCGGCCATCCACCGGTTCTCCGACGAGGGCTTCAAGTGCCGCCTTGCCATCTCCCTGCACGCGCCCGACGACGAGCTGCGCGACACCCTCGTCCCCGTGAACACGCGGTGGAAGGTGCGCGAGGTGCTCGACGCCGGGTTCGAGTACGCGGCCAAGTCCGGGCGACGGCTGTCCATCGAGTACGCGCTGATCCGGGACATCAACGACCAGGCGTGGCGCGGTGACCGGCTCGGGCGGCTGCTCAAGGGTCGGCCGGTGCACGTCAACCTCATCCCGCTGAACCCCACGCCCGGCTCGAAGTGGACCGCCTCGCGGCCCGAGGACGAGAAGGCGTTCGTCGAGGCGATCGCCGCGCACGGTGTGCCGGTGACGATCCGGGACACCCGGGGGCAGGAGATCGACGGGGCGTGTGGTCAGCTCGCCGCGAGCGAGAGGTAACCTGACCGGCGTACGACCTGTACAGCAGGAAATCAGCCACACACATCTTCATATTCCGACAGGGGAGCGCCACAGCGCTGAGAGTGCGGCACCGGCCGCAGACCCTCCGAACCTCGCCCAGGTCATTCTGGGTAGGGAGATCGGTCATCACTCGAGCTGTTGCGCCCTGCCCGGGCACCCTGCGAGGGGTCCCGGGCAGGGCCGCGTCTCTTCCTGGTCACTCCAGGAGGAATCCAGTGAGCATCACCAAGAAGGTCACGATCCTGGCCGTCGGGCTGGGCATGGTCTCCGTGTCCGCGTGCGGTTCGTCGGACGGCGGCGACCAGGGCTCCGGCTCCGGGTCCGGTGGGTCGAAGACCGTGACCCTGGTCAGCCACAACTCGTGGGCCGTCTCGAAGGACGTCATCGCCTCCTTCGAGAAGAAGTCCGGCTACCAGGTCAAGGTCCTCGAGGACGGCGACGCCGGGCAGGCCGTGAACAAGGCGATCCTGACCAAGGACAATCCCCAGGGCGACGTCTTCTTCGGCGTCGACAACACCCTGCTGTCCCGAGCCCTCGACAACGGGCTGTTCCAGCCGTACGAGGCGAAGGGATCCGATCTGGTCCTTCCCCAGTACCGGGCCGACGAGGACAAGCACCGGGTGACGCCCGTCGACACCGGTGACATCTGTGTCAACTACGACAAGAAGTACTTCGCCGACCGCAAGCTCGACCCGCCGCGCACGTTCGACGACCTGGTCGAACCCGAGTACAAGAACCTGCTCGTCACCGAGAACGCGTCCACGTCCTCGCCCGGCCTCGGCTTCCTGCTCGGCACCGCCGCCGCGTACGGCGACGACGGCTGGCAGGACTACTGGAAGAAGCTCAAGGCCAACGGCGTGAAGGTGGTCGACGGCTGGGAGCAGGCCTACAACGAGGAGTTCTCCGGCTCGGCCGGCGGCAAGAAGGCCAAGGCGGACCGGCCGCTGGTGGTGTCCTACTCCTCCTCGCCGCCCGCCGAGGTGATCTACGCCGACCCCAGGCCCGACACCGCGCCCACGGGCGTCGCCGAGGGCACCTGCTTCCGCCAGGTCGAGTACGCGGGCCTGCTGAGCAACGCCAGGAACCCCGAGGGCGGCAAGGCGCTGCTCGACTTCCTGCTCACCAAGGAGTTCCAGGACGACATGCCGCTCAACATGTTCGTCTACCCGGTGCGCGAGGCCGCCCAGGTGCCCAAGGAGTTCACCCAGTACGGGCCGGCGGCGAAGGACCCCGAGACGATGGACCCGGCGAAGATCGCCGAACACCGTGACCAGTGGGTCAAGTCGTGGACCTCGCTCGTCCTGAAGTGAGCAAGTCCGCGGCAGCGGCCGAGGCGGCGGAGGACCGTGCCGCCGCCTCGGGCCACGCCGCGGCCAGGTGGCGCGGGGGCGCGGCCCGGCTCGGGCTGATGGCCGTGCCCGTGGCGTTCTTCGCGGTCTTCTTCGCCTACCCGGTGGCCGCGATCGTCGCCCGCGGGCTGAAGTCCGACGGGACCTGGCACCTCGGGCGGATCGGGGACGTCCTGGCGCAGTCCGACGTCCGGCAGGTCCTGTGGTTCACCACCTGGCAGGCCCTCGTCTCCACTGCCCTCACCCTGCTGATCGCCCTGCCCGGCGCGTATGTCCTCGCACGCTTCGCCTTCCCCGGCAAGCAACTGCTGCGGGCCGTGGTCACCGTGCCGTTCGTGCTGCCCACGGTCGTGGTCGGGACGGCGTTCATGGCGCTGGTGGGGCGCGGCGGGCTCCTCGACGAGCTGTGGGGCCTGCGGCTGGACACCACCGTGTGGGCGATCCTGCTCGCGCACGTCTTCTTCAACTACGCCGTCGTCGTCCGGACCGTCGGCGGGCTCTGGGCGCAGCTCGATCCCCGGCAGGAGGAGGCCGCGCGGATGCTCGGTGCCTCCCGGTTCGCGGCCTGGCGGACCGTCACCCTGCCCGCCCTTGCGCCCGCGGTGGCGGCCGCCGCGCTGATGGTCTTCCTGTTCACCTTCACCTCCTTCGGAGTGGTGCAGATCCTCGGCGGACCCACGTTCTCCACCCTCGAGGTGGAGATCTACCGGCAGACCTCCGAGATCTTCGACCTGTCCACCGCCGCCGTCCTGACGATGATCCAGTTCGTCGCCGTGGGCACCATCCTGGCCCTGCACGCGTGGACGGTGCGGCGGCGCGAGACCGCGTTGCGGCTGGTGGACGCCTCGGTGACCGCGCGCCGGCCGCGCGGGTCCGGGCAGTGGGCGCTGCTCGGCGTCGTCGTCGCCACCGTCGCCGTGCTGCTCCTGCTGCCGCTCGCGGTGCTGGTGGAACGGTCCTTCGCCGGCGCCGGCCTCGGCTACTACCGGGCGCTGACCGAGGAGGACGGGGGCGTGTTCCTCGTGCCGCCGATCGAAGCGGTCGGCAACTCGCTGCGCTATGCGGTGGCCGCCACCGCCATGGCGGTGGTGATCGGTGGTCTCGCGTCCGTGGCGCTCACCCGCAGGGACGCGGGGCGGCTGGTGCGCGGCTTCGACGCGCTGCTGATGCTGCCGCTCGGCGTGTCCGCGGTGACCGTCGGCTTCGGGTTCCTGATCGCCCTCGACGAGCCGCCGTTCGACCTGAGGGCCTCGTGGATCCTGGTGCCGCTGGCGCAGGCGCTGGTCGGTGTGCCCTTCGTCGTACGGACCATGCTGCCGGTACTGCGGGCCGTGGACGTGCGGCTGCGGGAGGCGGCGGCGGTGCTCGGGGCGTCGCCGTGGCGGGCGTGGCGGGAGGTGGACCTGCCGATGGCGCGGCGGGCGCTGCTGATCGCCGCGGGGTTCGCCTTCGCGGTGTCGCTGGGCGAGTTCGGGGCGACCGTGTTCATCGCGCGGCCGGACCGTCCGACCCTGCCGGTGGCCGTGGCGCGGCTGCTCGGGCGACCCGGTGACCTCAACTACGGCCAGGCGATGGCCCTGTCGACGATCCTGATGATCGTGTGCGCGGTGGCGCTGCTGGTGCTGGAGCGGCTGCGGACCGACCGAACGGGGGAGTTCTAGATGCTGCCGGGGAGTGCGCGATGCTGCTGAGTCTTGACGGGGCGACCGTCCGTTTCGGCGGGCGGGCGGTGCTGGACGCCGTCGATCTGGACGTGGCCGAGCACGAGATCGTGTGCGTGCTGGGGCCCAGCGGAAGCGGCAAGTCCACGCTGCTGCGCGCGGTGGCGGGGCTGCAGCCCCTCGACGCCGGACGGGTGCTGCTCGACGGCCGGGACCAGGGCGGGGTGCCGGCGCACCGGCGCGGGGTCGGGCTGATGTTCCAGGACCACCAGCTCTTCCCGCAGCGGGACGTGGGCGGCAACGTGGCCTTCGGACTGCGGATGCACGGGGCGCCGCGCGCCGAACGGACCGAACGGGTACAGGGGTTGCTGGAACTGGTCGGTCTGCCCGGGGCGGCCGGGCGGGCGGTCGCCGCGCTGTCCGGCGGCGAGCAGCAGCGGGTGGCGCTGGCCCGGGCCCTCGCCCCCAGCCCCCGGCTGCTGATGCTGGACGAGCCGCTCGGTCAGCTCGACCGGTCGCTGAGGGAACGGCTGGTCGTCGAACTGCGGGAGCTGTTCGGCCGGTTGGGCACCACCGTGCTCGCCGTGACCCACGACCAGGGCGAGGCGTTCGCGCTGGCCGACCGGGTGGTGGTGATGCGGGACGGACGCATCGCCCAGTCCGGCACACCGCTCGAGGTCTGGCAGCGACCGGCGGACGCCTTCGTGGCCCGGTTCCTCGGCTTCGAGAACGTGGTCGACGCGACGGTCGGTGCCGACGTCGCGGTGACCCCGTGGGGCAAGGTCCCCGTCCCCGGTGACGCCCCGCAGGGTGCCCGGACCCTCCTCGTCCGGCCTGCCGGGGTCCGTCTCGTCCCGGCCGACGCCGGTCTGCGCTGCACCGTGGCCGCCCGCACCTTCCGCGGCACCCATGTCGCCGTCCACCTCCAGCCCCAGGACGCGCCACGCCTGGAGGCGGCGTGCGCGCTGCGGTCGGCACCGGAGGTCGGCGAGGAGGTCGGGGTGGAGTTCGACGTGGCGGAAATCGTGGTGTTGGGATGATCGTCACGCGCCTACGGTGAGCCGCATGACGGACCTCACCCACGCACGCCACTGCGACGAAATCGCCCACTGGGCAAGCAGGTTCGGCACCCTGCTGACCTCCGGCGCCGACCTGTCCGCCACCGTGCCGACCTGCCCCGCGTGGACCCTGGAGGAGCTGGTACGCCACGTCGGGCAGGCCCTGCGCTGGGTGGAGCTGCTCGTCCGCACCCGGGCCACGGAGGATGTCCCGATCGACCGCGTGCCCGGGAGCGAAGGCCCCGAGGCCCGGGGTGACGCCACCGCGCTGGACGCGTGGCTGGCCGATTCCGCGGCGTCGGCGGTCGCCGCACTGCGGGAGGCCGGGCCGGGCACGCGGGTGTGGTCGTGGTCCGGCGACCTCACCGCCGGCTTCTGGGCGCGCCGGATGACCCACGAACTCGTCGTGCACCACGCCGACGCCGTCCTCGCCGCCGGCCGCCCCGTCGAGCCGGTCGCCGCCGATCTGGCCGCCGACGCGGTGGACGAGTGGCTGGAGATCGTGCGGTTCGTGCAGCGTGCCCTGCCGGACGGACCGGCGAAGGAGCTGCGCGTGCCCGGCACCTCCCTGCACCTGCACGCCACCGACACCGATCCCGGCCTGAACGCCGAGTGGCTGATCGAGCTGGGCGACGAGGGCGTCACCTGGCGCCGCGGTCACGAGAAGGCGACCGTCGCCCTGCGCGGCCCGCTCACCGTCCTCCTCCTCGCCTTCTACCGGCGTATGCCGCTCGACGGGCCAGGGCTGGAGGTGCTGGGCGACCGCGAGGTGCTGGAGTTCTGGCTGGAGCGGACGGCCTTCGGCTGAGGCGGGCAGGCCGGTGGCCCGGCACCTGTGGGGTCGGGCAGGTGGCCGGGCCCCGCGGGGACGGGCCGATTGGCTCGGCCCCAGGTCGGAACAGGCCGGTGGCCCGCCCCCGCGGGGACGGGCCACCTCGGGGCCGTACCGCCTCAGCGCCCCCGGTGCGAGCTCCTGCGGCGCATGCCGAGGAAGACCGCGACGCCTCCGAGGGCGACCAGGGCGGCGGCGATCCCGGCGATCAGGCCGGTGCCGGAGTTGGCGCCGGTCTCGGCGAGGTGGGACTCGCCGACGGCGGGCGACGGTGCGTTGTCCGACGTGTCCGCGGGAGCGGTGCTCTGGCTCTCCGGCTGCGAGGGGGCGGGGGTGCCGGGTTCCTCGGCCGGGGACGAGGCGGACTCCGTCGGTGTCGGCGTCGGCGTCGGTGTCGGTGTCGGGGCCGGGCTCGGGGTCTGCTCCCGCTGCTTCTTGCAGGCCGTGGCCGGGGTGGTCAGGTTCGGTTCGATGTCCTCGCTCACGTACGGCTCGGCCTCGACGTGGACGCGGTACTCGGCGTTCGGCTTCCAGTTCTCCTCGAAGGTGATGGTCACGCCTTCCCGGGAGCCCTTGACCACCTGCTCGCCGATCTTCTTCACATCGGCGCCGTTGTTCTCGAGGAACACGGACACGGTGGCCGGAGTGCCGGCGGCGTCGACATCGGTCACGATGATGACACCGTTGTCGCCGACGCACTTCGCCTCGGCCGAGAAGTCGCCGATGGTGCGGGCCGCCGCGTTGCCCGCGGCACCGAGAGCGAGCGCCGCCGAGGCGGTGACGACCCCGAGGGCGCGCACGGTACGTGCTGCAGTACGACCCGCGGCCGTACGGCGGGTTACGGGCAGAACTGTCACGTTTGTCCTCTTCTTTGATGTGCAAATGCGGGGGGTGGTGGGAGGGTTGACGAGACATCAGCTCTCCCGGACGGCACCCAGGTCTATAAGCGCCGCATAAGTAGTGTCAACGCATATGCCGACCGCGGACCCCGGCTTTGCCGTCTTGTTAAGCCCCCAGACGTTTCAACGCCTCCGGAGCCTCCTCGATCCGGTCCACCAGGGCGATGCGCGTCTCCATCGCCCGTCCCTCGGCGAGCGACCGCAGCAGCGGCCAGGCCGGGAGCCTCTCCGTCCAGTGGGCGCGGTCCACCAGCACCATCGGCGTGGGCTCGCCGCGCGACTGGTAGTAGTTCGGTGTCGCGTTGTCGAAGACCTCCTGCACGGTCCCGGCGGCACCCGGCAGGTACACCACACCCGCGTTGCAGCGGGCCAGCAGGCCGTCCTCGCGGGTGGCGTTGGCGAAGTACTTGGCGAGGTGGGACGCGAAGGGGTTCGGCGGCTCGTGACCGTAGAACCAGGTCGGGATGCCGACGGAGGTGCCGCCCCCGGGCCAGCGGGTGCGCACCTCGAAGGCGGCGCGGGCCCAGTCGGTGATCGACGGGGTGAACGAGGGGGCTGCGGACAGGAGTTCGCTCGCCTCGACGAGCACGGCGTCGTCGTAGGAGGCCGCGTAGGCGCCGAGGTTGGCCGCCTCCATCGCGCCGGGGCCACCGCCCGTGGCCACGGTGAGGCCGGCCCGGGCCAGCGCCCGTCCGAGCCGGGCCGCGCCCAGGTACTCCCGCGTGCCGCGGGCCATCGCGTGACCGCCCATCACCCCCACCACCCGCGTCCCGCGCAGGAGTTCGTCCAGGGCGTCGGAGACGGCGTCGTCGTGGACGGCGCGCAGCATCGACGCGTGGATGTCGCCGTCGGCCCGGGTTCGCTGGAACCAGGCGTAGGTGAGGGCGTCCGGCGTGGCCTCGTAGCCCTTGTCGAGCGAGGCGAACAGTTCGCCGGGGGTGTAGAGATGGCCGCGGTAGGGGTCGAACGGCAGGCCCGGTACGGGCGGCAGGACCAGGGCGCCGTCGGCGCGGGTCTTGGCTTCGGCCTCGGGGCGCATGCGGCAGCCGAGGAACACCGCCTCCGAGGTGTCCGTGGTGAGCAACTCCCGTGTCCGGTCGGTCAGGTCGACGGCCTGGACGCGGAATCCACTGAGCGTGCCGCGGGCCGAGACGACGGCGTCGAACTCCTCGAGCGTCTCGATCTCGCAGTCCCCGTGATGGGCGGCATGGGCGGGACTCGTCTGCACCCGCCCATGCTAGGCCGGGCCGTCCCTCAGCCCTCCACCGCGGCCGGGTCCATCCACACGACCTCCCAGGTGTGCCCGTCGAGGTCGTCGAAGGCGCGGCCGTACATGAAGCCCTGGTCCTGCGTCTCGCCGCTGATCGAGCCGCCGGCCGCCACCGCCTTGTCCACCAGTTCGTCGACCTTCTCGCGGCTCTCGGAGCTCAGCGCCAGCAGGACCTCGCTGGTCCTCGTGGCGTCGGCGATCTCCTTCTTGGTGAACTCCGCGTAGCGCTGCCTGGTGTGCAGCATGGCGACGATGGTGTCGCTGATCATGACGGAGGCGGTGTTCTCGTCGCTGAACTGCGCGTTGATGGAGTAGCCGAGCTCCGTGAAGAACCGCTTCGATGCGTCGAGGTCGTCGACGGCCAGGTTCACGAAGATCATCTGCTGGTACATGGCGTGCTGTCTCCCATCGGTTCGTCGTGCTCGGAAAGGTGGACCGGCGGCCGGCGGGAAACTCATCGGGCGGTGTCGACTTTTCCCGGCGGATCTTCCGTACGGGTCGGGTCCGCGGCTCAGCGGGCCGGCGGCAGTGCGGCCAGCTCGGCGACGAGCAGGGTCAGCGGGCCGAACAGGGCGAGCAGCACGCCGGTGCGCAGGACGGCGGCGCGGCGCAGCGTGGAGCCGGGCGCGCCGAGGCGCAGCAGGGCGGCCGTGGCGTCGGCGCGGGCGTGCTTGGCCTCGACGGCGGCGGTCAGCAGCGTCCCCACGGTGCAGCCGGTGACCACCAGCACCCCGAGCGTGGTGAGCGGTCCGACGGGCGTGCCGCCGGGCCCGTACAGCGACGACATGGCGTACGCGGCCGACGTGACCGCGCAGACCACGCCCAGCGGACGGCCGACACGGGTGGCCTCCGCCATCAGGACCCGGCCCGCCAGCAGGCGCAGCGCGCCGGGCCGGACCGCCTGGAGCAGCCGGCCGCACAGGTGGGTGAGCCCGGGGGCGGCCAGCGCGAGCCCGAGGGCGGCCAGGGCCAGCCCGAGCAGCACGCCGGGCCGGTCCCCGGGCGCGGTGCCGGCCCCACCGGTGCGACCCGCGTACGCGCCCACGGTCAGCCCGACGGCGAGCACGGCGATGCCCCAGGGAAGGCCGGAGGGCGCGGAGTGCGGTGCGTCGGCCGGGCGGCGGGCGAGGTCCGTGAGCGCCTCGGGGGCGTCCCCGGCGGACACCGGCGCGGTGCCGGTGTGCGGCGGTGTGTCCTCGGCGGGCTCCGGGGCGGCGCCGGTCCGTCCCGGCACGGTGACGCCGGGCGCGCGCACCGCACCGGTCAGCTCCGGCCCGGTGCCGGTCGTGCCCCGTGCGGTGTCCCGCCCGTGCTCCGAGCCGCTGACGGGCCTGCGCGCGGATCCGCTTCCCGGCTGCCGGTCTGTGCCGTCCGCCGGGTCCGGCGCGGTGACGGCGAGCTCGTGCGCGAAAGCGATCGGTGTGCGCGCGGTGCTTGCCGGCCTGGGCGTTGTTCCGGTGGACCGCCTCGTGGGGTGTCCCGGCCGCTGCCCGGAGGTGTCGGCCGGTCCCTGAGCGAGCGCCCCCCGCTCCCGCCCGTCGGCGCCCGGGTCCCGCGACGCGGAAGCTCCCGGCGTCTGTTCGGCCGGGCCGGGCCGGTGCGGGACGCCGGACAGGCCGTCCGCGGCGATCTCCGGCCCGCGGGCGGTGTCGGGGCGACGCCGTCCCCGGCCGGTCGCGACCTCGAGGTGCTTGCCGTAACGGCCGTACGCGCCGAAGGTCTCCCGGCCCGCCGTGCGGCGGTAGGCGCCGAAGCGGCCGTACGTCCGTGCCGCGGGCGGCGGGCCCGACGGCGCCTCGCGCGGGCGCAGGGCCACCGCCACCGCACCCGACGCCATCAGGGGCACCAGGGCGAGCAGGGTGAGGGCCGCCGGGAGCGGCAGGGGCCGGTCCACGGCGAGGAAGTCCGGCGGGGCGGCCCCGAGGGGCAGGCCCGTGACGTCGGCGCGCAGGAGGAGGAAGACCAGCAGTGCCAGGAACGAGCCCAGGACGCCGGACAGGGCCGTGGTCGTCGCGGAGACGGCCATCAGGCCGAGCGGGCCGAGCCCGATCGCCGAGAGACCCGGCCGGGGCCGGGTGCCCGGGTCGGTGCGGGCCACCGCGACCGCGAAGTACACCGTGGCGGCCAGCGGCGCCCCGCACCAGGCGAGGCGCAGCAGTGAGGCGGTGGACGCCTCCGGGTTGCCCAGCGCGTGACCGAGGGCGCTCAGCAGCAGGAAGCCCGTGCCCGCCGACGCCGCCGCGACCAGCAGGCGGCGCAGCCGGACGGTGGGCCGGGAACCTCGGGTCAGACGGAGAGCGAGCACGTGGCCCGGCCTTCCGTCTCGGTGGTCCCGGAGACCGGGGGCAGGTGCACGGTGCGCACGCGCCGGCCGTCGAGCAGGGACACCGTGCGGTCGGCCAGCGCCGCGGTGTCCGGGTCCGCGGTGGCGAGGACGACCGTGACGCCGTGCGACCGGGCGGCCGTGGTCATGGTGCGCAGCACGTGCCGCCGGTCGGCGCGGTGCAGCGGCGCGGTCGGCTCGTCGGCGAACAGCACCGACGGGGCCGGGGCCAGGGCGCGGGCGATGCAGACCCGCTGGCGCTCCGCCTGGACCAGCTCGTGCGGGTGCTTGCGGGCCTTGTCCCCTACGTCGAGGCGCTCCAGCCACTCCATGGCGGCCGTTCTGGCCCGGCGACGGCCCGCGCCGCGCAGCATCAGGGGCAGGGCGGTGTTCTCCCAGACGCTCAGCTCGGGGACCAGGACCGGGGCCGGGTCGACCCAGCAGAAGCGGTCGCGGCGCAGCCGCTCCCGGGCGGCGGGGGTCATGGTGTGCACGGGGACGCTGTTGAACCAGACCTCGCCGCTGCGGACCGGAACCAGGCCCGACAGACAACGCAGCAGTGTCGTTTTGCCACTGCCGCGCGGGCCGCCCAGGGCGAGGATCTCGCCCTCCCGGACACCGAGCGAGACCCCGCTCAGCCCGGGTGAGCCGTCGTCGTGCCGGAAGTGCAGGGCACGTGCCCAGAGCACGTCGTTGTCCGGTGGGGCCACCATGGCGTACACCTCGGTTCGGATCGGAAATGCCGTGCGCGGTTCGATGAAGTCCCCCGTGCGGGGGAACGAAGGCAGGGCCGATCGGTCACTGGCACGCTAGGCAGGAGGCGGCGGGAGGCCGGACAGGCACGCGGCCCCGGGCCGCCGTTTATCACTCGAACGGGCGGCTCCGGGGCCGTAATGATCATTCCAGCGGACGATCACAGGGGACGGCCGCGGGGGACGGCCACAGCCGAGGCCGGCGGACGCTCACTTGCGGTCGCGGCGGGCGGTCACGTCACAGCTTGGTCCACGCCTCCGACAGCGTCGCGCGCAGGATCTGCTCGATCTCGTCGAAGGTCTCCTGGTGGGAGATCAGCGGCGGGGCGAGCTGGATCACCGGGTCGCCGCGGTCGTCGGCCCGGCAGTACAGGCCGTTCTCGAAGAGCTTCTTGGACAGGAAGCCGTACAGCACGCGCTCGGTCTCGTCTGCGTCGAAGGACTCCTTGGTGTCCTTGTCCTTGACCAGCTCGATGCCGTAGAAGAAGCCGTTGCCGCGGACGTCGCCGACGATCGGCAGGTCGTGCAGCTTCTCCAGCGTGGCGCGGAAGGCGCCCTCGTTGTCCAGCACGTGCTGGTTGAGGCCCTCGCGCTCGAAGAGGTCGAGGTTGGCGACACCGACCGCGGCGGAGACGGGGTGCCCGCCGAAGGTGTAGCCGTGCAGGAAGGTGTTGTCGCCCTTGTAGAACGGCTCGGCGAGCCGGTCGGAGACGATGCACGCGCCGATCGGGGAGTAGCCCGAGGTCATGCCCTTGGCGCAGGTGATCATGTCCGGGACGTAGCCGAACTTGTCACAGGCGAACGTCGTGCCCAGTCGGCCGAAGGCGCAGATGACCTCGTCGGAGACGAGCAGCACGTCGTACCGGTCGCATATCTCGCGCACCCGCTGGAAGTAGCCGGGCGGGGGCGGGAAGCAGCCGCCGGCGTTCTGCACCGGCTCCAGGAAGACCGCGGCGACGGTGTCCGGGCCCTCGAAGAGGATCTGCTGCTCGATCTGGTCGGCGGCCCAGCGGCCGAACGCCTCCGGGTCGTCGCCGTGGATCGGCGCCCGGTAGATGTTGGTGTTCGGCACCTTGTGCGCGCCCGGCACCAGCGGCTCGAACGGGGCCTTCAGGCTCGGCAGTCCGGTGATGGCCAGGGCGCCCTGCGGGGTGCCGTGGTAGGCGACCGCGCGGGAGATGACCTTGTACTTGGTCGGCTTGCCGACGAGCTTGAAGTACTGCTTGGCGAGCTTCCAGGCGGTCTCCACCGCCTCGCCGCCGCCGGTGGTGAAGAAGACCTTGTTCAGGTCGCCCGGTGCCTCGTGGGCCAGCCGCTCCGCCAGTTCCACGGCCTTGGGGTGGGCGTAGGACCACACCGGGAAGAACGCCAGCTCCTGCGCCTGCTTGAGCGCGGTCTCGGCGAGCTCCACCCGGCCGTGTCCGGCCTGGACCACGAACAGCCCCGCGAGACCGTCGAGGTAGCGCCTGCCCTTGTCGTCGTAGATGTGGGTGCCCTCGCCCCGGACGATCGTGGGGACGGGGGAGTTCTCGTACGAGGACATGCGGGTGAAGTGCATCCACAAGTGGTCGTACGCGGACCTGCTGAGGTCCTTGGGGCTGTCGGTGCTCACGATTATCGGGTTCCCCACATGTAGGTCTGCTTCTTGAGCTTGAGGTAGACGAAGCTCTCGGTGGAGCGCACGCCGGGCACGGCCCGGATGCGTTTGTTGATGACCTCCAGAAGGTGGTCGTCGTCCTCGCAGACGATCTCGACCATCAGGTCGAAGGAGCCTGCGGTCATCACCACGTACTCGCATTCGGCCATGGCGGTCAGCGCGTCGGCGACGGACTCCACATCGCCCTCGACGTTGACGCCGACCATTGCCTGGCGGCGGAAGCCCACGGTGAGGGGGTCCGTCACGGCGACGATCTGCATGACGCCCTGGTCGAGCAGTTTCTGGACGCGCTGGCGCACGGCCGCTTCCGACAGGCCCACGGCCTTGCCGATGGCGGCGTACGGCCGGCGGCCGTCCTCCTGGAGCTGCTCGATGATGGCGAGGGAGAGGGCGTCCAACTGGGGACCGCCGCCGTTCCTGGACTCGCGGGAGTCCTTCGGGTCTGCGCTTCGACTGGCCACGGGATCACTCTGCACGACGTCTCGGTAGTTTCGCAAGGCACGATCGATGAAATTCGTTGTCTGTGGGCTTTCAGCTTGCGGATTTCGCAGATGCGGGGTGGGCGGGGGTGTTGAAAACGTCAGGCGTCGGTTTAGGGTGGGTGTCTCAGAGGTTGGACACCTCGGACACCCACAAGGAACACCAGGAGGGCCTGCAGTGAGCACCGAGCTGCGTCGTCTGCGCAACTACATCGGCGGGGAGTTCCGGGACGCCGCCGACGGACGGACCACCGAGGTGGTCAACCCCGCCACCGGCGAGGCGTACGCGACCGCTCCGCTGTCCGGGCAGGTGGACGTGGACGCCGCGATGGCGGCCGCCGCCGAGGCGTTCCCCGGCTGGCGCGACACCACCCCGGCCGAGCGCCAGAAGGCCCTGCTGAAGATCGCGGACGCCTTCGAGGAGCGCGCCGAGGACCTCATCGCCGCCGAGGTGGAGAACACGGGCAAGCCCGTCGGGCTGACCCGCACCGAGGAGATCCCGCCGATGGTGGACCAGATCCGCTTCTTCGCGGGCGCGGCGCGGATGCTCGAGGGCCGCTCGGCCGGTGAGTACATGGAGGGCCTGACCTCCATCGTGCGGCGCGAGCCGGTCGGAGTCTGCGCCCAGGTCGCCCCCTGGAACTACCCGATGATGATGGCCGTGTGGAAGTTCGCCCCGGCCATCGCCGCGGGCAACACGGTCGTCCTCAAGCCCTCGGACACCACCCCGGCCTCCACCGTGCTGATCGCGGAGATCCTCGGCTCGATCCTGCCCAAGGGCGTCTTCAACGTCATCTGCGGCGACCGCGAGACCGGCCGGATGATGGTCGAGCACCCCACCCCGGCGATGGCCTCCATCACCGGCTCCGTACGGGCCGGCATGCAGGTCGCCGAGTCCGCGTCCAAGGACCTCAAGCGGGTCCACCTGGAGCTCGGCGGCAAGGCCCCGGTCGTCGTCTTCGAGGACACCGACATCGCCAAGGCCGTCGAGGACATCTCGGTGGCGGGCTTCTTCAACGCCGGCCAGGACTGCACGGCCGCCACGCGCGTCCTTGTCCACGAGTCCATCCACGACGAGTTCGTCGCCGTGCTGGCCAAGGCCGCCGCCGAGACCAGGACCGGCATGCCGGACGACGAGGACGTGCTCTTCGGCCCGCTCAACAACCCCAACCAGCTCAAGCAGGTCGAGGGCTTCATCGAGCGGCTTCCGGCCCACGCGCGCGTGGAGGCTGGCGGCAAGCGCGTCGGCGAGCAGGGCTTCTTCTACGCGCCCACCGTGGTCTCCGGCCTCAAGCAGGACGACGAGATCATCCAGAAGGAGGTCTTCGGGCCGGTCATCACCGTCCAGTCCTTCACCGACGAGGACCAGGCGGTCGAGTACGCCAACGGCGTCGAGTACGCGCTGGCCTCCTCGGTGTGGACCAAGGACCACTCCCGCGCCATGCGGATGTCCAAGAAGCTGGACTTCGGCTGCGTGTGGATCAACACGCACATCCCGCTGGTCGCCGAGATGCCGCACGGCGGCTTCAAGAAGTCCGGCTACGGCAAGGACCTCTCCGGCTACGGCTTCGAGGACTACACGCGCATCAAGCACGTGATGACGTCGCTGGACGCGTAGGCGTTCCGCCCGCACTGCCGGACGCACACCCGAGCTCCCCGCGCCCCCAGGGGCGTGGGGAGCCTTTCGTGCCGGGTGGCTTGGCGCCATGGACGATGCGGCGGGTGAAGAACTCGTGGGCGCGGCCGTCACCTTGGGGCTGTTCGCGGCCTGGGCGGTGCACGATGCGGAAGATCTGGCGACGCTTGCGGGCTGGTTGCGGCGGACCGTACCCGAACTCCGTGAGCGGTTCCCCGGAGTGCCAAAGCGGGTCTGGAGGGAGGCCGAGAACTGCGACCGGCGCGACTTCACCGCGGCCATGGGCGTGATGGCGGTGATCGTCGCGGCCGCGTCGGCCGCCGGGCGGTGGAGCCGGGGCCGCTCGGCCTTCCACCAGTGCGCCCTGGAGGGTTCCGGGCTGCACGGCCTGGTCCACGTCGCCCAGGCGGTGGCCGTGCGCGGACACACCCCGGGCTCGGCGACGTCGCCGTTGCTGGTCGTGCCGTTCGCCCTCCGGGCGCGCGGCCGGCTGCGCCGGGCCGGCGTGCTGCGCCCCACCCGCCCCCGCGACCTGGCCGTGGCCCCGGCGGCGGGAGCGGCCACGGTGGCCGCCCACGCGGTGGCGCGGCGCCCGGTGTCCGCAGCACATGCCGTCCGCTGAATCCCGGCCTGGTTTTTGAACATGTTCAACGAGGGCGTACGCTGCCGCCATGAGCGACAGAGCCGCCCTGCTCAAGGGCATCCGCGTCTGGCTGGCCCTCTTCGTCGTCTGCCTGGTGCTCAGCGGCGCCACCGCCTTCCCCCTGGTGCACGAACTGCGCTGGGCCGAGGAGGCGTTGCGCTCCCTCGGGGCGCCCGAGCACCTGCCCGCCCTCATGGAGTGGATCGAGCGCGTACGCCAGGGCCTGGACACCGCCGACGCCGAGTACCCCTTCCTGCTCTACGGCACCGACTGGCTGGCCTTCGCCCACCTGGTCATCGCGGTCGCCTTCTACGGCCCCTACCGCGACCCGGTCCGCAACATCTGGGTCGTCGAGTTCGGCATGATCGCCTGCGTCGGCATCATCCCGCTCGCCCTCGTCTGCGGGCCCGTCCGCGGCATCCCCTTCTGGTGGAGCGTCATCGACATGGCGTTCGGGGTGTTCGGCGTGATCCCGCTGTACGTCGTGCGCAAGCGGATCAAGCGGCTCGAGGCGCTCACCCCGCACACCGCGAACGCCGTCGTCGCGCAGGCCGGTTGAGGGCGCGTGCGGGCCCGTCCCGTCAGGTGCTCTCCCGCCGTGCCCCTCCCGTCAGGTGCTCTCCCGCCGTGCCCCTCCCGCCCGGTCGCGCAGCGCGCACAGGACGTCGATGCGGTTGGTGGTGATGGAGTCGACGCCGAGGGAGAGCAGGCGTCGCATCGAGCGGCGGGTGTCCGGGGTCCAGACGGACAGCAGGTGGCCGTCGCGGTGGACCCGCTCGGCGAGGGCGCGGTCCACCAGGCCGAAGCGGTAGTTCAGCCAGCGCGGACGGATCGCCTCCAGCAGGGCGGGGCGCGGCGGGGCCGACGTGCTCCGGGTGAGGGCGATCTCGGCGGAGGGGTCCGCCGCGCGGACGGCGAGCATGGCGGCGGCGCCCGCGCAGTAGTACACGCGGTCCCGCGCGCCCCGCTCCCGCACGACGTCCGTGATCCGGCGGACCGCGCCGCTGTCCGGGGCGCCGGGCAGGTCGATCATCAAGCGGGCGCCGTCCGTCGCCCCCAGGGCCTCCGCCAGGGTCGGCACCCCGCCCTCGGTCAGCTCACGCACCTCCTCCCACGACAGTGCGAGCAGGGGCCGGTCCCGCTCCCAGAGCCGCTTCAGGGTGCCGTCGTGCAGCAGGACCGGCACGCCGTCCCGGGTGAGGCGCACGTCGATCTCGACGGCGTCCGCGCCCCGCCGCAGCGCGGAGCGCAGCGAGGCCAGGGTGTTCTCGCGGACGCGGTAAGGGTCGCCGCGGTGGGCGACGGCGGTCACGTTCTCCATGGCGGCCACGTCCTCGGTGGGGGTACGGTCCCGGCGGTCAGGGGGCGAGCCAGGTGGCGGTGTAGGTGTCGATCTCGGCGGCCAGCCTCTCCTTGCCCGCCGCGTCCATGAACGACGCCTCGACCGCGTTCTTCGCCAGCGCGGCCAGGCCCCGCTCGTCGAGGTCCAGCAGCCGCGCGGCGACGGCGTACTCGTTGTTGAGGTCGGTGCCGAACATCGGCGGGTCGTCGGAGTTGACGGTGACCAGGACCCCGGCCCGCACGAACTCCCCGATCGGGTGCTCGTCGAGCGTGCGGACCGCGCGGGTGGCGATGTTGGAGGTCGGGCACACCTCCAGCGCGATGCGGTGCTCGGCGAGGTGCGCGAGCAGCTTCGGGTCCCGCACGGAGCTGGTGCCGTGCCCGATGCGCTCCGCACGCAGGTCGTTGAGCGCGTCCCACACCGTCTCGGGACCGGTGGTCTCGCCGGCGTGCGGCACGGAGCGCAGTCCGGCGGCGATCGCGCGGTCGAAGTACGGCTTGAACTGGGGCCGCGGCACGCCGATCTCTGGTCCGCCCAGCCCGAAGGAGATCAGGCCCTCCGGACGCAGCCGGTCGTCCGTGGCGAGCCGCACGGTCTCCTCGGCGGACTCGAGTCCCGCCTCGCCGGGGATGTCGAAGCACCAGCGCAGCACCGTCCCGAACTCGGTCTCGGCCGCCTTGCGGGCGTCCTCGATCGCGTCCATGAAGGCCCGCTCGTCGATGCCGCGGCGGGTGGAGGAGAACGGGGTGATGGTCAGCTCGGCGTAACGCACCTGCTGGCGGGCCAGCTCCCGGGCCACCTCGTAGGTCAGCAGCCGGACGTCGTCGGGGGTGCGGATCAGGTCGACGACGGACAGGTACACCTCGATGAAGTGGGCGAAATCCGTGAAGGTGAAGTAATCGGCCAGGGCCTCCGGGTCGGTGGGGACCCTGGAGTCGGGGTGGCGGGCGGCCAGCTCCGCGACGATGCGGGGGGAGGCGGAGCCGACGTGGTGCACGTGCAGTTCGGCCTTGGGCAGCCCGGCGATGAAGGCGTGCAGGTCGCGGGCCTGTCCGGTGGCCGCGTCCAGGCGGTCGGTCAAGGTTCCTCCCCGGGAACGGCGTCCCCGGCCGGTGTGCGGCGGGACGCGGGTGATCGGCTGATCGGTGGATCGAGGATCATCGTAGGCCGAGGGCACACGGCGAGCGGGCGGGTCGTAGCATGGCGGGACGTTCGACGGAGGGGGGCCCAGCGCATGTCCGACGACGCGCAGACGCCGCAGGCAGGCGGCAACCCGGAGAACGGCACCTCCTCCCCGCCGGGCACCGCCCCCGACCCGTGGGCACCGCCGACCGCGGGTGGGGCCGGGGGAGCGGTGCCGGGGGCGAGCGCCGCGACCGGCGGTTCGGCGGGAGGCGGCGGTGCCGTGTCCGGTGGTGCCGGTGGCCCTTGGGGAGATGCCGGCGGCTCCCGGGGAGCCGCGTCTGCCGGGGCCGGGGGAGCCGTTCCCGGCGGGGCCGGTGATCCGTGGGGAGCCGGTGGCCCCGGAGAGACCGTGGCATCCGGTGAGCCGCCGCCCTGGTCCGCACCCTCCGCACCTTCCGTTCCCTCTGTGCACGACCAGCAGACGGTCACCTCTCTGCCGGCGATGGGCGCCCCGACACCGCCGCAACAGCCGGCGCCCCCGCGGCCGTCCCAGCCCTGGGCCGGGCCCTCCACCCCGCCGGCACCCGCTGCCCCGCACGCCCCGGCCAACCCTTTCGCGCCTCCGGCCGACCCTTTCGCGCCTCCGGCCGACCCCTTCGCGCCTCCGGCCGCCGGACCCGCTCCGTATCCCGGGGGCGAGCCCGTCCCTCCGCCGCCCATCGCCCCCGACGGCCCCGGACAGATGCCCTACGGCTATCCGGGCGGCACCTACGGGCCTTCGGCCGGCGCGGCGCCCTCGTACGGCGGTTACCACGACTGGACCGGCGCGGCACAGCCGAACAACGGGATGGGCGTCGCCGGACTGGTGCTCGGCATCATCGCGGCCGCCGTCTTCTGCCTGTGGCCGGTGGCCATCATGCTCGGCGCGCTCGGCGTGATCTTCGGCGGGATCGGCCGGGTCAAGGCGAACCGAGGGGAGGCGACCAACCCGGGCCAGGCGCTGGCCGGCATCATCTGCGGCTCGGTCGGCATCGCCCTGGGCACCGTCTTCGGGATCGTCGTCCTGGCCACCTGACGGCTCCACGGGGCCACCGGGCACGCCCCGGCCGCACGGCAATCCTTCCGGCTCGGTGGCGGTGCCCGGTCGCGTGGCGGCCGCGCACCGCAACGCCCGCACTCGCAGCGCTTCGACCGGCGTCGACTCCGAACGACCCCGGTTCGTGCGCCCGGCCCGGCCCGGCGCGTGCGCCGTGCGCCGCGGAGCCGATCCCGCCTGACCCGCGGGCACCGCCGCGCAGCGGACGGCCGCGATCCCGGCCGCACCCCGTCCGGCGTGGCCGTCCCGGCGGGGACGGTCCCGGTGGGGACGGTCCCGGTGGGGACGGTCCCGGTGGGGACGGTCCCGGTGGGCACTGCGGGCGCGGCCCCCTGGGCCCGGCCCCGGCCGGGCGAGCCCGGCCGGCACCCGGCGGACCCGCACCGGCGCCGGGCCGGACGGCCGCGTCGCGGGAGGTCGATGCCGTGCGGGAGGTCCGCGTCACCGTGCCGGACTCCGCGTCACCGGGAACGCGAGGGGTGCGGTGGCCCGGCGCCGCCCGCTCCCCCTACCCGCCGCGCAGCCGCCGCCGTGCCTCCATCAGGGCGAAGCCCAGCAGGTTGGGCCCCCTCCAGCGCTCGGGGTCCGTCGCGGCCCGGTCGTCCGCCGCGAGGCCGATGCCCCATATGCGGTCGACCGGGCTGGCCTCGACCAGGACCCGCTCGCCCGTGCCCAGCAGGAAGCTCCTGAGACCGTCGTCGGCCGCGAACTTGTGGACGCTGCCCTCGACCACGATGCCGAACCGCTCCCGGCGCCACGTCGCCTCGTCGAAGCCGCGTACCAGGCGCCCCGCCTTCTTCGCCCGCGAGGGATGGTCCGCGGCGAGCACCTCGCGCTCCGCCTCCGCATCCTCGAACAGCCGCGCCTTGGCCGCCATCATCCAGTGTTCGGCCGTCGCGTACCGCACGCCGTCCACCGTGAACGGCGCCGGCCACCACTGGCTCAGACAGCTCGCCCCGATCCGCCCGTCGGGCAGCGGGCGGTGTCCCCAGAAGTGCAGGTACCTCACCTTCGCCCCGGAGCGCAGCGCCTCGACCAGCGCCTCCCGCGAATCGATTCGCCCGACCGGCCCGACCACCCCTGCCGTCCCACTCACCGCGACCCCCGTCGTCCGTGCACGTCACGCCCGCCCGGCGTGATCCTTTCCCTCGCACGCGAGTCTGGCACGCGCCACGGACACTCCGTCCTGCCTTTTCCGTGACCGCTCGACACCTGGTCGACAGATTCCGTCGCGTAACCAAAAGGCAACAACGGAATCACTTGTTGGAGTCCCGTTGCTCTGTCAGGATCGGCACTCAATTCGAGCTGGAGCCACGCCGCCCCTCGGGGACACGGAGGAGAGCGACATGCACAACCCGGGCCAACCGACCTCGGAAGCCCCGCAACGATTCCCGGCCCAGGACCGGTTCGCGGACCGGGCGCAGTTCATCGCCGGATGCCCGGCGAAGGGCACCTCGGGGCGCACCCACGCCGTCGTCGACCCGGCTACCGGAGCGCAGGTGTACACCTACGACCTCGCCGGCCCCGACGACGTGGACGCGGCCGTCGCCGCCGCCCGGGAGGCGTTCCCGGCGTGGGCCGGGGCCACTCCCGGCGAGCGGTCCGACGCCCTGCACCGGTTCGCCGCCGTCGTCGCGGACCGCGCGGAGGAGTTCGCCCGGGCCGAGTCCCTGCAGTGCGGAAAGCCGCTGAAGCTGAGCCGCGAGTTCGACGTGCCGGGCACGATCGACAACATCGCGTTCTTCGCCGGTGCCGCCCGGCACCTCCAGGGACAGTCGGCCGGGGAGTACTCCGCCGACCACACGTCCTACGTGCGCCGCGAGCCCATCGGCGTCGTCGGCTCCATCGCCCCCTGGAACTACCCCCTCCAGATGGCCGCCTGGAAGATCCTCCCGGCGGTCGCCGCGGGCAACACCATCGTGCTCAAGCCCGCCGAGCTCACCCCGCTCACCTCACTCCTCTTCGCGCAGGCGGCCACCGACGCCGGCCTCCCCGACGGGGTCATCAACATCGTCACCGGCACCGGCAAGGAGGCGGGCGAGCAGCTCGTCGGCCACCCCGACGTGGCCATGACCTCCTTCACCGGCTCCACCGCCGTCGGCCGGCGGGTCGCCGAGATCGCCACCGCCACCGTCAAGCGCCTCCACCTCGAGCTCGGCGGCAAGGCACCCTTCGTGGTCTTCGACGACGCCGACCTCGACGCCGCCGTCAACGGCGCGGTCGCCGGGGCGCTCATCAACACCGGGCAGGACTGCACGGCCGCCACCCGCGCGTATGTGCAGCGGCCGCTCTACGAGGCGTTCGTCGAGCGGACCGCCGCCCTCATGGAGACGGTCCGGGTCGGCGACCCCTTCGCCCCGGGCACCGACCTCGGCCCGCTGATCTCCCACGCGCAGCGCGACCGGGTGGCCGGCTTCGTCGACCGGGCACGTGCCTACGCGCGGGTCGTCACCGGCGGCGAGGCCCCGCAGGGTGAGCTGAAGGACGGCGCGTACTATCGCCCCACCCTCATCGCCGGCGCGCCGCAGGACAGCGAGGCCGTGCAGTCCGAGATCTTCGGGCCGGTGCTGGTCGTCCTCCCCTTCGACGCCGACGACGAGGGCATCGCGCTGGCCAACGACACCCCGTACGGGCTCGCCGCCTCCGCATGGAGCCGGGACGTCTACCGGACGGGCCGGGCCACGCGCGAGATCAAGGCGGGGTGCGTGTGGATCAACGACCACATCCCGATCATCAGCGAGATGCCGCACGGCGGCTACCGGGCGTCCGGCTTCGGCAAGGACATGTCCGTGTACTCGTTCGAGGAGTACACCCAGATCAAGCACGTCATGTTCGACAACACCGCGGTGGTCCGCAAGGACTGGCACCGCACCATCTTCGGGGACCGATAGCAGCCAGGCCGCCCGACCCGCGGCAACCCTCCCGAAAGGGCACCACGCGCATGGAGCAGTACGAGCCCGACCGCCTTTCACCGGCCCAGGTGGCCGCCATGCGGCGCAGCCTCCGCAACGGCCGGGCGTCCCTCACCCGGCGTTCCCTGCTGCGCGCCTCCGCGGGCGGCGCGCTCGCGGCCGGCGGACTCGGGGCGCTGAGCGCCTGCGGGATCCCCGCGGCCGGCACGTCGCAGGGCGGGGTCTCCGCAGAGGACCGCTCCAAGGAGGAGAAGACCGTCAACTTCTCCAACTGGACCGAGTACATGGACGTCGACGACAGCGGGCGCAGGCACCCCACACTGGAGGCGTTCACCGAGCGGACCGGCATCAAGGTCAAGTACACCGAGGACATCAACGACAACACCGAGTTCTTCGGCAAGATCAAGCCGCAGCTCGCCGCCGGCCAGGACACCGGCCGCGACATCATCGTGCTCACCGACTGGCTGGCCGCCCGTCTGATCCGGCTCGGCTGGGTGCAGAAGCTTGACCCGGCCAACCTCCCGAACGCCTTCGCCAACCTCTCCGCCCAGTTCCGCAGCCCCGACTGGGACCCGGGCCGCGCCTACTCCTACCCCTGGCAGGGCATCTCCACGGTCATCGCCTACAACAAGAAGGCGCTCGACGGCGTCGAGGTGCGGACGCTGTCCGACCTGCTCGACAACGCCAAGCTCAAGGGCCGCGTCGGTCTGCTCACCGAGATGCGCGACACCGTCGGCATGACGCTGCTCGACATGGGCAAGGACCCGGGAAAGTTCACCGCCGACGACTACGACGCGGCCATCGACCGCCTCCAGAAGGCGGTCGACAAGGGGCAGGTCCGCCGCTTCACCGGCAACGACTACACCGCCGACCTCACCAAGGGCGACTTCGCCGCCTGTCTGGCCTGGGCGGGGGACGTCGTCCAGCTCAAGGCGGACAACCCGGACATCGACTTCCTGATCCCCGACAGCGGCTACATGACGTCGACCGACGCCATGCTGATCCCCAACAAGGCCCGGCACAAGACGAACGCCGAGCGGCTGATCGACTACTACTTCGAGCCCGGGCCGGCCGCCCGGCTCGCCGCCTACATCAACTTCGTCTGCCCGGTCGACGGCGTGAAGGACGAACTGGCGAAGATCGACGAGGACGCGGCGAACAACCCGCTGATCCTCCCGGACAAGGCCATGCAGGCCAAGTCCCGTGCCTTCCGCTCCCTGAGCTCGAAGGAAGAGACCGCATTTGAAGAGAAGTTCGCGAAGCTCACTGGGGCGTGACGAGATGAAGACGACGAAAGACACCGCGGACCACGGCGGCGACCTCCGCCTCACCGGGATCGGCAAGGCCTACGGCTCCTTCACCGCCGTGCACCCGCTCGACCTGACCGTGCCCCAGGGCTCCTTCTTCGCCCTGCTCGGCGCCTCGGGCTGCGGAAAGACCACCACCCTGCGCATGATCGCCGGCCTGGAGGAGCCCACCTCCGGCACCGTCCACCTCGGCGACCAGGACGTCACCGCCCTCCCGCCGTACAAACGGCCGGTGAACACGGTCTTCCAGTCCTATGCCCTCTTCCCGCACCTCGACATCTTCGAGAACGTCGCCTTCGGCCTGCGCCGGCGCGGCATCAAGAGCGTGAAGAAGCAGGTCGAGGAGATGCTGGAGCTGGTCCAGCTCGGCGAGCAGGCACGCAAGAAGCCGCACCAGCTCTCCGGCGGCCAGCAGCAGCGTGTCGCGGTCGCCCGCGCCCTGATCAACCACCCCAAGGTGCTCCTGCTCGACGAGCCGCTCGGCGCCCTGGACCTGAAACTGCGCCGCCAGATGCAGCTGGAGCTCAAACGCATCCAGACCGAGGTCGGCATCACCTTCGTGCACGTCACGCACGACCAGGAGGAGGCCATGACCATGGCCGACACGGTCGCCGTGATGAACGCCGGCCGGGTCGAGCAGCTCGGCTCGCCCACCGACCTGTACGAGAACCCGCGGACCACCTTCGTCGCCAACTTCCTCGGCACCTCCAACTTCATCGAGGCCGAGGTGGACTCCACGTCCGGGGACGAGCTCGTGCTCAGGGCGGGCGGCGGCAAGCTGCTGCTGCCCCGGGCCCGCAGCGGCGCGCCCGCGACGACCGGTGGCAGGGTGCTGGTCGGGGTGCGCCCGGAGAAGATCTCCCTGACGCACGCCGACGACGCCGGCGAGATCACCGAGGGCCGCAACCGGATCACCGGCCGGATCGCCGACTCCAGCTTCATCGGCGTCTCCACGCAGTTCGTCGTCGACAGCCCCGTCTGCTCCGACTTCGAGGTCTACGTCCAGAACATCGACCGCGACCCGCGGCTGGTGCCCGGCGCCGAGGTCGTCCTGCACTGGAACCCGGCGCACACCTTCGGGCTCGACGCGGCGCAGGACATCGACGCGGGCGTCGAGACCGTGGAGTCCCGCGAGTCCGTCGAGACCGTCGAGGAAGAGGTCGTCTGATGGCCGCGGTCACCGAGGCGCCACCCCTGGCGCCGGCCCCGGAGCGCAAACCCCCGCGCAAACGCGGCCGCTGGACGCCGTACCTGCTTCTGCTGCCCGGCATCCTGTGGCTGCTGGTGTTCTTCGCGATGCCGGTGATCTACCAGGCCTCCACGTCGGTGCAGACGGGCTCCCTGGAGGAGGGCTACGAGGTCACCTGGCACTTCGCCACCTACTGGGACGCGCTGTCCGAGTGCTGGCCTCAGTTCGCCCGCTCGGTGCTCTACGCCGCCTCCGCGACCGTGCTGTGCCTGCTGCTCGGCTACCCGCTGGCCTATCTGATCGCGTTCCGCGCGGGACGCTGGCGGAACCTGATCATGATCCTGGTGATCGCGCCGTTCTTCACCAGCTTCCTGATCCGCACTCTCGCCTGGAAGACGATCCTCGCGGACGGCAGCCCCGTGGTCGGTGTCCTGGACACCCTGCACGTCCTGGACGTCACGGCCTGGCTCGGCTGGACGGCCGGCGACCGGGTGCTGGCCACGCCGCTCGCGGTGGTCTGCGGTCTGACGTACAACTTCCTGCCCTTCATGATCCTGCCGCTCTACACCTCCCTGGAGCGCATCGATCCCCGGCTCCACGAGGCGGCGAACGACCTGTACGCCAAGCCGTCGACCACGTTCCGCAAGGTCACCTTCCCGCTGTCGATGCCGGGCGTGGTCTCCGGAACACTGCTGACCTTCATCCCCGCCACCGGCGACTACGTCAACGCGGACCTGCTCGGCTCGACCGACACCCGCATGGTCGGCAACGTGATCCAGTCGCAGTTCCTGCGGATCCTCGACTATCCGACGGCGGCGGCACTCTCGTTCATCCTGATGGCCGCGATCCTCATCATGGTCACGCTCTACATCCGCAAGTCCGGCACGGAGGATCTGGTTTAAATGACCTTCGTCAACTGGCTCAGGCGCCGTCTCGTCGTCATCGCGGGACTGCTGACGCTCGCCTATCTGCTGCTGCCCAACGTCGTCGTCACCGTGTTCTCCTTCAACGATCCGAAGGGCCGCTTCAACTACGAGTGGCAGGAGTTCTCCACGGCCGCCTGGAAGGATCCGTGCGGGGTCTCCGGGCTGTGCGGATCGCTGTCGCTCAGCCTCCAGATCGCGCTGTGGGCGACGCTCGGCGCCACCCTCCTCGGCACGATGATCGCCTTCGCCCTGGTCCGCTACCGCTTCCGGGCGCGCGGCGCGGTGAACTCGCTGATCTTCCTGCCGATGGCGATGCCCGAGGTGGTCATGGCGGCCTCACTGCTCACCCTGTTCCTCAACATGGGCGCGGAGCTGGGCTTCTGGACGGTCCTGATCGCCCACATCATGTTCTGCCTCAGCTTCGTCGTGGTCGCCGTCAAGGCCCGTGTGATGTCCATGGACCCGCGACTGGAACAGGCCGCGCAGGACCTGTACGCCGGCCCGTTCCAGACGTTCCTCAGGGTCACGCTGCCGATCGCCGCCCCCGGCATCGCGGCGGGCGCGCTGCTCGCCTTCGCCCTCTCGTTCGACGACTTCATCATCACCAACTTCAACGCCGGCTCGACCGTCACCTTCCCGATGTTCGTCTGGGGCTCCGCGCAGCGCGGAACGCCCGTGCAGATCAATGTCGTCGGTACGGCCATGTTCGTCGTCGCCGTCGTGCTGGTGCTGGTGTCCATGGCCGTCGGCAACCGCCGCAACCGGCAGAAGGCATAGAAAACCCACATCCCAGACCCCTGTAGGGAGTTGACATCATGGCCCCGAGCGCCATGAGCCGCTGGACGAAATCCCTTTCCGAGGCCCGGCCGGTGCCGTACTGGCTGGACGACCCCGGCAGGCCCGGACCGGAGCCCGCCCTCACCGGCGCCGAGACCTGCGACCTGCTGGTCGTCGGCGGTGGCTACAGCGGTCTGTGGACCGCGCTGATCGCCAAGGAACGCGATCCCGGGCGCGACGTGGTGCTGGTGGAGGGCCGCGAGGTGGGCTGGGCCGCCTCCGGGCGCAACGGCGGATTCTGCGCCGCCTCCCTCACCCACGGCCTGCCCAACGGCCTGACCCGCTGGCCGCGGGAGATCCACCGACTGGAGGAACTGGGCGCCCGCAACCTCGACGCCATCGAGGAGGCGGTCGCCCGCCACTCCATCGACTGCGACTTCGAACGCACCGGCGAGATCGACGTCGCCACCGAGCCGTACCAGGCCCGGGAACTCCGGGACCGGTACGAGGAGGTGGAACGCAGGGGACTCGCCGACGGCATGGAGTTCCTGGACGCCGACGCGGTGCGCGAGCAGGTGAACTCCCCGACCTTCCGGGCGGGCGTGTGGGACCGCCGGGGGGTGGCCATGTTGCACCCCGCCAAGCTGGCCTGGGGCCTGAAGCGGGCCTGCCTGCGGCTCGGCGTCCGCGTGTACGAGCACACCCCCGCCCTCGCGCTGAAGCCCTTCGGCGCCGGCATGGCCGTCCGCACCCCCTACGGGGCGGTCCGCGCCCGCACGGTGGCCCTCGGCACCAACGTCTTCCCCAGCCTGGTCAGGCGGGTCCGCTCCTACACGGTCCCGGTCTACGACTACGCCCTGATGACCGAGCCGCTGACCGAGGCGCAACTGGCCTCCGTCGGCTGGAAGAACCGTCAGGGACTCGGGGACAGCGCCAACCAGTTCCACTACTTCCGGCTGTCCGCCGACCACCGCATCCTGTGGGGCGGCTACGACGCGGTCTACCCGTACGGCGGGCGGGTGCGCGCCGAGTACGACGACCGCCCGGAGACCTACGCCAAGCTCGCCGAGCACTTCTTCACCTGCTTCCCGCAGCTGGAGGGGGTCCGCTTCAGCCACGCCTGGGGCGGCGCGATCGACACCTGCTCCCGCTTCTCGGCGTTCTTCGGCACGGCACACGCGGGGAAGGTGGCGTACGCGGCGGGGTACACGGGGCTCGGCGTGGGCGCCACCCGGTTCGGCGCCGAGGTGATGCTGGACCTGCTGACGGGGGAGCGCACCGAGCGCACGGAGCTGGAGATGGTGCGCAGGAAGCCGCTGCCGTTCCCGCCGGAGCCGTTCGCCTGGACCGGCATCGCGTTCACCAAGTGGTCGCTGGCCCGCGCCGACGCGCACGGCGGGCGCCGCAACCTGTGGCTGCGGACCATGGACCGGCTGGGGCTGGGCTTCGACAGCTGAGGTCCGCCCGCGGGCGGTGCGGCCGGCGGAAGCCTGTGAGCCTGGCGGGCGGTGGGTCGGTGCGGGCGGTGGCCTGTGAGCCTGGCGGGCGGTGGGTCGGTGCGGGCGGTGGGTCGGTTCACTCCGGCCGGGGGCCGGAACCCGCGTCGGCACGCCACCGGCCTCACTCTCTCCCTCCCGTGGGCGCGCTCCGCGTCCGCGGCGAGGAGGGAGGTCTTCCCGAACCCGCGGCAGGGGTCTTGACAACCTGATTGGTCTGGACCAACTTGAAGGCGCTCCACCCTCCATCTCCCCCATGCCCGGAGGTACTTGTGGACCGCTCCAGACCACTCAGGCCGTTCAGGCCGTTCAGGCCCTTGGGATCGTCCGGATCATCCGGATCGTCACGGCGCTCGCGCCCCACCGTCCGGCACGGAACCCTCGCCACGCTCGTCACCGTGGCCCTGGCCGCGTCCGGCGTCACGTCGGCCGCGCGTGCGGCCGACGCCGATCTCGTCAGGAACGGCGGTTTCGAGTCCGGCCTGGACGGCTGGACGTGCACCGCCGCCACGACCGTCGACTCACCGGTCCGCAGCGGCAGTTCCGCGCTCAGGGCCACCCCGGCCGGTGCCGACAACGCCCGCTGCTCGCAGACCGTGACGGTGAAACCGGACTCCACGTACACGCTCACCGGTCACGTCCGTGGCTCCCACGTGTACCTCGGCGCGAGCGGTACCGGCGCCACCGACGTCTCCGTCTGGACCCAGTCCGCCCCCGACTGGCAGCGGCTCACCACCACCTTCCGCACCGGCCCCGCCACCACCCGCGTCACCCTCTACACCCACGGCTGGTACGGCACCGGTGCCTATCACGCCGACGACCTCTCCCTCGTCGGACCGGGCGGGGAGACGGGGCAGCCGCCCGCTCCGCCCACCGGCCTCAGGACCGGAACGGTCACCTCGACGAGCGTCGCGCTGTCCTGGTCACCGGTCGCGGGCGCCACGGGCTACGCGGTCTACCGCGACGGCGACAAGGTGCAGACGGTGAGCGGGACCTCGGCCACCGTGTCCGGCCTGACCCCGTCGACGGCGTACGCCTTCCAGGTCACCGCGCTCAACGATGCGGGCGAGTCGGCCCGTTCGGCCACGGTGACGGCGACGACGGGCGGCTCGGGCCCCGGCGGCCCCTCCGACCTGCCGGCCCACGCGCTCGTCGGCTACCTCCACGCCACCTTCGCCAACGGCTCCGGCTACACCCGTCTGGCCGACGTCCCCGACAGCTGGGACGTCATCGACCTCGCCTTCGGCGAGCCGACCTCGGTCACCTCGGGGGACATCCGGTTCGACCGCTGCCCCGTGACCGAGTGCCCGAACGTGGAGAGCGACGCCGAGTTCAAGGCGGCGATCAAGGCCAAGCAGGCGGCCGGCAAGAAGGTGCTCATCTCCATCGGCGGCCAGAACGGGCAGGTGCAGCTGACCACGGCGGCGGCGCGGGACACCTTCGTGTCGTCCGTCTCGAGGATCATCGACGAGTACGGACTCGACGGTCTGGACATCGATTTCGAGGGCCACTCCCTGTCCCTGAACGCCGACGACACGGACTTCAGGAACCCGAGGACACCGGTGATCGTCAACCTCGTCTCGGCGCTGAAGACCCTCAAGGCCAGGTACGGCGACGGCTTCGTGCTCACGATGGCCCCGGAGACCTTCTTCGTCCAGCTCGGCCACCAGTACTACGGCACCGGCAAGTGGGGCGGCCAGGACCCGAGGGCCGGTGCGTATCTGCCGGTCATCCACGCACTGCGCGACGACCTGACCCTGCTGCACGTCCAGGACTACAACTCCGGGCCGATCATGGGCCTGGACAACCAGTACCACTCCATGGGCGGCGCGGACTTCCACATCGCCATGACCGACATGCTGCTGACCGGCTTCCCGGTCGCGGGCGACGCCACCAAGGTCTTCCCGCCACTGCGCCCCGACCAGGTCGCCATCGGCATGCCGGCCACGGCCAACGCCGGCAACGGACACGTGTCCCCGGCCGAGGTCACCAAGACCCTGGACTGCCTGACCAAACGCATGAACTGCGGCTCGTACGCGACCCACGGGGCCTGGCCGGGCCTGCGCGGCCTGATGACGTGGTCGATCAACTGGGACCGCTTCGGCGGCTGGGAGTTCCAGCGGACCTTCGACGGCTACTTCGGCTGACGGGCGCCTCGGCGGGCGGTCAGCGGCGACCGCCGCCGTCGCCGCCGTCGAGGTGCGGGGCTCGTCGCAGCACGGCGACGAGCCCCGTCAGCAGCACCGCGCACAGACACCAACTGCCCACGACGTCCAGCGGCCAGTGGTAGCCCCGGCGCACCAGCCCGTACCCCACACCCAGGTTCACGGTCACGCAGGCGGCGACGAGCACCCGGCGGGCGAGCGCGGTGACGAGGCGGGGGAGGAGAAGCAGCACCGCCGAGCCGTACGCGATCGCGGCGGTGGCGGTGTGTCCGGACGGGTAGTAGCCCGTGCCCGGGGGCTCCACCGGGGTGCCCGGACGGTCGGTCAGCTCCTTGACCGGCACGACCAGCGCGGGCACCAGCGCCATCAGCACCGCCGCCGCGACCGGCCCCGCCCACCGGTGCCTGGGGGCGCGCGCCCGCCCGCGCAGACCGACGTGCACCAGCACCGCCGCCAGCACCGGCACCGCCACCTCGACGTTCCCCAGGTCGGCGAGGAACTCGGCGGGCCGGTCCGGGCGCACCAAAGCCCGGCTGACCCGCTCGTCCAGCCGCACCAGCGGCCCGTCGGCCACCACCTGCCAGGTGACCAGAGCGAAGAGCAGGGCGCACAGCCCGGCGAGGGCGCACAGCGCAACGGACGGCACGGCGGGCCGGCGGAGCGGGCGGGTCCGGGGAACGGGCATGGTGCCCAGCTTGGCAGCCCCGGACCGCTCGGCCGTGCGACGGGGGGAGGAGGACCGCTGCCGGGGAACGCCGAAGGGCCAGTGCAAGGGGGGGTGTGCACTGGCCCTTCGGGGGACGGCCTCGAGGTTCACAGCGCCCGGGGGCCGTCCTGACCGGAACGTCGCGCGCCCCGGGGGGTTTGGGGCGAGCGACCGTCCGATCGGTGAGGAGATCCGGAACCTTGCGGCTCCGGTTGTGTGCGCGAGGGCACGGCCAGGTCGAAGCTGGGGAGGCCTCGGCCCGTGCCGCCCACAGTCCCCTGTGAGCGGGGTGTATCTCTCATCTGGGTAGAACCTACGGCAGGGCGTGGGCCCGCGACAGGGTGAACGGGCTCCTGCCATCCACCCCGCACACGTTCTTCACACGCTCTGCCGCTCGGCCGTCCCGGTACGGACCGGGCGGCTCACCTGCCGCGATGCCGGCTCAGATGCGCGCGAACGCCTGCTCGATGATGTCGAGGCCCTCGTTCAGCAGGTCCTCGCCGATGACCAGCGGGGGCAGGAAGCGCAGCACGTTGCCGTAGGTGCCACAGGTCAGGACCAGCAGGCCCTCCTGGTGGCAGGCCTTGGCCAGTGCCGCGGTCGCCTCCGGGTGCGGCTCCTTGGTGGCACGGTCCTTGACCAGCTCGATGGCGATCATCGCGCCGCGGCCCCGGATGTCACCGATGACATCGAACTTCTCGGCCATGGCGGCGAGGCGGCCCTTCATGATCGCCTCGATGTTCTTCGCCTTGGCGTTGAGGTCCAGCTCCTTCATCGTCTCGATGGCACCCAGTGCGCCCGCGCAGGCCACCGGGTTGCCGCCGTAGGTGCCGCCCAGGCCGCCCGCGTGCGCGGCGTCCATGATCTCGGCGCGGCCGGTCACCGCGGCCAGCGGCAGGCCGCCGGCGATGCCCTTGGCGGTGGTGATTAGGTCCGGGACGATGCCCTCGTCCTCACAGGCGAACCACTGGCCGGTGCGGCAGAAGCCGGACTGGATCTCGTCGGCGACGAAGACGATGCCATTGTCCGCGGCGAACGTGCTGATGGCCGGCAGGAAGCCCTTCGCGGGCTCGATGAAGCCGCCCTCGCCGAGCACCGGCTCGATGATGATCACGGCGATGTTGTCCGCGCCGACCTGCTTGCTCATCTGGTCGATGGCCTGGGCGGCGGCCTCCGGGCCGGCGTTCTCCGGGCCGGTGGGCCAGCGGTAGCCGTAGGCGACCGGCACGCGGTACACCTCGGGCGCGAAGGGGCCGAAGCCGTGCTTGTACGGCATGTTCTTCGCGGTGAGCGCCATGGTGAGGTTGGTGCGGCCGTGGTAGCCGTGGTCGAACACGACGACCGCCTGCCGCTTGGTGTAGGCGCGGGCGATCTTGACGGCGTTCTCGACGGCCTCGGCGCCGCTGTTGAACAGCGCCGACTTCTTGGCGTGGTCGCCCGGCGTCAGCTCGGCCAGCGCCTCGGCGACGGCCACGTAGCCCTCGTACGGCGTGACCATGAAACAGGTGTGCGTGAAGTCGGCGAGCTGGGCGGAGGCGCGGCGTACGACGGCCTCGGCGGAGGCGCCGACGGACGTCACGGCGATGCCCGAACCGAAGTCGATCAGGCGGTTGCCGTCGACGTCCTCGATGATCCCACCGCCCGCGCGCGCGGTGAACACCGGCAGCACGGAGCCCACGCCCTGCGCCACCGCCGCGGTACGGCGGGCCTGCAGCTCCTGCGACTTCGGGCCGGGAATGGCGGTGACGACGCGGCGCTCCTGCGGAAGTGCGGTCATGCGGGGCTCCTGGGGGTTTTCACGGACGCTTGTCTTCTTTTCTCGCAGGCTAGGGCGGGGAGAGGGGGGTGGGCATGCTCCATGTGGGCGTTGTCCGGGGGGCCGGGTTGTCCGTGGTGGACATAGCGGCGGGCCGCGTGCGACCCGCCGCCGGGATGCCCGGTGTGGCCGGACGCGGCCCCGTAAGCGGTGAACTCGCCCTGGGAGGGCGTTAGATTGACTCGCTGAACGGTGGACGGAGCGGCTGGTCAGGGGGCAAGGGCGATGGACAGCGACGGGACCCGGGACGCGCGGGGCACACATGCGAATCCGGTACCGCGCCCGGGGGGGCCGCCGGACGTGCCCGCGATGCCCCCGATGCCCGCACAAGCGCCGGGGATGCCCCCGCCGCCGGACGGGTCCGCCTTCCTCGGCTGGCTGCGCACCCCGCGCCCGGAGGCCCTGCCCGGTGTGTGGCGTTTCGGCCACCGGCCACGGCCGGAGGAGGAGCCCGAGCTGATTCCGGCCCGGCAGCTGCTCAGCGGCGCGCTGATCGCGTTCCTCGTCGGCTGGCTGATCTGGTCACTGCTGTGGAACGGCTACCTCGGCGGCTGGTGGCTGCTGCCGCTGTACGCGATGATCCCCGACTCCTGGGCCGAGCCCCACAGCTTCGGTGCCGTCGTGGTCGTCTACGCCTACTACGCGCTGGTCGCCGGGATCATCATGGTCGGCGTGGGCCGGCTCGGCCGGTGGAGCGAGATCTGGCGCCGCTACGGTCCGCCCGCCTGGCGCCGTACCCCGCGGCCCGATCAGCGCCCGCCTGCTCCCGAGGCCGACCCCGCCGCGTATCCCGCCCTGCGTGCCGCTGGTGCCGTCGACGCCGCCGAGCGGCTCGCCGCGGACGCCCGCGCCGGGCTGATGCGGGACGTCGACCACGCCCGCATCACCCGCGCCTGGCAGGGCGTGCGCAGTGGCCGGCACAGCCTGGCAACCTTCACCGGCGCCGTGCTCAAGGACGGCGCCGCCGCCTGCCTCCACCCCTCCGGCGCCCGGGACCTGCCCGCCCGGCAGTGCCAGCACGACCTGGTCACCGGTCAGGTACGGCTCGGCACCGCCGCCGACGACGCCCGCAACCCGTACGCCTACCGGGGCACCGGTCTCGCCCTCGGCCCCGAACTGCTGGGTACCTCGCTGCTCGCCGTCGGACCTGCCGGGTCCGGCAAGACCGGCAGTGTCGTCCGGCCCGTCGCCGAGTCCCTGTGCCTGCACGCGCTGGCCGGGCGGGCCGCCGTGGTCGTGGTCGGCGCGGCGGGCGCGGGGCTCGGCCCGGCCGACGCCTACGACGTGGTCGTACGGGTCGGCAACCCCGACTCCGTGTACGACCTGGACCTCTACGGCGGCACCACGGACCCCGACGAGGCCGCGGCCGTGCTCGCCGAGGCGCTGTCCGGAGACCTGGCCGATCCGCACCCCGGCAGCGACAGCCGCCGCGCCACCACTGTCCTCGCCCAGCTCCTCGGCCCGTTCCGCGCGGTCCACGGGCGCTTCCCCTCCGTGCCGGAGCTGCGGCAGCTCCTCGACGGGGCGCCCGGGCCGCTGGCCGCGCTGCGCGAGGGCCTGACGGACGCCGGGCAGGAGCCGCTGCTGCGCGAACTCGACGCCCGGGAGCGGCAGATGGCCCACCCCGGCGACGTGGGCGGGGTCCTCGCCGACCGGGTGGCGCTGCTGGACCGGCCCGCCTTCGCCGGGTTCTTCGACACCTCCGGGCGGTCCCGGCCCTTCTCCCTCAAGGCCCTGGACCACCCGGTGCGGGTGCGCGTGGACCTGCCCGAGCGGGGGCACGCCGACGCCTCACGGATGCTGGCCCGACTGGTGCTCGCGCAGTTCACGGCCAGTGCGACGGTGCGCGAGGACCGGTCGCTGTTCGCCTGCCTGGTGCTGGACGACGCCACCGGCGTGGTCACGCCCGAGGCCGTACGGGGCATCCAACGGCTGCGGTCGGCCAACGCCGGGGCCGTGCTGACGCTGCGCACCCTGGACGACGTGCCGAGGCCGCTGCGCGGGCCGTTGCTCGGGGCCACCGGATGCCGGATGGCGCTGGCCGGGCTCACCCCGTGGGACGGGCAGGACTTCGCGGAGGTGTGGGGCAAGGAATGGACCGAGGCGCGGGACGTCACCGACCGGCAGATCATCGCCGAGAGCCCGGCCGGCAAGGCCGTGCACGCGTTGCGGCGGGCCATCACCGGAAAGGCGCCGACTGCGCGTGCGGTCACCGTGCGCCAGGTCGAACGCGAGCGCTGGTCCGCCTCCGAGTTGGCGCACGCCGTGCCGCCGGGGCACGCGGTGCTGTCGTTGACCGATGTGAGGGGTGAGCACGCGCCGCCCCTGCTGGTGGATCTGCGGGGGTGACGGGGCGCGCGGAGTCCGTACGGTGAGGCAGAATCGACATGGGTCGTTCATACGCCGCGGCCAAAAGTCCACACCGCACACCCGATCTCCGCAGACCCGAAGGTCCAGGCCCCATGCCTCCCACGCTCGCCTCGCTCGTCCACCACTCCGCGCTCAAACTGACCGTGCGCGCGGGCGGGGACCGCCTCGACGTGCCGGTCCGCTGGGCGCACGTGAGCGAGCTCGCCGACCCCGTGCCGTACATGGAGGGCGGGGAGCTGCTGCTGATCACCGCGCTCAAGCTGGACGCGGAGGACCCGGCGGCCATGCGCCGCTATGTGAAGCGGCTGGTGGACGCCGGGGTGGTGGGACTCGGCTTCGCGGTCGGGGTGAGCTACGACGACATCCCCGAGGCCCTCGTCGAGGCGTGCGGGAAGGAGGGGCTGCCGCTGCTGGAGGTGCCGCGCCGCACGCCGTTCCTCGCGATCAGCAAGGCCGTCTCCGCCGCCATCGCCGCCGACCAGTACCGGGCGGTGACCGCGGGCTTCGCCGCCCAGCGGGAGCTCACCCGGCAGGCGCTGACCGACGGGCCGGAGGGACTGCTGGCGGGGCTCGCCTCCCAGGTCGACGGGTGGGCGGCGCTGTACGACGCCTCGGGCGCCGTCGTCGCCACGGCACCGGAGTGGGCGGGCCGGCGCGCGGCGCGGCTGACCGCGGACGTGCAGCGGCTGCGGGAGCGGCCCGCGCCCGCCTCCTCGGTCGTGGCCGGACCCGAGAACGAGGACCGGGTCGAGCTGCACTCCCTCGGCACCGGCCGGCGCCCCCGCGCCGCCCTCGCCGTGGGCACGGCCGCCGCCCTCGGTACCGCGGAGCGGTACGCGGTCCACTCGGCCATCGCCCTGCTCACCCTCACCACGGAACGCTCCCGCTCCCTGCACGCCGCCGAGCAGCGCGTCGGCGCGGCCGTGCTGCGGATGCTGCTCGCCGGGGAGCCGGACCACGCCCGCGCGGTGGCCGGTGACCTGTACGGGGGTCTGCTGGACGCGCCGTTTCGGATCGTCGTGGCCGAGACCGGCGCGGCACCGGCCGCGCGGGCCCAGGGTGACCCGAACGGCGATGCCCTCGGCGCCCTGGCCGAGGTCGTGGAGTCCGCCGCCGCCCGCTCCGGCGAGGCGGTCCTGGTGGTGCCGGAGGGCGAACGCCTGGTGGTGCTCGCCGCGGACGGCGGCGCCGCCGTGGCCGCCTGCGGGGAGCACGCGGCCGCGCGCGAGGCGGCACGCAACGGCACGGCGCCGCCGCCCGCGGCGAGCACCACCGACGAGGACGAACTCGTCGTGGGACTGTCCGCGCCGGCCGGCCCCATCGCCGCCTCCGCCGCCTACAAGCAGGCCGAACAGGCGCTGTCGGTGGCCCGCAGGCGCGGGCGGGTGCTGGTGGAGCACGAGCAGCTGGCCGCCGGGTCCGTCCTGCCGCTGCTCGCCGACGACGCGGTGCGGGCGTTCGCCGACGGTCTGCTGCGGGCCCTGTACGAACACGACGCGACCGGCCGCGGTGACCTCGTCGCCTCCCTGCGCGCCTGGCTCTCCCGCCACGGCCAGTGGGACGCCGCCGCGGCCGACCTCGGCGTCCACCGCCACACCCTGCGCTACCGCATGCGCCGGGTGGAGGAGATCCTGGGCCGCTCGCTGGACGATCCGGACGTGCGGATGGAACTGTGGCTGGCGCTCAAAGCGACGTCGGCGGAGTGAGCGGTCCCGTCAGGAACCGATGCCGGCCAGGGGCGTTGCCGCGACCACCGGCCGATCTGCCAAAGCGGCGTGCCAAGCCACCCGACTGCTACGACTCGGACAAACGACCGCCCGACACCCCGCCCCTACCGTGGATCCAGCAACCCACGTACCACTCACCCCCAACGCGGAAGGGCCGGGACTCGCAATGACTTCCACCCACGCCTTCTGGCTCGCCGGCCGCCAGGTCACCGGCGAGGCCGCCTTCGACGTCACCTCCCCGTGGGACGCCCGGGTCGTCGGCTCGGTGAGCGTGCCGTCCGACGCCCAGGTCGAGGAGGCCGTGGCCGCCGCGTACGCCGTGCGGGACGAGTTCGCCGCGACCCCCGCCCACGTCCGCGCCGCCGCCCTGGACCACGTCAGCCGCCGGCTCGTCGAGCGCACCGAGGAGATCGCCCGGTTGATCTCCGCCGAGAACGGCAAGCCGATCAAGTGGGCGCGCGGCGAGGTCGGCCGTGCGGTGTCCGTGTTCCGGTTCGCCGCGGAGGAGGCCCGGCGCTTCAACGGCGGCGAGGCCCAGCGGCTCGACACCGACCTCGGCGGCCAGGGCCGGCTCGCCCTCACCCGGCGCTTCCCGAAGGGCGTCGTGCTGGGCATCGCGCCCTTCAACTTCCCGCTGAACCTGTGCGCCCACAAGGTCGCCCCGGCCATCGCCGCCGGTGCCCCGATCATCCTCAAGCCGGCGCCCGCCACCCCGCTGTCCGGCCTGGTCCTCGGTGAGCTGCTCGCCGAGACCGAGCTGCCCGCCGGCTCCTGGAGCATCCTGCCGGTGCCGAACGAGAAGATGCCGGCCCTCGTGCAGGACGAGCGGCTGCCGGTCATCTCCTTCACCGGTTCCGAGAAGGTCGGCTACGCGATCATGGACTCGGTGCCGCGCAAGCACTGCACCCTGGAGCTCGGCGGCAACGGCGCGGCCGTCGTGCTGGCCGACTGGGCGAGCGACGAGGACCTGGACTGGGCCGCGAACCGCATCGCGACCTTCTCCAACTACCAGGGCGGCCAGTCCTGCATCTCCGTGCAGCGCGTGATCGCCGACGCCTCGGTGTACGACCGGCTGCTGCCGCGCATCGTGGCCGCCGTCGAGGCCCAGGTCACCGGCGACCCCTCCGACGACGCCACCGACGTCGGCCCGCTGGTCAGCGAGGACGCCGCCCAGCGCGTCGAGAGCTGGGTCGACGAGGCCGTCGCCGCGGGCGCCAAGCTGCTCACCGGCGGCGAAAGGGAGGGCGCCTCGTACGCGCCGACCGTGCTCACCGAGGTTCCCGCCGACGTGACGATCTCCTGCGAGGAGGTCTTCGGGCCCGTCCTGACCGTGCAGAAGGTCGACGGCGAGACCGAGGCGTTCGCCGCGGTCAACGAGTCCAAGTACGGTCTCCAGGCGGGCGTGTTCACCCACGACCTCCAGACCGCCTTCCGCGCCCACCGCGCCCTCGAGGTCGGCGGCGTGGTCATCGGCGACGTGCCGTCCTACCGCGCCGACCAGATGCCGTACGGCGGTGCCAAGCAGTCCGGCGTGGGCCGCGAGGGCGTGCGGTTCGCGATGGAGGACTACACCTACGAGCGGGTGATGGTCCTCACCGGACTCGCCCTCTGACCGAAGGGCCGCGCGCCCGGCCACGGGCCCCGCGCCCGCCCCGTCCACCGGGAGGGGCCCGGCACCGGACGTCTCCGGTGCCGGGCCCCTCCGGTACGTCGGCCGCTTCCTGACCCTCACCGGAGAAGCCGCCGTGCGTGAGCCGCACCGTGCCGCGCAGCCTCACGTGCACGTTGCGCACGCCGTCGGCGGCGAAGTCTGCGGTCAGCGACGCGTGGTCGTACGGCCCCGGCGTGGCCGGACTGAGGGTGGCGAGGGCGGGGCCGCCGTCCAGGGCGAGTTCGACGATGCCCTCGCCCGCGGCGGTCACCGCCACCTCCCGCACCCCGGTACCGACGTCGCAGGCGGGGAAGAGCAGTTCGCCGACGCCGTCACCGGCCGGCGTCACCGCGTCGCCCGCCGCCCTTGTGCGGTCGGTGATCTCCGTGCCGCTCTGCTCGTCGAAGTCGGCGGCGTCCAGGCCCCGTCGGAGCACCGGCCGGCTACCGCCGGGCTCCCCGTCCAGCGTGACCGTCGTCCGGAGGCGGACGTCCGCGGCGAGCTGCTGTTCCTGCTCAACCACGGCCGTGAGCCGGTCACCGTCGACGTCCCGGGCACCCACCACCACCTGCTGACCGGGACGGGCGTCACCGACCGGATCACCCTCGGCCGGTACGGCGCGGCAGCGCTGCGGTCATGAGCGCCACCCCCGTCCACGGAACCTGGGAGCCGCGGCCGGCCGCCCACTCGGAGGACACCTTCCTCGGCGGCAGCGACCTGGCCTGCACGGTGTCACCCCGGTCGCCGTCACCGGCGGCACCACGACACCGGCCCCGCCCGGGGTGATGGCCGGGGGGACGGTCCGTGCTCCTCCTCACCCGGGTGCGGCGGCGGAAGGGCGGCCGCGCCGCCCCCGCCTTCCCTTCCATAACGCCGCGCAGGGGCCGGAACGGGAGCTCCTCGCGCGGGGGCCGCGCCACTAGGTTGGCCGGTGATCACCATCGGAGCGCGTCCGCCGAAGGAAACCAGTCCGCCCCGCGTCGGCGGACGCGCTCCGTGTCAGGCACACCCCGTCCTTCCGCCCCCACCGAGGAGACCGAGGAACCGCCATGACGCCTTCCCCGCCCGAACCCGGCACCGACACCGCGCCGGGCGCCGGAGCCGACCGTCGGATCAGCCGCAAGAGCCTGCTCAGAGCGGCCGTCGCCGCCGGAGCCGCCGTTCCGCTGCTCGCCACGGGTACGGCGGCGCTCGCCCGGGACGCCGGTTCGCAGGGCCGGACCCTCACGCCGACCCCCTCCTGCGACGACGGCGACGATCCCACGCCCGAGCAGATGGAGGGCCCCTACTTCAAGCCGAACTCCCCGCGGCGCACCAGCCTCGTGACCGCGGGCACCCCCGGCACCCGGCTCACCGTCAGCGGCTACGTCTTCGGCCGCAACTGCGTCCCGCTCCCCGGCGTCCTGCTCGACTTCTGGCAGGCCGACACCGCCGGTGCCTACGACACGGCCGGGTACACCCTGCGCGGCCACCAGTTCACCAACGCCTCGGGCGTGTTCGTCCTCCAGACGATCGTGCCCGGGCTGTACCCGGGCCGCACCCGGCACATCCACGTCAAGGCCCAGGCGCCGGGCCGGCCCGTGCTCACCACGCAGCTCTACTTCCCCGGTGAGCCGCGCAACGGCACCGACGCCCTGTTCGACCCGGTGCTGCTGATGACCGTCCGGGACGCGGGCGGCGGCAAGGAGGCGACCTTCGACTTCGTGCTCGACGTCCTGGGCGACCCCACCGACCCGCCCACCGACCCGCCCGGCGGCACCTGGGCGCCCGGCCGTTCCTACACCCCGGGCGACCGGGTCACCCACGGCGGCACCGGCTACGTCTGCCTCCAGGCGCACACCTCGATCGCCGGATGGGAGCCGCCGAACGTCCCCGCCCTGTGGCGTCGCGACTGACCTTCCCCGCAGCACCGGCCCACGCCCCGCAGGTCCCCGACCCGCGGGGCGCGCGTCCGTGGCGCCGGGCCGCGGCAGCACCACCCGGGCCACCCTCGACCTCGACGACTTCACCCAGGCCCTGGTCCGCCGCAAACTGCTGACCGAGGACGCGTACGTCTCCGGCATCGAGGCCGGCACCGAGGTCTTCAGGGGCACCGGCCGCGTGGACACCAGGGCGTACTCGGTCGACATCGGCTGAACGGCCGCGCGAAGGGTGGTGGGTTCGCCCGGGATCGGGTACCAACGATCGGGTAGCACCCGTCGGTAACCGAACCGTCCCCCGATCCCGATACGCGGCGAGGTGAGCCTCATGTCCGCAGTACCCGAGTCCCCGTCCAGGCCCACGGTCACCGAACGCGAGGCCCGCCAGGTGGCGGAGGCCGCCCGGGAACAGGACTGGCGCAAGCCCAGCTTCGCCAAGGAACTGTTCCTCGGCCGCTTCCGGCTGGACCTCGTCCACCCCCACCCCCTGCCGGCCGACGAGGACGCCCGGCGCGGCGAGGCGTTCCTCGCCAAGCTGCGCGACTTCTGCGAGACCCGGATCGACGGGGCCCTGATCGAGCGCGAGGCCCGGATCCCCGACCAGGTGATCAGCGGGCTCAAGGAGCTCGGCGCCCTCGGCATGAAGATCGACACCAAGTACGGCGGTCTCGGCCTGACACAGGTCTACTACAACAAGGCCCTCGCCCTGGTCGGCTCGGCCAGCCCCGCGGTCGGCGCCCTGCTCTCCGCCCACCAGTCGATCGGCGTCCCCCAGCCGCTGAAGCTGTTCGGCACCCGGGAGCAGAAGGACACCTTCCTGCCGCGCTGCGCCCGCACCGACATCTCGGCCTTCCTGCTGACCGAGCCGGACGTCGGCTCTGACCCGGCCCGGCTGGCCACCACCGCGGTCCCGGACGGTGACGCCTACGTGCTCGACGGCGTGAAGCTGTGGACCACCAACGGCGTCGTCGCCGACCTCCTGGTCGTCATGGCCCGCGTGCCGAAGTCCGAGGGGCACCGGGGCGGCATCACCGCCTTCGTCGTGGAGGCCGCCTCCGAGGGCATCACCGTCGAGAACCGCAACGCCTTCATGGGCTTGCGCGGCCTGGAGAACGGCGTCACCCGGTTCCACCGGGTCCGCGTCCCCGCCGCCCACCGCATCGGCGAGGAGGGCCAGGGCCTGAAGATCGCCCTGACCACCCTGAACACCGGGCGGCTGTCACTGCCCGCGATGTGCGTGGGTGCCGGCAAGTGGTGCCTGAGGATCGCCCGCGAGTGGTCCGCCGCCCGCGAGCAGTGGGGCAAGCCCGTGGCGCTGCACGAGGCGGTCGGATCCAAGATCGCGTTCATCGCGGCGACCACGTTCGCGCTGGAGGCCGTGCTCGACCTGTCCTCCCAGATGGCCGACGAGGACCGCAACGACATCCGCATCGAGGCCGCCCTCGCCAAGCTCTACGGCTCGGAGATGGCCTGGCGGATGGCCGACGAACTGGTCCAGATCCGCGGCGGCCGGGGCTTCGAGACCGCCGACTCCCTCCGGGCACGCGGCGAACGTGCCGTCCCCGCCGAGCAGATGCTGCGCGACCTGCGCATCAACCGCATCTTCGAGGGCTCCACCGAGATCATGCACCTGCTGATCGCCCGCGAGGCCGTCGACACCCACCTGTCGGTCGCGGGCGATCTGATCGACCCGGAGAAGTCCCTCGGTGACAAGGCCCGGGCGGGCGCCAACGCGGGCGCCTTCTACGCCAAGTGGCTGCCCAGACTCGTCGCCGGCCCCGGCCAGCTCCCCGGCAGCTACGGCCGGTTCAGGAACGGCATCGACCTGTCCCCGCACCTGCGCTACGTCGAGCGGACCTCCCGCAGGCTGGCCCGCTCCACCTTCTACGCCATGTCCCGCTGGCAGGGCCGCATGGAGACCAAGCAGGGCTTCCTCGGCCGGATCGTCGACATCGGCGCCGAACTGTTCGCCATGAGCGCCGCCTGCGTCCGCGCCGAGCTCCTGCGCGGCCAGGGCGACCACGGCCGCGAGGCGTACCAGCTCGCCGACGCCTTCTGCCGTCAGGCCCGCATCCGCGTCGAGGAGCTCTTCGACCGCCTGTGGACCAACACCGACGACCTCGACCGCAAGGTCGTCAAGGGCGTCCTGTCCGGCACCTACGAGTGGCTCGAACACGGCATCGTGGACCCCTCCGACGACGGCCCCTGGATCGCGGACGCCACCCCGGGGCCGAGCACTCGGGAGAACGTGCACCGGCCGATCCGCTGAGGCGGAGCGGCGACGGCTGCCGGGGCCTGGCCCCGGCAGCCCTGCCGACCCGACACAATGGGTCCATGACCGACGCTCCAGCTCCCCTCGCCGACCCGCACCTGGTGTACGACCCCGTCGCGGGAGACGGCCCGAAGGACGTGGTGATCCTCGGCTCCACCGGGTCGATCGGCACCCAGGCCATCGACCTCGTGCTGCGCCACCCCGACCGGTTCCGGGTCACCGCCCTGTCCGCCCACGGCGGCCGGGTCGCCCTGCTGGCCGAGCAGGCCCACCGGCTGCGGGTGCGGACCGTCGCGGTCGCCCGCGAGGACGTCGTCCCCGCGCTGCGCGAGGCGCTGTCCGCGCTCTTCGGCCCCGGGGAGCGGCTGCCCGAGGTCCTGGCCGGACCGGACGCCGCCACCGAGGCCGCCGCGTCCGACTGCCACACGGTCCTCAACGGCATCACGGGCTCCATCGGACTCGCCCCGACGCTCGCCGCCCTGGAGACCGGCCGCACCCTCGCGCTCGCCAACAAGGAGTCGCTCATCGTCGGCGGCCCCCTGGTCAAGGCGCTGGCCAAGCCGGGCCAGATCATCCCGGTCGACTCCGAGCACGCCGCCCTCTTCCAGGCGCTCGCCGCGGGCACCCGCGCCGACGTGCGCAGGCTCGTCGTCACCGCCTCCGGTGGCCCCTTCCGCGGCCGGACCAGGCAGGAGCTGGCGGACGTCACCGTCGAGGACGCCCTCGCCCACCCCACCTGGGCCATGGGCCCGGTCATCACGATCAACTCCGCGACCCTGGTCAACAAGGGCCTGGAGGTCATCGAGGCCCACCTGCTCTACGACATCGGCTTCGACCGCATTGAGGTGGTCGTGCATCCCCAGTCGTATGTCCACTCGATGGTTGAGTTCACGGACGGATCGACACTGGCCCAGGCGACGCCCCCCGACATGCGCGGGCCCATCGCCATCGGCCTCGGCTGGCCCGAAAGGGTCCCCGACGCCGCCCCGGTCTTCGACTGGAGCAAGGCGTCCACCTGGGAGTTCTTCCCGCTCGACAACGAGGCGTTCCCCTCGGTGAACCTCGCCCGGCACGTGGGCGAGCTCGGGGGCACCGCCCCGGCGGTGTTCAACGCCGCCAACGAGGAGTGCGTGGAGGCGTTCCGCGCGGGCGCGCTCCCGTTCAACGGAATCATGGAGACGGTCACGCGGGTGGTCGAGGAGCACGGAACCCCACGCCCGGGAACCTCGTTGACCGTGTCGGACGTCCTCGAAGCGGAGACCTGGGCGCGCGCGAGGGCCCGGGAACTGACAGTCCGGACGGCGAGCGCGGAGGCGCGTGCATGACGACCCTGATGTTCATCCTCGGCATAGTCGTCTTCGCGGTCGGCCTGCTGTTCTCCATCGCCTGGCACGAGCTCGGGCACCTGTCCACCGCCAAGATGTTCGGCATCCGCGTGCCGCAGTACATGGTGGGCTTCGGCCCGACCCTCTGGTCGCGGAGGAAGGGCGAGACCGAGTACGGCATCAAGGCCATCCCGTTCGGCGGTTACATCCGCATGATCGGCATGTTCCCGCCCGGGCCCGACGGCCGGCTGGAGGCCCGCTCCACCTCGCCGTGGCGCGGCATGATCGAGGACGCCCGCTCCGCCGCCTTCGAGGAGCTCCGGCCGGGCGACGAGACGCGCCTGTTCTACACGCGCAAGCCCTGGAAACGGGTCGTCGTGATGTTCGCGGGCCCGTTCATGAACCTGATCCTCGCGGTCGTGCTGTTCCTCACCGTGCTCATGGGCTTCGGCATCCAGCAGCAGACCACCACCGTCAGCTCCGTCTCGCCCTGCGTCATCTCGCAGACGGAGAACCGCGACGAGTGCAAGAAGTCCGACCCCCAGTCCCCGGCCGCGGCGGCGGGCATGAAGGCGGGGGACAGGATCGTCGCCTTCGGCGGCGTGCGGACCGAGGACTGGGGCACCCTCTCCGACCTCATCCGCGACAGCGCCGGCAAAGAGGTGCCGATCGTCGTCGACCGCAAGGGCGAGGAGGTCACCCTCCACGCGAGGATCGCCACCAACCAGGTCGCCAAGAAGGACTCCAGCGGCGCCTACGTCGAGGGCGAGTACGTCAAGGCCGGCTTCCTCGGCTTCAGCGCGGCCACCGGAGTCGTCAAACAGGACCTCGACGACTCCGTGACCTGGATGACCGACCGGGTCGGCGACGCCGTGAACTCCCTTGCCGCCCTGCCGTCGAAGGTCCCGGCCCTGTGGGACGCGGCCTTCGGCGACGGCCCGCGCGAACCCGACTCGCCGATGGGCGTCGTCGGCGCGGCCCGGGTCGGTGGCGAGATCGCCACCCTCGACATCCCGGCCACCCAGCAACTGGCCATGTTCGTGATGCTGCTGGCGGGCTTCAACCTCTCCCTGTTCCTGTTCAACATGCTCCCGCTGCTGCCGCTCGACGGCGGGCACATCGCGGGCGCCCTGTGGGAGTCGCTGCGCCGCACCACGGCCAAGGTCCTGCGGCGTCCCGACCCCGGCCCGTTCGACGTGGCCAAACTGATGCCGGTGGCCTACGTGGTGGCCGGGATCTTCGTCTGCTTCACGATCCTCGTCCTCATCGCGGACGTGGTGAACCCGGTGCGGATCTCCTAGCGCCGCCCTCCGCCGACGCCCCCGGGTGCCGGCACCCGCCGTTCACGATGGCCTGGAACCCTTTCGTTCCGGGCCATCGCTTTTGAACGGGTTTACGGCCGGGATGTGCTCCGGCCTCCGCCCGTACCGTAATCTCGAAGCTCGGAGCCCGCTGCTCACGGGGAGCCGGACCTTGATCCACGACTTGGGGTTGCACAGCAGATGACTGCGATTTCTCTCGGCATGCCGTCCGTTCCGACCAAGCTCGCCGAGCGCCGGAAGAGCCGGCGGATCCAGGTCGGCTCGGTGGCGGTGGGCGGGGACGCGCCCGTCTCGGTGCAGTCGATGACGACGACGCGT
>NZ_JBIAIG010000018.1:0-123472 GCF_042871235.1 Streptomyces sp. NPDC005931
GCTCCTTCATCCCGGTACCCCATGCCGAGCCGGTCACTGATGGGGAGGGCTGGGTGGTCGGCTTCGACGGCGCGCATGGTCTGGTGCCCTTTCTTTCCCACGACGGGGCCGTGGCCTACGCAGGGCGGGACGGTAGGACATCTGCCGGGTCGAGACCGCTGCCGAGGGCAGCGCGATCGTCCTGCGCAACGCGGCAGGCAGCGACGTGTGGCACGCCACTGCCCAGCCGGGACGCGCGAGCCGGCCCTGCCCTTCCTCGCGCCCGAGGCGGCCTATACATCGTCCACGGCCCTGTCTGGGAAGGCGGTGCGGCCGATGTCGCGCAGGGACTGCGCAGCCAACCGGCTCGGCCGTTTCGCCCGCCTTCGCTCGTCTTCGACGCCGTGCAGGACCCTTGCGACCAGCTGCCGGGGGACGACGGTGACGACGAGGCATGACTGGGAGCAATGTACGTCCTGGCCAGCGACCTCATCGACGCCGAGACACGGGCCGAGTATCCGCTTCTTCAGAAGTGGGCCGTCGCCCGCTTCCGCGGCATCGCCGCAACCCTCATCAGCCGCATATCGGGGAGGTTCGGCCGGCCGCTGCCACTCGAGGAGTCCCTGGCTTTGAGTTCCGGTGACAGCGAACGCTCCTCGACCTGGCTCGTGAGCAGCCGCCTCCTTGGCCTCCAGGAGTACGCGCTGCTGGGCGACGCAGACCTGGAGCTTCAACTCCGGCTTGCCGCCGTCGAACTGTCGTGACTGCCCTGCTCCCGCCATCGCATCCCAGCCCGCGGACTACCCGGCAGGCAGGGCTCCGGCTGGAGGCTGCTGGCCCTGCTTCAGCAGAAGATCCCCATAAGGCCGTTTCCTCCCTCCGTAGACGCGAGCGTGCCTGAACAGCACTCCTCCCACCCGATGGGTGCTCCGAGCAGTAGGTCCCGGCAGGACGGACACGACGTCCTGAGCTGGCTGCCCGAACAGGTCAGCGCCGTCCCACACCGCCGGAACCGCTGCCTGCCTGCCCGCACAGGTGCCGACGTCGATGCCGATACGACTGAGGCGGTCCGCACGGCCGAGCCCACCTCTGGCGACGGTCACCACCACGTCATCGAAGGTGGCGATGGTGGCCCACGCGCGATCGAAGAGGAGCCCCGAGAGCCACGCGTCGTGGGCGTGACGGAGTTCTGCGTAGTCGTCGCGTGTCAACGACATGCACTGCATGCCCTGGTGACTCCTGAATGCCGCGGCCAGCAGCACGTGGGCTTCATCAGGCGTCATCCCGAACCGTTCCAGCGCCGGCCGGCAGGGCCGGGCCAATCCCGGCAACAGCTCCAACGATCACCCCAGTGTGCCGCGTTCACTGAACGGCCAGAGGCGGACGGCGCTGCCGGAGTCATGGCGCTCCTACCGGGGCGGCGGTGAACGGCTCCTCATCACGCAGCATGCCCACAACATGTCGACCGACTGGTGGGTAGCCCTTCGGCGCGCCTCCCCGTGCCTGGGCCTGTCGGCTGCGAGCCGTCGACGCCGGCGTGGGGAAGCCAGACGCGCGGGTGCTGTCCGGGCTCCGTCGGGGTAGGTTCCCGCATGTACGTGAATGAGCGACAGACCAGCTGGTGGGTGGGCGATCCCGGGGGCGGCGCCGATGATGTTCGGGTACTCGGACGGATGGTGGCTGTTGCTGCTGTACCCGGCGTTGTTGTGGGTGCCGTTCGGGCCGTTCGCCATGGTCTCTCTGGGGGTGTGGTGCGCCTCCGCGCCCGGTCGTCGGCCTCGGCTGTGGTCCGTGTTGGTCCCGCTGATCCCGGTGGTCACCTCGGCGATCTTCATGGTCTTTCCGCTGAGCCAGTGGGACCGGCCGGTGCGGGTGGACGGCGCCAAAGATCCACCTGCTCAGTTGGACGACTTCCTCGGCTACCTGGCCGTATATGTCGGGGGCATCACCGTGCTGCCCTGGCTGCTCGGTTACGGGGGCACCCGCTTGATGCGCTTCATACGGAACCTCCGACGTGGCCCGGGGAAGGCTCGCCGGGCACGGAACACAGCGACGGAGGCAGACACGGTGTAGCGGCACGCGGCGACGGATGGTTGGGGAGCCGCCTGCGACGCCGCCATCGGGTCGGTCATGGCCGTCGTCGGTCTGGTGCTGGCGATCTGGTCGGCGTCTGACTATGGGGCGGCGTGCATCCGCACCTCCAACGCCGTCCACGACATGCCCGAGGGCCGCCCGGTGTGGAAGGTCCTGCCGGTGCGGATCGCAGTCACGGTGGTGCCTGATGGTGCTGGCCGTGGTCATTGCGCTGACCGTCGTCTTCGCCGGCGGCCTGGCCCGCCAGGCGCTCGACGTCGGGGGCACCGCGCTGACCGAGTGTCGTCCGCCAAGTGGCCGGTGCTCACCTATGTGCGGAGCTCCCCCTGCTTTTGTCCATGACGCGAGGCGGATGTCTGGACCTGAGTCGGAGTGATTCATGCGGCGTGCCGGTTGGCCCTGGCCAGCGTCGGACTGGAGCCCCACCGCATCCGACACGTGGCCGTTCATGCCTGCTTGGCTTGTCATGCGGCTTTTCGTCACTAGAGTCATTGTTGATGATCTCGGCAAGGCGAACACGACTGGCCGCTCTACACGTCATGGTGATCGACAACGGCAGCGATGCCAGCGTCTCGTCGCAGCGGCATCTGTCTGCTGAGCCGACAGGTGACGGTGACAGCAACGGGTGAGCAGGGCTTGAAGGAGGTGTTCGTCCAACCGCCGCAGAGCGTGATCAGAGGCATCCTCTTCCGGGCGTCGGCGGACGCGAGGTGGTGCGTCGAGCCGCACCAGGGGACCCGCACGTGTGCGAGGCCGATCAGACTGGCCTCGATGATCCGGCTTGTCGACTCCTGGCCCCGAAGACCCGCGTCGCCCTTGAAAGGCTGACCGTGCACGGTGACGAGCAGGCTGCCGGACCCGCTTCCGGCCACACCCGGGGCGCCCAAGCCCGTCTTCCCGGGAGCATCACCCAAAAGAAGAACACATGGTGGTGGCTGCTGGCCACCGGCGCTGGCGTGATCGCCGCCTACGTCGCGGTCAATGCTCCCCTGCGCCACTTGTTCTCCCCAGTGCTGGCGGCCTGCGCCACGGTCGCGATCGTGGCCGGTGTCCGGTGGCACCGGCCGCTACCGGGCCGGCCCTGGTATCTGTTCGCTGCCGGCATGGCGCTGTTCGCGGTGGCGGACGTCATCTTCGGCGCCTACCAGTTCGCGGGCACGCTGGTGCCGTTCCCTTCTCCGGCCGATGTCCTGTATCTGGCGGCCTACCCGTGCTTTGCCGCTGGGTTGGTCAGCCTGATGGCTGCATGGGGCAGCGGCGTGCGCTGGGGAGCCGTGCTGGATGCGGGGATCATCACTTTGGGGATGTCCACCCTGGCATGGGCGTTCATCGTCATGCCCTACCTGCGCGGCCATCTGTCGGCGTTGCCGCTGACGGTCTCCCTGGCCTATCCGCTGGCGGATCTACTGGTGCTCGGCGTGGCCGCCAAACTGGTGTTCGTCTCGGGAGTCCGTCTGCCGGCCTTCGGCCTGTTCGTCCTGTGGGTGGGGGCCACGCTGGTCGCCGACGCCCTGTACTACTCCACGCTCGCCGCGACCGGAGCCCCGGTCGGCGCCGATGTCTCCGCTGTCCTGTGGATGACCTCATACCTGTTCCTGGCTGCCGGCGCCCTGCACCCGTCCATGGCCAGGACAACCCGACAGGTGCCGCGCAGCCAGGAAAGGCTGTCACGCGCCCGCATGACCGTCCTGACCCTGCCCGCCCTCCTCGGACCTGCCTTGCTGATCGCAGACGTCGGCGGCCTGCGCCAGCAGCCCATGCACGCCGCCGCCGTCGCCAGCATCGTGGCCGCTTTGACCGTGCTGCTGGTCGTGCGCATCATGCTCCTGGCACGGTTCGCCGAAGCCCAGGCCGACCACGCCCAAGCCCGCGCCCGTACGGCCGAGGACGCCCTGCGCCGGCAGACGACGCTGCAGTCGCAGCTCACCCACCAGGCCTTCCACGACGCACTGACCGGGCTGGCCAACCGGGCACTGATGTTCGAGCAGCTGGAAGACGTCCTCAGCCGCCCCCAAGCGCCCCGGAACACCGCCCTGCTGCTGATCGACCTCGACCATTTCAAGGACATCAACGACAGCCTCGGCCACCCCGTCGGCGACGAGCTCCTCATCACCGTCGGCCACCGGCTCCTGGGTACGGCGCGCCGCAACGACACCGTTGCCCGCCTGGGCGGGGACGAGTTCGCCGTCCTGGCCGAGGACCTCAAAGAAACCTCGGCCGAAACCTACGCACAACGGTTCCTGGACCGTTTCAAGCAGCCATTCGGCGTCTCCGGCCATCGCAGCGTCTTCATCACCGCCAGCATCGGCGTCGTCGCCGTCACCGAACCGGCTACGGCCAACGACGCCCTGCGTGACGCGGACATCGCCCTCTATGCGGCCAAGGAACGCGGCCGCAGCCGTGTGGAGCTCTTCGAACCGGCCATGGGCCTGGCGCAGCAAGCCCGGGCCCGTATCGCGCAGGACTTGCGCTACGCCCTGCCCCGCGACGAACTCACCGTGCACTACCAGCCGGTCATCCACCTACCCACCGGAGAGGTCACCAGCGTCGAGGCCCTGCTGCGCTGGCAGCGCGGCGGCCGCTCCCCCACCCCGCCCGAGGTGTTCGTGCCCGTCGCCGAGGAGACAGACCTGATCCGTCCCATCGGCGCCTGGGTGCTGCGCGAAGCCTGCCGCCACGGTCGGCGCTGGCACGACACCGTTCCGAAGGCCGAGGCCCTTAACGTGGCCGTCAACGTCTCCGGCCGACAGCTCAAGGACCACCGCTTCCCAGACATCATCCAACAAGTCCTGCGGGAAACCGGGTTTCCCCCGACCTCACTGGTCTTGGAGATCACCGAAAGCACCCTCGTCACCGACGCCGAAACCACCTCCACCCACATCCGCGCACTGCGTGACCTCGGCGTACGCATCTCCATCGACGACTTCGGCACCGGATACTCCTCCCTCGCCTACCTGCGCGACCTCCCGGCCGACATCATCAAAATCGACCAGCGCTTCGTCCTGCGAGGCGGCAGCAATGCCGACAACAGCCTCATCCAGGCCATCCTCCACGTCGGACACGCCCTCGACCTGGACGTGATCGCAGAAGGCATCGAAACCCCCCACCAGGCCGAGCGGCTGCGCTCACTCGGCTGCCCCCACGGCCAGGGCTTCTACTACTCACCACCCCTGGCCCCCAAAGCACTGGAGGCCTACCTCACCACCCAAGCCATCCTCACACCCACCAACCCACAGCCATGACCATGGCATACGGCACACACGACCACGGGGCCCGTGTCGACCGAGCGACGTACCGGCACCCGACAGCACGCCAGCCACTACGCCGCATCACGGTTGCCGCTCGGCGGGCGCAAGCGGGGTCGGGCAGGTCACACCTGCCGGGCCGCCGGCCCTCGGCTTCGGCCGCTGCCGTCGGACAGCAGGCTTCCGTCGGCCGGGAAGCGGCCGCCGCTGCCCGGCCGAACAGGCTTCTGGCACACGCCGCCACCGAGGTGTGCGAAGTCGACCACTTTCTACGATCGTGCCGGCCAGACCAGCGCCTGGGCGACGATGACGCTCTCACCGTTGAAGGTGACGGCGGGACCTTCGTGCAGTTCGTAGCCGAGACCAATCGCTTCACTCACGCGCTGGCAGAACGTGGCGTCGTCGGCACCGGTCAGGACTCGGTAGATGGGCAATCCGTCTGGTGGTGTGCTCATGGGGAGAAGGATCGCAGAGGGACCCGCTCATTGAGCCACCTGCTTTGGCGGCACGGACAGAGCGGGATTTGGGCATGCTGGCCGCCAAGGCACGGCTCGCGTGAGGCATACAAGCAGGGCCCGCGGCCCCTGTCGTCGTCCCGGCACGCACCGCGGACACATGATCATACGCCAGACCATCTCGGGCGGCCCGCAGCCGGTTCAGCGAAAGCAACCACGAACCAGACCTCGGCCGGCCAGTGTGGCCTGAGAATGGCCGATGTGGAAGGCGCCCAGATCAGCCAGTTGAAGATCGCATGCGCCGCGAGCTGCCTTTGCGGATCCCCGCCACGATGGGCAGCGCCCCCCGTGCTGGGCCGCCCAAGCGTAGCGGCCCCGGCGCCCCTTCGCGCTCAGCGGTGGAGGTAGATGCGGATCGTGGTGCCGCTTGAGCTGGTGTGCAGGCGTACCAAGTCGGCGAGGTGGTTGACCATCAGCAGGCCGCGCCCGCCTGGCTTCCCGGGCTCGGCGGGGCGCCGCCCTGCCAGCGGATCGGTGAGCTGGCCTGTGTCATGGACCTCGCAGACGATGTGTTCGTCCTCGGTCCAGAGCCTCAGTGTTCCTGATCCGGCGCCGTGGACGACGCTGTTCGTGGTCAGCTCCGCCACCGCCAGCGCCAGATCCTCCAGCAGCAGCCCGGACAGGCCCAGCTGCCGGCCCTGCTCCACCGCGAAGTGCCGCGCCTGCGGCAGCGTTGCGGGGGCGAACTGGTAGTGCGCAGCGCCTGGCGGCTGCGGCAACGGCTGGTTGTAGCGGGCGACGATCTCCTCGGGACGGTAGTACTGGGAGGCGGCCTCGCCGTGCTCGTCGATGACCAGGGGGTGGGTCGCCCACGCGTCGGCGAGCACCCGTTGATCGAGTTTGTCGGCGTCGTACGGGCACAGGATGCTCACCTCGCGCCCTGCGAATGCCTGGTTGATCAGCGCCTCGTGCTGCACGCATGCCGGATACTCCGCAGCTGTGCGGCCCGACCAGATCGGCTCGCCGATGATCCGCACACGCCCGGTGGAACCAGCAGGATGTGCATCGGAGAAGGCGCGCAGCACCCAGGGGATGATCCGCCCGGGGTTGCGGCCGGCCTGGGTCATGTCGGTGAAGTGGACCTTTTCGGCGTGCTCGTCCAGCCCATCGCGGATCAGCTGTAGGCGATCCGGCGGTGCGGCTACCGCGACAGGTTCTCCGGCGGCCAGGCCGTCCAGAAGGAATGGCACCGTGCCGGCGACGTACTGGTCGTCGCCCCGGTAGAACAGTGCCGGGTGAACAAATGGATCGAGGGTGGCTGTGTTTGTCACTGTGCTACCTCGATCGCGTCCAGTCCGGGCCAGAGTGTGCCCAGTATGCGTGGCAGCTGCTGCGGCGCCTGGTGCACCACGATCCGCAGTCCGGTAGGGAGGGCCTGGGCTCACATCAGGCCCGCGTCGCGCAGCGCCGTGAGGTGCTGGGACACCGCGGCAGCCGAGAGCCCCGCACGGCTGGCCAGTTCGGTGGTGAAGGTCGGAGTCCCCAGTCCCGTGCCGCGCGCCGGGTAGGGCAGCTGTGGCGGCTCCGGCGGCGCCACACGGGTGAACGGGCTAGGTCCGGTGAAGACCTAGGGGATCAGCAGCAACCCCGCGCCTGCCGTCTCACGGGACAGGGACCGCGGTCGGCGAGCGAGTCGCAACGCGTTGTCGTCCCAGCTCACAGACGGATGCAGATCGTTGAAGAGGTGACCCGCGCCGTACTCGGCGACTTGCCGGCTCCGGTGGAAGATGTCGGCGTCGAGCGTGGCCCGGATCCGTGCCCAGTAGGGCGCAAGCGCCAGTTCCCAGTAGTTCTCGATCTCCTCCGCGACCCGAGACAGGCGGGCCTGCGGGTCGGAGTACAGGCTCAGCGCCCGGGGGCCGAGACGTCCCTGCTCATGCCTCAGCCGGTCGAGGTCCTGGCGTACCTGGGTGCCGGAAACGGCCTGGATCCTGGCCAGTTCCTCCGGCAGCGTGGGGGCCGGCCGGTCGGGTGCCGGGGTGAGGAAATTGGGAACATAGCCCGTGGGCGGGACGAGTTCCGCGAGCCAGCCCCGCTCAAGCCCGACGGCCGCCAGTCGTGGCTCTACCTGCTCGGCCCAGGTCCGGTGCACGGGATGCGCGGAGCCGGACCGCAGCAGCCGAAAACTCGGCCCGACCTCCCACATCGGCGACACGGCAAACCGCATCCGCGCCAGATCACCTACCGAAAGGGCCAGCTCCGCCCGCACAGCCCCTCCCCCGGGAATTCACGTACGCCTTAATCAATGGCCCGGCAGCCTACTTGGTGGACATCATCCCAGGCATGACTTCTCAGACAATCACCGCAGCCGCTTCAGGTACCTGGACGCTTGGCGACCTGCCGGTGCACCGGATCGGCTTCGGCGCCATGCGCCTGACGCAGAACGGCGAGGCGTTCGCGGCCGACGCCGCCCCGAGCGATTGCGGCCGGGTGATCAGCCTGCTGCGCCGCGCAGTTGAGCTCGGGGTGAATCACATCGACACCGCCGCGTTCTACTTCTCCCGCCTGCGCTCGGCCAACGAACTGATCAACCGTGCACTCTCCCCCTACCCGGACGATCTCGTGATCACCACCAAGGTCGGACCCGGCCGGGACCCGTCCGGTCAGTGGCAGCCGCATGCCACCCCCGGGCAACTGCGCGGGCAAGTCGAGGAGAACCTGCGCCAGCTCGGCCGAGACCACCTCGACGTGGTGAACCTGCGCATCATCGGCACCGGCTCCATCGCCGAGCGGTTCGACGCGCTGGCCCGACTCCGCGACGCCGGGCTCATCCGCCACCTGGGACTCTCCAACATCACCCCCGAACAACTCGCCGAGGCCCAGTCCATCGCACCCGTGGTCTGCGTACAGAACCAGTACGGCATCGGCGTGCGTCCCGAGCAGGACCAGTTCGTAAGCGCCTGCAGGGAGCAGGGCGTCGCCTTCGTGCCGTTCTACGCGATCGCCGGCGCCGGACGCGAAGCGGGCGCAACCGGCACCGACACCGCCGAAGTGCTCGCCGTCGCCCAGGCGCACGGGGCAAGCGCGGCACAAGTGCGGCTGGCGTGGACGCTGCACCGCGGCCCACATGTACTGGCCATCCCCGGAACCGGCAACCCCGACCACCTGGCCGCGAACGTGGCCGCCGGCGCACTGCGCCTTTCCGATGATGACATGGCCGTCCTGAACTCCGTTCATCTGAACGGCGCGTGAGCTGCTCGATCCTCGTTCCCGGCATGACGCCGTCGGTTCCAAGCGCGTGCCCCGTTGTCTTCTTCGCGGTCCTGCAAGAGGGCCGCCGGCCTCCGGGCCTGGCATGACTGTTGCTCCTTGTCGGTTGGACGACCTGAGGGGTGCCACCGGGCACGAAGGTGCCGTCGGAGTCGCTGATCAGAGGTTCGACCACTGCCCGGCCGGGCGCAATGCCCGGCCGTAAGCGGGCGGCAGGTCCGAACGTGGATGCGCGCGAACGGCCCCGACCGCCAGGCCAGCACTGCATCGACGCATGCGGGGGAATGGTGAGCGACATCGACGGGGGGTCTCCCTCTGTTCTGGCACGTCCACCAGCCTGTCGATGCTGGAGGCGAGGGACTGCCGGTAGGTCATCCATTCGAGGAACTGTTGCTGGGGCGGGACTGTTTCGGGGGTGGCCAGGAGCGGGGAGGGCGTGGTGTCGACCGTGCTCCAGTGTCTCAATGGCGGTCAGGACCCTGCCCGGGAGGGCAGCAAGGCGCGGTTGCGTTCAGTCCGGGTGGGTCCGGGCCTGTTGCTCGATCAGTTCGCGGCTGGACGCGCACTTCGTCGCCCCTATCGCCCCCCGATGGGGGTCAGGCAGGTGGAGAGCAGATACGTGAAGATGGCCCGCTGCCGGCTCTCATCGGGCTGCCGATCGCTCGAGGTCCGCCATCGGTCCTTAGGGTCGATGAGGCGACTGGCCTGTTCCAGCGCACCGAACATGCGCTCGCGCACCGTGTCTGCGGCCGTGCGGCCCGTTCGCTCGAGGTGGGTAGGTACGTCACCGACTCCCAAGACGAGCAGGGTGGCGAGGGCTTGCTGGACGGTGCCCACCGGCTCGGGGTCATCGTGGTAGTCACGGTCAAGGCCCAGGAAGCATCTGCGGCACGAGCGCGCCCGCCACGTCCACGTGTGTGAATGCCAGCGCCCGCACGGCGGCTGCGGCCGCACGCCGATCGGTCTCAGACGCTCTTCCTGTCCGGGAGGCGGGCCGCACTCCGGCAGGCACCACAAGCGACTCGGGAGGTGGCCGAGCCGGCAGCCTGCCGGTGAGCACGGCGCCCACGGATTGAGGGGACGCTCCAGCCGCCACACGAAGAGCGCTGGCATCCCCGCTTCCGCCTTCCTGGCCCGAAGCGCCGGATTTGCGGCTCAGCCAGATACACCAGGGACCGGATCACCGTCTCATCAAGCTGGTCTGCGTCGCCGGGAGTCAGCAGGTCGGTCAGGCAGCGACCGGCGTCCTCAAGAGGGCCGTGTTTCAAGGTGTTCACGGCCGCTCGCAGGACATCCGCGGCGCACTCGCTGCGGCTCCGGGCCACATGCCGCAGCGGCGTCAGCAACTCCAAGACGTGCACGTCGGCAACCAGGCCCAGAGCCAGTGCCCAGTGGAGCCGGGACCGGATGTGGGCCCGGCTCCACGGCGTGATCCTCGATGAGCTCGGGGCCCGTGGAGAGCTGGACTGGTCCAGGTGTGCGATCGACTCCGACAGCCTCCGGGCGGCAAAGAGCGGCCGTGGACGGGACCCCGGATCCGACCGATCGCGGCAAGCCGGGATCGGAAATCCAGCTGATCGTCGCCCGGAACGGACTGCCCTGTTACTGGGAATCTCCGGCGCGAACATGCACGACAGTCTTGGCCTGGAACCGCTCGTGCGTGGCATCCCGCCCATCCGGTCCCCCGCGGCCCACGCCGCCGACGGCCCGCCACACTGCACGCAGTCAAAGGCTACGACTACGACCACCTGCGTCGCTTGCTACGCCAGCGCGGCATTCGCCACCGCATCGCCCGCAAGGGTATCGAGTCCTCCACACGGCTGTGCCGCCACCGCTGGGTGGTGGAAAGGACCATGTCCTGGCTCGCTGGCTGCCGACGCCTGCACCGCCGATACGAACGCAAGGCAGAGCACTTCCTCGCCTTTGTCGGCATAGCCGCGGCCCTCATCGGCTTCCGCCAACTCACCAAGTGAAAACAACGTCTTAGCTCCCCGAACCGTCCCGGGTAGGGGCGGCCACCGACTCGACGGCTTCGACGAGAGCATCGGCGCCTTCCCAGTTGATCATGTGGCCCGCGCCGGGCACGGTAACCAACCGCGCACCGCGTATGCCCCCGGCCATCCGTTGCGCGTGGAGGGGCGGAGTCGAACGGTCGTCGGCGCCGACCACGACGACGGTGGGCACGGTGATCTCGCCGAGGCGCGGATAGCGGTCCTCAGAGGCGAAGGCCCGCACCACCGGCAGCAACGGGGGGTGGTCCTGCCGTAGGAAGACATCGCGGTAGACAGAGATCATCGCCGGGGACGGCCGACTGCCGCACTGGGCGGCACCGAAGAGGAGCGCGCCGGTTCGCGTGCGCATCCAGCGCTGGATGATGCCGGCTCTGATCAGCGGGATCTGCAGCCGGTTCTGCGGCGCTCCGTCGTAGATCCGGCCCGCCCAGGTAGCGACGAGCACCAGGCCGCGCAGACGCCGGACGACCTCGCGGTGGTCCAGCACCGCACGGATCGCGAGGAAGCCGCCCATGGAGTGGCCCACCAGCACACCGTCCGTGACGTCGAAGTGCTCCAGCACGGCGGCGTAGTCCGCCGACATGGGCCCGGAGCCAACGCCGTCACGGCCGAGTGTGGACCGCTCGTGGCCCCGCTGGTCGAAGGCTATGACACGGTGGCCGGCCGATCGCAGTTCCTCCCAGATCAGATTCCACTCCAGCAGTGAGGCGCCGTAGCCGTGGGCGAGCACGACCGCTGGTCCCTCCCCGGCCACGAGAGCCCGCAGCACCGTCCCGTCCGGCCGTGGAATGAACACCTCTTCGCCTTCGGGCTCCCGCGCGAGCCGGTCCAGCGCATACGGATCGGGGTTCCGCGCGATCCGATCGGCGGCCGCCCGTGCCGCCGCCACACCGACGGCGCCCAGAACGGCGAGGGCGGTGCCGCCCGCTCGTATGCCCCTCATCCCATGCCCCTCCCCGAGCGGATGACTACGGGGAGTCTACGCAGCGTGCCCTGAAGGGAACCGGGAATCGCCCCCCTTCCATCTTCGTTTCCGTTATCGAGGATCCGCCGGTCCGCCGTATCGACCGGGTGTTCACCGTCATGACGCCGACCACGATCACCGACCTCAGCATCACTCGAGCGGGCGGCCACCATTGGCCCGCGCATCCCCTTGGACCAGGCCGTATCCGCCTGTAACCCCCATGCAGGTCCAGTGCGCGGTGGGGTGCGGTGCGCTACCGGCTGCCCGCCACATCGGCGGAGACACCGGTGCAGCTCGGTGAACAGCACCCGTGTCCCGTCGGCCACCAAAGTGATCCCACCTGTCGACATGAGCATGAAGCGCCCATCGCATCCGGCCCGATAGGGAGCGGTCAGCAGCCCGTGGTGGCGTGAAGCGCCCTCTCGAACCTTGGCAATACCCCTGCGGGAGGACCGCTTACATGTTGCCTCCGATGTTCAGCCAGCAGCGGATGGCCCCACCGTCATAGATGACGAGGTAGTCGGCCCTGCCGTCGCCGCTGATGTCCCGGAATGTTGACTTGCTGCCTGGATAACCCGTCTCATGCACGAAATTGAGATGCTCTTCGAAGCCTCCGGCCCCGCGTCCGCCGTTGTTCATGTAGGCGTGGACGGCCCCCTTGGCACCGACCATCAGATAGTCGGCTCGGCGATCGCCGTTCACGTCGGCAAGGCGGAGCTTGTCCCTGGAACCGTAGGAGACGCCGGGCGCCCAGTTCAGCCACTCGACCCACCGGACCTGATACATGTCGCCCGAAGGCAGATTGAGGTAAGCGTGGACAGCGCCTGCGTCGCTGGTGCGCAGGAAATCGTCGCGGCCGTCACCGTTGACGTCCGCATAGCGGATCGCCTCGCGTGGCACACCGGTGACGGGCAGCTTGACCGGCAGGACATACCAACGCATCCGGCCGTCCTCCACTCCCCGGTTCTCGTAGAAGTACAGCTGTCCGTCGACGGGACCCTCCCGCAGCAGATCATCACGGCCGTCACCGTTCAGGTCCGCGAAGTGTGTGCGCTCGCCTCCCCCGGCCACTCCTGCGGTGATGTCGCTGTCGATGTCGACCCAGTCAGGTCTGCCGGGCTCGCCAGGGGTGTTCAACGCGGCGCGCACCGCGCCATCGGAAGTGATCCGGACGTAGTCGCCGCGGTCGTCACCGTTGAGTTCGACGATGTCAGTGCGGCCGTCCGGCGAGCTCATGCCAGGGGCGATCACGCCGAGAGAACGCCAGCCGGCGCCCGCCCTGCTGACGGTCTCGGCGCCATCGGCACACGATGCCGCGGTGCCCGGGACGGGAGGCTTCAGCCAGCCGTCAGCTGCTGCGCGGGCGATGCCCGCCCGGAAGGAGCGGGCCATCTTGCGGTAGCCCTCGTCGTTGGGATGGGAACCGTCGACGTCGGCCGTGGTCACGGCACTCATATCGACCAGGCGGACCGCTTTGCCCTGGGCTCGGCGCTCCGCGACGACCTGCGGGAGCGCGGCGTTGTAGCGGTCGATCCGCTCCTGAAGACCTTCCTTCGTGGACGGTACGAGCGTGGCGACAAGAACGGTCGCCTCGGGCGCGTCCACGAGGATCTGGTCGATCAGGTCGCCCAACCGCTCGGGTGCGGCGCCAAGGTGGTAGTTCTGGTTGATGTCGTTCGTACCGATGTGGAGCGTCACGATGTTGGGCCGGTAAGCCGGGACCGCGCACTCCACCTTGCGGGCTACCTCATCGATCCGCTTGCCCCGGTAGCCCTCGTGATCGGGGTCGTGCATGTCTCCCGACCGTTGGGACCCGACGATGTCCCTCTTCCACAGCAACGAGTCGTCGAGCAGCAGCTCATGCCACAGTGGTTCGCGGTACCCGTTGTTGGCGGAGCTGTTCTGCCCGTCGGTGATCGAGTCACCCACCGGCATCAGCTTGACGTCCAGGTCCAGGTTCAGGGGTGGCGGCTCGGCGCCTGCCCGCATCGCACCGATCGCGACAGCGTAGTGGTCGGGCGCGGCCCCGTTGAGGCGATTCACCGGATGACCCGGAATTCGTGTCGACGACACGGCGAAGTCCAACTCTCCCCCGCTTTGATGAGTAGGCAAGTGCGTCCGGTAGGTCTGGGTCCCCGGAGGGGTGGCAAAGGTTCCCGGCTCCAGGTTGAAGTCAGCCATCACCGTCCATTGCTCACCCCTGCCTCGCCCGTTCACCCAGTTGGCCACCCGCTGCAACATGTCGGCCGAGTCATTGGGGCGACCACCCATCGACTGCGCATGAAAGGTGAAATACCAGTCATTGCCGAACCGCACACCAAGTGCAGGACGCCCGTTCGGGTTCGGTACGGCGTAGACCTCGTCCGCGGGGCGCTGCGTCACCAGGGCAATGTTGTTACGACCGCCCTCGAACGTACCCCCATTTGCATCGGTCTGCAGGAAGTAGACGTCATATGCCTCGCGCCACGGGGTCCACAGATGGTGCTGAACATAGCCCCGCCGGCCCACCTGGGGCAGTTGCGGCTGCACAATCGTCGCCTGCCGCACCCCGGGCGGCTGAGGGCCCACCTCCTGAAGCGCGACGATCTCGGCCATACGGGCGTATCCGGACACTGTCGTCGACCACTTGCTGTCCGCCCCGGATGTGGCGCCCTGGATGTTCTCCTGCACCAGCGGCGTACTGGACAGTGGAGCAGCCACGGCAGGCACAGCGGCCAGCAAGGCGCCGGCAAGCAGTCCCGCAAGCGTGATCAACGCTAAGAAGGTGGCCTGCAGGCGCCTGATTGCACCACCGCCTTTTCTTCTCATGCCCCGCCTTGCCGGGAAGACGGCTGCCCGGATGCCGTCTCGACGCTGCTTGCTTCTTCGTGGCATAGGGCCGGCGAGCTGGCTGTTCCCGGTCAAAGCAGATCAACTCCTGTTGGTCACGGTGGCATGAATCGAGCGCACAACGGCAGCAACTCGAACGGCAGTTCCGGTATTCCAACCACGCCCTCGGCACCCGTGTCATCTGCTGCGCGGAGTTCACCGAATCGCGCCATCGCACCCGCAACGCATGCGAGCGGTCTTCAGCCCGGGCTGCCAACTGCGCAGCACCTTGAGGCCTTGCCCCCTCCACAGACACAACAGCAGTCCCATGACGGCGGGATCACCGCAGTCCAGCCGCTGCCGCCGAGGATCTGCAGGGCGCGTTCTGTGGTGCGGAGGGCGACCTCGCCGGGCCTTGAGCTTGGCCATCGCGCCCTCGGCACGGGGGAGGGACCTGCCGACGCATCATGATGTGGCTGGCGCACCAGGCAAGCCTCGTCATAGCTCAGAAATGCACTGAGGCCCCGTCAAGCGACGGCTGTTAGCCCGCTCTCCGGGAGCAGCTCGAGCATCCGTTCCACCAGCACCACGACGCCGACCACCTCGCCGGCCTCGGACCGGCCGACCCAGACGGGATAAGTGCCGTCCCCTGTCGTCGCGAACGCCACCAGCTCGCCGCCGGAAGTCCGGTCCCGGGTGCGCAGCAGGTACATGGAGTCGTTGTGGTTGATGTCCTCGTACTCGTCCGGGTCCAGATCCGGGTCTCCCTGGACCAGCCCTCTTTCGAAGAGCTCGAGGAGCGGCTCCCAGGCCCCGGCGTCAGCGAAGCAGCCCGTGGCACCGTCGGTGTCGAAGCCGAAGATCCCGTCCTGCCGGAGGAGGCGGGGGTCGTCGTCGGGCCGGAAGGCCATCTTCCAGGTCAGGGCGGGAGTGTCGCTGACGAGCACGCGGACGGCCATGGTGTCCGTACGCGTGACCTGGCTCCCCGCCCATTCGCAGTGGTAGGTGTGACGGGCTTGTGCCTCCTCCAGTGTGTACTCCCCGGGCGGGACCGGGACCGTGAGGCCCCTTGCCGTCGTTGCTGTCCGGGCCGGAAACGGCCAGCAGCCCGCTGGGCACGCGCAGAGTCCCGCTCCGACGCGGCTCCACGACCGTCATCTCGGGGTGGTACCCGTCGGTCACACGGACGCCGGGCCGGAACAGCTCAGTGATCGGCCCAGCTTGCGCGGGGCGGGGCGGACGCCAGCAGGTGGCAGGTGCGAGCCCGCCACTGTTGTCGGTCGTCTCGGCGATCTCGAAGACCGGCGGTTCCGTGAGCCCGTGGACCTGGGCCGAGAGCAGTGGCCACTTCCCGAAGGCAGGCCGGTCCATCCAGCGCTCGTCGTCGCGGACCCCGGGCACGGTGACGTATGAACCCCCGCCCTTGCCCCGGGACTCTTCCGTCCGCCGGCCCGTCCCGTCGGGGAGGAGCTCCACAATGATGCGCGGACACGCCTCGTCGAACTCCGCCATTTCCGGGCCCGTGTAGCTCCAGCCGACGCTGTACCGACGGAGCAGCCGCGCCGGATCGTCCAGCAGCCGCATGTCGAGCTCATAGGTACGACGGCCCTGAGCGTCGTAGACCCACACCCCCACATAGTTGTCCCGCCAGGAAACGAGCCGTACCTCCAGCGGAACCTCCCGGCCCGCCGCCCGGTACACCACCACGTACGGAAGCCCGGCGGCATCCCGCTCACGCGCCTCCCCCACTGATATCGGCCGCCAGAGCAAGCGGGCTTCCAGATCCCACGCTTGCGCGTACTCCACCTCGACCACCATTGCAGTGCCCCGCTCCCGCTCGCTTGCGTGGTGAGATGCAACGTAGCCGCCTGCTGTGACATCGGGTCCACCGGGCCCGGCGGCAGCGTCCCGGGCGCAGCGGGACGAGCCTGCGGTCGGCTTGCAGCACCGACGCACCGCAGCGCCTGCGAGCGGCGTAAGCCGCGACCTGGCGAGAAGCAATCCAGCCCGACAGCCCAGGGCCGGACGACGACATGCCGGCCTGCTGAATCCCGCGCAGCGGTCCCGTCGAAGATGCCGAAGGCGTGCGACACATCGGCTGGAAGGCCGTCCCCGACGGCCCTCTCCTTACGGATCTCCACGGGCAAGTACGGCGGCCGCGAGACGTCCAACCACTCACCATCCACATGGGTGCGGCATGGCACCAGGAACAGGACCAGATCTCCTGTTCCCGCACCGGCGGCAATCGCCACATCGCCCGTCCACACACATCGCACTCCCCAAGCGGATCATCACACGCCTCCGCGCATCACCCCAATCCCGCCACTGGGCGATTGCCCCGCCAGGACAGAACGCTCTGTCAGGCTGGCCCCCACGACTGGGTCGTTGGTGCGTCAGGTCAGGGTCTGGGTGCCGATGGTGCCGAGCAGGGTGAACTGGTCGGCTGTGGTGGTTGCCGGTGGTGCGGAGCAGATGGCGATGCGCAGGTCGTTGCCGGGGACGGTGAGGGTGTCGCAGTCGACGGTGACGGAGCCGAGGTCGGGGTGGTTCACGGTCTTGGTGTCGGTGGTGTGGAACCCGACGGCGTGCGAGGCCCACAAATCATCAAAGCGCTCGCTGGTGCTGCGCAGGCTGGTGATCAGCGCTGCGAGGTGGGCGTCGTTCGGGTAGCGGGCGGAGGAGGAGCGCAGGTCGCAGACGAAGGCGGTTTCGAGCCGGGTCTGCTGTTCGGGGGTGTGGGTGACGCGGGTGGGCAGGTGGGTGAAGTACCGCCAGGCAATGTTGCGTTCCTTGCCGCGCCAGCCTGAGGGGTCGCCCATGAGGGCGGCCCACAACCGGTTGCAGGCGATGAGGTTCCAGGCGGCGTCGTGCACGCTGAGCGGGTTGCTCTGGAGCTGGTCGAGGAGACGCTGGACGCTGGGCGGGACGTGTCGGGAGACCCGGCCCGTGGTGGGGGGTGCCTGGCCGGCGAGCAGGTAGAGGTGGTCTCGTTCGGTCTCGGTCAGCCGCAGGGCTCGGGCCAGGGAGGCCACGACCTGCGCCGAGGGTGAGGTGGAGCGGCCTCGTTTTAGACGGACGACGTAGTCGACGGAAAGGCCGGCGAGTTGGGCGAGCTCTTCACGCCGCAGCCCGGGAGCCCGGCGGACCCGCCGACAGGCAGGCCCAGGTCTTTGGGGCTGATGCGGTCACGCCATGCGCGCAGAACTCGGCCGAGGGCTACGGAATCGTCGCTCACGCCTCCATTGTCGCCCGGCACGGTGCAAACAGCCTGGTACTGGACGACCCCCCGCTCCACAGGGCTCTCCCTGTCCGCCTTGGGGAACCGCAGGCTGAGTCGCATGACAACAGTCACTGTGATCACCGGGGCCAACAAGGGCCTCGGGTTCGAAGCGGCCCGCCAACTCATCGAGCGGGGCCACACCGTCTACGCCGGTGCCCGCGACGCCCACCGCGGCGAGCAGGCCGCCAAGGCCCTCGGGGCCCGTCCACTACTGATCGACATCACCGACGAGGTGTCGGTGACCGCCGCCGCACAGACGGTGCGCGCCGAGGCCGGCTCCGTGGACGTGCTGATCAACAATGCGGGTATCGCCGAGCCGGCGGTGCCGGCCGCTGAGCTGACCGCCGTCCAGATGCAGCAGGTCTTCGACACCAACGTCTTTGGGGCTGTGCGCACCATCCGAGCCTTCCTGCCCCTGCTGCAGGCCGCGTCCCGTCCCGCGATCGTGAACGTCTCCAGCAGTCTGGGCTCGCTGACGATCAACGCCGATCCGGCGGCCCACACCGACATCCTTGCGGCCTGGGCGCCGCTGCTGGCCTACAACTCCTCCAAGGCCGCACTAAGACGTCATCTCATTTGGATCGGTAGCCTGTTGGTCGTGGTTTCGATCGTTGAGCGGCTGGTGCCGGATGAGTTGTGGGAGCTGTTCCAGCGGGTGGTCCCGGAGGCTCCGTCGCGGCCTCAGGGCGGCGGCCGGCGCAGGCATGGTGACCGGGAGGTGCTGGCGGCAATCGTGTTCGTGGCCACGTCGGGCTGCACGTGGCAGCAGCTGCCGTCCGCGTCGTTCGGGCCGTCGGGAGCGACGGCTCACCGGCGCTTTGCCGAGTGGTCGAAGGCTCGAGTTTGGGCAAAGCTCCACCGCCTGGTCCTCGACGAGCTCGGCGCCCGCGGCGAGCTGGACTGGTCCCGCTGCGCGATCGACTCGGTGAACATGCGGGCCCTGAAAAGGGGGAGCTGACAGGCCCGAACCCTGTCGACCGGGGCAAGTACGGCTCGAAGGTCCACCTGATCACCGAGCGGACCGGTCTGCCCCTGTCCGTCGGAATCTCGGGAGCGAACCTGCACGACAGTCAGGCGCTGATCCCGCTGGTGAAGGGGATACCGCCGATCCGCTCCCGGCGCGGACGCCGGCGGCGCAGACCGGGAAAGCTCCACGCCGACAAGGGGTACGACTACGACCACCTGCGGCGATGGTTACGCGGCCGCGGCATCAGGCACCGCATCGCCCGCAAGGGCATCGAGTCCTCGACTCGCCTGGGCCGCCACCGCTGGACCATAGAACGCACGATGTCCTGGCTCGCCGGATGTCGCAGACTGCACCGCCGCTACGAGCGCAAAGCCGAGCACTTCCTGGCCTTCACCAGCATCGCCTGCACCCTCATCTGTTACCGCCGACTCACCAAATGAGATGACGTCTAAACATGCTGACCGCCGTCTACGCGCAGGCGCTCCCGCACATCGGCGTGGTCTCGGTCGACCCCGGCTTCACCGCGACCGACCTCAACGGCCACCGCGGCACCCAGAGCGTCGGGGAAGGCGCGGCGGTGATCGTCGCAGCCGCCACGACCTGCCCCGTCGCGCCCGGCCCCGCCTTCCTCGGAGCCACCGGCCCTGTGCCCTGGTAGCCCCTGCCGCCCTGCTCATGCTGTACGGAACAGGTGTCGCCGACGAACTGCCGGCCCGCAGGCGGAGTTGGTCGACGGCCTCGGCCTGGACCTTCTCACCGTCCAGGACCACCCCTACCAGAAGTCGTTCCACGACTCCCGGATGCTGCTGTCCTGACCGCACGGACGAGGCACGTCAGCCTGATCCCGACGGTCAGCTCATTGCCCCTGTGGCCACCCGCCATGCTGGCCGAGGCCGCCGCGACCCCGAATCGGCTGTCTGCGGCCCGTGTCCGGCTCGGGCTCGGGCACCGGCACTTTCTGGGAGCCATCGAAGCCGTGGGCGACCCCCGCCGCAGTCCGAAAGGGGCCGTCGACGCCTTGGAGGAGGCCCTCACGTCGGGTGGGCGATTGGAGCGGTGAGCCCAGCGCCCGTGTGCGCGGCACACACTCTCGGCTCAGCAGCGTCCGGCCCGGCCACGCACCGAGCCCGCATGGGGTAGTCCGGCTGGGCGTCCACGGTGCGAGGACGCTGTTCCTGATGGGGGCCAGGGCCGACGGCGGGCCCCCTCCCAGGCCCACCTCGGACTCGACGCGATGCCCCGCTGCGGTGAGCCGCATCGACGTCGCCGCCACGGCGCCGGATGCGGTCCAGTGGCGATCCACAAGGTCACAGCATCGCGGGCATGATCCCGCCCGGCTCGGACGGCCCGTTCCGCGGACCCGCCACCCAGTCGACCGAGCACCGCGCAGGCTCAGGTGCACACCGTGGGCATGAAGGTTTCGTCCTGCGGCCCGAACACAACACGAACGGCCCCGCGCCTTCGCCATCGAGGTCGTCCGCGCGGCGCTGGGCTGACTCGGCCACGCAATACTTGGCTAGCCACAGAATGAGTGATAGCTTTTATGTGTCCAGCCACATAAAGAGTGGCGGCACGAGAGGAGTCGTCATGAAGGCGATTGTGTTCGACCGTTTCGGCGGCACTGAAGTCCTGCACGAGGCGGATGTCGAGGTCCCTCAGCCCCGCCCAGGGCAGGTCCGCGTCCGCGTCAGGGCTTCCGGGGTGAACGCGTTGGACGGCAAGATCCGCTCCGGGGCGCTGGAGCACGTGTTCCCGACCCCGCTGCCCGCCGTCCCAGGTCTTGAGGTCGCCGGCGTGATCGACGCCTTGGGCGAGGGCGTGACGGACCTGCAGGTGGGTGATGAGGTGCTGGGCTGGTCGGACACCGGCTCCTACGCCGAGTACGCGCTGGCTACCACCGTGGCCGCCAAGCCCGCGGGTCTCGCTTGGGAGAACGCGGTTGCGCTGCCGGTGGCGGGTGAGACGGCCGAGCGGGCCTTGAACCTGCTGGGCGTCGCCGCCGGGGAAACCCTACTGATCCACGGAGCGGCCGGAGCGGTCGGGACCCTGGCCGTCCAGCTGGCCACCGCCCGCGGAGCACACGTCATCGGCACCGCTGGCGAGGCCAATCAGGAGTACCTCGCCTCGCTGGGGGCCACCGCCACCCGCTACGGCGAGGGCCTGATCGAGCGGGTCCGGGCGCTGGCGCCCGCCGGCGTGGACGCCGTGCTCGACGTCGCCGGCAAGGGTGCCCTGGAAGACTCCATAACCTTGCGCGGCGGCACCGAACGCATCGTCACGCTCGCCGACTTCCACGCCCATCAGCTCGGCATCACGTTCGCCGACGGTCCCCAGGAGCGCTCGGCCGACCGTCTGGCAGCCCTGGCCCAGGCCGCCGCCACCGGGAAGATCGTCACCGCCGTGGCCGCAGCCCACCCGCTCAGCCGGGCCGCCACGGCCCAACAAGTCAGCGACGGCGGGCACGTGCGCGGCAAGCTCGTCCTCACCCTCGACTGACGGTGCCCGCACTCCACGCGACACGCATCTTTCCGATCACCACCCCTCCAACACCGCACCGAAAGACCAACCATGCTGAATTCCCTGTGGACGCCCACCATTCTCGGTGGCACCTCTCTGCCGCATCGCCTGGTCATGGCCCCCATGACCCGGGACCGCTCCACACCCGAAGGCGTGCCCACCGAGCTCAACGCCGAGTACTACGCCCAGCGGGCCTCGCACGCGCTGATCATCACGGAGGGCACCCAGCCATCCCCCGACGGGCAGGGCTACCTTCTCACCCCGGGCATCCACAACGACGAGCAGATCGCCGGCTGGCGCAAGGTCACGGACGCCGTTCACGCGGCCGACGGCCGGATCTTCATCCAGCTGATGCACGTGGGCCGCATCGCCCACCCCGACAACACCCCCCACGGGCGCCAGCCGGTCGCCCCGTCGGCGATCCTGCCCGAGGGCACGATGTTCACCGCGTCCGGCCCCCGAGAGATGCCCACCCCACGCGCACTGTCCACGCAGGAAGTCGCGGCCACCGTCGACGACTTCCGCCGTGCCGCTGCGGCCGCCGTGGCCGCCGGCGCCGACGGCGTGGAGATCCACGCCGCCAACGGCTACCTGATCCACCAGTTCCTGTCCGACAACACCAACCAGCGCACCGACCGCTACGGCGGGTCGATCGACAACCGCATCCGTTTCGCCTTCGAGGTCGCCGCGGCAGTGGCCGACGAGATCGGCGCCCACCGCACCGGACTGCGCATCTCCCCCGGCAATCCGTTCAACGGCATCGCCGAGTCCGACACTGCAGAGCTGTACCCGGCCCTCGTCCGCGCCCTCGCCCCACTCGACCTCGCCTACCTGCACATCATGCACGCGGGCGACGAAGGTCTGTTGCACGCGCTGCGCGCGCTGTGGCCCACCGCGCTGATACTCAACCGCGCCGGCACCGACATGCCCACCCGCGCCAAGGACGTCGACCACGGCACCGCCGACCTCGTGTCCGTCGGAGCCCTCGCACTCGCCAACCCTGACCTGGTCGCTCGGCTACGCTCCAACGCGCCGCTCAACACCCCCGACCCGGCGACCTTCTACGGAGGGGGTGCGGCCGGCTACACCGACTACCCGACCCACACCATCTGAGGAACTGCACCATGCCCGGGCCCACTCCCCATGTTCCCACCACCGCCAGCGGAGGGCAGATGAGTTACGCCATCTTCCAGCTCGCCCGCGCCCACCGCGGCTACGCCGCCGCCATGCTCCGCGAGATGGGCCTGCACCCCGGGCAGGAATTGCTGCTGATGCAGCTGCTCGACCGGGACGGCCAGACCCAGTCCGAACTCCTCGAGAGCGTCGGGCTGGACCACTCCACCGTGTCCAAGTCCCTACGCCGCATGCAGGACGCAGGCCTGCTCACCCGCGAGCCGGCCGCATACGACCGGCGCGTCATGGTCGTCCGCCTCACCGACAAAGGTCGTGCCATGCGCGCACCGATCCGGGCCATGTGGCAGGACCTGGAGAAGACGTCCGCGCGTAACCTGTCGGCGCAGCAGGCCGAGGACTTCGTCCGCACCGCGTACGCCATCGCCGAGGCGATCAACTCCCGTGGCCTCTCCCCCATCGACGACAGCAAGTAGGCACCTGCCCACTTTCGTGCCCCCGGACCCCTGGCCGGGGGCACGCACCCGCCTCCAGTCGGCCATGTGAGGCAGACGGGAACGGCCCCGTCGGTGTCGTTCCGGCGGCTCAGCCACGCCCTCTCTGGTCAAAATACTCGTAACGGTCGGCTCCACACGACGCGAGCCCTGACGTCCTACCGAACATAGGCGTTGAAGCTGGCGTCTTGGGTGCCCGTGGGGGTCTCGCGCCCGTCGTCAAGGACGGCAGCACTGTCCACACCTTCCTGCGCGGGAGCCTTGGCTGGTTCACGCCACTTCCCAGGCTTCTGCCTCAAGGCGCTCCCTTCCCGCCTTAAGGACGCCACGGGAGACGCTGCCGTATAAGCAGGCGCGTTTAAAGCATATGTTCGTCTTCATGACACCACTAGCGTGAGCGCCAGGCGAGGCGCTGCCCGCCGTTCCATCACCTTGTCAGGGGAAGTATTCATGGCGCAGACCATCACGCTGGGCGATGTGACCATCACTCGAATCGTCGAGTGGGAGGGTGACATTGCTCCCGCGCTCGACGTGGTGCCCGACAGCACGCCGGAGCTGTGGGAAGAGAACCGGTCCTGGCTGGCACCCGACTTCTGGGACCCCGAGACCGGTCTGTACCGCGCCCACATGCAGACCTGGGTGGTGCGCAGCGAGGGCAAGACCGTCCTCGTCGACACGGGCGCCGGCAACGACAAGGAGCGCCCCTACCTCCCGATCCTCAGCAGGCTCAACACCGGATTCCTCGACGACCTCGCCCAGGCAGGGGTGCGTCCGGAGGACGTGGACTACGTCATCAACACGCACGTCCACGCCGACCACGTCGGTTGGAACACCGTACTGGCCGACCGGGAATGGGTGCCGACCTTCCCCAACGCCAAGTACCTGATCAACAAGACCGACTTCGACTTCTGGAACCCGATCAACGGCACCGACCGCAAGGCCGTCGCCTTCGGTCTGCCCGCCCATCTGGGAAACCAGAACATGTTCGAGGACAGCGTCGCGCCGGTCCACCAGGCCGGCCAGGCGGTGCTCTGGGAGGACAGCTACGTCATCGACGCGAACCTGCGCCTGGACATGGCGTCCGGCCACACGCCCGGCTCGGGGATCGTCACGCTGCGGTCGGGCACCGACTCGGCGGTCTTCGTCGGCGACGTGATGCACAGCCCGGTACAGATCCTCGACTCGGACCTGCACACCTGCTTCGACGAAGAGCCGAAGGAGGCCAGCGCCACCCGGCGCCGCGTCCTGGAGTGGGCGGCCGACCACAACGCCCTGATCCTGCCTGCCCACTTTCCCGGTTCCGGCGCCGCCGAGGTGCAGCGCACGGGCAGCCGCTTCGAGATCAAGGAATGGGCTGCCTTCAGTCCGGAGGCGAATGCGGCCGTCTGAGCGGCTGCTGCCCCTCCGGGGAACTGGGGCCGGTGTCCTGGCCTGATCACCCGGCGGTCTGTTCGGTGCCGGTCAGTTGCAGTTCGTCGCGTCGGCCCTTGCGGTAACCCCCCGGCGCCTGACCGAATTGGCGTTTGAAGGCGTTGGCGAAGGCGAACTGTGACGAATAGCCCACGCGCGATGCGATGACGGCGAGAGGTGCCTCGCTCTCGCGCAGCATGCGGGCCGCCGTGGCCAGCCGCCACCACGTCAGGTAAGCCAGAGGCGGTTGCCCCACCATTGAGGTGAACCGGCGGGCGAAGGCCGCGCGCGAAAGCCCCGCCTGGGCGCCGAGTTCCTGGACCGTCCAGGGTCTGGCGGGGTCCTGGTGCATGCTGTGCAGCACGGTGGCGATTCCCGTGTCGGCCAGCGCGACCGGCCAGCCCCAACCTCCCGGCCGGTCGGCACTGTCCTCGGTGTAAGCGCGCATGATGTAGATCAGAAGAAGGTCGAGCAGGGCGGTGAGAGCGGCGCTGCTCCCGGGACGGGCCTGTTCCAGATCCGCGCCGAGGAGGTCGACTGCGCTGCGCAGCCCAGGCCGGCTGCCCACCGTGGCCGGCAGGTGCACGATGTCGGGCATCTCGGCCAGGAGCGGATGGGTACGGTCCTGGTCGAGCTGGTAGGCGCCGCACAGCAGGTCCACCGACACGCCGTCCGTTCGCCCGAGTGGCACCACCTCGGCATCGGCCCGTGGCGAAACCTCCAGCGGAGCGTGGTCAGCCCGGGGGATACCGGCGTAGGGCAGGTCCGGGGAGTAGGCCAGGGCATGCTCCGTCCCCCGGGGGAGCAGTACGACATCCCCCGTGCCGAGCGCGATGGGCCCTCCCTCGTGCGGAATCAACCAGCATCCGCCCCGCAGGACGACATGGAAGCCGGCGCCGGGAAAGGGGCCGTGCCGCTCACTCCACGGGCCGCACTTGCGCTCCCGAGCGGTCAGCGGCCGCCCGGTGCGCATCAAAGTGATCACATCGCTCAGCACGTCCATGGACGTATACCACCTCCGCGACAGTCGAGACGCCTGAGTATAGAGGCACGCTTCCCAAGCATGGATCGTCCAACGTTCCGAGCTCTACGGTCAGACGGAAGCGGCCATTCGACTGGTTCCGGTCCGTGACATCGATACATCGAGGGAGACGACAACCCCATGCGCCACCACGCACAGGTCACCACAGCGCAGGGCACGGTCTGCGGCGTGCAGCACGACCGCGTCCATGTCTTCCGGGGCATTCCCTACGCAGCGCCGCTCACCGGGGCCTCGAGGTTCGCAGCTCCTGAGCCGCCCCGATCGTGGAGCGGTGTGCGCAAGGCGGCCGTCGGCCCCACCGCACCGACGCCGCCGGGCAGCCGCGTCAACGGGCTGGACCTGACCGCCCTTACCGGCGATGCATGGATCGAGGGAGCGGAGTACTTGACCCTGAACGTCTGGACACCCGAACCGGCCGCCGCAGGCCTGCCAGTGATGCTGTTCGTCCACGGCGGCGGCTTCCTGGCCGGGACCGGGCAGGCGCCCCTGTACGACGGCATGAGCTTCGCGCGCAACGGTGTCGTCCTCGCGACGTGCAACTACCGGCTGGGCGCTCCCGGTTGGCTCCATCTGCCTGGCCAGCCGGACAACCGCGGGACGCTGGATGTCATCGCCGCACTGTCCTGGATCCAGGACAACATCGGCGCCTTTGGCGGCGATCCCGGCAACGTGACCGTCTTCGGCCAGTCCGCCGGGGCCACGCTCATCGCCACGGTCCTGGCCCATCGGAGTGCACCCACCCTGCTGCGCCGCGCGATCAGCCAGAGCGGTAACGCCATGGGCGCCCTCACCCCCGAGCAGGCAACCCGGGTCACCCACGCCGTCGCCCGCCACCTGGGGGTGCGTCCCACGATCGAGGACTTCGCCGACATCCCCGACGTCCGTCTTGTCTCCGCCCTCACCGGCATCGCCGGCCTCGACCTGACGACCGAGGAGCAACCGGACCCGTTGCTGGGACTGACTCCTCTCGCACCCGTTCTGACAGCCGGAACGCTGGAGCAGCAGCCCGCCGAAGCAGTGGCCTCCGGAACCGCCGCCGACATCGACCTGCTGGTCGGCACCAACACCGACGAGGCCGCCCTGTACCTTGCGCCCACCGGTGCACTGGCCGTCACCAGCGAACAGGACCTGCTTGCGCTCGCCGCCCGCATCCACCCCGAACCGCACAGCCTGCTGCACGCCTACCGGTCGCAGCACCCGCAGGCCTCCACGGCGCAACTGCGCATGGCGATCATGACGGACCACCTGTTCGCCTCCGGCAGCCGGCGCCTGGCCCACGCCCACTCCCAGCACTCGGGCTCCCGTACCTACCGCTACGAGTTCTCCTGGCGGTCGGCCGCCTTCGACGGAAGCCTCGGAGCCTGCCACTGCATTGAACTGCCCTTCGTCTTCAACCGCGCGGACCTGCCCTCCCTGTCGGGCCCTCAGGCACTGCTCGGCCCCGACCCAGCCCCCCTGGAGGAGGCTGCGGGCGTGCACGCCGCATGGGTGCGCTTCGCCTCCACCGGCGATCTCGACGACCACGACAGCGACGGCTCCACGCACGCGCTGCGCATCGAGCCGCTGACAGCCACGGCAGTCGCCCCCGTCGCCCCCTGGCAGCCGTACCGGCGGCGCACCCACGCCGGTGCGCGGTGACGTCCGCGCTCCGTCGGTCCCCGCGCCGCCTGAAACCGGCTCGCAAGCCAACCCGCGCAGGACTGTGGCGTTTTTCCGGCGTCGAGGTTGCCCGGTGTGGTCAGGGCCCTGCGCTGCCTCCGTCAGCAGTCACCGGCACGGCCCTTGCGGCTGAGCTCGTTGGCACGGTCGATCTCGGCCATGTGCTGCTCGGCCCATTCCCGGATCATGGCGAGCGGGACCTCGAGCGACAGGCCCAGTTCGGTGAGCCCGTAGTGCACGCGAGGCGGCACCGTCGGCTCCACCCGGCGGGCGACGAGGCCGTCTCGGGCAAGGCTCTGCAGCGTCGCGGACAGCATCTTGTGCGAGATGCCGGGCATCCGGCGCTGGAGATCCCCGAAGCGCACTTCCCCCGGAAACGCCTCGGCCAATACCTTGACCGCCATCGACGTCCACTTCGTACCGATACGGTCCAGAAGCCGACGCGTCGGGCACTGTGGATCGAACAGGTCGCCACGGGTGCTCCTCGCTCTGCGGTAGGTCACCTGGAGCTCACCACCTTTGGGGAAAGTGCGGTCTTGGAGCCACGACTCTAGTCTCCTACGGTTCCCTCGTAACTAATCGTTACTGCTCCGGGAGATCCGCGTGTCCGTCACCGAAAACATGCCCTCCGCCCGTCATCCCGCCGACGTCGAACTACGCCGTGTCGCAACCAACGGTGTGGAGCTCAACGTGGCAACAGCCGGCAAGGGTCCGGCCGTTCTGTTGCTGCACGGATTCCCGCACACTTGGCAGCTCTGGACCCACGTGATGGACGAGCTTGCCGGGCGCCACCGGGTGATCGCACCGGACCTTCGAGGGCTCGGCGCCAGTTCACGGGCGGCGGACGGTTACGACGCCGGCCACCTCGCCGCCGACGTCGAAGGCCTTCTGAGTGCGCTCGGGGAGACGTCCACTGCGGTGGTCGGCATCGACGCGGGCACGCCGCCCGCCTTCCTGCTCGCCATGCGACGGCCCAGCCTCGTCCGACGACTAGTGGTCATGGAGTCGTTGCTGGGCAGACTCCCCGGCGCCGAAGAATTCCTTGAGGGCGGGGCGCCGTGGTGGTTCGAATTCCATGCCGAGCCTGGCCTCGCCGAGTCGGTACTGACCGGACACGAGGCGCAGTACATCGGCTGGTTCCTCACCTCCGGCACGTCAGGCCGCAGCATGCGCCCCGACATCCGCGAGGCCTTCGTTCGGGCATACACCGGAAGCGAAGCCCTGCGCTGCGCCTTCTCCTATTACCGCGCCCTGCCAACCAGCGCACAGCAGATCCAGGACGCCGTCCGCTCCGGGCGGCTCACGGTGCCCACGATGGCGGTCGGTGCCCATCCCGTCGGCACCGCACTCGAACGGCAGCTGCGACCTGTCGCCGATGACCTCGTCGGCCACGTCATCGAGGACTGCGGCCACATCATCCCCCTCGACCGTCCCGAGGCACTGCTCGCTCTGCTCAGGCCGTTCCTCGCCGCGGATCTGCCCGCGTGACCGGAGCGGGAGGGAAGCCGAATGCCGTCGCGGTCCGAGAACCACCGCCGACCGCGGTGACGACCACGACAAGTTCCGGCGACTGCTCCGGCGCCGAGGCATCCGCCCCGTCATGCCACCTCGGTCAGGGTGCCACCGAGCTGCAGCCGCTGCCGCCGGACTGAGCCGCGCAGTTCCTCAGGCGGCCTGGTGAGCCTGCGTCTGAGTGAGCGCGGACAGGTACGACTGCACGCCTATGGCCATGGTGGGGACGTGTTCGCGCATCAGCCGCTGGAAGTGTGGCGCGGTGGGGCGGCGGTGGTCGACCTGGAACTCGCCGGCCAAGGAGAACCAGGTGACCGGGACGGCGCCTGCCTGGACCATGCGCTGCACAGCGACAGCGTGGGTCTCGACCGTGACACTGGCCGAGGCATCGACGACCACGTACACCTCGTAGTCCTCGCGCAGTGCGCCGAGCACGGTCTGGAGCACGCAGCCTTCGGTCGACACTCCCGCGATGGCGAGCTTGCGCCGTCCGGTGTCCCGGACGGCTCGGGCAAAGCCCTCGTCGAGGAAGCCGTTGAAGTTGCCGGCCCGCTCGATCACCGGGTGATCACCGAGGACCTCCTGGAGTTGCGTGTACAGCGGCCCCGACGGCTTGTCGGGCAGACCATTGGTCACGACCAGGCCGCTCTCGTACCAGAGGGCGGTCTTTGCCAGCCCTACGACGTTGCTGACGTGCTGGGCGGTGTCGTGCGAACGCAAGACGTTGGCGAAGCCGACGGCATGGTCCACCAGGACGATCGTCGTGTTCAACGGGGTCAGCGGTTCGAGCGTCACGGTGCCCTCCGAAATCACTAATGACCAGTTGGTCATTAGTGACAATAGCATTCCTAATGACCAGGCGTACACTTACGTGCGTGCCCAGCGAGACCAGAAAGAAGCGCAGGCGCGACCCGGAGGCCAGCCGGGCCGCGATCCTCGAAGCCGCCCGCGCGGCCTTCGCCGAACGCGGCTACGCTCGCGCGACCATCCGGGACATCGCCCAGCGCGCCGGCATCACCCACGGCCTCGTCATGCGGCACTTCGCGTCGAAGGAGCAGCTCTTCGTGGCGGCGATGCCTGGAGCTCAGGACCTGAGTGACGTGGTGCCAGGCACCCCGGAGACCCTCCCCGAACGCATCGCCCAGGCCTTCGTCGACCGCATGGAACGCGCCGACGGCAACGACCCGTTCATCGCCGTCCTGCGCAGCGCAGCCTCCGACGAGCAGACCGCGACCAGCCTCTATCTCGCGATGCGCCAGCGGAGCACTGACTTCTACCGCACGATCGTCACAGGAGACGACGCCGAGGAACGCATCGACCTCCTCGGCGCCCACCTGATCGGCATCACGTTCAGCCGCTACGTCATCAAGCACGGCCCCCTGGCCGAGATGAGCCCCGCAGCCCTCGTGCGCCACCTGACGCGGTCACTGCGCGCCATCCTCCTCACCGAATCCTGAAGTACGCCCATTCGGGACGCGCGGCTGAACGGGGCGCTGGGCATGATCCGCCCACCCACAGAACGGGTGGCTGCCGCGCACGGACCACTGGCCCCTGGCGCCCGTGCATGGCCGACGCCGTCCCCTGCCGCCCCGGCCGACCAGGGCTACGGCACGGGGCCGAGGCTGCCCTCCAGGGTGGTGCGGGTGATCAGGGGGGGTTCCAGCGGGCGAGGATCTCGTTGGCGAGGTCCGCGACCGCCAGGGGCCGACGTCGTTGCGCACCTCGATGCCGGCGGCCAGCAGGCTGTGCGGGACAGCGTCGGCGTCCAGGAGCACGCGCCAGTCCTGCGGGCAGAGCTCCAGGAACTCCAGGCCGGTGAGCCGGGAGATCTCCAACGGGTCGGCGACCCCGACCCCCTGGTCCGCAGCACCGCCGACCACTCGCTCCGGCGCAGGTCCCAGAAGTCGAACTCGGGGAGCCCGGTGACATCGCGCCGTGTACGGGGACCGTCCCTGCAGGGCGAGTCTTCGATCGATCCAAAAGTCGGCGAAACCGTCCCGTGCCCAGGCGAAATCCCTAGCATCTGACAATGCGCACAACTCCTACGCTGCTGCGGGCCTTTCGTCCTTCTGTCCAAGAGCGTCTCTACGACTTCTACGACGAACTGCGAAGTGCCGACGAACTCTTCTTCGACCGCCATCTGGACGCCTGGATCGCGACCTCGCACGCGCTGGTCGGCAGCGCCGCGGCCGATCCGAGGCTGTCGTCGGTGCGCTACCCTGACATCGGTTCCGTCTGCGAGGAACTGCGACCGCTGGTGAGAGTCCTGAGCCGGCAGATGCTCTACAGCGACGCTCCCGACCACACCCGGCTGCGCTCCCTGATCGGCAAGTCGTTCACAGCCCGGGCGGTGGCGTCGCTGCGCCCCCGGATCGAGGAAGCAGTCGACCGGCTCCTCCTGCAGGCCGCGCCCACCGGCCGGATGGACGTCATGGCAGACCTGGCCCGCCCTCTGCCTCTCACCGTGATCTGCGACCTGATCGGCGTGCCTGAGCAGGACCGCCCCGCCCTCGCCGCGTGGTCGGCCCCGATCGCCGAGGCCATCGGCAACTCCCGCCTCGACGCCGACGCCCATCGCACGGCCTCGCAGAGCATGGCGTCCACACTCGACTACCTCCGCACCCTCCTCACACACCAGGACACCTCCACTCCGCACACCCTGGGCCAACTGCTGACCGCACAGGCGCAGCACACCGACCAGGACCTCGACGAGCTCCTCGCCAACTGCGCCCTGCTCCTCATCGCAGGCCATGAGACCACCACCCACTTCATCGGCAACTCGACCCTCGCTCTGCTGCGCCACCCGCACGCCGCCGACCGGTTGCGCACGCGCCCCGACCTGATGCCCGCCGCCGTCGAGGAACTTCTGCGCTACGACGCCCCCGTGCATCTGCTGCTCCGACGGGCACGCCATGACCTCGAGCTGGCGGGACGCACCATCGCTGCGGGGCAGACCGTGCTCCTTGTGTGCGGCGCCGCCAACCGCGACCCCGCCGCCTTTCCGGACCCTCACGTACTGGATCTCGAACGGTCCGGCACACGGCACATCGCGTTCGGACACGGCCCTCACTTCTGCCTCGGCGCGGCGCTGGCCCGGCTCGAAGGTGAGGTCGCTCTCGGCGCACTGCTCACCCGGTTCCCCGACCTGCGCCTCGACGGCCCGGAACCGCAGTGGCAGCGCAGTCTCAACTTCCGTGGCCTCACGCGCCTGGACGTCAGCTTCACCCCGGCAGGTGGATGAGCGCAGCACCGGCCGCACGACCGGCCCGCCGAGGCGCCTGCGCACGTCCCGTGACCACGCGGCGCAATCCAGCAGCCGTCCCGCCGGGACCCAGCTGCCCCTGCCGTCCGCCGCAGCGCTGGGTTGTCCAGCCTCTGCCTCCCTCCGGCGTGCCTGGAGGCGCAGCGGCCCACGTGCAGCCTTCGGCGGCGGTGCGCCGGTCGGCGGGAGGGGCACCACACCAATGATCACCGGAGTCACCAGGGGACCGCAGCATGACCGGCGCCCACGGAGGCCCTCAGCGGGTCGGCTGCCGTCGACCATGCAGCACGGGGTGTCACGCGCTCGTTCCACGTGTGCGCGGTGCTCTCCAACTCGCTTTTTCAGCGCGGCGTGTTCGTCATCTTCCGTCAGCAGCGAGGCTTCTACGCCGGGCAGGTGGCCCTGCTGCAGACACTGCTCTACCTGGTGAGCGGGCTCGCTGAGGTCGCGACGGGAGTCATCGCCGACCGGATCGACAGGCGTGCGAGCATCGTGATCGGCCAGGGCTGGAACTAGCTGGTCGTCGTTCTGCCGCTTCCCATGATTGTCGTGCGCATGAACGCAAAGGAGGTACAAAATCAACATGATCGGGCCCAAACGGGCAAAAAGTGGGCTAAAGTGGGCGTCGATCGGAAGTCCCGAGGCCAGGAGAACCAGCATGTTCGATGGAGCGACCGCCACTCCCGGTCCCGCCCCCCGCGCCAACGCCGCTTTGGCTGCCGACTGCGAGGAATGCAATGGTTGGGGAACCGTGATCACCCGGGGTCGCCACATACTCTGCCGCGTATGTCAGTCCGACGCTGACCGAAAAGACCGTGCCGGTGAGGACGACGGATAACGTTCCGTCGTCCCCCCGGCTGGTGCCCGGATCAGGCGATCGGATACGAGGCGGTGACCGTGATGATCTCCGACTCGGTAGCCCCCAAGCGGGCCTGCGCAGCGGATCTCTGCCGTCAGCGAGGCAATCGACGGCCACCTCAGCGAGCTCCCGATAGACGAGCAGCTCGGTGACCGGCTTGCCATGTCCGGAGGACGAGCAGGATGTCGACAATTTCCGCCCTGGGAGCCCAGGCCAGGCACATGTGCCCTTGACGCTGATGCGTAGCAGCCATGGCCAGAGCTGCACTCGCACATGCCGCAGGCTGTCTGAAAGGAGCAGGTGGGCGCCGACGCTCATCGCCTGGCGCAGTAGCTGGGACGTTGATGATCTGGATCAAGGCCCCACCAGAATGACCCGATGATCACGACTCGATATGCCCCCAGGTGACGCGCTGAGGTGCCGGACGCCAAGGGCGGGCAGGAGTTGAGTCAACGGTCAACCAGCCGTGGACGCGGGGCCTCACCCGTGGATTCCGCGTCGGTGTCGTCGGTGCCGACCGGGCCACGGGGAAGCATCCAGTCCAGCCACTTCGGCAGCCACCAGTTGGACCGGCCGAGGAGTGTCATGGTCGCCGGTACCAGCATCATGCGTACGACCGTGGCGTCGATGAAGATCGCGGTGGCCAGGCCGAGCCCGAACATTTTGGTGGAGGGGTCCTCGGAGACGGCGAAGGACAGGAAGACCGCCACCATGATGAGGGCGGCCGAGGTGATGATCCGGGCGGTGCGCGAGACGCCCTCAACAATCGCCGTGCCGTTGTCGCCGGTGCGCAGGTACTCCTCGCGTACGCGGGAGAGGAGGAACACCTCGTAGTCCATCGACAGGCCGAACAGGATGGCGAAGAGGAACATCGGGATGAACGACACGATCGGAACCGTCGCTTCCAGCCCGATGAGTGCGCCTCCCCAGCCCCACTGGAAGACCGCGACCATGATGCCGTAGGCCGCGCCGATGCTCAGCAGATTCAACAGGACCGCCTTGAGCGGTACGAGTATCGAGCGGAAGACCAGCATCAGCAGCAGGAACGACATCGCCAGCACGGCGGCGACGAACACCGGCAGGCGTTGGCTGGTGCGTTGGCCCACATCGGACAGGCTCGCGGCGGCGCCGCCGACGTGGGCCCTGGCCGGGCCGTGCCCGATCGCCGTGGGCAGCACGTCGGTGCGCAGCCGGGCGATGGTGTCGGCCGTGGCCTTGTCCTGAGGGCTGGTGGTCGGGAACACCACGAGGGTCGCGATGCCGGTGGCCCGATCGATGTGCGTCGGCGCGACGGATGCGATGCCCGGATCCGCCGCGACCGCCCCGACGAGCCGGTCCAGCACTCCCGGATCACCGGTGGGCTCCGCGGCGATGACGAGGGGACCGTTGGTGCCCGGGCCGAACCCCTCGGCGACGAGGTCGTAGGCTCGGCGCTCGGTACGGCTGTGGGGCAGTGAGCCGTCGTCGGGCAGGCCGACGCGCAGGCCGAGCACGGGCAGCGTCGCCGTCAGCAGCAGCCCCGCCGCGCCGACCGCGTACGGCACCGGGTGCCGGCTGACGTGCCCGATCCAGCGACGCCACCCGGCGGCGTGGGCGGCGCCTGCCGCCGGATCCCGCCGCCGTGCGAGTCGGCCCAGCTTCCTGGTCTGCAGAGCCCGGCCGATCCGGCCGACCCGGGCCAGGCGCGGGCCCGCCGCGCCGAGGAAGGCCGGCAGCAGCGTCACCGACGCGAGCACCATCGTCAGGACGACGATCGAGACGGCAACCCCGCCCACCGTCATGAACGGCACGTTCGCGACCGCCAGGCCGAGGATCGACACGACGACGGTGCCGCCGGCGAAGACCACCGGCCGCCCCGCCGTTGCCACCGCTCGTCCGGCTGCCGCCTGCGGATCGAGCCCGCACCCTAGGTACTCCCGGTGCCTGGCGAGCACGAACAGCGCGTAGTCGATTCCCACTCCGAGCCCGACCATGCTGCCCAGGACCGGTGCGAAGGTGGGGACCTCTGTCACCCCCGCCAGTACCGTCATCGTGGCGACCCCGACGGTCAGCCCGAAGACCGCCATGCCGATCGGCAGCGCGGCGGCGACGAGCGAGCCGAACGCCAGGAACAGGATCGCGGCCGCGGCGAGGAGGCCGATCAGCTCGCTCGCGCCGCCGTCGGGGTCGGAGAAGACGTAGAAGAGGTTCCCGCCCATCTCGATGCGCAGCGGCAGCTCCGCGCGCAGCCGGTCGCCGAGATCGACGAGGGCGTCGAGGTCTTCGGCCGACAGCCGGCTCTGGTCGGGGTACTGCACCCGGACGACCGCGATCCGCCCGTCGGCCGAAACGAGGCCGTCGCGCACGGCGGTGTCCCCGCCCCCGTCGAGCGCCCCCGCCGGGTCGCTCGTGCCGAGCACGTGCGGCAGCCGCTTCACCTCGGCCCGCAGCCGCGTGAGAGCGGTGCGCGCGCCGTCGTCGTCGAAGAACGTCGCACCGTCGTCGAGGGGGGTGACGACCACTTGGGCGGTCATCCCCTCCTGGCCGGTGCCTGCCCGCTCGATCAGTTCCGCGGCCTGTTGGGAGTCCAGTCCCGGAGCGGTCATCGAGTCCGCGGTCCGCCCGCCGAAGGCGACGGCGGCGAGGACGGCGAGCGTGGTGGTGATCAGCCATGCCGCGGTCACCCGCCAGGGATGGCGGGCGGCGCTTGCGCCCAGGCGCAACAGGGCTTTCGAGAGCATCGGGTCCTCCAACCATCTCGTCGGCCGTCCTTGTACGGCCGCCGATGCCGAGGCTGGTCGCCACGGCGCTCCGCGGCATCGGCCCGCGGGTCGCGGATCCATCGGCCCCGGGGCGGAGTGACGACCCGTCCTTTCGGCTGATGCGCGGCACACCGCGGTCCCTAGGCTGAGAACCATGCTCCGAGACGACTTGCGAACCCTGTGGACCGAACCCCGGCCGCCCGACGCGCCCGCCCGGGTGCGGCGGGACTGGGCGCTGCTCGCCGCGGGCCTTGCCGGTGTGGCGCTGGAGGCCACCCTGCGCGAGAACGTCGTGTGGCGGCCGGTGGCGGTGGTGTTCGCCGTATGGCTGTGCCTGCTCCCCCTGTGGCGCCGGATCCGCCCGCTGACGACGGTGACGCTGGCGTTCGGCTCGGTGATCCTGCTTCAGGTGGCCTCGCTCGTCGCCGAACCGCGCGAGCCCGTCGGCCTGTACACCGGCGCGGTCGTGCTCGTGCTGGTGTACGCGCTGCCCCGGTGGGGATCGGGACGCGAGATCGTGCTGGGCGGCGCGGTGATCCTCGCGGCCGGCGCGCTGTGTTCCGTCACGGACGAGACCCCGGTCGTCGAAAATGTCGTGGGCTTCGTCTTCCTGCTGATGCCCGGCGTGGTCGGGGCCGCCGTGCGGTTCCGGGTGACCGCTCGCGAGCGGCAGTTGGAGCAGGTGCGCTCCCGCGAGCGCGAGCAGCTCGCCCGGGAACTGCACGACACGGTGGCCCACCACGTGTCGGCCATGGTGATCATCGCCCAGGCGGGCCGGGTGCTCGCGGGCACCGACCCGTCCGCCGCCGCCGAGGCGCTGGAGGGGGTCGAGGAGGAAGGGGCGCGCACGCTGGAGGAAATGCGTGCCATGGTCGCCGCGCTGCGCGACCGCGGGGTCGGCGCCGAGCTGGCGCCCCCTGCCGGAGTCGCGGATCTGGAGCGCCTGGTGCGCACCCCGGGTGGTCGCCTCAGGGTCGACCTGGGGCTCGACGGCGAACTTGGCGCGCTGCCCCCGGCCGTGGACGCGGCCGTCTACCGGATCGTGCAGGAGTCGGTGACCAACGCGCTGCGCCATGCGGTCGACGCGACCGAGCTCGTCGTTCGGGTCGCCGCGGAACGGCACACGGTACGGGTGAGCGTGCGCGACAACGGCCGGCGCACCGGGCGGGGTCGCGACGGATACGGACTTACCGGACTGCGCGAGCGCGCGACTCTGCTCGGCGGCACACTACGAGCCGGCCCGGGTACCGACCGGGGCTGGCATGTCGCAGCCGAACTGCCGAGAGCGAGGAGCGAGAGCGGTGTCCATTCGCGTCCTCGTCGCTGACGACCAGACGATCATCCGCACCGGGTTGCGGATCATGCTGAACGCCCAGCCCGCCATCGAGGTGGTCGGCGAGGCCGCCGACGGGCGGGAAGCCGTACGTCTGGCCCGCGAACTACGCCCCGACGTCTGCCTGTTCGACATCCGCATGCCCGTACTCGACGGGCTCGAGGCCACCCGGCTGGTCGCCGGCCCGGGCGTCGCCGACCCGCTGGCCGTGGTCGTCATCACCACGTTCGACCTCGACGAGTACGTCTACGGCTCACTGCGTGCCGGCGCCCGCGGATTCCTCCTCAAGGACACGGGACCGGACCTTCTGGCGCAGGCCGTACGGTCGGCGTCCGACGGTGAGGCGCTCATCGCGCCCAGCGTCACCGTCCGCCTGCTCCAGGCATTCGCGGACCTGCCCGCCGGCCGGCCCGCGGCCCAGCCGGTCTCACCCGTCACCGCCCGCGAGGAGCAGGTGCTCCTCGCCGTCGCCCGCGGGCTGACCAACACCGAGATCGCCGACGCGCTGCACATCAGCCTCAGCACGGTGAAGACGCATCTGGCCAGCCTGATGGCCAAACTCGGCGCCCGCAACCGGGTCGAGATCGCGATGTGGGCCTACGAAACGCGCCGTATCCTCCCCGGAACCTGAGCCGGGTGCCGGGCTGTCCCATGAGTCCCCGCCCGGACATCAGTGCACCGGTCGGCTCACGTCGGCTCCACGTGCCTCACTTGCCCCAGAGCGAGACGTACCAGGAGGCCGAAACCGGGACGGAGCCGAGCGGCGTGGCGCCCAGCAGGACTCCGACTCCGGGGCAGGTCCCGGGTCCACCGGTTCGGGTTCGGGCTCCGGCTCGTCGTCTGGCTCCGACTCCGACGAGACCGTCGTCGGGGGCATCAAACAAGGGCAAGGGTGTCAACGGAACCTGGTTCGGCAACGCCTCCTGGGCGCCGGGCGGGTACACGGTCTCCGACATGAAGGACGTCGAGCAGCAGTTCCTCATCGCTGAGGACACCGAGATCCGGGGCTACGGTGACATCTGCGGTGACACGAACACGGGTGAAGGCCGTCAAGGCGGCACCGAGTGCACCGAGGCCGAACTGGAGGCGGCCGCCACGAAGGGCTTCAGCGCCGAGGTCGTGATCAGCAACGGCATCGCGACCACCATTCGCGACGACCACTGAGCCGCACCCCCATGGCGAGCCGGTGGATGGCGCCTGTGCCTTGATGGGCCCCACCGTCTCGGGGGTGACCCGGACGCGGGCCGACCGGCTACGCGGTGCCGGAGAGGACAGCGCCTCTTGAGTTGAGCACTTGCTGACCTATGCTCCCGAGCTGTGAGCCGGGCACCGCTCGGAGCGCTTTCGGGACGTTCCGTGAGGCTGTGACGGCTGGGTCCAGGTCCGTACCGGCGGTCGTCAGCCCGTGAGAGTGTGGATGGTCCCTCCGGCCGGGGCTGCTCCGGCGGATGGTGGCTCGTGCACTGCCTGTGGTCTGGTGAGGGCTGCGGCCTGGCCGAAGCAGCGGTGGGCCTCTCCGTCACGCCCGAGTGCTCGCAAGGCCTTGCCGCACACGGTGAGCAGCAGTGCTCGGCGCTCATCCGACTGTTGGTGCGGGGCGAGCGCAAGTCCTCGTCGGCACCTGGACAGGGCTTCGTCGGGGCGGCCGACGGCGAGGAGGTGGCTCGCCAGGTGATACAGGGCCAGGGTCTCCGTGTGCGGATGGGCCAGGGAGCGGGCCATCTGTGCTGCCTCCTCGCGCCGGATCCCGGCGCCGGCCAGGTCCCCGGTGCGTTCCAGTGCGGCGGCCCAGTTGATCAAAGCGATCACCCGCCCCCGTTGGTCTCCGGCCCGGACGGCCAGGTCAGGTGCGCGTCGGAGGTGTTCCAGCGCCGCGGTGTGGTTCCCGTTCTCGGTGAGGACCCATCCCAGCAACGAGCACAACCGCGACTCGGCGTCGATATCGCCGAGTGTGGCGGCTGCGGCGAGGCCGAGTTCGAGAGTTGGCTCCCAGCCCTCGTGGACCTGCCGCACGATCAGCGGCCACATCTGCACGGCGATGCGCCAGGCCAGCTCCGGATGCCCGGCATCGGACGCCGCGGCCACCGCGGCGGTGAGGTTCGGACGCTCCGTGACGTACCACGCCATCGCTGCAGCGCGGTCGGCGAATGCCGGGGGCGGACCGGGCGGGGACGTCTCCGAGGGCAGGGCGCAACACGGCTGGCTGCCGGGTTCGGCCGTCACCGCTGCGGCCTGGGCGGCCGCCAGGTAGTGCACCAGAAGCCGCTTCAGGCCCGTCGCGTCGGCCTGCGACACCAGGGAACGTGCGTAGAGCCGCACCAAGTCGTGCATCATGTAACGGCCGCTCGCTCGTTCCTCGACGAGGTGGGCCGCGGCGAGTTCGTCCAGGGCGGCGCTCGCGGCGGCGGGCGGCAGGCTGCTGAGTGCCGCCGCGGCGGCACCGTCGAGCTCCGAGCCGACGTGCAGGGCCAGTTGGCGAAAGAGCAACGCCCCGGCCGGAGGCAGTTGCTGTGCGCTGAGTCGCAGTGTCGCTTCGACGCCGAGGTCCTCGGTCGACAGCAGGGCGAGCCGCTGGTGTTCGTCGACCAGGTCGTCGGCCATTGCGCGCACTGTGAGCCGGGGCCGTGCCACGAGCCGGGCGGCGGCCAGCCGCAGCGCCAGGGGCAGGCCGTCGCAGAGTGCGGCCAACTTCTCGGCGGCGGCGGGTTCGGCGGCCACGCGCAGGTCGCCGATGACGCTCCGCAGGACGCGTACTCCGTCCGGTGGCGCGAGCCGCTCCAGTGGCAGCAACCGGGCGCAGTCGGTGGCTACCAGTCCCTCGAGCCGGTTGCGGCTGGTCACCAGCACCGTGCACCCGGGCGAGCCGGGTAGGAGAGGGCGTACCTGCGCCGAGTCGCGGGCGTTGTCGAGCAGGACCAGAGCGCGGCGGCCGACAACCAACGAGCGGTAGAGGTTGCCCGCGGCGTGTCCGTTCCGCGGCAGGCGTTCCTCGAGTACGCCGAGGGAGAGGAGGAGGTCGTGCAGTGCGCCGGCGTGCTGGGAGCCTCCGGTGCTGTCCGGCTCCATCGCGTGCAGGTCGACGTAGAGGATGCCGTCGGGGAAGTCGTCGACGTGAGCGTAGGCCCAGTGCACCGCCAGGGAGGTCTTGCCGACCCCGGCCGGGCCGGTCACGACGGTCAACGTCGAGTGGCCCGCTCGCACCATTCCGGTGAGGCGGGCGAGGTCGTCCGTGCGGCCCACGAACCCGGCCGGGGCGCGTGGCAGGAGGCAGGGACTCGGCAGCGGGGTGTCTGCGGCGGTGATCGGGCGTGCGGCGGTCCGAGGCCCGGGCACGGACGGTGTGGGTACGGTCGGTCTGGGCTCGTCGAGGGGGCGTCGGTGTCGTGGCCGGGAATGGAGAACGGCGAGATACGCCTGGGAGAGCGCGGATCCGGGGTCGACACCCAACTCCTGGGCGAGCAGCCGCCGGGTGCGGCGGTAGAGCGTGATGGCGTCAGACTGGCGGTCTGCTGCGTGCAGCGAACGGATCATGGCCGCGACCAGGGATTCGCGCAGCGGGTGGCTCTCGACTGCGGCTCCCAGTAGGGCGAGGGCTTCCGCGCTTTCGCCGCATGCGTGCAGGGCATCGGCGAACCGCTCCAGAGCGACGAGGCGTTCTTCCGCCAGCCGGTCGGCGGCCGCGGACAGGAGGGGTGTGTCGCCGACTCCGCCGAGCGCCAGGCCCCGCCACAGGCCCAGGGCCTCCCTCAGCAGCACAACCCGCCGATCCACTGAAGCCGCCACGGCACGCCGCACCAGTTCTTGAAAGCGCCACACGTCCGCCGCGTCCGGCGCTGCGCGCAGCGCGTAGCCCCCGACGCCGGTGACGAGATCGGCTTCGGGGGCCGCGCGCATCAGCCCGCGAAGAGCGGAGACATGGCCGTAGACGACCGTCCGGGCGTGCGTGGGTGGCCGGGTGTCCCACAGAGCGTCGATGATCCGTCCAGCGCTGACGGGTGTGCCGTCGGCGAGCAGGAGCAGCGCCAGCACGGCTCGGCGCTTGGGAGGGCCGAGCGGTACCTCCCCGTCACCCGCGAAAGCCGAAACCGGCCCGAGGAGCCGGAATTCCATCAGTGATGCCTCCTTGACCGGATTGTCCTGGTGGATATTCCGGAAGGTTAGACGAGCCCGCTCACACCCAATGGGGCGGAGTGCGGAAATTGGACATTCGATGCTCCAAGTCCGGCTGGAAATCGCCCTCATATCCGATCCGTCATTGTGATCCCCGCCACCGGTTGCGGGGAGCCGACAGGGAATACCCTAGCGATTTTCCGGGGCTACGGGAGCTGATGAAGTGTACGAAATTCAAGTATGCGCTCATGGAGCGATTCCTTGTCCGCAGGCCGCCGCCGAGCGCTTGGCCCGCGGCCGAGGACACGACGTCTGCAGAGACCTCACGACGAACTAGCGGCCGGACGTCCTCCCCCTCATGATCCGCGTTACATCACTGTTAGGCCCTCCCGGCAGGCTCTTCCCGAAAAGCCAGAACGAGGAACAGGAGGCGCAATGTCGGACAGCGAAGGATCTCGTCGGGGCACGGTGCACTGGGCCCTTGCGGCGCGCGGCGCCACTACGGCGACCGCCTTGGCCGCCTTGGCCACCGTGGCAGTGTTGACCTCGGGCGGCAGTTCGTCCGCCGCGACAGGTCACGACACCGCGCGCGAATCGACGCCGTCGGTGCAGTCGGCCCGCAGTACCCGGGTGCACGTCGTCAACGGGACAACCACGACGATGTACCGCAACTACTCGTCGCTGTCGCACGGAGTCTGGGACGACGCGACGCCACCCGAGGTCATCGACGGCGGAACCGAGGTCGTCTGGGGGTCCCACTCCTCCGGCGTGATGACGGGGACGGAGGGTGACGCTCTTTACTCCATCGGAAACGCCGGTGAGCTCTCCATCCACTGGAACAACCCCTACGTGGGCAGCAACACCTACAGCTGCACGGCGCCCGCCGGTTACACCTGCACGCGGTCCGGCGGCAGCGGCAACAACGCCGAAGTCTGGTTCACCATCAGCGGAAGTGGCCGCACCGCCGCTCCGCACCGTGGGGAGCGGGCCGCGGCCGCGGCCCGCAGCACGCACGTCACGCTGCAAAATCGTACGCCCAACGAAATGGTTCGGACGTCATCGAGTCTGACGCACGGCACGTGGAGCGAGAACCTGCTCCCGCCGGACCGCGTGTACCCGATGTCCAACGCGATCTGGCAGTCGGAGTCGAACGGCTTCATGACGGGCACGGAAGGACAGGCGGTGTACAACATGTTCAATGTCGGCACCGTCGGCATTTCCTGGAACAACCCCTACGTGGGCGACAACACATACTCCTGCTCGGTTCCCCCCGGATACACCTGTCGGCAGGACGGCGGCCGTGGTGACAATGCCGCCGTCACCTTCACCGTGATGAAGCGGTGACGGTTCGTTCCTGTCGCCGGCCCGTCGATCGCCTCAATTCCCCACAGCGTCTCCTGTCGCACAGGAGAGAAGGGACGATGATGTCTCGATACACCGTGGCACTCGCATGCGCTGCCGCCCTGACCGTCCTCATGGCGGGCTCGGCCGCTGCGGCCCCCGACGACACGGAGCAAGCGGGCCCCGCGCGCACGGCCGTTACCGCGCAGGCGGGCAACACGTATGTACTGGCTCCTCAGGACAAGCCCGATCTGTGGCTCGGTGACGCCGACTACTACGGGACGGTGGTCTGCAGGGCCAGCCGGCTGTGGTACGGAGGCGGGCGCGACGACGCCATATGGCGAATGAGCAGCAACAGCGACGGCTCCGTATCACTGCTGAACATGGACGCCGAGCAGTACGGGCAGAGTCTGAGGGCCGCAGGCGACGCCATCCTCGTCTCGCAGGGTTATGGCGACGCCTTCCACTGGTACACGGTGGCCGGCCCTTCGGGGAGCGTCGCGCTGCGGAACAAGGTGACGGGCCGTTACCTGGCGGCCACGGCCGCCGGCGTGGTCGTGTCGGCCGCCCAGGCCTATTGGTGGTACATGGTCAACACGCTTCCCTAGCCTCCATCGGCGGTGAGGTGTTCCGGCCGCGTCGGCGGGATCCCCTGCGGAGGCGGCCGGTTCACTTCGGGCCGGGGCAGGACTGAGCGGACCTCAGTCGCTCACGGTCGGCGCCGGCCGGGCAAGCCGGCTGTCAAAAGGATTCTGGGGCTCGGACTTCCCCAGCCGGCGTTCCGAGGACGTGGCACCGAACATGAAGCCCACCTCGCCGAGGAGAGTTGGTCGCCGAGTGAGCACTTGGCCCCCGAAGCAGATGGCCGACAGCAGCCGAAGTCGACCGGCGCCCCTGGTTCCCCAAGCGAGATCACGGCCCGCCCCGGCGACGTGGTGCTCGCCGAAAGGAGTCAGCAGCACGGACGGAATGTCCTTGGCGGTGGGGCTGTCGGTGGTCGTCGTGGTGGCGTCGGGAGATCCTCGCCGCGCCCGAGAGCTACGGCGATCGCGGCAGCCGAGGCGGCTTCCGCACGGAGGGTTAAAAGACCGTCATGTACTGCTCGCCCTTGACGATGAGCCGAACGGCGTCGAGGTCGGCATCCTGGCCGGTGATGGGAGCAAGCTTCTGCTGGAACCTCACACCCCGTCGAAGCCCTGACGACGCCCGGCCCACGGGCTCACCCGCCACGCACACGCCTCTCCAGGCCCGGCGCGACAACCCTGCCCTGTGAGCGCAGCGGCCTCTGCTCAGTGACGTAGCACCGGATAGCGCACGAACAGGACTGCTTCGACATCACCGGAGGGTGCTCCGTACACGTGGGGGACGTCGGCGACCCACTCGGTCTGCCCGCCGGCGTGCACCAGGAGTGGAGATGAGGCCGGACCCACCCGTGCGGCGCCGGTCAGGACGACGATGCGTTCCTCGGTGCCCGGGGCGTGCGCGGCCGATTCCTGGAACGTGTCGGCCCGGATCCGTATCCGGAACACCTCCGTGACGGCGTGGGCGTCTTCGACCTTGTCCGTCAGGACCGCGTCCACGGCGTCACCCGAGATCCTGGCCGGATCGGCGGCGCTCAGGACGCCGCTCAGAGGGACTCCGAGAGCGCGGGTGAGCGCGTACAGGGTCTCCAGAGTCGGGTTGCGCCGACCGCTCTCCAGCTCGGACAACGTGCCTTTGCCGATCGCGGAGCGTCGCGCCAACTCTGAGAGGGACACTCCCCGGTCCCTTCGGAGCTCCCTCAAACGGTGCCCTACCTGGTCCGCCAGCCCCACGACTCTTCTCCGATCCTCGTTCGGCGTTGACTGTGGCCACGCCCACGACCTAACGTTTCACGAACATGGCGTTCTGTATATGGAACGCACTGGTGATGCTCTAGGAGTGATATGACCTCCCCCCGCAGTGCTCCCCTGCCCGCCCGCAGCCAAGAGGTGGCCCGTTGCCTCGCCGAAGCCGGAGTGCCGGGACAGGTGCGCGAACTGGCGGAGTCCACGCGTACCGCGGCCGAGGCCGCCGCCGCCCTCGGCTGCGAGATCGGCGCGATCGCCAACAGCCTCGTCTTTCTCTCCAATGCCGAGCCGGTCCTGGTGCTGACCAGCGGCCGCCACAAGGTCGACACGGCCGCGCTCGCGGCGCGCTGGGGGCGCGGCCCGCTCCTGCGGGCCACGGCGGACCAGGTCCGCGAAGCCACCGGGCAGGCCATCGGCGGCGTCGCCCCCGTCGGTCACCCCCGGCGGCTTCCCACAGTGGTCGATGAAGCACTCACCGAATACTCCGAGATCTGGGCGGCGGCGGGCACCCCCCGGACCGTTTTCCCGACGACCGCCGCTGAACTGCTGCGCCTGACCGATGGAACCCTTCTTGCTGTCACTTCGTAACCGCTCGCAGGAGGCCCCGCCCGGCGAGCGCTCGCGCGCGAGCGCTCACGCGTTACGTCGGGCCGCGCCGCCTTCCGCGGTCTCCGCCGGTCTGATCGCGGTACTGGTCGGAGTCGCCAGCTCCGCCGCGATCGTCTTCACCGCCGCGCAGACGGCGGGGGCGGGTCCGAAGGAGACCACTTCATGGATGCTGGCCCTCGGCGTCGGCATGGGGGTCACCTGCATCGGGCTGTCGCTGCGCTACAGAGCGCCGGTGGTCACGGCCTGGTCCACCCCCGGCGCCGCACTCCTGGTGGCCGGGCTCGACGGGGTGACAATGCCTCAGGCGGTCGGCGCCTTCCTCGTCTCGGCCGGGCTGATCCTGCTCAGCGGGCTGACGGGCTGGTTCGAGCGGGTCATGGACCGGATACCGGTCCCCCTGGCGGCGGGACTACTGGCCGGGATCCTCGTACAGTTCGGCACCGGGCTGTTCGCCCGGATGGACGGCGATTTCGTCGTCGTCTTCTCCATGTTCGCGGTCTATCTGGCGGGCCGACGGTTCGCGCCCCGATACACGATCGTCGGAGCGCTCGCCGTGGGCGTCGCCGTCGCCGCCGCGCAAGGCTCGCTGCGTCCCGCAGGGATCCGCTTCGACATCGCCGAACCGGTCTTCACCGCGCCGGTGTTCTCCTGGCAAGTGATCATCAGTGTCGCGCTGCCACTGTTCGTCGTGACGATGGCCTCGCAGAATCTGCCGGGCGTGGCGGTACTGCGGGGCGACGGCTACGGCCGGGTGCCGGTCTCGCCGCTGATCGGCTGGACGGGTGCCACCAACGTGCTCCTGGCGCCCTTCGGTTGTTTCGGGCTGAACCTCGCGGCCATCACGGCCGCCATCTGCACCGGGCGCGAGGCACACGACGACCCCGACCGGCGCTATCTGGCCGGTGTCTGGGCCGGCGTGTTCTACCTCTTGGTGGGCGTGTTCGGCGGCGCCGTGAGCTCGCTGCTGACCGCGCTGCCCACCGCCCTCGTCCTGGGCATAGCCGGACTCGGGCTGCTCGGCGCCATAGGCAACTCGCTGTCCTCCGCGCTGGCCGACGAGGGGGCGCGGGAGGCTGCCGTCATCACCTTCCTGGCCACGGCGTCGGGAGTGACCCTGCTCGGCATCGGCTCCGCGTTCTGGGGCGTGCTGGCCGGGGCGCTGACTTGGGCGGTGATGCGCGGCCACCTGCCGCGCAGGCCGCCCGAACAGCCTGCCGGCCCGCCCGTCGTCCCCGTCGCCGGTTCCACCGTCGACTCGGACACCCTGACTCCGCGTCTCAGCATGGGAGATGACACGCAAAAGGCCGGTCCCCCGGAGAAACGCACTTGTAGGGTGCATTGACATGCGCGACGTACACCACACTCGCCTCCCCCTTATCTGCCGCGCCGAGGGCCTCTAGGGCTCGACCTCCTCGGCGCGGGAGTTCGGCCATGCGCCACACAGTCGGCCCGCCGCCGCGACGAATCCACAGGGGAACTGTCCCGATGAATGCCACACCTTCCGTCCAGCCGACACCCGCGTTCCCGATCCAGACCGCTTCGGGGATGCCGTACGGGCGGTACCAGCCTTTCCGGGCGGTCGATCTGCCCGACCGCACCTGGCCCGGCAAGACCGTCACCAAGGCGCCCCAGTGGTGCGCCGTCGATCTGCGTGACGGCAACCAGGCCCTGATCGACCCGATGGGCGCCGACCGCAAGCTGCTCATGTTCGAACTGCTGGTCTCCATGGGCTACAAGGAGATCGAGGTCGGCTTCCCGTCGGCCAGCCAGACGGACTTCGACTTCATCCGCCGGCTCATCGAAGAGGACCGGATTCCCGACGACGTCGCGATCCAGGTGCTGGTGCCCTCCCGCGGCGCCCTCATCGAGCGCACCTTCGAGGCGGTACGCGGCGCCGACCACGCCATCATCCACCTCTACAACTCCACCTCCACGCTCCAGCGGCGCGTGGTGTTCGGCATGGACCGCGACGAGATCACCGGACTGGCGGTGACCGGCGCACGCCTGTGCGCCGACCTCGCCGAGCGGATGACGGACACCGGGATCGGTTTCCAGTACTCACCGGAGTCCTACACCGGCACCGAGCTCGACTACGCCGCCGAGATCTGCAACGCGGTCATCGACGTCTGGCAGCCGGCGGCCGACCGCAAGGTCATCGTGAACCTGCCGGCCACCGTCGAGATGGCCATGCCCAACGTGTACGCCGACTCCATCGAGTGGATGCACCGCCACCTGGACCGGCGTGAGGCGGTCGTCCTGTCCGTCCACCCGCACAACGACCGTGGCACGGCCGTGGCGGCCGCCGAGCTGGGCTACCTGGCCGGCGCCGACCGCATCGAGGGCTGCCTGTTCGGCAACGGCGAGCGGACCGGCAACGTATGCCTGGTGACCTTGGGCCTGAACCTGTTCTCCCAGGGCATCGACCCGATGATCGACTTCTCCGACATCGACGAGATCCGCCGCACGGTCGAGTTCTGCAACCAGCTGCCGGTGCACCCGCGCCACCCGTACGGCGGCGACATGGTCTACACGGCGTTCTCCGGTTCGCACCAGGACGCCATCAAGAAGGGCCTGGAGGCGCTGGAGCGCTCGGCGGCCGCCGCGGACACCCCGGTGGACGCCTTCGACTGGGCCGTACCGTACCTGCCGATCGACCCCAAGGACGTGGGCCGGACATACGAGGCGGTCATCCGGGTCAACTCGCAGTCCGGCAAGGGCGGCATCGCTCACATCATGAAGAGCGAGCACAAGCTGAACCTGCCGCGCGGGCTGCAGATCGAGTTCTCGCAGGTGGTTCAGAACCGTACGGACGCCCAGGGCGGCGAGGTCTCCCCTGCGGAGATGTGGGCGGCCTTCGTCGAGGAGTACCTGCCTGTCGACGCTCCCGAGGCGGGCGCCGTGGGCCGGGGCGGCGAGGTCACGCCATGGGGCCGGATCGCTCTGCTGTCGCACCAGTCCGCCACCGTCATCGACGACAAGAACTCCTTCTCGGTGGAGGTGCTGTTCGACGGTGAGAAGCGGACGCTGGACGGCGTCGGCAACGGCCCCATCGACGCCTTCGTGTCGGCCCTCGCCGAGCTGGGGATCGACGTACGGGTCGGGGACTACCAGGAGCACGCGATGTCCACGGGCGGTGACGCCCGCGCCGCCGCCTACGTGGAGGCCACCGTCGACGGGCGCACCTTCTGGGGCGTGGGCCTCGACTCCAGCATCGTCACGGCTTCCCTCAAGGCGGTCGTCTCGGCGGTCAACCGAAGCCTGCGCGCACGGTCCTGACCCGCTGCCGCAGGAAGGCCGGCAGGCCTGACTTGGCGGCGCCCCATGCACAGAGCGGGGCTGTCCCTCCGGGACGGCCCCGTGCCATGCCCCCCTCCGGAGAGGGAGAGGACACAGGAGGACTGATGGATCTGCGGATACTCACCGAGCCTCAGCGGGGGGCCGACTATCCGACCCTGTTACGCGTCGCTCGCGCTGCCGAGGGCCTCGGTTTCGACGGCTTCTTCCGATCCGACCACTATGTCAAGGTGGCCCCGGGCGACGCTCTGCCCGGCCCTACCGATGCCTGGATCACCCTGGCCGGACTAGCCCGCGAGACCAACCGCATCACCCTCGGCACGATGATGACGGCGAGCACCTTCCGCCTCCCAGGAGTGCTTGCCGTACAGGTCGCCCAGGTGGACCAGATGTCCGGCGGCCGTATCGAACTGGGCCTGGGAACCGGCTGGTTCGAGCGCGAGCACCTGGCGTACGGGATCCCCTTCCCGGCCGCCCGGTTCGCCCGGCTGGAGGAGCAGCTGGAGATCCTCACCGGCATGTGGGACACGCCCGTGGCCGAGACGTTCAGCCACGAGGGTCCGCATTACCGGCTGGTGGACTGCCCGGCGCTGCCCAAGCCCGTACGGGGACGGGTGCCGGTGCTGATCGGCGGCCGCGGAGCGGTGCGCACCCCGGCTCTGGCCGCCCGGTTCGCCGACGAGTTCAACGTGCCCTTTGCCGCCCCGGGTGACACGGAGAGTCAGTTCAGGCGGGTCCGGGAGGCGGCCGAGGCAGCCGGACGGGATCCGGATGCGCTGGTGTACTCGGCGGCGCTGACCGTGTGCGTGGGCCGTGACGAGGCCGAGGTCGGGCTGCGGGCCGCGGCCATCGGCCGCGACCCCCAGGAACTGCGGGCGACCGGCCTCGCCGGCACGCCCGACGAGGTCCTCAAGACACTGGACCGCTACCAGGCGGCCGGCGCGACCCGGATCTACCTCCAACTCCTCGACCTGGCCGATCTCGACGAGCTGGACCTCATCGCCGAAGAGATCGCCACCCGGCTGCCCTGACCCGGTGGCGGGCCGGAGGGTCAGCGCGCGGCACGCGCCCGCCGCAGTCCGACGGCGATGGCCAGCGCGGCGGCCATCACCAGCGCCGCGTCCACCCCCAGACCCAGCCGGGTACCCGCGCGCAGGGCGGCCGCCACGTCCTCGCCCGTCCGTTCCAGGGCGCTCGCGCGGCCGGCCGCGAGGGCACTCAGCACCGGGATGCCGACGGTGATCCCGATCTGCTGCGCGCTGGTGACCAGGCCGGTGGCCAGGCCTTGCTCATGGTCGGTCAGCCCCGACGTGGCGTTGATGCCGTAGGAGACCACCGCGGACATGTGCCCGACGGATGCCAGGAGCAGCGCGGTGACGGCCAGCGGGACACCGCCGCGGGCCGGCAGGAACACCAGGGCCGCCGTGCCCGCCGCCTGCACGGCGAGGCCGGTGACCAACGTCGCCCGGGCTCCGATGGCGGCGACGATCCGGGAGGCCACCATCCCGGTGACGGCCAGCACGACGCCCTGCGCGCCGAAGACCAGGCTGGTCTCGAAGCCCGAGAGACCGAGCACCTGCTGGAGGTAGAGGGTGAGGAGGAAGATGACCGAGCTCATCATCGAGAACGTGGTCAGCCCGCCGAGATTGCCGAAGGCCACGCCGGGGCGGCGCAGCATCTGGAGGGAGACCAGCGGCTGGGCCGCACGGAACTCCACGGCCACGAACGCAGCAAGCAGCAACAGACCGAGGACGAGGGCGACGATCACTTCGACCTCGCCGAAGCCTTGGTCGGCGGCGGTGGAGAGCGCGTAGATGACGCTCAGCAGACCGCCGGTGACGGTCACCGCGCCGGGGACGTCGAGACGGGGTCGTTCGGCGGGCCGGCTCTCGGCGAGCAGCGCGGGCGCGACGAGCGCGACGATCGCCCCTGCTCCGGCCAGCATGGCCATGGTGGAACGCCAGCCCAGCTGGTCGGTCATCATGCCGCCCAGCAGGATGCCGACGGTGAAACCCAGTGACAGGACCGTTCCGTTCACGGCCAGTGCCTTGTTGCGCTGCGGACCCTCCGGGAAGGTCGTGGTCAGCAGCGACATGCCGGTCGGCACGACGGCGGCGGCGCCGAGCCCCTGCAAGGCGCGCGCGGTGAGGAACGACGCCGGGTCCCACGCCGCCGCCGCCAGCACGGACGCCAGCGTGAAGGCGGCGAGACCGGCGAGGAACAGCAGGCGACGGCCGAACAGATCGGAGATTCGCCCGAAAAGCAGCAGGAAACCGCCGGACGGCAGGGCGAAGGCGGTCATCGCCCATTGGAGGTCGGCCTGCCCCATGCCCAGGTCCTCGCCGAGCACGGGCAGCGCGACGCTCAGAATGGAGAAGTCGAGCGCGATGATGAACTGCGCGGCGCACAGGAGGAGCAGAGTGAGCCGGGCACGGGCGGTCAGCCTGTCGTCGGTGGCGGAGGCGGACACTGGTGCGCCCGACGCCTGCGATTCGGTTGAAGTGCTTGTCATGGCCCAAGACTTCACCGTCCCGGAAGCCCGAGGAAGTGCCTGTCAATGCCGGTGGTCCCACCACCAGCCACACCGACACCGCTGCTGCGCGGCGGTGGTGACGAGGGGAAGGACGAGATGACTACGACGGACCGCGCGCCGGTGCACCGACCGGAGCTGAGGGACTTCTTGCGTAACCGGCGCGCCCGGGTCACCCCCGCGGACGCCGGGCTCCCGACGGGCGGGCGACGACGCACCCCCGGATTGCGTCGGGAGGAGGTAGCGGTGCTCGCCGGTGTCGGGCTGTCCTGGTACCAGTGGCTGGAGCAGGGCCGGGACATCGCCGTCTCGCCACGAGTGCTGGACTCGGTGGCCCGCGTCCTGAGGCTGGACGACACCGAGCGGCGGCACCTGTACGCGTTGGCCGGGGTGAATCCCCCGCTGCCCGACGCAGCGCCGAGGGTCGCGTACTGCGCAGGGCTGCAACGGCTCATCGAAGCGTGGGCGCCCCGCCCGGCGACGATGCTGGACCGCTACTGGAACCACGTGGCGTGGAACGAGTCGGCGAGCCTCGCCCTAGGCATGCCGGGCGCCGACCGGAATTGCCTGGTGGGCTTCTTCCGCCACGACAGGTTCCGTCAGGGAGGGGCCCGGGCCCGGGCCTGGGAGCGGATCGCGCCGACCGTTGTCGCCGCCTTCCGTGCCTCGGCCGCGGAGCGCCCCGACGACGAGGGGTTCCGCGAGGTGATCGACGAACTGCTGCGGACGAGCCCGGAGTTCGCCCAGCTATGGAAGCGACAGGACGTCAAGGAGTTGGGCGTGGTCGTCAACGAGGTCCAGCATCCCCTCGTCGGCATGCTCAGTTTCGAGAGCACCCAGTTGCGGCTGCCTGCGCGGCCGGACCTCACCGTGGTGCTCTACAACCCCGTGGACGGCACCGGGACTTCGGAGAAGGTGGAATGGCTCCTCTCCGGGCAGGCGGAGTGATCTTCGTCGCAGAGTCCGCGTGCGTCGTGGCGGCTTTGGTGCGTGTTCGTCAGTCACGCCAGGGAGGTGTCCACCCCTTGGACATTCCGAGCGGCTCACATTACGGCCCTGAACTGGGTAGATGAGAGAACTTCGGCGCTCCACCAAAATGTCTCTTGATCTGCTCGGCCGTAGGTGCAAGTGTGAATGCACCGCCTGGCACGGGCTAACCAAACTCGTTCAGCCCGCGGATTCCTGAGGCTAAACCTGGCCTTCACTGCACAGGGTGCGGTACCCCGCACTGTCGAACGACGTGTTTTGTTCACCGGGGGATGCTGATGCATGACTTAGATATGTTCACGCCAGGGCCCACTCATGTTCCGCTGGGCATCCGGATGGCGTCGATCGCCCAACTGACGCACCATCGTACAGCGCACTTCAAGAAGCTTTACGAAAGAATTCACGGCGGCCTGCAGAATCTTTTCCGTACCAGCGGCCAAGTGCTCATGCTTCCGGCCTCCGGCACCGGCGCGATGGAAGCCGTCGTCGCCAATGTCGTAGAGCCCGGCGACACCGTCATGGTCCTCGCCGCGGGGAAGTACGGGCGCCGCTGGGCAGAGCTCAGCCAGACCTATCGGGCCGACGTCCGGCTCCACGAGGCGCCCGACGGAGAGACCTTCGACCTCGCAGCCGTGGAGCGCGAGCTGGCGGCGCTGAGGCCGCGCCATCTGATGCTGACGCACTGCGAGACCTCGACCGGAGTCGCGCACGATGTGGAGCGCCTCGCCGCACTGGGACGGCGCTACGGCGCCACCGTGGTGGCGGACACGATGACCTCGATCGGCGTCGAACCGTTCCACATGGACGAGTGGGGCGTGGATTTCGCCCTCACTGCGTCGCACAAGGGCCTGATGAGCCCGCCGGGGGCCGCCTTCGTCGCCGTCGGTGAGAGTGGCTGGGACGTGGTGCGTCCGTCCCAGGGGTACTCGTACTGGAACTTCCACCTGCTGCGGGAGGCCGCGCGGGAGAGCACCGTCCCCAACACTCCACCGAACGCCACGCTGTTCGCCGTCGCCGCAGGCCTCGACCGGATCGAGGCCGAAGGGCTGGAGAGCGTCTGGCAGAGGCATGTACACAGCGCTGACCTGTGCCGGGCCGGCCTGGAGGCCATGGGACTGCCGCTCCTCGCACGGAGCCGGCCCTCGAACTCCCTGACCGCCGCGGTGCTTCCCGCCGACGGCAGCGCCGACGGCCTCGTGGAGTCGCTCCACGACCGCTTCGGCATCCGTATCGCCGGAGGCCAGGGCGACCTCAAGAAGAAGATCATCAGGATCGGACACATCGGTTCGGTCTCCCCGCTCGACTTGCTCCCCGTGCTGACCGCCTTGGAGATCCTCTTGGTAGAGCGCGGCATCAGCCACGAACCCGGCCGGGCCCCTGCCGCCATGGCAGCCGTCCTGTGCGGGCAACAGGAGCTGCGGACCGCCTGAGGCGCGCCCCTCCCACTCGACGCGACGGCCGCCTTCCCGGCTGCCCGGTCCCCGCCGTTGCCTCGCTCCCTCGTCACCGTCACCCCCGTCTCTCCTTCCGCACTCCCTCACCGCCGCCGTACGGCGCCGCACAGGGACCCCTCCGCGCCACCCCCTGCCGCCACGCGCTCACCCGGGGTCGCCCCGTGACGCGCGCCGATCCGAACCCCGGCATGGCCGGACCATGCGTCCCAGCCCGCCGTCCGCAGGGGGCGGCACCGTCCTGCCCTCTTCCGTAGGGCCCATGCAACCCACTTGGAGATCACGTGCTGAGCACCCGGACCCGCCGCTTCGTCGGCGCGTACACCACCCTTCTCACCCCCTTCACCGCATCCGGGGCCCTCGACGAGGACGCGCTGCGCCGCCTGGTCGACTTCCAGATCGACAACGGCGTCACGCGGCTGTGCCCGAACGGCGTCACCGGCGAGGCAGCCGCTCTCACCGACGAGGAGAAGCTGCGCGTCACCGCCATCTGCGTCGAGCAGGCCGCCGGGCGTGCCATGGTCATCCCCGACATCGGCACCGAGAACCTGACCCGCACCCTGGAGCTGGCCAAGGAGGCCGAGAAGCTCGGAGCCGACGCCGTACTCGCCTTCACGCCCTACCTGGACCCGCCCACCGAGCGCGGCCTGGTGGCGTACTTCCGCACGGTCGCGGACTCCGTCGGCATCCCGCTGATGATGCACAACCTGCCGGGCCGTACGACCGTCGACATCTCGCCGAACCAGGTCGCCGAGCTGGCGAGCCACCCCAACATCAGGGGAATGAAGGAGGGCAATCAGGACATCGTGCGGCTGCGCCGGGTGCTCCACCTGGTCCGCGACGCCGACTTCGTGGTGCTCGCAGGCAACGACTTCACGGCGCTGCCCGCGCTGCTGCTGGGCGGGCACGGCCACATCTCGGTGGCGGCCAACGTCATGCCCCGCCAGAGCCGCTCGATCGTCGAGGCCGCCCTCACGGGCGACTTCGCCACCGCGCGCGACCTGTACCTGAAGTTCGCCGAGTTCTACCGGGGCATCTACTTCGCCACCAACCCCATCGCCCTGAAAAAGGCCTTCTCACTGGCCCACTTCGAGGTCGGCGACCCGCGACTGCCGCTGACCCCGCTGCCCGAGGACCGTATCGGCGAACTCGAAACGATCATGAAGGACTGCGAGCTTCTCTGAACCGGCGCACAGCGCCACTCCCGCAGTCACCCGAACCCGTGAAGGGAAGCACAGGATGAACCCGTTCCTCGATGTCGACGCCATGACCGAAGGCGTGTACGGCGGCGACGTCGTGCGCTCGCTGCTCTACGCCGCCGCCGACGACCCCGGCAGCCGGGTCGTGCGGGTGGCCATGGCCAGCACCGAGCCGGGCAAGGGGGGTCAGCTCCACCACCACCCGAAGACCGACGAGACCTACTTCATCATCGCCGGCAACGCCGAACTGGAGTTCGACGGAGAGCTGTTCCAGCTCTCCCCGGCCTCCTGCGTCCGCATCCCGCGCGGCACCAAGCACCGGATCTCCAACACCGGCACGGAGACGCTGCGATACCTCGCCTTCCACATCGGCGACGCGGACTTCGGCGGCGCGGTCGAGCACGTCAAGGCGGGTTGACCGCTCGTGAACCTTGTCATCGTCGGCGCGGGAAAGGCAGGGTCCCTCCACTACCGCGCGTACTCCCACCTCGCCCGATCCGGTCTCCTGGACCGCGGCCGCATCCAGTTCCTCGACCCCGCCCGCCGGGCCGGGCTCGAGCTGGCGGCCCTGCTGCGGCGCGACCGGATCGTGGAACGCGTGGTGGCCGAACGTGAGGAACTGGCGCCCACCGCACCGGAGTCGACCATCGTCGACCTCTGCCTGCCCAGCCGCACCCTCGCCGCCTCCCTGCTCGAGTGGTGGCGTGCCGGCTACCGCAAGTTCGTCATCGAGAAGCCGTTCACCGTCCCCCCGGAGCTGGTCGACGACGTCCGCCGCGTCCTGGCGACGTCCCAGGCCGTCCTGGTGCGCAACTACCTGCACTCCCAGGTGCACGGGGCGGTCCGGGAGCTGATCGACCTGTACGACCTCGACCCGGTCCTGTGCGTCACCAACTTCTCCAAGGACCGGCGCGCGGACAACCTGCGCGGACGCGGCGCCTCCGGGGCGGACTCGCCCACCGTCTTCGAGGTCGAGATGCCGCACCAGCTCTACATCGGCACAGACCTGCTCGGAGAACCGGCAGGGGTGGAGTACGCCGAGGACCGCGACCCGACGACCGCACGCGACGGCACGCCGCTGCGGCTCGGCGAAGGCGTCCTCGTGGGCCGCGCGGCCCGCGGCGCGGCCTTCGTCCACTACTCCAACCTGCACCACCCGACCATCGTGCGCAGCCTCGACCTGTTCAGCCGGGGCGGCCTGTCGATCCACGCCACCTACGCGCCGATCTGCGAGGAACTGTCCGACATCAAGGCCGGTGTGATGCTCTGCCGGGGCAGCACCCTCATCGGCAAGAAGCTCTTCACCTCCGACGACAACATGCTGGGGATGATCTCCAGCGCCTTCACGACGTTGTCCTCGGCCGCCCCGGCCCAGGTCGACCTCGACGAAGTGCTGCGCAACTCGGCCCTCATCCGGTCGGCCGTGGCCGACCCGCCGGGCCACCGGCCGGGGTCCGGCGCCCAGGCCCGCGGCGACGTCCTCCAGGGCTGGGTCGCCGACTCCTTCAAGCTGGGGCTCGGCGCGGGCGTCGGACAGGCCTTCCTGTCCTTCCTGGAGCAGCGTCAGCGGGCTCGCATCGCCGGTGTCCTGCCCGCCCTCGACCCCGCCTTCCACACCGCTGCCCCCGGCCCGGGCGGAACCCCGGCCACCGCGGGCTCAGCGCCCAGCCGAGAGGTACTCGTCCCATGACGATCACAGTCCACGGGCTGCTCCACGTGGCCGTGGTGACCGAGGACATCGACCGACTGACCGCCTTCTACGTCGGTCTCCTCGGAGCCGAGGTCGCCAAGCGGCTGGAGCTGACCTCCCCCCGGTTCGCCGAGGGCGTGGGCGTGCCGGGCGCCAAGGCCACCACCGTCCATCTGAGGATCCCCGGTGCGCACACCGTCCTGGAGCTAACCCAGTACGAACGGTCCGTCCTGCCCGACCCCGCCGCCGCCCCGTCCAACACGACAGGGCTGCGCCACATCGCCCTGGCGGTGCCCGACATCGCCGCAGCCGCCGCCGAACTGCGGGACCGGCGGATCGAGGTGGTCGGCGGCGCCGTCGAGATGGACGCGCCAGCCGAGGCCCGCGGCGTCAGGTTCCTCTACTTCCGCGACCCCGACGGCAACCTCGTGGAACTCATCCAGTCGCCCACCGCCCCCACCGCCTGACACGGGACCCCAGCCCGCCACCCGGCCTCTCAGAAGGAGCAATCGAGCATGAGGATCGCGCCAGTCCAGCGCACCGAGACCGACGGCCGCATGGAGCTCTCCGTCGACGTGTCCCACCAGGACGGCGTCACGACCGACCGCCTGTGGTTCCGCGTCGACCCGCGGCACGTCCCGTACCTGACCGACACCATGGACCCCTTCCTGCTGGCCACACTCTTCCTGGCCATGCGCAAGGGTGAGAACCTGCACGTGGAAGGAGCGGTCTCCGCGACGCTGCTGGAGAACCTGGAGGAGTTCCAGGCCGCATGGGTGCAGTGGCGTCCCGAGCGCTACAGCGTGGTGGAGCTCACGGCCGACCGCGAGGTGCCGGACCGGGAAGGCCCCGACACGCGCTCCGCCGTGCAGACCTTCTCCGGTGGCGTGGACAGCGCCTTCACCACCATCCGTCACGTCAAGAAGGCTGCCGGCCGCGGTTCGCTCGACCTGACCGCCGCGGTCATGGTGCACGGCTACGACATTCCGCTCGAGGAACTCGACGCCTACCAGGCGCTGTACACCCGAAGCGTTCCCCTGCTGCAGGGCGTCGGCGTGGAACTGCTGCCGGTGACCACCAACTTCCGCAAGCTGTGGCACAGCGACCTCAGCCACTGGGAGGACGCCTTCGCCACCGGTATGACCTCCGTACTGACCCTGTTCAGCGGCCGGTTCCAGCACGGCGTCATCGCCAGCTCGGAGCCGTACGGCTCCCTGGTGCTGCCCTGGGGCTCCAACCCGATGACCGACTGGATGCTCTCCGGCGGACGGATGCGAATACACCACGACGCGACCGGCGTCGAGCGCAGCGACAAGGTCGCCGGCCTCGCCCGGCTGTGGCCCGATGGTGCGGCCAACCTCCGGGTGTGCTGGCAGGGGGAGCACAAGGACCGCAACTGCTGCCAGTGCGAGAAGTGCATCCGCACCATCCTCAACTTCAAGGTCAGCGACAGCCCGCTGCCACCGTCCTTCCCGCACGACGTCACCCCCGAGCAGATCCGCAGCCTGCGTGGCCTCGCCGAGGCGCACATCAACCCGCTGCGCCAGATCCTCGCCACGGCCCGCCGCCGCGAGGTGACGGCCGAGTGGGTGGCGGCTCTCGCCGACTGCATCGCCGCCAACGAGGACGAGCTCGCCCGGGGCGTCACCTACGAAGGCGGCTTCCCCCTGCTGGCATCCGCCCGGGGGGAACAGTGAGCGCGGCCCCGTACGCCGTCGTCGCCCGGTTCGACCTCAAGCCGGAGGGCGTCGAGGGCTTCGACGCACTTGCCGAGTGGCGCATCTCGCAGGCGGCGGCCAACGAACCCGGCCTGCTGGGCTACGCGGTGCACCGCATCGACGGCGAGCCGCTGGCCCGCGTGTTCTACGAGATCTACCGCGACGAGGCCGCCTTCAAGGAACACCGCGCCACGGAGCAGACCGCCGAGTTCGGGCGGCGCCACGTGCCCTTCGTTCAAGGCCCGCCCCGCATCGAGTTCCTGAACGTGCTGTTGAGCGCGAACGCGCTCGCCCCCCGCCCCTGACGGCCCGAAGCCCCTCGCAGACCATTCGAAAGCAGGACGCATGACCGCGCCCACGACCGTCTACCAGCCGCACCACACCGCCTTCTCCGTCGCCGACCTGGAGGCCTCCAAGGCCTTCTACGGCTACTTCGGATTCCGCCTGATCCTCGAGTGGACCAAGGAGGACAAGTCGCTGTCGATCACGCACCTCCAGCAGGAGGGCAGCGGCTACGTGCTGGAGCTGTTCCACTACGCCGCCAACGAGGACGGGCCGCGCCCGGCCTTCACCGTCGGCAACAACCTGCCGGAGGTCGGGGTGAAGCACCTCGGCTTCAGCGTCGCCGACCTGGCGGCGGCGCGCCAGGAGATCATCGACGCCGGCATCGGTGAAGTCACCGAGATCGCCCGCGGCCGCACGCTCGTCGACTACTTCTTCGTCATCGACCCGGACGGGATGTACCTGGAGTTCGTCAACGACTCCCGAGGTCTGGACCCGAGCGCGCCGCTGCTGCTCTCCGGCGCACAGAAGTAAGGAAGGGAACACCCGGACATGCCCGTCTCCTCGTTCATGGTGCCGCTCGGCACCCCCGCGCCCGACTTCGCGCTGCCCGCCCTGGACGGGCGGACCGTCTCGCTCGCCGACTACGCCGGCGCGCCCGCCCTGCTGGTCGCCTTCCTCTCCAACCACTGCCCGTTCGTGAAGCACCTGGAGAAGGCGCTCGGCGCCTTCGCGGAGGAGTTCCCCGAGCTCGCCGTCGTCGCGGTGTGCAGCAACGACACCTCCGTCGCACCCGACGACGGACCGGAGGGGCTGCGCGACCAGGTGGCCCGGACCGGCTGGTCGTTCCCCTACCTGATCGACACCGACCAGTCGACGGCACGGGCCTACCGTGCCGCGTGCACCCCGGACTTCTTCCTCTACGGGGCCGACGGCGCCCTCGCCTACCGCGGGTCCTTCGACGACTCGACGCCCGGCAACGGCCGGCCGGTGACGGGGGAGAGGCTGCGCGCCGCGGTCACCGAGACCCTGGCGGGCCGGCCCGTCCCCGAGCCGCACCACCCCAGCATGGGATGCTCCGTCAAGTGGACGCCCGGCAACGAGGCGGCCTGACCTTGAAGCCGAAGATTTCCGTGCTCGGTACGGGATACCTGGGCGCCACTCACGCCGCGGGCCTCGCCGAGATGGGATTCGAGGTCATCGGGTTGGACGTGGACGCGGCCAAGATCGACTCACTCGCCCGCGGCGAGGTCCCCTTCCACGAGCCCGGCCTCGACACCCTGATCCAGAAGCACACGGCCTCCGGCAGGCTGCGCTTCACCACCGCCTACGCCGAGGCGGCGGCCTTCGCCGACATCCACTTCCTCACCGTCGGCACCCCGCAGTCCGCAGGCGGCGCCGCCGACCTGCGGTACGTGGACGCGGCGGTGGACGCGCTGATCCCACACCTGACCCGGCCCTGTCTGGTCGTCGGCAAGTCCACGGTCCCGGTCGGCACAGCCGCCCGGCTCGCGGACCGGCTGGTCTCGCTCGCACCCGCCGGCGGTACCGTCGACCTGGCCTGGAACCCAGAGTTCCTGCAGGAGGGGCGCGCGGTGGCCGACACACTGTCCCCCGACCGGATCGTCGTCGGCGTGCGGACCGACGTCGCCGAGAAACTGCTCCGGGAGGTGTACGCGGGCATCCTGGAGCGGGGCACCCCGTTCCTCGTCACCGACCTGGCCACGGCGGAACTGGTGAAGGTGGCCGCCAACTCCTTCCTCGCCACGAAGATCTCCTTCATCAACGCCATGGCGGAACTGTGCGAGGCCACCGGCGCCGACGTCACGGCCCTGGCGCGGGCCATCGGCCACGACGCACGCATCGGTCCCCGCTTCCTGAACGCGGGCGTCGGCTTCGGCGGCGGCTGCCTCCCCAAGGACGTCAGGGCCTTCCAGGCCCGCGCACGTGAACTCGGGGGAGACGGTGCCGCCGGCCTGCTGGCCCAGGTGGATACCATCAACCTCCGGGCCCGGAGCAGGGTGCTGGACATGGCCCGCACCGCCCTGGGCGGCGGCCTGGCCGCGCGGCGGATCGCCGTCCTGGGCGCCGCCTTCAAACCGGACACGGACGACGTACGCGACTCGCCCGCCCTCGACGTCGCCACGGAGGCGGCGCGCGCGGGGGCGGAGGTGAGCGTCTACGACCCGATGGCCGCCGAGTCGGGCGCAGCCGCCCGGCCCGAGCTGGACTTCGCCCCCTCGCTGGAGGCCGCCGTCACCGGCGCCGACCTGGTCATGTTGCTGACCGAGTGGGAGGAGTTCCGGGCGGCCGATCCACGCCGGCTCGCCGCGCTGGTCGGCGCACGCCGGCTGGTCGACGGCCGCAACGCACTCGACCACAAGGCCTGGGCGGCGGCGGGATGGAGCGTACAGGCGCCAGGTCGAGCGCCGCTGGCCGGTGATCCCGCTCTGAACGATCTCGCTCTGAGCGATCGCGGGCCGTACGAACCCGGGGCCGCCTGACTCCGGAAGCGTTCCGATCCCCTTCCCGAACCCAAGGAGAACGACGATCCATGGCCGAGGCAGGCTTACCGCCCAGTGACCGGGTGCCTTCGATCGCCGAACGGATGAACGGGCTTACGCCCACGCGCCGTCACCGGCTGATCGTCGGCACGGTCGGGCTCGCGCTGTTCTTCGACATGTTCGAAATCTTCATGTCGGGTGTGCTGGGCGCCGTGCTCACTCAGCAGTTCGACCTCACCCGGACGCAGACCTCGGCCGTCCTGGCATCCGTCTTCGTCGGCATGTTCATCGGCGTGCTGGTCACAGGCCGGCTCGCCGACCGGTTCGGACGGCGTCGCGTCATGCTGGGCGCCGTGGCCGTCTACACCGTCTTCTCGGCGGTGGGCGCGATGAGCCCGGACGCCTCCATGGTGATCGGCGCCCGGTTCCTGGCCGGGCTCGGCATCGGCCCGGTGCTGCCGCTCGCCGATTCCTACCTCAGCGACATGCTCCCGGCCCGGTACCGGGGCAGATATACTGCCTGGGCCTACACTGTAGGCTTCGTGGGCGTGCCGACGGTGGGCTTGATGGCGCGCTGGGTCGTGCCCCTCAGCCCGCTGGGACTCGACGGCTGGCGCTGGCTCTTCCTCATCGGCTCGGTCGGCGGACTCCTGGTCCTGTCCTTACGGCGCACCCTCCTGGAGTCGCCGCGCTGGCTCGCCTCGTTGGGCCGCACCGCCGAAGCCGAGGCCGCCCTGCGGGAGTTGGGCGGGGCTCCGAAGTCCGCGGCGAGCCCCCCGACAGAGGAGAGCGCGGCGGGCGCCTCGCAGCACGCCGAGCCGGGCGCCGGGCGGGCGTTGGCCACGGGCGAGGCGGTTAGGGCCCTGCTGCGCAGCCCCGTCTACAGGCGCCGCGTCGGCATGATGACCGTCTTCCATCTCCTGCAGGCCTTCGGCGGCTACGGATTCGGCACGATGGCCCCCCTGGTGCTCGCCGCCAAGGGGTACTCCATCGTCCACTCGCTGCTGTTCAGCGCGGTGACCTTCCTCGGCTACCCGCTGGGATCGCTGCTCTCCCTGCCGCTGATCGAGCGGGTGGAGCGCAAGTACCTCATCGTCGGCGCGGCGCTGGCGATGGCGGCCTCCGGAGTGCTGTTCGGCAGCGCGGACAGTGAGCTCACCGTCGTGCTGGCCGGCCTTTGCTACACCGCCGTCAGCAACGTGTTCTCCAACTCGTACCACGTCTACCAGGCCGAGATCTTCCCGACCGCGCTCCGCGTCACCGCGGTGAGCTGGACGTACTCGCTCTCGCGGATCACCACCGCCGCGATGCCGTTCCTTCTCGTGCCGGTGCTGGACGACTTCGGGTCCGGCGTGCTCTTCACCCTGGTCGCCGTGACCCTCGGCATCATCGCGCTCGACATCGGGCTGCTGGGCCCCGCAACTACCGGGCGTGCGCTGGAGGCGGTGAACGAGTCCCTCGCTGCCTTCCATCCGGCCGCCGGCGCGCCCGGCGGGCGACGGAGAGCGAAATCGACGACCGGCCGATCCCCAGGAGATGAAGAAGGCCGTCATTCCTCCGAGAATGGTGTTGACGCGATGAAATCACCATGATGAACTCGTTCCACCGGGCGGGCTCCGCCCCCCGAGGATTCTCTTCAGGCTCCCTTCTTCATTGAGCGCTTCGCGCGCACCCTCCGAGCCTTCCCCGTGTGGGAAACACCCTCCTGAAACAGCATCACCCGATATTGCACGGGTGATTCCCCACGTGTTCCCCACGTCTGCCGCCAAGAAAGAGGAGAAATGAACCAGAGCACCGATACCAAGAAGTTCTCCCTCAATGCCGAGGAGCTCGAGAAGTTCCACCGGGACGGATACATCGGCCCCTTCGACCTCTACGAGAAGGAGGAGATGGAGGCCAATCTCCAAGCCCTCCGCCCGAAGCTGCTGAACACCAAGCGGGCCATCTACGGCGGCGGTCGGGCGGTGTCCGGCAACACAAATCTGGCGAATTACGACCGCCACCTGGACATCGACTTCCTCGCGGACCACATCACGCGTCCCGAGATCGTCGACCGGGTCTCCAGCATCCTGGGCCCCGACACCCTGTGCTGGCGCTCCGAGTTCTTCCCCAAGTACCCGGGCGACGAGGGCACCGACTGGCACCAGGCCGACAACTTCTCCAACGTCGCCGGCTCCAAGCACCCCCAGATCGTCTGGCCCGAGGACGCCGACTTCGGCGGCACGATCACCGTCTGGACCGCCTTCACCGAAGCCAGCGTCGAGAACGGCTGCCTCCAGTTCATCCCCGGCTCCCACCGGACGATGAACTACGACGAGTCCAAGACGATGGACTACAACCCCGAGGCCATCAACAACACGGAGAAGAACGGCATCCGCCGCGGCTTCTTCGGCCACGACTACCGCCAGCTCCAGAAGGACCCCGACTGGAGCCCGGACGAGTCCAAGGCCGTCTCCCAGGTCATGCGCCAGGGCCAGTTCATCGTCTTCTGGTCGACCCTGATGCACGCCTCCCACCCGCACAGCGGGCTCACGGACCAGATGCGCCTGGGTTTCGCCGGCCGCTACCTGCCGACGTCGGTGAAGGTCTACCCCTACTCCACCGAGCTGGAGGAGTTCGGCGGGCAGGCCAGCCTCGACCGGTTCGGCAACGTCCTCACCTCCGGTCGTGACACCTACGGGCACAACCGCTTCGTCGACCGCACGGTCAACGGCCACCCGTTCCGGACCAACTAGCAACCGAAAGGACCACCACCGTGTCGAACACCACGCAGAACACCCGGACACCCACCCGTGCGGATCTGGAGCAGTGGGTCGTCACTGCCTGCCGGGACCTCGGTCTCGCGGTGGAGACCGCTGCCGACGACTTCTTCGAGGCCGGCGGCAACTCATTGACCGCGATCCGGCTGATCGACCAGGCAGAAGAGACCTTCGGCGAGGACGCCCTGACTCCGGACGACCTCTTCGCCCGAAGCGGCGTCCAGGACATCGCCGCGTCGATCCTCCAGAACACCCGGCACTGAGGGAGACGGCCGTGCGGCCCGACAGCGACATATGGGCGCCGGTCCTGCGGCGCGCGGTGGGGACCCGCCGTATTCGGCTGATCTGCTTCCCGTACGCGGGAGGCGGCCCCGATCTCTTCAGAAGTTGGGCCGACGGCCTGGACCACGGGGTCGAACTGCTCGCTGTCAGGCTGCCCGGCCGTGGTCCCCGGCTGCGCGAGGCGATGTACGAAGACTGGGACTCCCTGATCTCGGACACCTTCGCCGCGCTCTCCGCGGCCGGACTGCTCGACGCACCCCACGCCTTCTACGGGCACAGCTTCGGAGGCCGGCTGGCCTACGAGATGGCTCATCTGGCGGCCGGCGTCCGCCCCGGCGCCACCCGGCGGCTGTTCGTGTCCGGCAGCCGCAGCCCCAATTCCCCGCAGGCCCGCCCCTATCTCCACGAGCTGCCACCCGACCGCTACCTCGACGCGGTGCGCGCCATGGGCGGTACACCGGCCGAGATCCTGGACGACAAGGCGATGATGCGGCTGTTCCTGCCGACGATGCGTGCCGACATGCGGCTCGCGGAGCTGTGGGACGACCGCCACGGCGCACCGGGGGTGGGCGTGCCCATCACCGCGCTGTACGGCCGCGACGACCCGGTCGACGGGTACGGCGGCATGCGCGACTGGGCGCTCTACAGCAGCCGCGACTGCGAACTTGTGGAGCTGCCCGGCGGTCACTTCTTCTTGGACACACACCGCGACCGACTGCTGGAAACGATCAACACGAGGCTGAAGGGATCCCGATGACCGCAGCGCACCGCCCGACGCCCACGGCACTGGCAGCCCACCGGACACTCAACCACGACACCACCAGCTCGTACCCCGAAGCCGGGGTCAAGGAGCTCTTCGAGGCCCAGGCGATCCGTCGGCCCACCGCCACCGCACTCGTCCACCCCGGCGGCCGCCTCGACTACCGCGGGCTGGACGGACTCGCCGACGGACTCGCCGCCCGGATGCGAGCGGCCGGCGTCCGCCCCGGCGACACCGTTACCGTGCTCATCGCCCGTTCCGCCGAACTGATCATCGCTCTGCTGGCCACGGTCAAGTGCGGGGCGGCCTATCTCCCGGCCGACCCCTCCTGGCCCGACGGACGCCTGCACACCCTGCTGGAGCAGACCGGAGGCCGGCACGTCCTGGTCCGGGCCTCCGAGGCCGACGCGGTCACCGCCCGGCTGCCGGGCCGGCACGTCGTCCCCGTGGGCATGGACCGGCTGACGGAGCGGCAGGAACCCTCGTCCCACCGGGGATCGCCCGACGACATCGCCTACATCAACTTCACCTCCGGCTCCACGGGCGCCCCCAAGGGCGTCCCCATCAGGCACCGGAGCATCGTCCGGCTCGTCCACGGGGCCCGCTACGCCCACCTGGACGAGAACACCGTCCTGCTCCAGCTGGCGCCGGCCTCCTTCGACGCGGCGACCTTCGAGATATGGGGCGCCCTGCTGAACGGCGGGACCTGCGTGCTCTATCCGGAGGCATTCATCCGGCTCAGCCGCCTGCGCAAGGTCCTGATCGAGCACCGGGTGAGCGTGCTCTTCCTCACCACCGCTCTGTTCAACACTGTTGTTGACGAAGCCCCGGACATCCTGGAGAGCGTCACCACCATCCTGACCGGCGGCGAGGCGCATTCCCTCACACATATGGCCGCAGCCCTGCGCGCGTACGGCCCCGACCGGATCGTCAGCGTCTACGGACCCACCGAGTGCACCACCTTCGCCACGTACCACCCGATCCGCACGCTCCACCCGGACGAGACCAGCCTCCCCATCGGCCGGCCCATCCAGAACACCCGCGCCTATGTGGTGCGCAACGGGCGGCTCTGCGAGCCCGGTGAGACCGGTGAGATCCTCCTCGCCGGCCCCGGCCTGTCTCCGGGCTACCTCGGGCCGGCGGGGACGAGCGCGCACCAGTTCACCGAGCTCGCCGTCGACGGCGTAACCGAGCGGGTCTACCGCACCGGCGACCGGGCCTACCTGTCCGAACGGGGCCACCTGGTGTTCCAGGGCCGCCTCGACGACCAGGTCAAGGTCAACGGCTTCCGTATCGAGCTCGGCGAGATCTCCTACCACCTCGACGCGCACGCCGCCGTGCGCCAGAGCTTCGTGACCACCCGGCCGAACGGGCACGGCGGACAGGAGGTCGTCGCCTTCGTCGTCCCGGACACGGCCGATCGCGAACCCGCCGAGTTCCGCGCCCACCTGCGCGACGCGCTGCCCGCCTACATGATCCCCTCCGTTCTGCGGCTGTGTGCGGAACTGCCCCTGACCTCGACGGGCAAGGTCGACCGCCGCGCGCTGCTCGCCACCCTGGACCCCCTTCCCACCCCTGCTGGAGTGGCGTCATGAGCACATCCCTCCCCGACCGGGAACTGGCACTCGAATTCCCCTTCCTCAGCTCCGCCCACGACGCGTTCCGCAGCGCGGTCCGGGAGCGGCTCGCCGAGAACGTCCTGCCGTGGGCCGACGCCTGGGAGGAACAGGGCCGCATCGGAGCCGACGGCTGGAAGGCGCTCGGCGCGGCAGGGCTGTTGGAGGCCGGCCATACGGGCGAGGACTTCCTCCGCAGCGCCATCCTCCTTGAAGAACTGGGGGCAACCGGCTACGCGGGCATCCGAGCCGCCGTCGGAGTCCACGCGTACATGGCGCTCTCCTACATCCTGCTGTTCGGCTCCGCCGAGCAACAGGCCGCCCACCTGCCGCCCGCCCACCGCGGCGAACGCGTCACCGCCCTGGCCATCACCGAGCCGGGCGCCGGCTCGGACCTACGTGACCTCAAGACATACGCCGCCCCGCGGGGCGACGACGCCGGTTTCGTCCTCGACGGCCACAAGAGCTACGTCGCCAACGGCACCGGCGCCGACCTGCTCGTCGTCCTGGCTCGGACACGCCCGCCGGCCTCCGGCCCCGCCGGCGGGCGGGGGCTGACGGGAGCGAGCATCCTGCTCGTCGACGCCGGGAGTCCAGGCATCACGCGGCGTCCTCAGCCGATGGCGGGCTGGCGCTCCGCCGACATGGCGACGATCACCTTCGACGGCGTCGAACTGCCAGCGGACGCCCTGCTCGGCCGCCGCGACCGGGCCCTCGGACAGCTGATGCGTGCCCTCGACTTCGAGCGCCTGGTCGCGGGCCTGCTGGCGGTCGGCGGCGCGCGCCACACCCTGCGCCTGGTCGACGCCCATGTCCGGACCCGCCGGGTCAAGGGCGTGCCGCTGGGGCAGCACCAGTCCGTGCGCCACAGGCTGGGCGAGTTGTACGGGGAGTTCGACATGGTGCGCCGGTACGCCTACCACGCGGCATGGCTGCACACGCGGGGACGGCTCGACACGCGCACCGCGTCGGTGCTGAAGCTGCGCTCCACCGAACTGGCCCTGTCCGCGGCCCAGGCCTGCGCCCAATACCACGGGGCCCAGGGCTACCTGGAGGGAGCAGAGACGGCCCGTGTGCATCGCGACGCGACAGCCGGCACGATCGCGGCCGGAGCCAGCGAGCTGATGCGCGACATGATCTTCGAGGCGTACTGAGATGGCCGGGGACCCCCCTGTGTCCGCGACCGGCACACCCTCCTCCACGGCTACGGTCACCTTCGCCGAGTCCGCCACCGGCACGGCCGCGGCCGACACGGCCACCGTCTCGCCCGAGGCCGGAGCCGGCGAGGCCCGCTCCGCGAGCGCGCCGCTGCTGAATGCCCGCCGGGCGGTACCGGTCGCGGTGACTGCCGTCGTCCCGCTCCTTGTCATCGCCGGCACCGTCCTGAACCTGCCCGGCGCCGGGGCGGCCTCCGCTGCCGCCTCGGGGCCGGCGCTCGGCGCCACCGGCCACTTCTTCCTCGCCGTCGCCGTCGTGCTGACCGCCGCCCATCTCGGCGGCGCGCTCGCCCGCCGCCTCGGTCAGCCTGCGGTGGTCGGGGAGATCTGCGCGGGCCTCGCCCTGGGACCCTCGCTCCTGGGCAACCTGGCACCCGGAGCCATGGCCTGGATCTTTCCGCAGAGCACGCTCGGCCCCATCGACGGGCTGGCCCAACTCGGCCTGGTTCTCTTCATGTTCGGGGTGGGCCAGGAGCTGTCCGGCATGCGGCTGCGCGGTGCGGCCACCCGGGCCCTCCTGGTCAGCCAGTCCTCTGTGCTGGTCCCGTTCGCCCTCGGCACGGTCATCGCCGTGCCCTTGGCGGAGCGTTACGCGGGGCCGAACGGCGGCGGCATCGTCTTCGTCCTCTTCATCGGCTGCGCCCTCAGCATCACCGCCTTCCCGGTGCTCGCCCGGATCCTCTCCGACCTCGGGATCTCCCGTACCGAGCCGGGACGCCTGAGCCTGTTCGCGGCGGCGGTCGGTGACGGGGCCGGCTGGCTGGTCCTCGCGGCGATCCTGGCCGCGGCGCACGGCTCCGACGCCACGCTGCTGCTGGTCAACGGTGTGGCCGCGATAGCGCTGGTGGCCGTGTTCCTCGGGCCCGTCAAGAGACTGCTGGCCCGCCGGGCCGCGCGTGACGGGGGCGGGGCCGGCACCGGCATCGGCCTCGTCGTCGGGGTCGCCGGCGCCGCGACGCTCACGGCAGCCCTCGGGGTGCACCAGCTGATCGGCGCCCTACTGGTCGGACTCGCCTGGCCGGTGGCCCGGACCGAGACCGCTGCGGACCGCCTGACGGGCACGGCCAAGACCGTCCTGCTGCCGTTTTTCTTCTTCGGCTTCGGCCTGACCGCGGACCTGAGCGCCCTGACGTGGGACGGCGGAACCGTCCTCGTCCTCCTAGGGCTGCTCGCCCTGGCCACCCTCGGCAAGGTCGCCGGACCCGGCCTGTGCGCCTGGCTCACCGGCATGCGGCGGCGCCCCGCGCTGGTCCTCGGCGTCCTGCTCAACTCCCGTGGCCTGACCGAGCTTATCGTCATCCAGATCGGCTACGACGCCGGGATCATCGACGGCCGGATGCTCGCCGTCCTCACCCTCGTCGCCCTCGGCACCACCGTGATGACCAGCCCCCTTCTGCGCCTGCTCAAGGCGGACGGACTCGCCGGCCGGACCACCTCTTCGCAGGCCGCGGAGGCCGGACCGCCGCCCGAGGGGTTCGCGTACCGGAGTTGAGCGGGGCCGGCGGTCGTCCGTACCCGCACCCTCACCGAGGTGCCGGCCACCCGGCACCGCAAATCGAAGAGACCGTTCCAGGAGAAGTCGTGAGATGCACCTTCGCGTCCGCCCTCGGCCAGATGTCGGACGATCTGGTGGCCAGCTACACGACACTCCCCGCGACACCTACCTCCGCCACGACCACTGCTTCCGGTTCCGCGCCTTCGGCGAGGCCCGCGTCAAGGGCGAGGCCTACCGGTGGGACGACGGGTCCGCGTCGTTCTTCCGGAGCGAGGCCGTCAACGGTTACGCGGGAGGTGTGGAACGCAGGTACGCCCCCTGCCCGAGGTCGGCCGTGCCTTCGCCGAGGCTCTGGTGAACTCCCCGGCGGCCCCCGCCCGGAGCTCTGCCCGGCAGAGTTGAACAGGCGCAACGTGACCGCCACCGGCACTCGGCCGACCGCATCACCGTCGAACACGCCCTCGCTGATCACAAACGCTGGAAGCATCTGACACGATGGACCCACCGCCGCGTCCGCCTGCCTGACACCTACCGCGCCATCGCCGGTGTCGTATTCGACTGCACCATCGACGTCTGAAGACGGGCCACGACCAGGCCAAACACGACCCACCCACTATCACGCACCAACTCGTAAGGCCGCCCCGCCCGCCCGTTCGAGAACCGCCTTCGAACCCTGCGTCGTGCTCGAAGAAGCAAGGAGCTCTTCGACGGCAAAGCCGACCTACGCGCCACGCTGATACACGCGGGCTACGGTCCGTGGTTGCACCCGTTTGAGCCTTGAGGTGTTGTCGACTGGCCATCCGGGCGGCGTTGTGAATGCTCCAATAGCCGAGGACCTGGCCCTGTCCCGTGTGGTCTCCCCCGTACGGATCGCCTCGGGGTGCGGCATATGACAGGTCTTGCAGATGCTGGTGGCGTCCGGAAGACGAGCGCGCGAGGCGGAGGAGGCGTCATGGCACCCCTGGCCCGGATCCCGCTGGACGGCGGGGGTTTCCTTCTGGTCGAGCAGCCGGCGGTAGGGGACGGTCCGGTGAAGGCCGGCCGCGTCGGCGATGCCGTGCAGGAGTTGCCGGTGACCCTGCAGGCGGCGCTGGAGCCGGTCACCGAGGCCGCGCGTGCCACTCTCGACCAGTTGCGCAAGGCCCGGCCGGATGCGGTCACCGTCGAGTTCGGTGTCGATCTCGCGTTGGAGGCCGGGGCCGTGATCACCAAGAGCCAGGCTAGCTGCCATCTGAAGGTGACCATGTCATGGCAGCACGACATTGCTGACCCGCCTGCGGGCGGGAGCACGGGCTGATTCCGGTGGTCGGCGGGGAGAGCAAGCCCGGCGGCGACATGGCAGCAGATCTGCCAGCTGCGGTGGCGCAGGTGCTCAGGCCGGACGGTGTGGTGGCGGGGGCGGGGTTCCTGGTGGCCGATGCGGTCGTGGTCACCTGCGCGCACGTCGTCACGGCGGCCGGAGCCGGGCCCGGGCAGAAGATCATGCTGGTCTTCCCTCACGTGAAGGGTGCGGGCCAGGTGGAGGGGCACGTGTTGGATGATCTGTGGCGCGGTGCCGAGGACGAAGATGTGGCCTTCATCCGGCTGAGTAGTAGGTCGGCGGGGATGCGGATGGTACCGCTGGGGTCTGCGGAGGGGTGCCGGGGCCATCAGCTGCGCTCGTTCGGTTTTCCCGCCCAGGCACCGCCGCAGGGACATTTCGGGTTCGGGGTGGCCGGTGAGCTGCTGCCGCGGCCGGACGGCGGGGGCGGGCATCTGCAGCTGACCGCCGCCAACGATCTGACCACGGGTTTCAGTGGTGGCCCTGTTCTGGACGAGGTGACCGGTCTGGTCATCGGAATGCTCACCGAGATCACCGCTCCGGACGCGTACGCGCGGGGGCAGGGCATCGCCTATGTCACGCCCACGCAGGTGCTGCGAGAAATCTGCCCGCAGCTGGCCGAGCGGGAGGTATGTCCCTACCGGGGACTGGAGCCGTTCACCGCCGAACACGCCCGCTGGTTCCAGGGACGCACGGAGGCGGTGCGGCAGGTTGTGGCGAACCTCACCCGGCAGCGGCGGCTGACGCTGCTGCTCGGGCCATCAGGGTCGGGCAAGTCGTCGTTGATCCAGGCGGGGGTGCTGCGCGCTCTGGCGGCGGGGGAAGTGCCGGGCAGCGACCGGTGGCTGCCCGTGCTCGCCCGGCCCGGGCAGGACATGCTCGGCGAGCTCGAGCGTGCCGGACTGTCCGGGGCGTGCGAGGAGGGGATCGAGGCGGCGGTGCGCCGTCGGCTTGCAGCCGAGCCCGGCTGTGAGCGCGTCCTGCTGGTCATTGACCAGTTCGAGGAGTTCTTCACCCAGCCGGGCAACGGCCAACAGCGCCTGCAGTCGGCCGTCGCCGACCAGCTCGTCGCAACGGTCGGCTCCCCCACCCCGCTCAGTGTGATCCTGGTGATGCGCGACGACTTCTACCCCCAACTCGCCGCGAAAGGACCCGGGCTGCTGGAGGCCGCGATGCCCGAACTGCTCAATGTGCCGGGCGCGTTGAGCCAGCAGGACCTGCACGACATCATCACCCTGCCCGCTTCGGATGTGGGGCTGCGCTTCCAGCCGGGGTTGCCCGAGCAGATCATCACCGACGTCCTGGCGACCACGCCCGAGGCGACGACCACCCGCCAGGCGCCCGTGACCGTGCTGCCCCTGCTGGAGATGACACTCAGCCAGCTGTGGCTGAGGCGGCAGGACGGCTACCTTACCCACGAGGCGTACCGCCGCATCGGAGGAGTCAGCGGAAGCGTCACCACCTGGTGTGACAGCGCACTGAGCGCACTGGGCCCCGAGGAGCGGATCATCGCGCAGCGGGCCCTGACGTCCCTGGTGCACCCCGCCGACCCCAGCCACAACATCACAGCCGTGCGCACCCAGGTCCCCCTGGACGAGCTGCGCGAGCTGGCGGCCGACCCGGGCGAGACCCCCAACGGCGAGAGGACGGTGGTCGACGACGTCATCGCCGCCCTCACCCACCATCGCATCATCACCACCCAAATCCTCCAGTCCCCGTACCACCCCAGCACCCGCCCCGGGGAGCCGGTGGCCGAACTGATCCACGAAGCGCTCATCCGTGACTGGGACGCACTGCGTCAGTGGGTCGACCAGGACCACCGCTTCCAGGAATGGCTCGACCACGCCCGCGAACGGCAAGCCCACTGGGCCACCGCAAAGAATCCGGAAGACCTGCTGGCCGGGACAGCACTCGCCGAGGGACTCGAATGGTCCGGGCGACGTCGTCTGCCGGCCGAGATCACGGCCTTTCTCACCGCCAGCAAACAGCGCCAACGGGCTGCCATCCGCCGCAGCAGACGACTGAATGTGATCCTCGGCAGCCTGCTGGCCCTCGCCCTCGTGGCCGCGGGAGGAGCGCTCTGGCAATGGCGGACAGTTATCGCCGCACGACAGGCGGACCTGTCCCGGCAGCTTGCCGCCCAGTCCAGCGAACTCCTCGGAACGAACCCGGAACTCGCCGCACTGCTGGCCGTCAAGGCGTACCGCACCAGCCACACGCCCCAAGCACTTGCCAGTTTGAACAGGGCTGCGGCTTTGCCGGCACATCGTCGTCTCTCCGGGCATACCGGTGAAGTGCAGGAAGTCGCGTTCAGCCCCGATGACCGTACCCTCGCGACCGCCAGCAGCGACAAGACCGTCCGCCTGTGGGACGTGGCCACTGGGAAAACCCACACCAGGCTTACCGACTACGACAAGCCGGTGACGTCGGTGGCGTTCAGCCCCGACGGCCGCACCCTCGCCACAGGAAGCGCCGACAAAACCGTCCGACTGCGGGACACGACCACCGGCGAAACCCGCACCACACTCAAAGAGCACACGGAGGCAGTGACGTCGGTAGCGTTCAGCCCCGACGGCCGCACCCTCGCCACCGGCGGTCTTGATGCAACCGTGCGTTTGTGGGACACAGCCACTGGAAAGGAACGTACCCGGCTCACCGGACATGATAAAGGGGTGAACGCGGTGGCGTTCAGCCTTGACGGCCGCATCCTCGCCACCGGCGGTCTTGATGCAACCGTGCGTTTGTGGGACACGACCACCGGCAAAACCCGCACCACACTCAAAGAGCACACGGAGGCAGTGACGTCGGTAGCGTTCAGCCCCGACGGCCGCACCCTCGCCACCGCCGACGATTACGACGCTTTTCTGAGAGATGCAGTCACCGGCAAGAAACGCACCCCGCTCGAAGGCTCAGGGCCCTTGGTGGGTTTCAGCCGAGACGGCAAGACCTTTGCCACGTCAAGTTACCTAGGCGTACAACTGTGGGACGCAGCCGCTGGAACGCCCCGAGCCACCCTCTCCGGACACTCAGGCGTGGTTCTCTCACTGGCCTTCAGCCAGGACAGCCGTGCCCTCGCCACCGCAGGGCGCGACAAGACAGTGCGCCTATGGGACGCGACCACCGGTAAGACACGCACCACACTCACCGGACACAACGGAGAGGTGTACGAGGTGGCGTTCAGCCCCGACGGCCGCACCCTCGCCACCGCCAGCGCCGACAAAACCGTCCGCCTGTGGAACACAGCCACCGGCAGGACCCGCAACACACTCACCGGGCATGATGGCGAGGTCAATACGGTGGCCTTTACCCCCGACGGCCGCATGCTCGCCACCGGCAGCGACGACAGGACCGTCCGCTTATGGGACACGGCCACAGGCAAGGGACGAACCACGCTCCTAGAACACGACAACGCGGTATGGCGGGTGGTCTTCAGTCCCGACGGCCACACCCTCGCCACCATCGGGGTTGACAGCACCGCACACCTGTGGGATGCATCCACGGGCAAGGAACACACCATCTTTGAAGGAGACGACACCGCAGTGAACGCGGTGGCGTTCAGCCCCGACGGCCACACCCTCGCCACCGCCGGAGACGACGGAACCATCTACCTGTGGAACCCAGCCACTGGCAAGGAACTCAACACGTTCAAAGGAGACGACACCGCAGTGAACGCGGTGGCCTTCAGCCCCGACGGCCGCACCCTCGCCACCGCCAGCGCCGACAAAACCGTCCGCCTGTGGAACGCGACCACCGGGAAAGAACTCCACACTCTAACCGCGCACACAGGAGCGGTGTACTCGGTGGCATTCAGTCCTGACGGCCGCACCCTCGCCACCACTGGGGAAGACGGAACCATCCGCCTCTGGGACACGGCAACCGGCAAGGAACGCACCAGCTTTACCGACCCCACGCGGGATACGTACTCGCTGGCCTTCAGTCCCGACGGTCGCACCCTCTCCACCTCCAGGGCCGACGGAACAGTTCAATTGTGGGACATCAATACCTCTCTCAAACCAGACAAGGCAATCAAGCACATCTGCCGCACCTTCAACCGCGAGCTCACCCCGGGAGAACGCACCGCCTACCTACCCGACAAATCGGACGATCCTGTCTGCCCCTCGGACTGAGGACTCGGACTGACAGCGGCCACACCAAAATCGCCGTCAATGCCCGTCCTTTGGGTGCCATCCGTGTGCTCTCTGGGACGAGCGACTCGCTGCCTCACCACATAAGACACGACGCCGGAGCCATCCCTTGGCCCGCTCGTGGATGCTGAGCATCAATCAGTTCAGTGAGCGCCAATCACGGGATACATGGCTTTCCCAAGTCAAGGCCCTTGTAGCAGCAGCCCGCGGAACGATCCGTCGCCCGCCAGACACATCAAGATCGCTACACCAGAGTGACATTCCCTGCTCGCTGCCATCATCCTCGCGAGCCGGCAACACTCGCCATGATCGATCGCGAACTCTCGGCCATCCCCAAAGACCGCCTCCAGAGGGCCCAGACGCTGCTCATAGCCGCTGGCACCGGCGACTCGGCGGCGAGCCGGGACACGTTCTGGTCCATGGTGCCTTCAATCGCCCGGTTGACAGCCCACTCGATCTGCCTCGGCTTCGGCTGGAACCCCTGCTTCTGCGGGTTGCCCCGCTCCACGGCGCAGGTGCGCTCCGACTCCGGCTCGGCGATGTTCAACCGGGACGCCTTGCCGCCGCCCACGGTGCCACCGCTTCCTGCGGCGGCGGTGTTCCGAGCGCCGGGGAGCGTCCTGAGCCGGCGTGCCCTGCCTGCTGGCCGTGGCGGCACCTTCGGCACTGTCCTCGCCGAGCCGATGCGGCCCCGCCCCGCCGACGAAAGGCTCCTGGCTGGACCTCCTGGACAAACCTGACGGTTCGGAGTTCTCGGTGAGGCACGAGGGTGGTGTCGTCCTCCTCGAACGGGAAGGTGGGTGCGTATCGGGGCAGGAGGCTCCGGGGGCACGCGGACGAACACCTCACTCGGCTTGACCCCGCAGGTGCACGAGGTGCTCGAGGTCGGTCTCCCGGTGGCCCTGCACCGGGATCTCGGCGGTGCCCTCGATCTCACACATGCGCCGACCTTGCGGGCCTGATTCCCCAGCTCTTGAGTGCCATGCATCACAGTCAGTTATGTTGTGCACAATTTAATTGCTGGCTAGTGTCTTGAGGGAACACACCCCACCAGGGAGGTCGCAGCATGGATCCCGTCCGCTACGAGGATTACCGTCCCACCGAACGTCCGACGTACCAGCAGGAGTTGGATGCGGTGGTCGCGCAGGTGGCGCAGCGCACGCGCGCCTCGGTGGAGCGCGAGGCCGTCGGCCACGCCGTCCGCACCGCCCATGGAAAGACCTACGGCCTCCTCAAGGCCACCGTCACGGTCGGTGACAACCTGGGCTTCTACAGCCAGGGCATCTTCACAACGCCCACCGTGTACGACGCCGTCGTCCGATACTCCAACGGTCTCGGTCACCAGCGCCCCGACCACCAGCTGGGCGCGGCATGCGGGATGGGTATCAAGCTGTTCGGGGTCCCCGGCCGCTCACTGCTGGACGACGAGCCGGACAGCGGTACCTTCGACCTCAACCTGATCAACAATGAGGTCTTCTTCGCGAACACCGCCTACGACTACATGGTCATCGAGGAGCTGTTCGCCGAGCTGCCCGAGGCCCTGGTCAATCCAGCCCGCCGCAAAACCTGGATGGCGGAGTTCCTGACCCGAAGGGGCACCCTCACCGATCCCGGCGGCTGGCTGTGGGACGAACTGTTCGCCATGCTGTCGTTCACTACCGTCCCACGCAGGAACCTGCTGTTGTACACCTACAACAGCATGGGAGCCTTCCGGTACGGCGACCACATCGCCAAGATCCGTACCGTGCCGACGGCCGAGTCGCTGTCCTCCCTCACGCATCAGATCGTGGACGTGCGCGCGGACAACGAGGCGTTCCGCCGCACTCTGGTGGCCGAGGCCGCGGAGCGGGACCACTCCTTCGAGCTTCAGGTGCAGCTCAACACCGATCCGGTCCGCATGCCGGTGGACAACACCTCCGTGAAGTGGCCCGAAGAGCTGTCGCCCTGGGTGACGGTCGCCCGTGTGGACCTCCCGCGCCAGGACATCGGCGGCGAGGACAACCTGGCGGCCGCCGACGCCACATCGATCACACCGTGGCGATCCCGCGAGGAGCACCGGCCCATCGGCGAGATCCAGCAGGTGCGGCAGGAGGTGTACCGGCGCTCCTCCATCGAGCGGCACCGCATCAACGGGCAAGAGCGGCACGAACCGGGCTCCAGTACGGAACTGCTCGGCTGAGCCGCCTCAACCGCATCCCGCCCCGGTCTGCGCGGTCGGGGTTCCGACGTCGTGCGGGGGCACACGGCGCATACCACAGGCGTCGTGGCCGCCGCCAGGGCAGAGGCCTACGTCGGGAAGCCGTCGTGGAACATCACCTGGCAATGTTTCCAAAAACGCCGGCCTGTCTGCGTGTTGGCGTCTCCGGGAGTCACGGGGGCGCAGTTGTAGCCGATGCTCGCGGCTACCGCCCGTCGGGCAGCCGTAGGTCATGCCTGGATCGCAGCAGTGCTCCGTCTGACGGCTCCCCTCTCAGGAACTCCGCACTCAGGAGAACGCCGACGCAGTGAGCAGAATCGGCGAGATCGCGATCGTCGCTGCCGTTCTGGACAGGGTTCGGCATAGTCCTCCGGCATCGCGGCAGAGCAGCTCCTGACGGTCGGCCTCAACGCCGGCAACCTCGGCATCATCAGCTACCACCGATCACCGCGCGCCTCAGCGACCCTCACGTGGGTTTCTGCGCACGCGGTCGACGAGGCGCGCGCCCGGCATGCCGAGCATCCGGCCCTTGTACGGGGCGAGGTGGCGGGGGAGACCAGCGACGGCCGACGTGCTGCCCTTGCCCGCGCAAGGTAACGGCTGACCGACGGCTCGACATCTCCACCCCCGGTGCACAGTGCAGATGTGATCGCCAGTTGTTCAGCCGCCGGACCGCCGTCGTTGATGCTCCATTGGGGAGGCGGCTGTGAGGACGCCGCCCCGGCGCATCTTCGGAGACAATTGATTCCCTGGACATCGGCACAGCCGGTCGCCACGCCCTTACTTGGGAGCGACGTCTTCCTCGACCTCCTGGAGGGTGGAGGCGTCGACGAGTCCGGTGTCCTCCAAGACCTCCATGTGGTCCAGGACTGTCTGGTTGGCCTGGCGGGCGTGGCGGCGGATGAGGTCGTTCTGGGTGGCGGCCCGAACCTCACCGATCGTGGCGAAGATCTTGCCGTGCGAGGCGCGAAGAACGTTGGCGAAGAGCTTGTCGAACTCCTCGCCCTGGGCGTTCTCCAGATTCCGGACCCACTGTTGCTGTTCCTCGGTGGCCTCGTTGGGAATTTCCACGCCGAGGATCTTGGCGTCCTCGCGCACGAGCTGGTCGAGCTTGCTGTGCCCGTCGAGCAGGTGGAGCCCGGCACGTTTGACGGCTTCGCTGGAGGCGTGGGTCTGGGCGAGGCGGCCGGCGGGGATCTCCCACAGTCCGGCTTGGCGTACCTTCACGAGGAACTCGCGGTCCACGTCCGTGACGGTCAGGTTGGCCGCGCCCTTCTGGTCCGTCGCCGACTGTCCGGCACCACCTGTGGCGACATGTCCCCCAGCGCTCTGGGCCTGTCCCGCGACCGTCGGGCTGGCTGAGGCTTCGTCGGTGCCCGCCCTGATCGCGATGACGGCCGCGGCTATCACGGCGAAAACCGCGGCGATAATCATGATCGTCCGCCTCGATGCCCGCGTGGGTACGGCATGTCGGTTCGAATGCATGTGTTCTCCCGGTCGGTAGAGAGGGATTCTCCAGGGCATGTGAAGCGGACGCCTTTTACGGATGGACGGCACGCAGCGAGAGATACGGATGAGCACGCGGGGACGTTCAAGGAACGGTCAAGAGGCCGCCGTTGGTGACATAGCGCCTCGTGCACATGGTGGGCACTTTCGGACGGCCTCTCGGGAACGCCCGCGCCACCGTCTCCCGGGCGGGAGTCCGGCCGTCTCCTGGGCGTCCTTCACCGACTGACCGACCGGACGGCGGCCGCCCCCTGGGGCGACTCGGCGACCGTCGTCCCGCCGCACACGCCTGTGAACCTTCGCGACACTGCGCATCCCCACCTAGGGCACCCGCCTCTGACGTGCGCAGAAGCACGATCCCAGGAGACGGGAGAGTTCATCGGAACTTCACGGCCGATCCCGTCCGGCGGGGATCCGCAAGCGATGTCGCGTCCCTCTGGTGGACAGCGGCGCCCCGTCACACGCCCTCAATGAGTGGGGGCGGCGGGGGTGATCGGCCGGACGTGTCATCGCCGTGTGACTCGGCGCCGCGGCGGGTGGTGCGGGGACGGCTTCCACGGTTACAGCAGGGCGGCTGGAACGGCGTCCTCGGTGGTCCAGTCTCCGTCGAAGAGCGTCGCGACCAGGCGGGCGTGTTCGGCGGGGAGTTGGCCGGTGCGGTGCTTGGTACGGGCTTGGCGAGCCAGGCGTCGATCTTGACGGTGTCGCGTCGACGGGGATGGTCTCGCGGGCAGCGGGGGTGCGGCCTTCGCGGTGGAGGAAGAGTTCCAGGAGCTGCACGGTCAGTTCGAAGGTGCGGCGTGTGCGGCGGGCCGGGGCGAGGGGACTGTTCTGGGGCGGGAGGCTCAGGGCGGTCAGCAGGCTGCTGGCCGGGATGGAGGCGTGGCCAGGTGGTGAGCCGGCGGTGCAGCCAGGAGCCGATCTTCACTCCGGCGAGGAGGGTGCCCGGGGTGAGGGCGGCCGGGTCGGCACCGGAGGCGAGGCGGAGCGCGCAGCAGGTGGTATTTGCGGTGCCAGTCCGCCCCGTGGGGCAGGCGCCAGTCGGGGTCAAGGGCGGTGAGGGCGTCCGCGCGGGCGGGTCGAGGGTGTTCTTGGTGGCGAGGTGGCGTTGTTCGGCGAGCCAGGCGCCGACGGGGGTGGTGGCGGGGGCGACGAGGTGGCCGTGGGTGCACAGGTAGTCGGCGGCCGCGGCGAGGCGGGAGCGCCAGGCGGCTTCGTGCTGCGTCAGCACCGCTCCAGCGGCCGCGGCCGGGCCCGGCGCGAGGGGGCGGGAGACGGACGCGGCGCGGCCGGACGGCCTCCCGTTCCGGCCGGATCTCCTCCCGCCACGCAACGGGCCGGGACGGCACGGGACGCGGGCTTTGCGGTCCGCCGGAATTCCGATCAAGGAATTCCTTTCGGTACGGCACCCGGCCGACCTCGCCATTCGCGGCGCGAAAAGATCGAATTCCCTTTCTCCGATCATGCACGACCGTTCGGCGCCGCTTCATCATCAGCGTGTCCTGATGCCGACTTATAGCCTCCCTTTTCCTCTGCTTCAGTAGACCGCGTTGTGTCCCGCACCTCACGAGGAGGCCACATGGCCGAAGTCAGAAAGGTCGCCCGACCCGCGGTCACCGCGTCGACGCGGCCCTGCGCGTTCGTCTCGCCCGACAAGGGCAACGCGCCGACCATCACGCCCGTGCGCAAGCAGGCCGAGGCCGGCACCGCCCCCGCCGAGCAGCGGAAAGAGTCCGCGTCCACCTGAAGAACGTCGCCGGGGTAACGCCCTCGCCCTCCCTGGACGGTCGACACGTCCACAGGCGGACGGGACTTCGGCGACACGACCCGGGCTCCGGGGCTGATCGGGGCCCGTACGGCGAACCGCCCCCGGGAGGCGGGGCCGAACCCGCCGGGATCGGTCCGCGTCCCGGGGGTCGGCCACCCGGGCCGCTCTCCACCGACGCCGTGCCGCACCCGTGCCGCGCTTCCCGGCCGGGCCGTCGATCACGGCCGCGCCACGCACCGAGCCGAAAGCCGTGAGACGCAGGGAGAAGTATTCAGCATGCAGAATTCGATGTATCAGTCGTCGCGTTATGTCCGCACCCTGCGCAGCGCGGGCGACCGGGATTTCACGTCCTTCGGGGGGCGTCTCGGCTCGTACGAGGGCGACGAGCGGACCATGGCCTTTCACTCGCTTTATGGGAACGCGCGGATCATCGACAAGGACGTGGTCGAACTCCTGCGGGACGCCTCCCAGGGGCTCAGCGTGGACCGGCTGCGGGAGCGCATCGACGACGACGCGCTGCGGGATCTCGTGGAGGCGCGGTTCCTGGTCGAGGCGGGGCACGACGAGGCCCGGGAGATCGACGGGCTGCTGAAGACCCGCCAGGAGGCGCTGGGGAGCGGAGTGTTCCACTCCTCCATCCAGCTCGTGCTGACCAACGCCTGCAACTTCTCCTGCCAGGGCTGCTTCGCGTACAACTTCGACGGGGGCGTCGAGGAGCGCAACACGTCCGGCGAGTCGGTGAAGCCCGGTCCGGTGCTCGTGGAGCTGCGCCGGTCCCGCGAGGACACCGGCCCGGTGACGGCGCGCCAGGACTCGGGGCCGACGCTGGCCCACGGTGACTGGAACCACGGCTCGGACTCGGGCCGCAACCCGTCGATGCACATGTCGCGCGAGGTGGCCGAGAAGACGATCAAGGAGGCCATCGCGCTGCGGAAGGCCAACGGCGGCGGCCACCTGAGCGTGTCCTTCTTCGGCGGCGAACCCACTTTGGCCCGGGGGACGATCCTGCACGTGCTGCGCACCTTCGGCGACCGCCACGACGGCGTCAGCCTCTCGTACGACATGACGAGCAACGGCTCCCGCATCGACGCCGAGCTGCTGGCGGCGCTCGCCGAGCACCGGGTCGACACCACGGTATCCATCGACTACCTGGTGCCGGAGACAGGTGAGTTCCGCGGCGGACAGCAGCAGCGCACCCCCTGGCCGGTGGTCCGCAAGGCCATCCTCGACATGAAGGCCGCCGGTGTCCCGGTCAGCATCACCACGGTCCTCTCGCAGTACACCTGGGACAAGTGGGGCACCCCGCTGATCGACTTCGTCGCCGAGACCGGTCTGGACACCCTGGACGTCATCGTCTCCTTCCAGGCCAACGAGTTCTTCCAGAAGCACAGCCCGCACGACGTGGCGCAGCGGCTGCTGGCCGCGGTCGACTACGGGCGGGAGCGGGGGGTGCAGCTCAGCGGCTACTGGTACCAGACCTTCCAGATGATCATCGATGAGGCCAAGTGGGCCGAGCAGGCCGACTACAAGACGTGTCCGGCCGTCGGCCGGCAGCTCTCCATCGAGCCCAACGGCAGTGTCTTCGCCTGCAAGGCCACCGCGCGGGTGCTGGGCACCATCGACGACTGGCGGGGCATCTTCGCCTCCCCCGCCTACCAGGACTACGGCATGCGCGCCTACACCAACGGGCCGGGCTGCCAGGGCTGCGAGCTGCAGGGCACCTGCTCGGGTGGGTCCGCGGGCGCGCTGGAGGAGGAGAACGGGTCGATCCAGGTGATGTCGCCCGGCTACTGCGCCTATATGCGCGAGGTGGTCCAGGGGCTTCTGGAGCGGCACCACGCGGCCGGCCTCGCCGCACTGTCATGAGCCTGCCCGCGAACGGCGCCGCCGGCGGGCCGGACATGGCCGGTCCCGCTGCACGGCGCCGCCCCCGGCCGACCGAGGAAGGGTGACCGGCTGATGGCGACGATAGGTCTGCACTTCGGGCACGACGCGGGCGCCGCCCTGACCGACGCGGACGGCTACCGGGTCGTCGAGGCCGAGCGGCGGCTGCGTCTGCGCCATGTGTGCGGGGGCAACGGCGACTTCCCGCGGGCAGCCGCCGGCTGGCTGGCGGAGCTGAGGGAGCGGGCGGCCGGCCCGGTGACGCGGGTCGCCGTGGCGGACTGGTACACCCCGGTGTGCCGGGTCCTGCCGCCGGCGCTGGTCGAGCTGGTCAACGAGGACGCGCGCTGGACGGCCACCGGCGGGGTCGGGCTCGCCGACGCGGTGACCCGGGTGATCAAGCCGGTGGACTGGCCGCTCGCCGAGGGCTTCGGGGACGTCACGCTCGTCGCCGTACGCCACCACTACGCGCACGCCGCGCTCGCCTACTACACCTCCGGTGCCCGCAAGGCCCTGGTGCTGGCCCTGGACGGGACCGGCAACTACGCGGAGTGCGGAATGGTCTGCCTGGGCGACGGCGACCGGCTGACCCCGGTGATGTCGTTCACCAACCGGGGCGGCCCCCGCTTCGGCCTGGTGTACGAGGCGCTGGCGCGGCGGGTGCACGGCAGCCAGTTCGACACCGGCAAGCTGCTCGGCCTGGCGGCGACCGGCGCGAGCGACCCGGCCCTGCTGCCGGTGCTGCGCGCCATGCTGATCCCGCAGTCCAACCGGTGTTCCTCGCCCGACCTGTTCGAGCCGCTGGACGAGGACCGGCTGACCGGGTCGGCGCTGCGCTACGCCGACACCTGGTGGGAGTACGACCCGGTCAGCGGCGGCTATCTGGACGCGGGGCTGGCCGATTCCTCCGACGACGACGTCGTGCACTCCTTCGGGTCGGTGTTCCCGGACGAGATCCGCACCCCGGACGGCCGTACGACCGTGGTGGGGACCTCACCCGACGAGCGGGTCTGCCGGGACCTCGCCGCCACCCTGCAGAACGCCGTGGAGCTGGACCTCGTCCGGCTGGCGACCGGCATCAGCGGGCGCTTCCCGAGCTACTCCACGCTCTGCTATGCGGGCGGCTGCGCGCTCAACATCACCGCGAACAGCGGCCTGGTGGAGTCCGGGCAGTTCACCAGGGTGTCCATCCCGACGTGCTGCGACGACTCCGGCGTGGCCCTGGGCGCGGCCCTGGCCGTGGCGGAGCCGTCCGAACGCCCGGACCTGACGGACCGCTCGGCGTGGGCACGGCTGGCGTACGCCGGGCCGCCGCTGGAGGGTTGCGACGACCAGGGCTGCGACGACCCGCTGCCGGACGCACCGGCGCGGGGCTCGGGGTCCGGGGCCGGGGTACGGGCGGAGTCGGGCGGGCTCGCCGCGCGACTGGCCGCCCTCGGGCTGTCGGGGCGCGACCTGGCCGACGACGACGCGCTGGTCCGGGCGGTCGCGGACCTGCTGGCCGACCGGCGCTGCGTGGCCTGGCTGGACGGCGGCATGGAGACGGGGCCCAGGGCGCTCGGCCACCGCTCGCTGCTGGTGTCGGCGCACTGGGACGGTGCCCGGCGGCACGTGTCGCAGACGATCAAGGGGCGCGAATGGTTCCGGCCGGTCGCGCCGGTCTGCCCCGAGGAGGTCGCCGACCGCTGGTTCAGCGGCCCGCTGGACCACACCGAGAGCATGCTGTTCGCGGTGCGGGTGCGGCCCGAGGAGGCGCACCGGCTGACTGAGGTGCGGCACATCGACGGCACGGCCCGGCTGCAGACCGTACGGCCGGACACTCACCCGCTGCTGCACCGGTTGTGCCACGCGGTGGGCGAACGGACCGGGCTGCCCGTCCTCATCAACACCAGCGCGAACGGAGGCGGCATGCCCATCCTGAACCACCTCGACCAGGCCCTGGAACTGCTGGCGGAGACCGAGCTGGACGCCGTGGTGCTGCCCGGCCGCCGCCTGATCGTGGAGTGATCCGCGCCCGCCGCCGCCCGCCCCGCGGGCGGCGGCGCCCACTCGCCCCGTCCCCCCGTACCGGCGTCCCCTGGAGAGTGCACGTGCCCGCCACCCCACCGCCCGCCACCCCTCTGCGCGACATCCGCAAGACGCAGCCACTGCGCGTCCTGTCCCCCGCCGACTGGACCCAGTGGACGGAGCAGGGCTATGTCATCGTCCGCCGGGCGGTGGCACCCGAGACGGTCACCGCGCTCGTGGACGGGCTGTGCTCCTTCCTCGACATGCGCCCCGACGACCCCTCGACCTGGACCTCGCCGCACACCGGCAACGACCGGCTGCCCGGCCACAGCGGACTGGTCGAGATGTACAACCACCAGGCCCAGTGGGACGCCCGCCAGACACCCCGGGTGCACGGGGCGTTCGCCGACATCTGGGACCGGGACGACCTGTGGGTGACCATCGACTTCGCCAACGTCAACCCGCCCAACCGGGGTGAGCGGGCCTTCGACGGATTCATCCACTGGGACGTCGACAGCTCCGCCGACCCCGCGCCGGTGACCTGTCAGGCGGTGCTCTCGCTGACGGCGGGCGACGAGGAGATCGGCGGCTTCCAGTGCGTGCCGGAGATCTTCGCCGAGTGGGAGAAGTGGCTGAGCCGCCAGCCCGCCGACCGCGACCCGATCACCCCCGACATCACCGGCTACCCCATCACCACCCCCGAGGTGGCACCCGGTGACCTCATCATCTTCAACAGCATGCTGCCGCACGGCGTCCACCCGAACGTCTCCGAGCGGCGGGTGCGCATGGCGCAGTACCTGACCATGGCACCCGCGTGGGAGGAGAACACCGCGCTGCGCGAGGCGCGGGTCCGCTTCTGGCGGGACCGCGTCCCGCCGCACCCGCCGGAGGGCGGGGTGCGTAAGGACGAGGCCGAGCTGTACGGGCCGGCGCGGCTGACGGAGCTGGGTGAGCGGCTGCTCGGACTGCGCGGATGGCACGGAGGGAGCGTCGTTGGCTAGCGCCACCTCGCCCGGGACCCGCCCGGCGGGAGGGGCGGAGCTCGGCCGCCCGTTCCGCTGGCTCTGGGGCTCGGCCGCGGCCTCCAACGCGGGCGACGGCATCACCCGGACGCTGCTGCCGCTGCTGGTCGTCGCGCACCACCCCGACCCGGCGGCCGTCGCGGGCCTGACCGCCGTGAACATGCTTCCGTGGCTGCTCTTCGCCCTTCCGGCGGGCGTCCTGGTGGACCGGGCCGACCGCAGGCTCGTCCTGCTCGCCAGCAACGCGGTCCGGGCCGCGGCGCTGGCCGGCGCGGCCCTCCTGCTCGCCCAGGACCGGCCGCTCGCGCTGCTGTACGCCCTCGCCTTCGTGCTGGGCATCGCAGAGACGCTGGCCGACACGGCCGCCCCCGCCCTGCTGCCGCGCCTGGTCGACGAACGGAGGCTGGAGCGGGCGAACGGCCGCCTGTCGGCCGCGCAGATCGTGCTCGGCGAGACGGCCGGGCCACCCCTGGCGGGGCTCCTCGCCGGGCTCGCGGCCGCGGTGGCGCTGGCCGCGGGCGGCGGGCTGTACGCGCTGGCCGCGCTGCTCCTGCTGGGCCTCGCCCCCCTGCCCCGGACCGCGGGCGCGCCCCGGCCGAAGGCGGGCGGCGGTCTGTTCCGGGACGTCCGGGAGGGCGTCGGCTTCGTCCTGCGCCACCGCACCCTGCGGCTCACGCTGACGGCCAGCGCCCTGTACGGCCTGGTCTACTCCGCGACCTTCTCGATGTTGGTCCTGCTCAGCGACCGCACGCTGGGCCTGAGCGGCACCGGGTACGGACTGCTGCTGGCCGCCGGGTCGGTGGGCGCCGTCGCGGGCAGCTGGCTGGCGCCCCGGCTGGCCGACCGGCTGCCCCCCGTACGGCTGGCCCGCTGGTCCCTGGTCGCGTCCGGCGCCGCGTACGCCGCGCTGGGCGCCGCGCCCGTGCCCGTGCTCGCGGCGCTGGCCCTGGCCTCGAACGGCGTCTTCATGATGGGCTGGAACATCCCGGTGATGTCGCTGCGCCAGCGGCTCACCCCGGAGGACCTCCAGGGCCGGGTGATGAGCGTCTCCCGGCTGTGCGCCTGGGGCAGCATGCCGGTGGGCGCGCTCCTCGGCGGACTGCTCGCCGAACTCCTCTCCGTCCCCGCGGTGTTCGTCGTCTGCGGCACCGTCCTCGCCGTCGGCGCCCTGCTGCTGCTCGCTCCCCTGCGCGACGATCCGGCCGGCCCCCGCGCCGAGCCCCCGCCCTCCCGTCCGACCGACCTACCCGACAAGGGGTGACCATTGGACACGCAGCTCTACGACACCGTGATCGTCGGTGGCGGCCCGGCCGGCCTGAACGGAGCGCTCTACCTGGGCCGTTCACGCCGCCGGGTGCTCCTGATCGACTCCGGTGACGCCCGCAACATGGCCGCGGGAGTGATGCACAACGTCCTCACCAACGACGGTGCGACGATCGCCGACTTCCGCGCCCGCTCCCGGGCCCAGCTGACCGCGTACGACGTGTCGTTCCGGGACGACGAGGTGGTGTCCGCGACCGGCGAGGGCAACCATGTGGTGGTCGCCACCAAGGAGTCCGGCACTTTTCGCGCCCGCACCCTGCTGTACGCGGCGGGGGTGCGCTCCGTCCTGCCCGCCGTACCGGGCATCGCGGACCTGTGGGGGAAGACGGTGTTCGAGTGCCCCTACTGCCACGCCTGGGAGGTCCGCGAGCGGCCCTTCGCCGTGTACGGCGAAACGGTGCCCAGCGAATGCCTGGCGTCGACCCTCACGGTGTGGTCCGATGACATCACCTATCTCTCCGGCCGGCGTGAACTGCCCCGGGACGAGCGGGACCGGCTGGCCGCGGCCGGGGTGCCGGTGCGTGCGGGCGGGGTGGCGCGGCTGGAGCCGCACCCCCAGGGCGTGCGGGTCGCGTTCGAGGACGGCGGCGCGGCCGCGTACGGGGCGCTGTTCCTGCACCTCGACATGGAACCCCGGACGGAGCCCCTGCGCCCCTGGGTCGACGCGCCGGACCTGGAGTCGGTGCAGACCGACGACCGGGGCCGCACCAGCGTCCCCCGGCTGTACGTGGCCGGTGACCTCGGGCGCACCATGCAGCAGGCGGCGATGGCCGCGGCCAGCGGCGGACTGGCCGCCATGGCCGTCAACGCCGACCTGATCCGGGAGGACCGGCCCGGATCCCTCCCGGCGCCGCCGCCTCCGCTCCCGGCCCCGGGGCCGGGCCACTGACCGGCGTCGCACCCCCGTCGCGTCCCCCTCCACCGGGCCCTGCGCGTCACTTCCGCGCACCCCTCCGCACCCGTTCCCGCCCCGCCTCCGCGCCCTCCGCCCCGACCGAAGCGCCCACCCCCGGGCCGCTCACAGGCTCACCACCGGGCCCGGGACCCTCACACGCCTACCGACGGGAGCCACCCGAGCGATGACGTCACCCCGCGCCACGCACACCCCGCACATGGAGCACTACACGTTCGTCCTGGAGGACCAGCCGTATCTCGGTTACTTCCAGTACGGTGGCGAGAAGACCCCCGTCTACACCACCGACCGGCACGGCTTCCGGGTCACACCCGGTCCCGGTGGGCAGCGGGCCACGGTTGGCGACGACCGGCCCGAGGGACCCGTACGGGTGCTGGCGGGCAGTTCCGCCGTGTTCGGCGTCGGCGCCACCGGGGACGCCGCCACCATCAGCGCCCGCCTGTGGAACGCGCACGCGCCGCGGCTGCCCTGGCTGAACTTCGCCGGGCAGAGCCACAACTCGGCCCAGGAGCTGCTGCTGTGCGCCCTGTTCCAGCACGAGCTGCCGCCCGTCGAGGACATCGTCCTGCTGTCGGGCGTGAACAACCTGGTGCTCAGCAGGCTGCCCGAGGAGAAGCAGGGCCGCCACGGCGCCTTCTTCGACTGCGGTCCCGCCCCGGACGTCGTCCCCCCGCCGGAGCGGCGGGTCGCCCACGCGACGGAGCTGACGTTGCGTCACCTGAGCGGCTGGAAACTGCTCGCGGACGGGCTCGGGGCGCAGCTGACGTACGTCCTGCAACCGCTCGCGCCGTGGGTGCGCGAGGAGCCCCTGCCCCGGGAGCGGCTCCTCTTCGAGGAACTGGACGAGGTGTCCAACTTCCGCCGGTTCCACCATGACATCTCGACGATGGCGGTCGGCCGCTCCTACGCCGAGCGGCTCGCGACCGGGTGCGCCGCGCTGGAGGTGCCGTTCCTCGACATGAACACGGCGCTCGGCGAGGCAGCCGCGCCGGAGGACTGGCTGTTCATCGACCGGGTGCACTGCACGGACCTGGGGTACGACCTGGTGGCCCGGCAGCTGGCGCACCGTCTGGACCTGACGTGACGGGCCCGGGTCAGGATCAGGAGCACGGGGCGGGCCCCCGCGGGGCGGTCGGTCGCCTCGTGGCCCGGCTGCGCGCCCGGCACCGCGGCGGGGCGTCGACCGGCGCCCGGGACCAGGCGGATCCTCCGCCCGTGGCGGACCGGACGGCCGAACCGCCTCCGGCACCTCCGGCGTCCCCGGCACCGCGCGGGTTGCGGGCGCAGCCCGAGGACGACGCCTCCGTCTACCCGCTCTTCTGACGTGGCGACGCGGACTGGTGGGGGCCGGACCGGAGGGGACGGGACCGGGGGGAACGGGGGCGACGGCGCCGGCCGGGACGGTCCGGTGCTCGGGATCTCCGCCTACTACCACGACAGCGCGGCAGCGGTGGTGATCGGGGGCGTTCCCGTGGCGGCGGCGCAGGAGGAGAGGTTCAGCAGACGCCGCCACGACCCCGGGTTCCCGGCGCGGGCCGTCGCCTACTGCCTGGAGGAGGCCGGACTGCGCCCGGACGAGCTGGCGGCCGTGGCGTTCTACGAGGACCCGGCGCTGAAGTTCCGCCGGGTGATGGCCACCTGGCTGGCCACGGCGCCCCACGGATTCCCGGTGTTCCGCCGGTCCTTCCCGCAGTGGGCCGGCTGGAAGCGGCACGCCCTCGACGAGGTGCACGCGCGGCTGCGGGAGCTGTCCGGCGGGGGGCCGCTGCCGCCGGTGGTGGCACACCGGCACCACGCCTCGCACGCCGCCTCCGCGTTCCTGCCCAGCCCGTTCCCGTCGGCTGCGGTGCTGTGCGTCGACGGGGTCGGCGAGTGGGCGACGACGACGCTGTGGCACGGCAGGGGCACCGAACTCGTGTCGCTCGCCGAACTGCGCTTCCCGCACTCACTGGGTCTGCTGTACTCGGCGTTCACCCACTTCTGCGGCTTCAGGGCCGACTCGGGCGAGTACAAGCTGATGGGGCTCGCGCCGTACGGCAGGCCGCGCTGGGCGCCCCTCATCCGGGAGCGGCTGATCGACGTCAAGGCGGACGGGTCGTTCCGGCTCGACCTGCGCCACTTCACCTTCCAGTACGGCCGAACCATGACCGGCCGGGCCTTCGAGGAGCTGTTCGGCGGCCCCCGACGCACCCCCGAGGGGCCGCTCACGGAGCGGGAGTTCGACCTGGCCGCGTCGGTCCAGGCGGTGACCGAGGAGGTGGTGACGCGGCTGGCCCGAACGGCGCTGGAACGCACCGGCGAGCGACGGCTCTGCCTGGCCGGTGGCGTGGCGCTCAACTGCGTGGCCAATGGGCGGCTCATGGACGAGGGCGTCTGCGACGAGCTGTGGGTGCAGCCGGCTGCCGGGGACGCCGGTGGCGCGCTGGGGGTGGCCCTCGCGGAGTCGTACGGCCGGGGGGCCGCGCGTACGCACGTGGGCAGCGGTACGGACGCGATGGCGGGCGCCCTGCTCGGGCCCGCGTACGACACGGCGGAGATCACCCGGTTCCTGGAGCGGCGAGGCTGTCCGGCCGTGCGTCTGGCGCAGGCGGAGCTGGTCGAGCGAGTGGCCGCGGAGCTGGCGGCGGGAAAGGTGGTGGGCTGGTTCCAGGGGCGTATGGAGTTCGGTCCCCGAGCGCTGGGCAACCGGTCGATCCTGGCCGATCCCCGTGATCCCGGCGCCCAGTCGGCCCTGAATGCGAAGATCAAGTTCCGGGAGAGCTTCCGGCCGTTCGCCCCGGCGGTGATCGCCGAGGACGCCAAGGACTGGTTCGACCTCGACGGAGAGAGCCCGTACATGCTGCGGACGGCGCGCGTCGCGGCCGCCCGGCTCCGGGAGTGCGAGCAGGAGGCCCGGGGACTGACGGGGCTCGACCTGCTACGGGTGCCGCGTTCGGTGATCCCGGCGGTGACGCATGTGGACGGGTCGGCCCGGGTGCAGACCGTCTCCGCCGCTCACAACCCCCGCTTCCACGCGCTGCTGTCCGCGTTCCGGCGGCGGACGGGCTGCCCGGTGCTGGTGAACACCTCCTTCAATGTGCGCGGCGAGCCCATCGTGCGCGACCCCGAGGAGGCGTACGCGTGCTTCATGCGCACCCGGATGGACCTGCTGGTGCTGGGCGACTTCCTGCTGGACAAGCGGAACCAGCCCGTGTGGCGGGAGGAGGACGACTGGCGTGCCGCGATCCCGCTGGACTGAACGCCTGGGGGAACTGGGCCTGGCCGTGCTGTACTTCGGCGTGCTGACCCCCCTCGGCTGGTGCGTCCGCACCGTACGGGACCCCCTGCGCCTGTCCTGGGACCCGCACCGGGCCGGCTATCTGGAGCCGCCGGACCAGGACCGGCCCCGGTCACCAACAACGCGGCGCGGCTGAGCCGTTGTCGCCACCGCCGCGCGTCAGGGGATCAGCGGTCGTCCGGCGTGGTGGCCGTGGTGACCACCACCCGGCGGGTGCCGAGGGTGTGGACGCGGGAGACGGCGCCGGCGAAGCCGTGCGCCGTGATCCAGGCCTCGGCGTCCTCGGCGCCGGCCGGAAGCGGGACGTCCGCCGCGAGGAGCGCCGAGAACCGCTCGGAGGGCCGGAAGTGGGTGGCGGACGGAAGGGTGAACCCCACGCGTCCCCCCGGGCGCAGCGCGCGCCGCCAGTCGTCCAGCACCCGTGCGCCCAGGAAGTGCAGCGAGGAGGCGCACAGGACGACGTCGAGGGAGTGGTCGGCGACCGGCAGGGGGACGGCGTCGGCGAGGCGCCAGTCGATCGCGGCGGCCACAGCGGCGGAAGCGGCACGCGACCGGCCCGCCGCGATCATGCCGGGCGACACGTCGACCGCGAGGACCGGCGGCGCGGCGGAAGGGCGGCTCCGCGCGAGTTGCAGGGCCACCGCACCCGCTCCGCAGGCCACGTCGGCGACGGCTTCGGCCGGTCCGGCGCCCACCAGGTCCAGCAGGGCCCGCGCGACCGCCTCGTGGTGGTCATGGTCGTAGCCGGGCGCAAGGTCGTCGAAGACCCCGGCCAGGGTTGCGCTCCGCGTCATCGGGCGAGCCTACGCACCCGCGCCCCTCCTGGCGACACGATCCGCCCCCCTCCTGCCGAAACGGCCCCGCCCTGCGCGGAGCGACCCGCCGGGGGGCGGGCCGCAATACTCGCTGACGAGCGCCCGCACCTGGGGGCCGAGCCCGTACTCCGGGAACCCTCCTGGGGCTCCACGGGGGCAACCTGCGCCGGATCCTCATGGATGCGGGCCATGCACATCACTGTGCCGACACGGCTGCTGCGGAAGATCTGGGTGCCGCTGTTCAGGGCACGCACGATGCCGAGGGCGTCATGGGAAACACTCACGGTCTTGCGGTGGGACGGTGACGAGTGCTTCTGCAGTACGGGTGCCCTATGCGGAAAGTGACGCAGCCGGTGCGTTCGACTCGGGTGCCTGTCCCGGACAAGTGGCCTCGCCCTGTCCGGGACAGGCACCTGACCGGGCCGGACAGCACTGGGGCTGTCCGGGACATACGGTTTCATTGTGCTGCCGCTCCGGCATCCGCAAGCTGTTCCCCGTCAGAGCGCTCACGTCACAGCGCACAGCTCACACAAGGGAGCAGCAATGAGGAAGTCGGGTCTGGCGTCGCGGATTGGGACAGCCGGCGTCGGGGTGGCCCTGGCCGCCGCAGCCACCGTCGCCTTTTCGGGCACGGCGCATGCGGAGGATGTCTACGGCAGGAGCACCAATCTCTGCGCGGACGCCAGCGGCACCTACAACTACGTCTGGACCGGCAATGCCCAGGGGCGTGACACCTACAGCGCCTACTTCAACATCACCGTCCGGGACAAGTGCACGGGCGACGGCTGGGCAGGCGGCCTGTACCTGAGCTACTGGAAGTACCAGAACGGCCAGTGGAAGTGGTTCTCCCACCAGCGGGTCAAGGTCAACGGAACGTACACCACCCCGCTGCACAACGTGGACGGTGTACAGATCAACGTATGCAACTACTACCCGGAGAGGGCACCCGCCGGCTGCAGCCGCGTCTGGTGACCTTTCCTCCCACGTGGGGTATGAGAGTCGCACCCGCCGTTGAACGACAGGCCCTCGCGATGTTCGAGGAACGTTCCGGCCCCTGCCGCGACTGCCTTGTTCGATGGCCGTAGAGGGCTGACGAACAATGGCACGCCCCTTGCAGTCAGTGGTGAAGCCCGAGGGACGAACCCGCCCTCGGTACCTCGTCTGGCACACGGACCCAGAAGGAGAAACAATGCGTCGACGCGTTTCGCTCGCCAGTGCAGTACTAGGGGCCACTTTGCTGGCCGGCGGTGCCGCCTTACCCGCCCATGCCGCTCCGACGGCGACCTGGCAGCCGACTGGCGAGTACTACTCCACAGCGTCTCGCTGCTGGGCCGACGAGGACTACTACCTGTCGGCGTCCAACGTCTACGACTACGACTGCCGCAAGTCGGGACGTCTCTGGAAGGGCATGGTCTACGCCGACTGACGGTCCCCGAACGCGACGCTACGAGCCCGGGGGAAGACCCGTTGGTACAGCGGGCCCCCGGGCCCTCAGGGGTCGGCGCCCACAGCGCGGGGGGGGCGCCGAGCCCGGTGGCGCAGTTCTGCTGCGTCAGTGACAACGCCTCGGCGTGACCGAGCCCGAGCCGGTCCCGGACCTGCCGGGCGATGTCCGTCGCCGGCGGTGCCACCTGGTGGATGGCCCGGGCGTGGATCACGTACCGCACCCGATGCGGCTCGGCGAGCCCGGTCACGATGTCCCGGGCCGCCGACACCACCCTGTCCACCAGGGGCAGTTCCTCGTCCAGCCGCAGGGTGTGCAGACCGTGCACCCTGCGGAACAGCGCAACCTTCGCCCGGTGGGCACTTCGGTGTCCTCCGGGTCCCAGCCGTCGAAGGCACGCAGATGGCCGCCCGCTCGGGAACGAGCTGCCGTCGTCGACGGTGGCCAGGGGGACTGCGGCGGTCCCGGCTCCCATGCCGGGCATCGTGGTCAGTACCTGGGAAAGAGGGTGGACCTCAGCAGGGCCTCGATCCGGGCTTCCAGAGCCCGGCGTTGGTCATGGACGGCGGCCGGCGACTTCGCCGGCGAAGGGACGATCACGTCGAGAGTGCCGGTGCCCGGGACGACGACGGTCCGCTCGTCGAGCGCGGCGAAGATGTCGTCGACCAGCCGCTCGACCATGCGCGGTGCCCTCGGCGGGACGACCTCGACCAGCCTGCGGCGGCCCTCCCCGACGCGCAATCGACCAGGCGCGCGCCCTCCCCGCCCGCCCACGCCGCAGGCGCCTATGCCTCGCGTACGGCGTTCAGGCAGCGGGCGGCGTGGGCGTGCAGGGCGTCGGCGAGCTCGGGTGGAGCGTTGGTGAGGGTGAAATCGGCGTCGACCGAGGTGATCATCCAGGCGAGGTCGCGCGGGGTGTCGGCGCCCAGGTGCAAGAGGCAGTTGTCATCGTCGACGGGTTCGATGACGCCCATGCCGGGCCAGACCCGGTCGGTGACCGCCGCGGCGGGCTCGTGCAGGGTGATGGTGGCCTGGAACGGCCAGGTCCGCGACGACAGCTGGTGGGCCAGATAGGTGGCCACGTCGGTGTCGGGGAGTTCTCGGGGGGTGAACCGCGGTCCAGTAGGCGTGCGTGGGGTGAGTCTGTCGACGCGGAAGGTGCGCCAGGCGGTGCGGTCGGTGTCCCAGGCGACCAGGTACCAGAAGCGGTTGAAGCTGACGAGGCTGTGCGGCTCGACCAGGCGGGTGCTGGGGCTGCGGCGAGGGCTGATGTAGTCGAAGCGCAGCCGCTCGCGTCGGCGGCACGCCTCTGCAATGGCCATGAGGGTGTCCGGGGAAACCTGGGGAGCCGGGGCCGCGCCGGCCCGGACGGTAGCGGTGTGCAGGGTGGTGACTCGGTACCGCAGCCTGGGTGGGAGCATCTGCTCGAGCTTGGTGAGCGCGCGCATCGAGGCGCCCTCGATGCCCACGACTGATCCACCGGCCGCTGTGCGCAGACCGACGACGACGGCAACGGCCTCGTCGTCGTCGAGCAGCAGCGGTGGCAGCGCGGTCCCGGCTCCGAGCCGGTAGCCCGCAATGCCCTGGGTGGCGTGCACCGGGTAGCCGAGCGCGCGCAGCCGCTCCACATCGCGGCGCAGGGTGCGTCGGCTGACGCCGAGGCGTTCGGCGAGTTCGGCCCCGGACCAGTCGCGGTGGGTCTGCAGCAGGGAGAGCAGCTTCAGCAGCCGCCCGGAGGTGTCCAGCATGCCGCAAGACTGCCCGAAGGTGAGGACCGAAACTGACCTAAGCGAGTCCTAGCGTTGCAGCCATGGAGAACACGACAGCCAGCAGTATCCGCTCCTTCCGCATCGACATACCGCAGGCCCAGCTCGATGATCTGCGAGCCCGCCTGGCCGCCACGCGCTGGCCGGATGAGCTGCCCGGTGTCGGCTGGAGCCGCGGCGTCCCGGTGGCCTACCTGAAGGGCCTGGCCGAGTACTGGCGCACCGCCTACGACTGGCGGGCACACGAGGCGGAACTCAACACGTTCCCTCAGTACATGACCACCATCGACGGGCAGAACATCCACTTCCTGCACGTACGCTCCCCCAGGGTCGACGCCACGCCCCTTGTGCTGCTGCACGGCTGGCCGGGCTCGGTCGCCGACTTTCTCCAGGTCATCGGGCCGCTGTCCGATCCCGAAGCGCACGGCGGCGATCCGGCCGATGCATTCCACCTGGTCATTCCCTCGCTCCCGGGGTTCGCCTTCTCCACGCCGCTGGACGGGCCGGGCATGGACACGGCTCGGATGGCCGGGGCGTTCGCCCAGCTGATGGCCCGCCTCGGATACACGAGCTACGGCGTTCAGGGGTACGACACCGGATCATGGGTCGCCCTGGAGATGGGCAAGCAGGCACCGGACCACGTGAGGGGCGTCCACGTCAACGCGACGGTCACGTTTCCTGCCGGGGTGGAGGGCGAGATGGACGGCCTGACGGAGGGCGAGCAGCGACGCTGGCAGCGGATGCAGAATTTCAACGACGGTTACTTGCAGTGCAACTCCAAGCGTCCGCAGACCGTCGCCTACGCCCTCACCGACTCTCCTGTCGGCCAGTTGGCTTGGATCGTGGAGAAATTCAAGGAGCTCACAGATCCGGAAGACGCACTGCCCGAGGACAGTATCCACCGGGACCGCATTCTGACCGAGGTCTCGCTGTACTGGCTGACCGCCACCGCCGCCTCGGCCGCTCAGGTTTACTACGAGGAGATCTCCGCGAGCACCTGGAGCGAAGGCGCAGCAGACGACGGGACTGTCCCGGGCGCCGGGCGCGACACCGGGTGGAGCGACGGTCAGAACGGCTGGGCAGCCAGTCCGCGGGGGACCGTGCCCACCGCCGTACTGGTCTCCGCCCACGATGTGACCATCCGCCGCTGGGCCGAACGCGACCACAACGTCGTGCGATGGACCGAACTTGACCGGGGCGGCCACTTCCTCGCGATGGAAGCCCCGGAACTGCTCGTCAGCGACGTCCGCGAGTTCTTCGGAAAGCTGCGCTGAGAGGAAAGCGCCCGAACCCTCAACGGCCGGGCGTGACAGCCGCTCCTTTTAGGCACGCAGGCGGCACGTACCGAAGCCGACCAGTTGACCATGGGCCAGCTTTGAGCGCAGTGTGAGCCATGCGGTGAACGCAACACGCCGGTGGGGGCGTCAACCCGCCCACTGCTGTCACGTCACGCATCTGAAGATGCCGCTGGGCGGCGTGGCCCCATCTCGGCAACTCCTCCCGGTAACGCCTCTGACCCGTGACCCGCCCGGTCGGGCGGGTCACGGAGAGGACGGTACTGAATGGCCGCTGGTGACAGGGGAAGCACGGGCGGCACGGGCGGCGTGCGGGACGGCTGACCCGATAGGCGCGGACGCGGGCGGCCTCGTAGGGGCCTATGTTCGCGCCTTTCAGGGGCGTCGCGTTGACGTAATGGCCCAGGAGTCGTGGCGTCTTCCGGTGGTGCAGCGGCAATGGTGCGGGGGACGTCGTGGGCAGAACGGACGTCGTCGCACGCCGTGAGACTGGCATGCTCAGCTTCGCAGTGGTCCTTCGCACCGGTAGTCCGAGGTGCCTGTCCCCCGGTCGGACCAGATCTCCACCTCGCCGAACGAGCAGTTCATGTCGGCGAAGTTGGTCGAGGCCGTGGAGGTGCGGTCGAGCAGGAAGTGATCGACCGTCTCGGACATGTCCCGGAAGACCCCGTCCGGGCTTCCGGCGTCTTCGAGGCGGGCGGTGACCCTGCCGGTGCAGACGAATCGCCGCATGCCCGGGTCACCGTTGTCGGTGCAGACCGGGGTCACCCCCGTCGCCGCTGCGAAGGCGGAGCCCACCGCCTCGGCGGTGGCGTCCCTCAGCCGGTCGTTGGGCATGTACCGGGTGTTCGGCACGAAGAGGTCGTCGACCTCGGCGATCCGGGCGTCCAGGAAGGCGTCGTAGCCCCGCTGGACCGTGGCGTCCCGGGCAAGCCCGTCGCGCCAGGCGTCGAAGGCCGTCGGGTCGTCGGCCCGCAGGTGTCGGTACATCTCCCGCAGCATGGTGGGGCGTTCGCTCCACAGGTAGGTGAAGAACGCACCCGCATAAGCGTAGAAGCGGAAGCCGTCACCCTCGTAGGTGGCATGCAGCAGCCGGTCGACGTCCATGCGCGGGCGGCCGTTCGCCGTGTCGGCGATGATGCTCCGGATCAGTGACCTGCGTGCGGCGACACCGTCGTCGCGGGTGGCCCCGCCGAAGAACTCAGCCGTCCCCTCGTCCATGGCCGTGGTGCGGTCCCGCTCGTACCAGGGTCCTTCGCCGAAGTAACCGGGCACGGCGAACCGGCCGTTGAGGTAGTGCACGTACTCGTGCCGGAACAGCTCTTCCAGGGTGAGCGAGGAGTCCTGCGGGACGCGGCGCTGGTACGTGTAGAAGGTCGCGTTGCGCTCGATGTAGATGCCGCCGTTGTCGGTATCCATGCCGGTCAGCAGCGGATGGTAGTTCTCGTAGTCCGCGCGGGAGGCGTACAGGACGACGGCGAGGCTGGTGTTGGTGTCGCCGACGATCGGCTCCTCGGTGCCCAGCACCCGGTGGAACTGGGTTTTGACCTGCTTGCTCGCATAGTAGAGCTGGTCGACGGTGGGGCGGTCGAGGCCGGTGCGCACCTTGATGGCCCCGTTGTCGTAGCGGTACGTCCGGGGAAAGATCTCCCGCTCGATGTCGTCCTTGCAGACGGAGTAGGGCTTGCAGGCTCCGTAGAAGTCGAGCCAGGACGCGAGCCGCGCCCAGGGCGCGCTGCCGCGACCGAAGTTACGGACGACCGGGGCGAGGAGCGCACCGAGGTCCGGCACGATCGTGGGTGTCAGGGGCGCGATCTGCCCGAGGCGGCCGTACTCGGCGAGGGCGTCGCGCGCGACCCACTCGTTGGGCGTGCCCTTGAGGTGGGTGTAGGTGGAGAACTCGCGGAAGGCTTGGCGGTAGCGGGCGTTGCGTGCGACGAGCGTGTGGAAGGCGGTGTCGTTGTTGCCCGGGTAGACGCCGAGGTGGTTCACGGAGAGCGCGGCGAGGGTCGCTCCTCCCCAGGAGGGGTCCTTGTAGGTGGTGGTGTGGTACGGGTTCATGGTGGCCAGCACCTTGCGTATCAGGTCGAGTTGCGAGTGGCGCAGTCCGGTGGCGCTGCCCGCGTAGAGCGCCTCGCGCAGCGACTCGGCGTTGGTGCGCGTCGCGTCGAAGGACCGGCGGGCGGTGCCGAAGGCGTGGATGGCGCGGCGCATCGCCTCGGTGGTGGGCGGGTCGGTGAGGTCGATCTCGCTGCGGGAGAAGTCGTGGTAGGCCACCGCGTGCAGGTATGTGAGCATCTCCAGCAGGTGGCTGCCGTTCCTGCCGTCGTGGGTGGCGGCCAGGGCGGAGGTGCGGCGGGAGACGGCCTGGACGTGCGCATCGGACATGGCCGGCGCGAGACGCGCGTCCCAGGTCCAGATGAGGTCGCGCAGGCAGCCGTCGGCGGTGACGGCCGGGTCGGCGAGGAAGTCGGCTAACTGCTCCGGTCCGAGACGGGTGACGTCGTCGAGGGTGCACGCGACGGCCGGGGAGGACGCGGTCTCTGCGTCCTCCCCGGCCGCCGTGGGGGGAGTCGGCGTGTGGGGGCCGGGGACGCGGGTGCCGGTGCGCGCACCGGGCGCGGGTGCCGGTCGCGGCGTGGGCCGTGGTGTGGTGGCGAGACGTTCGACCTCGTCGTGCGGGTGGCCATTGGCGGGGACAGCTGGGCCGGTGAGGGTGCGGGGTTGGAGCGGCGTGTGCGCCTCGGCGGTGGGCGCGTTGCAGACGCCGGTCCCGAGCAGCGTCACCGTGGCGGCTGCGGCGAGGAGGGCTCTGCGGAGGGAACGGCGGCTGCCGTTGGATCGCTGGGACACCTGCGGCTCCTGTGTCGGAGGCGGGGGGAATGGGTCCTTGCAGCGGTGCGCACGGCGAGCGGCAGGACTTCTGACAGATACATGCCACTACCGTGTGACGTGCAACATAGTAATGTGACATTGCACTGACAATCCCTCAGTCGGCACGGGATCCGGAGGGCTGCATTCCTGGGGCACCGGAGGACGCCAGCGACGCCGTCCGGAGGCTGTCGGGCTCGCCGTCCGGCAGGAGCTTGGTCACCAGTTGTCCTGCCGCCGGTGGCAAGCAGCGCAGCCGCCATGACGCGGCGTACCGCCCGCCGTACCAGCCCGGCCAACCCCCTCACACCGACCGTCCACGACTCCTGGGGCGGCACGGCCAAGCGTCGAGGTGCCTTCGCGGACGAGCTTCTCGAGCGAGCAGGCCTCTGGCCGGGCAGCCCGGCCCGCGGGCGGCCGGCTTCCGGCGGGCCCGTTCCGGGTGCGGCGCGGCCGGTGTCCGGACGACCTCAGAAGTTGGAGATCACATTCGTCAGGACCTTGCTGATGGTCTTGGGGTCGCGCGCGTTGTAGGCGCGGGCATGGGTGAGTGCGGCGATTTCCTGGAGGGGGGTCCTGCCTTTTGTGGCCTTCTCGTCGGCAGTGCTGCTGTAGGCGATGGTGAAGACCCGGACAGCCGGTTCATCGGGGTCGCCGATGCGGCCGAGAAGCGTTTCGAGCGGAGGCGGTGTGTCCTTGGGTTCGTTACGGCCGTCCGTCAGGACCACGACGGCGTTGATGGCGCCCGGGTCGTAGTCGCGGCGCAGTTCCCTGACGGCGTCGTCGATGACGTCGTAGAGCGCGGTCGCGCCCTCGGGCTTGAGTCTTTGTATGCCGGCCTCGAGGTCGTCCCGGTGGGTCTTTCCTGCGCCGGTCGTGGCGCCCATGGGTGATGGCGCTTGGTGGACCTTGCGGCTGTCGGAGAAACTCCACAGGCCGACCCTGTCCTGGTCGGTGAAGCCGTCGAGGAGCGGTCCGTGCGCGTCCTTGACGAGGTCGAGCTTGCTCGGTTCTTCGGGGAGCCGGTCCGGGTGGTTGCCGGTGCCCTGGTTCATGGAGCCGGAGGTGTCCATGAGGATCAGCACGTTGGCGGGTTTGCGCAGCTCCCGCCAGGTGACCAACAGCTTGTCCAGGACATCGGGTGCGGGCGCCGCCAGTTGTTCGGGGGCGGCGCCGGGCTGAGCACCGTTGTGCTGGGTGATCTGCGCGGTGGCCTTGGCCGGGTCGATGCGGAAGCCCAGTGCGGTGAAGCGTTCCTGGGCGTGAGTCCCGGCCAGGTAGGCGCGGAAGTCCTCGGCGACGGCTTCCTGCGCGGTCCGCAGGCCGTTGAGCGGAATGTAGGGGTGATCGCTGTAGAGGGTGCCGTCGTTGGGGTAGAAGGCGACGAGCTTGGTGTGCGGGGGCTTCTTCCTTTCACAGCCGGGCTCGACCGAGTCGCTGCCGCAGGGGTAGCCCTTGTTGTAGGCGATGACGGCGGTCTCCTCGACGGTGACCGCGGAGATGTAGGAGGTGCTCTGGTTGCTGTCGTCGGCGCGGCGCAGGTTGGCCAGGAAGGTCAGGGTGGTGTCGCCGTAGTGGACCGTGGCGTTTTCGATGTCGCGGACGCGCTTGCGGTTCTGTGTGTCCATCAGGTGCTTGGCAGACATCTCGGCCGAGGTGCCGGTCTTGGTGAAGAACGCGGCGACGGTGGCGTTCAGTCCGGAGGTCGAGTACTCGGGGTTGGTCTTGCCGAGCTTGAAGGCACCCCACTCAGGGTGGCCGTGATCCTTCCAGAAGTCCGGACGGCCCGCGAACGACGCGAGATCCTTCCACCCGATCCTCTTGGTGGGCCAGCCCAGCGCCCTGGCCATCGGCTCGGGCATGGCGATCGTCAGCGGGCTGGTGGCCATGGAGGGGCCGGCCGTCGCAGGAAGCCGGTCGAGCGCCTTGTCCTTGGCGCGCTGCCGGGCGATCGGCAACCAGATCCTCGAGGCCGGTGACCATACGTCGGGCTGCGGGCCGTCCGTCTTCATCCATCCCCGGGCCAGCGTCTGCATGGCAGTGCCCGAATCGATGCTGTCCACCGCGACCTGCACACACTGACCGTGACTGCGGCGCTTTCCGTACCTGCGTGCCAGCTCCTTCAGGACGGCGGACTTGTCGGTCGAGGAGGCGATCCGCAACGTCTCGGTGACCTGGCCCGTGCAGGCGGGCAGCTTCGCGTCCGGCGGCTCCGGGGCAGGAGCGTCATCGCCGTTCAAACCCACAACGCCCGCCGCCGCGACCAGCACCAGCAGGCCGACGGCTGCGCCTGCCATCCGCTTGCGCCGCCACCACCTCGGCCTGTGCCGCGGCTCCGGCGTCGGCTCCGGAGGGCGAGCAGGCCCCGGCTCCTGGGCAGTGTCGTCATGCGAGGCGCCCTCGCTGATCCCCACGTGGGTGGCCTGCGACGGCGTGTCGGCCGGTCTCCCCTGCCGTCGTAACTCCCGGTCCGTGGCGCTCGGTCCGGGTGTTTCGGGGAGGTTTTGAAGCGAGGACGGGTCGGGCGCCGCTGCCGCCTTCGGCCGCTCGGTCTCCGGCAGGGACGTCTGCCGGCGCCGAGCGGTGCGGCACGCTTCAAGAGTGCTCCACCGGTCCAGCCACGGCTCCAGTTCGGGGTCCTGCCGCCCGGGCGGGTCCGTCTCTGCGCCGCCGTCGTACGACAACAGCGTGCGCACCAGCCACAGCAGCCGGTCCAGTGAGTTCGGGCCGCTCTGCCCGGCGAACATGAGACTCATCGATGCCTTCGACAGCGCCGACGACTCCCCGAACAAGGAGACCCCGCGGCTGCGGATCCGGTCGTAGGAAGGAGCGCCGCGCCGCCGCTTCAGCTCGGTGAGCGCCTCACCGAGCTCGCGCAGCGCTGCCTGGTAATCAGCCACTCTGTCCCCCCAATCGCACCGTGCACAGCAGAGTAGGACAGACCGAACCGGACAGCGCCGGCCTTGTCGGAACACGGTGGAACACGGCTGAACACGCCGACGGCTGTACGGCGGCACTCCCATCTTGATCGGAGTACACCGGAGTTGTTCGCTTCGTGCAGGTCAGCGCCGTGTTCGGTGCAACGGTGCTGGCATGACGCACACAACGCCGCCGGCAGACTCCGGCCCGAGCGGCTCCGCCCCGGAACCGCCGTTCCTGTCCCTGCACACCACCGTCGTCCTGCTCACCGCGCTTGTCATCGGGCTGGTGGCGGGCGGCCTGGCCGCGCTCACCGGCGCACCTGTGGCGGCCGCCGTGCTCACCGGTCTGACCGCGGCGGGCTCGGCCGTACCGGCACTGCGCTCGCTGATCGGCCCGCCGGAGAACTCTTCACAGTGAGCGGAAGAGATCGCCTGCTACCTCGCCTGCGCACCCGTCGGTACAGTAGTTCCCGAGCTGGCCCGCATAACAGGCAGCCGGGTGCGCGATCGAAGCGTGCTTGCAGATCGCGAAGAACGCATGCAGCACCGACGCCCTCGACGTGCTGCTCCCGGCGAGCCGGCTCGGAGCACCGAGCCACGGGCGAGTCGGGGCTCACTGGCACGCGGCCGGGAGTAGGGCAGGTACGCCTCTCTGCTCCCCCCTCACCTCTCCCTCTGCGGCGCAGCCTCGGACTGGGTGGAATGATCACCTTCGTCGGTCTGGCCCGGGACTCGTTGCAGTTCGAACCCTGTCGCCCGAGGGCGTCCAGCGCGGCGACATGTCGCTGCGTGTCCGCAACGCCCCTGTCACCGCTGGGCCACGCCGATGAGCTACCGCTCGTAACGTCCCGGTTGATCGCTGACCGGGTCGTGCGTGGTCCACATCCAGAAGGAGACGTCCGATGAGACCCACCGCATCCCCTCCCGGTCGCGGGGAGCACCAGGCCTACGTCGAGGTGTGGAACGACACCGTGGATCTGCGTCATCTGAGCGCATCATTGCTGATCGGTGTGACCACTGGCCTGCCGCTGTTCCTCATTTCGCGCGCAGTGCTGCGCGGATGGCTGAACCTTCGGCCCCTGGCCGACGGCTGCGCACTGCTGATGGGACTGACGGGCTGCCTGGCGGCAGGGGCTGTCTGCGCACGGCTCTTCCCGCCCAAGCGCCTCTTCGCCGACGAAAACGCGACAGCGTCCACGGCGATGCGGCGCGCGGCCCTGGCCGAGTTGACCCGGGACTCCGACACGACGACGCCCGCCCAGCTGCCCGCCGGCGTACGCGGTGAGCTGCAGGAACTCGGCCTGATGGACGACCAGGAGGACTCCGGGACGGACACCGGCACGAAGAAGGGCGTGGATCACGATGACCACTGACCTGTTATGGGCCCTGGCCATGGGCATGGCGGGTGCTCTGGTCTTCGCGGGGATCGGCTTGGTCTCCGGGTCGGACGAGACCTCGACGCTCGGCCCACTCACCTTGCTGGTGGTGCTGCTCGGCGTCCCGCCCGCTGGTGTGATCACCTTCTTTCTCGCAGCGGCGGTGTCCAAGCACATGACTCACGCGATCCCCACCACACTGCTCGGGATACCCGGCGATACCACGGCCGTGCCGCTGCTGGAGGACGCCCGGGCGATGCGCCGCATCGGCGCCCCACACATCGCCCTGCGCAAGGCCCTGGCCGGTGGGCTGCTCTCCGCCACCATCGCCGTCCCGGTCGCAGTGGGCGTCGCCGTACTGCTGGCGCCCTTCGCCGAGCCGGTGCAGGAGGTCGTGCCCTACGTGTTCCTGGTCGGCGCGCTCCTCGTGGCGTATTTCTCACCCGGCCGCTGGACCGCCGTGGCCGGGCTGGTCCCCTTCGTGCTCGCCCTCGCGGCGCTGAGCACCGTCGCCCGGAGCGCTCTGGACAAGCCGCTGAGTATCGCCTTCTTCCTCGGCATTGCGACCGGGCCCCTCGTGGTGGACCTCCTCATCGCTTTGTCCCCCTCCGGACGCGATGCGCTACCGCGTGGTGGAGGCAAGGCCTTCTCGCTGGCCCCGGAAGCCGTCCCCCCGCACGGGTGGTCCGCCAGTCCCTTCCGCATACTGACCCGAGGGCAGACCGGTGCCACCGCGGCCACCGCAGTGGTGACCTCGGCGACCTTCATGCTGAGCCCGGTGGCCACCGCCGTCATGGCCGGCCAAGTCGTCGGCTCCCGGCTCAAGCACCCCTACCAGCGGCTGAGCACCCTGATGGCAGTCAAGAACGGCACCACGGAGTCGACGTACGTGGCCGAGACCCTGATCCCTCTGATCGCCTTCGGTCTGCCCCTCAGCCCCGTCGCCGCAGGACCGGCTGCGGCGTTGTTCCACGCGCCCCCGGTCTTCACCGTGGACGGTGGCATACACAACCTGCACACCCTGCTGTCCCCCCGGCAGTTCCTCGTCTTCGGACTGCTGGCCGTCGCCATCGCCGCGCTTACCGTCTATCCCCTGGCGATCAGGTACGCCCGCACAGCCAGCGCCTGGGTGGCACGCAGGATCAGTCATGAGGCGCTCATCGGGACGTTCGCCGGGCTGATCTGCGTGGTGGCTTGGTACGAGGGCGGGGCCATTGGACTGATCATCACGATCGCCGTCGGCGGACTGGCCGGAGCCTTCAACCGGCTGCTCGGCATGACGTCCGGTGCGCAGTACATGGCCTTCTACGTCGCCACCCTGTTCGTCCCCTTGTTCCTCCCCGCCTGACGGACACCCGACGGCCGCCAGGCCGAAGCCTTCCGCATCCCGACCGCTGCGAGAAGCCGAGTTCGTCCGCCGGAGGTCCGGCCACCATCGAGGCCGCCCGCTCGCTCGACTCGACGGTTCGCGAAGCTGCTGAGCGTGCCGCGAGCCGTTGCCGGGCCCGGCAGGCACGGTGCTGGATTCTGTACGCGCGGCGTACCGGGATCCAGTCGCGTGGTGCCCCAGGAACTCGGCTTCGACCTTGGCACGGACTGTCGGCGACGCCTGGAGGATCGCCACACGGGCGTGAGCGACGCGGCTTCACCAGTCCCTGCTCAGCGTGCCGTCAGTGCGGCCACAACAGGGAGAGCCAGAGGGCTCGCTCGGCGCCGCTCACGCCGCCAACCGCACAAGCGTGGCCTGGTCCTGGACGAGGTCGTCGGCCCCGCCATGGCATGGGGGGCGACGCGGCTGCGGCCAACAGGTCTCGCCGGACAGGCCCGCCGCCCCATGTCGCTGCCGGTCCGCCCAGGCCGGCGCCGCCCGCCCCCCTCAGCCCGCCGCCCCACCGCCGGGCCGGGCTTCCCCCCGCCGGGACGGCTCCACTACATCGCCCGGCAGGAGCCGCATCAAGCCGGTCGCGAGAAGGCGGTCGTGCAGATAGACACGCTCCCCGCGGGCCTCCACCTCACGGGTCAGCTGCGCCAGAGTCGTGACGGCCTCGGCGGTGCGGCCCACGTGGTACAGCGCCTCGGCCAGGAAGCCCAAGTGCAGGGGGAGCCGGATGAAGGTCCCGGACGCGGTCAGGCCGGTCACCCCGGAACGCAGCAACGCAATGCCCCGCTCCCCCTCGCCGCCGTGGGCGACCGCCCAGCCCTCGCAGACACTCAACATGGCCCGCCAGTAGTGCAGCCCGTACCGGCCGGCGACCTCCCGGCCGAGTTCACCGGAGCGCCGGGCCGTGTGGACGTCCCCTTCAAGGCCGGCCAGCACCGCGTCCACGTACAGGGCGAAAGCCCGATCGTTGGGCCGGCTGTCACGAGAGGTGAGTGCCAGCAACTCGGCCCGGCGCGTCGACGCCGAGGCCGTGTCCCCCAGGAGCCAGTGCGTGAACGCGTCGTACGAGCGGCAGGAGATCCTCGGGTCGTGCTGGAAGTGCCGGGCCACGCGCCGTCCGCCCTCCTCACCCAGCGCGTCGGCCCGGTCCACCGCGTCCTCCAGCTGGTCCAGCGCCTCGGGCAGGCTGCCCCGTACGTGCAGGACTATGCCGCGTCCGTACCGGGCCCCGAGGTAGGCGACCGGGTCCTGCGGACGGCCCGGCATGGCGCGAAGCCGGTCCGAGAACCGCAGAGCCGCGTCGTACCGGCCCGTCACCAGGTTGGCCGTGCAGAGCGACCAGAGCACGGTGGGCTGGTCCGGTGCGCCCGTGACGGGGTTGAGTGCTCTGCTCCGGGTGAAAGCAGCCTCAGCCCCGGCGTCACCGTATCCGCGGGTGGTTGCGAGCGTCTGCCCGAGCTGGATGTGCAGCCTCTGTTCCAGGAGTCGCGCGGAGGAGTCTTCCCCCGGCAGCAGCCGCACCAGGTCGATGGCCCGACGCAGCCAAAGCTCGGCCTGCTCGTAGGCGAGTCGCAGCTCCGCCTCCTCCGCGGCCCGGCACAGGGCGGGCAGGGCCTGCGCCGGGGGGAGCGCGTGCGAGGCCTCCCAGGCGTGGTGGGCAAGCCGCTCGACGCCCTCGTACCGGCAGCCGGGCGCCTGTGTGCCCCTGGTCGCCAGGGTCTGCGCGACCAGGGCGTGCAGCTCGGACCGCCGGTGCAGGGTCAGTTCGCCGTACAGAGTCTCCCGCACCAGGGCATGGGTGAAGTGCAGCTGCCCGGGGCGCGCCGGGTCCTCGGCCAGCAGCTGGGATCGGATCGCGGGTTCGAGTTCCTCACCTGCCGCCCCGGTGCGGCCGGCGACCTCCGTCAGCAGCCGCAGGTCGATCTCCGACCCGATGACGGCGCACAGCCGTAGGAGGTCACGGGTGGCTGTCGGCAGGCTCTCGAACCGCCGCGTCAGCACCTCTTTCACTCCCGACGGGATGCGGGTGAGCATCATCCGGGCTGCTTGCGGGTCGTGCAGTCGGGAGGCGTCGCCGAGGAGAGACATCAATTGGTGGACGAAGTACGGGTTTCCCCTGCTGCGTTCGTGGAGGTACTGGATCGTTTCACGAGCGACGCCCGGCCCGGATACGGCGGAGACGATCACCCGTACCGCATCCTCGGGCAGGCCCATGAGCCGTACCGTCTCCGTGCGGGGGCTCCACAGGGTCGCTCCGAGGGCCTCGCCCAGTGCGGCATCACGCTCGATCTCCCAGGTCCGCGCGCTGACAACGATGCCCAGGCATCTGCCGTTCAGCCGGCTCGTCAGCAGACGCAGCAGGTGCAACGAGGGGGCGTCCGCCCAGTGCAGGTCCTCCAGAAGCAGCAGCAGGGGGAAGGCGTCCGCGAGTGTCAGCAGGGTTTCGCACACGGCGTCGTAGGTGCGGAAACGATCCGCCGCAGCGTCCGGGCGCCGGTCCCGCCGACCGTCGGCGTCGCTGCCGTCGGGGCGGCCGTCGAAGAGTGGCGCGAGGAGATCACCGAAGCTCCGAGTGACGGACCGGTAGGCGTCCGCCCGCGACGCTGCCAGCTGCCGCAGAACCTGCGTCCACAGCCAGTACGGCGGGGCGTCCCGTCCGGCGAAGCAGTGTCCCCTCACGACCTCCAGGGGCTCGTTGCGCAGCCGCTCGGCGACCTCGCCCAGCAGCCGGGACTTGCCGATGCCGGGTTCACCGAGGACTGCGGCCAGCCGTCCGTTGCCGCACAGAACGTCTGACACGAGCACGCGCAGGGCCGCCAGTTCGTGGTCACGGCCGACGAAGGGCCGCTGCCCCGGCTCGGGCGGCAGAGTCCCGGGGAAGGGTGCTGCCGGAGCCACGGGTGTGCCGGGCTCGGCATCGGGTGAGGGAGCAACGGGCTGGGCCGGATGAGCCAAGGACGAGCGGCGCCACGGCCCGGCGCCGCCCGGCGGCTGGGGCCATGCAGGTCCACGACCGGCCAGGGATCCGTACGCCTCGCCACCGGAGGCGGGAGGAGACGCCGTACCGAAGGCGGCGAGTTCCCGTGCGGGAGCCCCCGGGAGCGCGGCAGCGCCCCGGCCTGCCCCGTCACGCGTCACCGACGCGGACGACTGCTCGATGTCGAGGGCTCCGTCCGCCGCCGGTCCGCCCTCTCTCGCCCCCGACGGACCGGCTCCCGTCCGGCCGGTGCCTGACGTACCGTCATTCAAGGGTTCGACGGCGGAGTTTGAGGTTCCCGCAGCGTCCCCGGGCAGGATGTTCTCCCGCAGGGTGTGCGGCAGGTCCGCCAAGCTTCCGGACACGGGGCCTGTGGTGCCGGGCCCCGCGGTGCCGGGCGGCCGAGCGGGGCGGGCGGGCAGTTCCTGGCGCAGGATCGCACGGTGGATCCGCTGAAGCTCCTCACCGGCGTCGACGCCCAGTTCGTGTGCCAGCCAGTCCCGGGTGCGCGTGTACACGGACAGTGCGTCGGCCTGCCGCCCCAGGTAGTACTGGGCCGTCATGACCAGCGCGGCCAGCCGCTCACGTCCCGGGTGCGCCTGCACCTCGGCGTCGAGGTCGGCGACGGGCTCCGGATCGCCGAGGGTGAGCAAGGCGTCGGCCCACGTCTCGAGCGCGGAGAGCCGGACCCTGGCCAGGCGTTCACTCTCCTCGGCGAGCGGCGGATAGTCGATCAACTCCTCGTAGGGGGCGCCCCTCCACATCTCCAGGGCGGCGCCCAGCCGGTCCCTGGCCCCTGCATGCCGCCCCTGACGGTGCAGTCGGCGCCCCTCCGTCACCGCGTCCTCGAAGCGGTGCACGTCCACTTGCTCCCGTGGGAGGTCCAACACATAACCGCCGGAGACACGGCGGACGATCCTGGTCCGGTCGTCGTGCGAAAGGTGCTGCGCCAGGGCGCGCCGCAGGTGCGAGATGTAACTGTGCAGGGAAGCGAGGGCGCGTTCCGGGAGGCGGTCGCCCCACAGCTCGTCCAGCAACTGCTGGGTGGGTACCACGTGCCCGATCCGCATCAGCAACAGCGCGAGGAGAGCCCGGCGGCGCGGCGGGCCCAGTTCGACCTCGCGTCCGTCGGCGTCCGCGGCCATTCGTCCGAGCAGACGCAGTCGCAGACCCTCACCGTGGGCGTGGGCGACTGCTTCTGGGAGCCGGGTGCCATTCCGCGCGAGTGGGTTCTGACGGTCCCCGGGAACCGGCATCAGTTCTCCGCTTCAATTTCTCGGTCGTCCCGCCGTACGACGCACGAACCCCTCACCCCCGTCCAGCAACCTGATCATGACACAGGCGGTAAGGGGAGTCCAAGCGTGCTTCAAGTTCGCGGCAAGAATGGCGAATTTGCTGCCACGCATGCGGTCGAGGAACCGGCAAGGCGCCTGTGACACGTTGGTTCCGGGTCCGCGGCCGGTGCCTCATTTCCCGTGCCGCCACTCACCTGATCGCGCAAAAATTCCGGCGCCAGGGCACGACAAGGAGAGGATTCTTGATGTGGACACACCGAATGCCCATTCCGGCAGTGGGGCAGTCGCAATGAAGAGGCCGGTCATGCAGGCCCGTGGGGACCGGTCGGTCGTACGGGTCGCCCTGCACGCCTGCGACCACATCACGTACACCGGGCTGGCCGGGTATCTGGAGGAGGACTCCCGCCTGTCACCGGCCGGTACGCCCGAAGGGGACGAACAGATCCGGGCGGACGTCACCGTCCTCGCCGCCGAGACCGTCACCGCCGAAACCCTGAGGGTGCTGCGGGGACTCGCGGCACAGGGCACGACCGGGCCGTTCCTGCTGATCGTCGGCTCGCGCTGGAAGGCCGACATCGCGCTGGCCGTCGAATGCGGCGTGCGGGCGGTGCTCTGGCGGCGGGACACCACGCGTGAGGCATTCACCCGCACCCTGCTCGACCTGCGGGAGGGGGCCGGAGCGTTGCCGCCCGACCTGCAGGGCCGGCTCCTCGACCAGGTCCAGCGTACCTACCGCGACGTGCTCATTCCCCAGGAACTGGCGACCGAACGGCAGTTGACGATGCGGGAGGCCGACATTCTGCGGCTCATCTCCGAGGGCTGTGATCTCGCCGAGATCGCCGAGAAGTTGGCCTATTCCGAGCGAACCGTGAAGAACATTCTCTACCGCATGATGGGTCGGCTTGAGGTGCGCAACCGTGCCCATGCCGTTTCTTACGCCATACGTTCCGGTTTGATTTGAAGCGTGGGCACGTACGGGCACCGACGGGAGAACAACGGGCACTTCCGACCCCGGTACCTGGCGGCCGAGTGGTCCCGCTCGGCACTCTTTCCACGACGGTGCGCGTCCTCGCCGGTCTTCCCGGCGACGGTCTCCCCCGCCCGCGGCCCGCGCCGCCGAATGGCCCCTCCCCCTTTCCGAAAGGCACTCCCGATGACCGGCTCCGCTCTCGCAGGAAGCGAGGAATGGATACGGCATGTCCTGGCCACCCACTGGGGTGGCACGTGGGGCGAACGTGCTTTGCGGCCCCTCACCGTCGCCGGGACGGCCCCCCTCACACACACGGCGGGACTGTGGACGGTGGACGGCCCGGAGGGCGAGCACGTCATGAAGGTGCAACTGAACCGCGATGCCGTCCGTGCCGAGCGGTTCGACACCCTCAAGAACCGGATTCTCACCCACTGCCGACTACGCGGTGTCCCCACCCTGCCGGTGATCCCGGCGGTGGATGGCAGACCCGGCGTCCGGCACGACGGCCTCGCCTGCGAGCTGAGCCCCCGCAGTGCCGGCTCGGCCGTCACCGCCGGCAGCGAGGAACACGCTGCCGCCATCGTCCGCGCCGGTCTGGATCTGCGCGAGGCACTGGACGCAGTGCCGCCCGGTGTGGCCGAGGAACTCGCCACCGTGCGCCTGCCCACCCTGGTGGAGGAGGAGCGCTGGCCCGCGGCGCTCGACGACGCCGAGACACGGCTGTTGCCGAAGGCGGAGGGCGGTGCCGGACACTGGCACCGTGCGGCCGCCACCGCTCTGCGTCAACTGGCCGCCGCGGCCCCACTGCTACGGCGGACATCGTCCTCCGTCACCGGCCCGGAGGCCGCCCGGGGAAGGGCCGTGGTCCACGGCGACCTGCACCTGCAGCACTTCCTGCTCGCCCCGCGAGGCCCCGCACGCGTCGAGGCGGTACTGGACTTCGACAACCTGCACGTGAACGACCGGCTGCTCGACCTCGCCTGGCTCGCCGACACAGCGGTCTGCGCAAGCGGGGAGGAGGACCCCGCCGGGGCCCGTGCGGCCATCGGCCACTTCCTGGCCGAAGCGCGCGGGCGAGGGCTCCTCGCACCCGGCGAAAAGGAGCGGCTGATGCCGCTGCTGATGGCTCACTCGCTGCCCGTCGTCGTGGACATCGCCAAGGACATCCTCGAACGCGGCATTTTCTCGCCCCAGTGGCTCGAGTACTTCGCACTGTTGTCGCCCGGCCGCAGACTCGCCGTTCACCGGCTGCTCGTCGCGGCCCCGGACTTCTGATCCGTCCGGATCCGAGCACGCCTGCCCCGGACTCCTCCGTCGAGTCCCGGACCAGACCCGTGCCCGTGCCCGTGCCCCCACCAGTTCGCGCATGGCCCGCAGCCCCGGCTCCGTCCTGCCGCCGAGCACACGCCCTGCTTGGCCGGTGCGGGCTCGCCGCGCCGGACATCACGTCGACCACGCACCGCCCCGATGACCCGATCGCCGACCGGTAACCCGGCCACCCGACAGTGAGGAACTGCCCATGAGCACCGTCCATCCGCCTGCCCCGTCCGTCTGGCCGCCCGACCTCTCGGCGTTCTGCTTCGAGGTGCCGCACTCCCAGGAGTCCCTGCTCTTCGAGTCCGGCAAGGGCGTCCGCCTGACCGACGCGGCCGGCCGCGGCTATCTCGACGCCCTGTCCGGTGTCTTCGTCACCTGCTTCGGATACGACTGCGAGCCCATCGTCCAGGCCGTCACCGACCAGTTGCGCACCCTGCCGTTCAACCCACCGCTCCACGGCACCAACCGCTCCGCACTGGAACTGGCCCAGGCACTGGTCGACCTCGCCCCCTCCGGCATCACCGCGGCGAAACTCGTCAACGGCGGCTCCGAGAGCGTCGAGGCCGCGATCCGGCTGGCACGGCTGTACCACCGCGCCCACGGCAACCCCGGCAAGGTGAAGATCCTCAGCTACTACCACGGCTACCACGGGGCTACCTTCGGTTCCCTGTCCCTCACCGGCCGGCCCGACGTCACCCGCTTTGGTCCCGGCCTCCCCGGCGTCGTTCACGTCTGGCCGCCGGACTGCCTGGAGGCGTTCTGGAACGTCCCGGCGACGCAGTCGGGTGAGCTGGCCGCCGCCATGATCGAACGGACCATCGAGGCGGAGGGCCCGGACTCCGTGGCGGCCGTCGTCCTGGAGCCCGTCATCCACCTCCGCGGCATGGCGATGCCGACGGCGGACTACCTGCCGCGCATCCGCGAGGTGTGTGACCGCCACGGAGTGCTGCTGGTCTTCGACGAGATCGTCACCGGTTTCGGGCGTACCGGGCAGCCCTTCGCCGCCGACACCTTCGGCGTCACACCCGACATCCTCTGCGTCGGCAAGGGCATCTCCGGCGGGTACGCGCCGCTGGCAGCCGTGCTCATGGCCGAGCACGTAGCCGCTGTCCTCGGCGAGGCCGGCGGTCCCGTGTCGTTCGCGCCCTCCCACACGTACGCCGCCAATCCACTGGCGTCGGCCGCCGGTCTCGCGGCGGTCACCCTGTTCCGGGAGGGCCGGTACCAGGACCGGGTCGGCCGTTTGTCCGCCTACCTGGAACCCCGGCTCAGGGACGCCGTCGGCGACCGGGGCACCGTCCGAGCGGTCGGCCTGCTGTACGGGGTGAAGCTGGCCGGCGGCGAGCACGCCGGTGAGCGGGTCGTCTCCGCGTGCCTGCGGCGCGGGCTCATCCTCCGGGGGCAGGACGACTGGGTGGTCCTGGCGCCCGCGTTCGTCACCTCGACGGCGGAGGCCGACGAGATCGCCGGCGTGCTCGGTGAAGCCCTGGACGAGGTCTGCGGGGCCGGACGGTGAACGAACTGCTCGACCTCTTTGCCGAGCCGGTGCTCGCCGCACTGCCCCGGCTGACCACGGCGGAGAACGCCGTGGTCCGGCGCGAGCTGGAAGAGATGCAGCGCGGCGACCACGGCGGCACTGCGCTGCTCGACGGACTGCGCAAGCTCGCCGCGCAAGTGCCCGAACGGCTGTACACCGACAGCGCGGACGTCCTGCTGCGCATGCACGAGATCGCCGGTTCGGGCAACCACCAGAGCAACCTGTCGTCGCTGCCGCTGGTGCGCGCCTGCTTCGCCCTGAACCTCGTCGACGACGACGGTGGGGGTCCCGCCGACCTGATCGTGGGCCGCGGTCACATCGCCCCTGCCTTCTACGCCGAGAACTATGTGCGCGGCACGCTGCCGTTCACCCCGCTGGCCACGCTCCATCAGGGCGGCCTCACCGGCGTCGTCCACCGCGACCTGGGCTTCGGAAACACCATGCGCTACAGCCTCGGTGTCGGCGTGGCCCAAGCGGTTAGCCTCGCCTGGGACTTGACCCGCCGCGGCGAGAGGCGCAAGGTCGTGTGCCTCGCCGGTGACGGCGAACTTCACGAGGGCGTCACGTTCGAGGCGCTGCGCTTCGCACACGACGCGGGCCTGGACAACCTGGTCCTCGTCGTCGACGCGAACGCCAAGGGCATCGAGCCGCTGGCCAAACCCGTCAACACCGGATACCTGTCGGCGTACCTGGGACGTCTCGTCGAGGCCGACGGCCGCGACGAGTGGGCCGTGGAGGCGGCCCTCGGTGCCTTGCTCGCCCTGCCGGGCCCCGCCGTCTTGGTGTGCAGGACCCGCAAGGGCGACCACAGCTTCAAACCGGCCGCAGCCGTCGGAAGCGGAACCTCGCTCCCCCGCGCGCCGTTCGCTTCGGCCACCGGACAGATGTTGGCGGCGCACCGGGAAAGCACCGGACGCGAGCCGGCCGTGTTCACGGCCGACATGGCCGCCCGCTTCGGACTGCGCGGCCACGTCCCCTACACCAACACCGGTCTCGCCGAGACGCTGACGGTGGGCATGACTCTCTCGCTGCCCGAGGACACCCTCAAGGTCGTGGCCACCGACGCCATGTACTACATGGACTCGCTGAGCATGCTCACCGAGGCGACCACAAGCGCACGCAACCTCCTCGTCCTCGCCGGACGCAGCTGGGGGGCGTGGGGAGGCGCCCACAACGCCGTCAATCTGCTCGGCCTGCTGCTGCACACCCGCGTGTACGAGCCGGTCACCGAGGCCGAGTTCGCCGCGTGCCTCGACCGGCTCGGCCGGAATCCGGCCACCACGCACGTCCTCAGTATGGTCGACGCCCGGTTCGAGCCTCCCGCCCGCGACTGCGCCGCCGACGTCGACGGGTCCGTCTGGGTCACCCCGCCCGGCGTCAAGGGGGACGGCGGGCACACCGGACGACCGGACGTCGCCGTCGTCACCTTCGGCTACGCCGGCGTCCTCGTCGCCGAGGCCAACCGGGACCTGGGTGTCCCGCACCTGCACTGCGCGGCCCTCGAACCGCGGCTCGACCACGGGGTGCTCACCGCCCTGGCGGGCTGCGAGCGTCTCCTGAGCGTCGAGTACAACGGCGCGGAGGGCGGCTTCGGCGAACGTCTGCGCTCCCGGTACCTGCTCCCGGTGGACGTGCACGCCGTGCGGCGTGACATCGCCAACCGGGTGCACCCCCGGCAGCTGGCACTGCACGGCATGGACCCCGGCCGGCTGCGCGAACGGCTCGCCGCGCTGCTGGCGACCGACAGCCGGGAGGCAGGGCGTGCGCCTGCACACGCATGACTACCGCACGCCGGACGCCACAGGCATCGTCGACGGCGCCATCCTGATGCACCGGGAGATGTCGGAGCTGCTGTCCCGCCACGGCTCCGTCACCCTGCACGACCTGACCACCGGCCCCGGCTGCGTCAGCGGCGTACGCGGCGACGAGGTCGTCTACGCCGGGTCAGGGCCGTATGCGTTCCTCTACCATCACTGGCGGCAACGGCACGGCGGCGACCATCGCATCGTCCGCGAGGTCCACACCGCCCTCTGGTCGGGCTACTGGGCCCAGGAGGAGATGTGCGCGCCACTGACCCGCCCGGGCGACCTCGTGCTGTTCCCCACCGAGTACACGCGCCGGCTGTTCCTGCGCCACTTCCCCTCGCTCACCGAGGAGGGGACCGCCGTCTCCTATCCCATGCTCGACCGCCTGCCGCGCCGCGCGCCCCGCCCGCTCCCGGAGCCGGACCGCCCCCTGCGCATCGGCTACCTCGGCGCGCTGTCCCGGGCAAAGAACTTCGACCAGGTGCTGTCGGTCTTCGCCCGCTGTCACCGGGAGACCGGCGGCAGGGTGAGCCTGCTGTGCGCGGGCAAGCCGAACGCCGCCCGCTGGGAGGCCGACCGCGTCCGTGCGGCGCTGCGCGAGGCCGGCACCTCCGACGCGTCCGTACGTATCGAGGGCATCTGGCCGCAAAGCCGCCTGGCCGCCTTCTTCGACGCGATCGACGTGCTGCTCTTTCCCAGCACGGCGTCCCGCGAGACGCTCGGCCGCGTCGTCCTGGAGGCGCTCACCCATGGCGTACCGGTGCTGGCCGCCGACGTGGGCCCGGCCGTGGAACTGCTGCCGGCCGGCAATCTCCTGCCCACCACGCTGGAAACGGAACGCACCTTCGACATGGGACGCGTCGGCCCCCTCGGGCGGGTGGACGAGGAGGAACTCGTGTCGAGACTGCTGACCCGGGACATAGCACCCGCGTCCCTGCGCACCGAGGCCCCCTATACGGAAGAGGCGTTCCTGAAGGCGCTCGCCGGTAACCCGGTCCCCGCCGTCACCGCCCATGACCACACCCTCGCGAACGCGGTCCGGGTCGCCCCCCGCACCGATGGAACGGACCCGGCCGACGACACCGAACGGGCCACACAGCTGTTCCGGGACTTCTTCGAACGGCGCGACGACAAACTGGCACGAGCCCTCGACGCGCTGGCCGCCCGAACCGGACACGACGACCCCGCACTGCGGCGCATCGTCGCGGCTCCCCAGCGCAACCTCGCCGACTACCGGGCCTTCCCGCGCCTCCTGGACGCCCTCGTCCTGCCCCCGCTCACGTACACCCTCGCCGCCCCCGCACCCGGTCCTGCCGGACCGCCTCACATTCTCAGGGACGCTCCATGACAACGGACCAGGAAGAACGCTCCACCGGGCAGGTGACACTCGTCGTCGGCGGCGGACGTGGCATCGGCGCCGCCGTCGCCGAGGGCTTCGCCCAGCGCGGAGCCCACGTCGTCATCGCCGACACCGACCGGTTGCCCTCCGCGTACAACCACTACCGCTCCGCCGAGGTCACCGGATACGGCGAGGCGTGCGCCCTGGCCGAACGGCTCACCGCCAAAGGCCTGTCCGCGACGGCCGCCGAGGCGGACGCCACCGACGAGGACGCGGTCCGCCGCCTCTACGAGCAGATCGCCGCCGGTCCCGGCCGCCTCGACACGGTCGTCAACGCATTCGGCGTCACGCATGTCAGTTCCGTCGAACGGATGGAGCTGGCCGAGTTCCGGCACGTCGTCTCCGGCAATCTCGACGGCGTCTTCCTCTCCTCGCGGGCAGCGCTCCCGCTGCTCCGCGCGTCGGGCGGCGGCTCCATCGTCAACTTCTCCTCGGTGTCCGGGCGTTCCGGCTTCGCGAAGGTCGCCCACTACTGTGCGGCGAAGTTCGGCGTGGTCGGCTTCACCGCGGCCCTGGCCCAGGAAGTGGCCAGGGAGAACATCCGCGTCAACGCCGTCTGCCCCGGCATCGTGCGCTCCAACATGTGGCGCTACCTGCTGTCCGAGTTCGTCCGCCCCGGCGAGACGGAGGACGAGTGCTGGGAACGGATGCGCGCCATGATCCCGCAGCGCGCCTTCCAGACCCCGCAGGACATCGCCGGTCTGGTGCTCTACCTCGCGTCGGCGCCCCGGGTGACCGGCCAGGCGATCAGCGTCGACGGCGGGATGACGGCACCGTGACCACCCCCGTTCCCGTCCCGCGCACCCCGGCGACCGCCGTCCCGGACGGCCGCCCGATCCCCTTCGACGACCCGTCGTGGCGCTTCGACGGGCCGGGCACCAGATCCGTGCCCCGCACCGGCCTTCTCGAGGTGCGCGCGGCACGCGGCGCCGACCTGTTCGCCATGCCCGGTGCGTACGAGGCGTCCGCCGTTCCGCTGCTCGGCCGGTGGGTCGACGGCGACCACACCCTGCGAGTACGCGTCGCCGTGGACGGGCATGCCTTCGGGGACGCCGGCGGCATCGTCGTGCACACCTCGGACGGCTGGTTCAAGGTGTGCGTCGAACGCACTCGGGCAGGCGGCTGGGCGATCGTCACCGTCGTGTCCCGGCCGGTGTCGGACGAGGCGGCCGGCCCAGCGCTCGACGGCCCGCACGCCGATCTGCTGATCACCCGCGAAGGGCGTCGGCACGCCGTCTTCCACCGTGCGGCTCCTGGGCGGGGCTGGAGATTCGTGCGCACGTTCTTCGGCCCGGACGACCGGGGCGTGCGGGTCGGACTGTTCGCACAGGCTCCCTTCTCGGACTCCTGCACCGCGTCCTTCAGTGCCTTGCGGCACGCCCCCGTCGCTCTGGCGGACAGACGGTGAGCGGCCCCGGCCCGACCGCGGTGAGCGGGGACGCGGGGGTGCCGGGCACGGCCGCAACGCACGGGAGCACCGTCGTCGCCGGGTTGGTTCTGTCCCTGCTCCTCGGTGTCGTCACCGCGGCCCTCGGCGCCGCGCTGCCGCTGCTGCGCGCCTCGTACGGCACGGGCGACACCGGTGACGGCACGGACCTGGTGTTCGCCTACAACGCGGGTGCGCTGGCCGCGCTCCTGGGCTGCGCGCGACTGGAGCGACGGGTGCCCGGGCGGGTGCTCGTCGCCTGGCTCATCGCGGCGTTCTCCGCCGGGTGCGGCGGCATGTCGATGGCGCCCGTCTGGTGGGTGCTGACCGGTTGGGCGTTGGTCACGGGCATCGGCTTCGGCGGGCTCGTCCTGTACGCCAACACCTACTTCGGGCGGCCGGGCGGAGCACACGGCGTGCGGCTCCTCAACTGGCTGCACGCCGCATTCGGCGCCGGGGCCACTGCGGGTCCCTTGCTGGTCGGTGCGACGGGGGCGGTACGGGAGGTGCTGTGGGCGGTCACGGCGCTGGCCCTGTGCTGCGCCCCGTTCCGCCGGGCCGGGGCGGCGCCTTCGTCCGCCGACCCGGCGGGCGGGATCGGCACGCAGCACGCGGGTCCGAACGGACATGGGACGCCGCGCCAGGTCCACAGCACCCGGCGCGACCTGCCCGGCACCCCGGTCGGAGGGGTCACCTTCGCGGGCCGTCGATCCGTGCTGGTGGCGTGCGCGCTCACCGCGTTCGGCTACGCCGGGGTGGAGGCGGGGGTCGGCGCCCTGGAGGCCACGCACCTGATCGCCGCCGGGTACGCACCGGACGCCGCAGCTCGGCTCACGGCCCTGTTCTGGGCGGGCCTCACCGTGGGCCGGCTGCTGCTGCCGCTGGCCGCCCGGCACGTGTCCCACCCGCTGCTCGTGGCGCTGTCGCTGTGCGCAGGCGCCGCCGGGCTGGCCGCCGCCACCCACAGCGCGTTGGCCCCCACGGCGTACGGCCTGGCCGGCCTCTGCCTCGCGGGGGCCTTCCCCACGCTGCTGGGCTGGGCCGTCACGGTACTGCCGAGTGCCCGGCAGCGGGTCAGCGGCGTGCTGCTGACGGCCAATCTCGCGGGCAGCGCCGCCCTGCCCCTCGCCTTCGGCCGGTTCACCGACCCCGGCGCCCCGGCCTCCATCCCCCTCGCCCTGGCCGCTCTCGCGGTCGCGGCCGCCGCCGCGCTGCTCGCGGCCGTCCGCTCGGCGCGGCCGACCGGCGCGGACCGCACGCCGGCGGCGGGCCCGTCGCCGCCCGTCCCCGCCGGCGTACCGGCCCACGGCTCGGGCCGCCCCACCGGTGAAAGCCCCGACGAAAGGAAGAACTCCGCATGATCCCGCCGCAGCAGAAGCAGCAGCCGACGCGCGCGACGGCTGCGCAGCCAGTGTCCCCGCAGCCCGTCACCGACCTGATGTGGGCCCACTGGAAGACCAAGACGATGCTCAGCGCCGTGGAACTCGGTGTCTTCACCGAGCTCGCCAAGGAGCCACTGACCGCTGCCGGCCTGTGCGACCGCGTCGGCCTGCATCCCCGCCCCGCCGCCGACTTCCTCGACGCCCTCGTGGCGCTCGGCCTGCTGGAGCGCACCGGCGAGGTCTATGCCAACGCATCCGAGTCGCACGAGTACCTGGACGCGGCAAAACCCGCCACGTACCTCGGCGACAGCTTCCTCACCCAGTGCAAGGGGCTCGCCGACGACCTGGTCTCCGTGCTGCGCACCGGAGAGGCTGCGGGTGCGGCCCGCGACGGGCGCGACTTCTACTCGGAGACGTACGCCACCGAGGACTCCGTGCGGGCCTTCCAACGTGACATGACCGCTCTCAGCATCGGTTCGGTGCGCGCCATCGCGGAGCGCTTTCCCTGGGGCCGCTACCGCACCCTGGTGGACGTCGGCTGCGCAGAGGGCGCGCTGCCGGGATGGCTGCTGCGCCGCCACTCCCACCTCAACGCCGTCGGATTCGACCTGCCGCCCGTCCGCACGGGATTCGAGCGGTACGTGGAATCCCTGGGGGTCGCCGACCGCGTCGAGTTCTGGCCCGGTGACTTCTTCCTCGACCCGCTGCCCTGGGGTGACGTGATCGTGCTCGGTCACGTGCTCCACAACTGGGACGAGCAGGAGAAGCTCGAGCTTCTGCGGAAGGCCCACGCGGCGCTGCCGCCCGGCGGCGCGGTCCTGGTGTACGAGACTCTCATCGACGACGAGCGGCGCAGCAACGCCGTCGGCCTGATCCTCAGCCTGATCATGCACGCCGAGGTGCCCGGCGGCTTCGACTACACCGGCGCCCAGTGCCAGGAGTGGATGCGCAGGGCCGGCTTCCGGGACACCTACGTCGAGCACCTCGCCGGGCCGGAGTCGATGGTGGTCGGCATCAAGTGACCCGTACACCGATCCGACCGCCGGTCGCATTCCCCGCCGCGACCGATCTGGTGATGTTCTGGAACCTGTACGAGGCCGGCATCGAGCGGCTGGACGGTCACGACGAGCGCTGGCTCGCCCAGTGCGCGCTGGTCACGTCCCACCGGCCCGCGGTGCTGTTGACGACGGAGGGCTGGGGCTGGCACCTCGACGGTGGTGCGCTGTTCGAGGACGCCAAGGCCGGGTTCGGGATGAACGGCGCGCTGTTCCCCGCGAGGACGGGGTGCCACCTCGCCGTGTTCTGGCGGCCTGACGTGCGGGTGCTGCATGTCGATCGGCTTCCGCACGAGCCGGCCCACTGGCACGGGCACGGCCTGGCCACGCTCGGCCTGCCCGGCTGGACCACGCCGGTGCGCTTCCTCGTCGCCCACCTCGACCCGTACAGCCCCACGGGCCGTCGCATCGAGGCGGACCACCTCCGTCACCACGCCGATCCCGCCCTGCCGCCGCTCGTCGTCGGGGTGGACGCCAACTGCGTGCCCCCCGGCGACCGCGAGCCCGACTGGAGCCGCGTACCGCGCCACCGGCGGGACGACCACCTGGACGCCGACGGACGGGCCGACCGTACGCCGCTGCGGAGCCTGCTGGGCGACCCCTCGGACCCGCTGCTGGTGGACGCGGCGGCGCACCTCGGCGACCGGACGCCGACGTACGGGCAGTTCCTGCCCGGGGAAGCGGAACGCCGCATCGACCTGCTCTTGCTGTCCCCTTCCCTCGTCGGCGACCTCGTGGCCTACCGGGCGCTGGATCCGCGGCCCGAGCCGCTCGGCGACGGCCGGCCACCGGCGTCCGACCACCGCCCCGTCACGATCCGGCTCCGCCGCCGTTGACCCCCGGAAAGGAACACCTCCCACCGTGCGACCGACCGCACCCCGCGATGCCGGCACGCCCGGCACCGGCCTCGACGAGGACCTCGACGCCGTCAAGAGGCGGCTGGCTTCGGGAGAGTTGTACGACGCGACCGACCCGGCGCTGCTCCCGCACCGCACTCGGTGCATGGCGCTGCTCGACCGGTTCAATGCCACCGCGCTCGGCGACTTCGCGGCCCGCCAGGTGGTCCTGCGCGAACTCGTCGCCCGCGTCGAGCCCGGTGGCTGGGTGATGCCGCGTTTCCTGTGCGAGTTCGGCTTCTTCATCGAACTGGGCGCGCGCACGAAAATCAATTTCGACGCGGTGCTGCTGGACTGTGCGCCCATCGTCCTCGGTGAGGACGTCCTGCTGGGTCCCCGCTGCCAGCTCCTCACCGCCAACCACCCCCACGACCCGCGTCTGCGCAGCGACATGTGGGAGAGCGCCCGGCCCGTCACCCTGGGCGACCGGGTGTGGCTCGGCGGCGGGGTGACCGTCCTGCCGGGCGTGACGATCGGCGCCGACACCGTCGTCGGGGCGGGCAGCGTCGTCACCAGGAGTCTGCCCTCCGGGGTGCTCGCGGTCGGCAACCCAGCGCGAATCGTCAGGGAGCTGCCGTGACCGCTCGCTCCCGGCTCCGCTTCGAGGCGGTCGTGTTCGACCTCGACGGCACGCTGATCGACTCCGTCCACCCGGACTTCCTCGCCTGCACGGCCCTCTTCGAGGAGCGCGGGGCATGCCTCCCCCGCGACGTGTGGGCCCGCGAGGTGTGCGGACGGCCCGAGGGCTATCCGCGGCTCTTCGAGCTGCTGCGCCACGACGTCGCCGCGGCTGCCCGCACCCCCGCGGCGTCCCTCGGTCCCGGCCTCACCGACGAGCGGCTGCGGCAGCGCCTCGAGGAACTGTGGGAGGTCTTCATGACCCCGGCCCATGTTCGCCTGCTGCCCGGCGTCCCCCGCGTCCTGGAGCGGGCGGCGGACGCGGGCCTGCGCCTGGCCCTGGCCTCGTCGTCCCACGGTGCGTGGGTGCATCGCTGGCTGCGGCACTTCGGGATCGCCCATCACTTCGGCGCGGTGGTGACCGGCGACGATGTGGTACGCCGCAAGCCGGCGCCGGACGCGTACCTGCAGGCCGCATCCGCCCTCGGCCGGGCGCCCGCGCGGTGTCTGGCCGTTGAGGACTCCCTCACCGGCATCGCGGCGGCGCGGGCCGCAGGCATGACCGTGGTTGCCGTTCCGACGCCGCTGACCCGCGGCCTCCCCCACGGGGCCGCCGACCTGGTGCTGCCCGACCTGCGCGATGCGGACCTGGTGGCCTTGTTCACGACACCCTGAGGTGATCGGCACACTGACGACCCGAACGGACCCTTCCAAGGGTTCGCCGTCCGTCCACAGCCACATGTACGCCTCAACGGCCCGGGAGACCCCGGGATCATTCCGACGAGGACCCGTTGGGGAGCGACACGCCTGCCCTGGTCAATCACCGTCATTACATCCGGCTTGTCATATTTTCTGGCTACCTCACCATCGGTCCAGAAGGAATAAGAGAAGGTTGCCTGCCATGCCCGACGGACAGAGACGGACGCGTACGACGCGCGGCCTCCGCGCGTACTCGCCGAGGCTCTGCGCCGCATGCGTCAGCGCCGCGGTCGTGGCGTCGCTGACAGCCTGTGCCACCACCGGCACGCCCCACCAGGCGCAGGCGCCCCTGGCGCTGGCAGGCGCGCCGGCCCCCGGGCCGGCGTATCCCCCGCGCGCGAGCCTGGGCAGGACTCTCGCGCGGGCGCTCGGACCGGTCGTGTCACGCGGGAACGCCCGGGTGGCGGTCGCGGTGCTCGGCCTGGACAACTCCGACCAGGAGATCGCCTCATACGGGCGGGACGCGACGTTCGACACGGCGAGCATCATCAAGGTGGGCATCCTCGCGGCGTTCCTGCTTCAGATCCAGGACGAGGATCGCCGACTCACAGCTGCGGAGCACCGATATGCCGAGTCGATGATTCAGGCGAGCGACAACCACGCGGCGCACATCCTGTGGCGGGCGATCGGCAAGGCGGAAGGCCTCGACACGGCAAACGAACGGCTGGGGCTTTCCTCGACCTACGGTGGTCCAGGTATGAGGTGGGGCCTCAGCCAGACCACAGCGACGGACCAGGTCAAGCTGTTGCGCGCAATCTTCGCCCCAGGGCCGGGGGCTCCTGGCCGCCGCTCGTACGAAGGGCTGAACGAGGCGTCCCGTGGCTACATCCAGGACCTCATGAGCGGGATCGAGGAGGATCAGGACTGGGGGGTGTCCGCAGTCGGCTCCCAATGGGCGCTGAAGAACGGCTGGGTGCGGCGGACCACAACCGGCTTGTGGGTCGTCAACAGCGTCGGCCAGGTCACGGTGCATGGGCGTCGGTATCTGGTCTCGGTGCTGAGCGACGGCAATGCGTCAATGGAGGGCGGCGTTTCGCTGGTCGAACGGGCGGCGAGGGCGGCGATCGGCGCAGCCAGCGCACACGTCCGTCCGTGGCCCGGGTGAACGATCTGCCGCGGAACACCATCCGGTCCCTTCCCTCCACAGGAAGAGATGTCGGCCGCCGGTGCACTCACCATCGGGCGTGCGATGGCCGGCTGCTGGCTCCCGTCCGACGGCCGCAGCACCGAGGACCGCGTAGGCGACCATGACCGGGAACCGCTTCATTGCCGCCGATCGTTGCGGCCGGCGGCAACGACAGGTCTCTCCACCTGTCTTCGAGAACGACGACGGCTTCGACAGTCGCACCGATGCGACCGGGGTACCGGCAGGACAGGCACGCCTGACCCGATCCGACCGCGTCCTGGCAGCCCTGGAGGGACGGCTGCGGAGCAGCGGTGGTGCTGACCCAGCTCCGTGCACACGGCATGACGCTCGCTGGTGCCCGACCGTGGGGGCCGGGCACCAGCTGGTGGTCAGGAGCGGGGGCGGCGTTGCGTCGCCACCCCGGATCCCGCCGCCGACCGCGGCACAGCGCGAGCGCACCGGGCCAAGGGCAGGAGCGGGAGGCGACGTCGTCCTGCTCGGTTGCGGTGCTACTTCCGGTCAGCCTGCGCATGATGAGTGGTCAAGACAAACGTCCTGAAGGGCTGAACGGGGAGGGTCGGTTACCTGGACGAGGCAGTGCTGCTGCGGCTACGGCGACAGCGGTGGACGAGGCCGACGATGAGGTGATGACGGACGAGATGCGGCGGGGCGGGATCGACTGTGAGGGCAGGCCGCCGGTCTGGGCGTGGGTAGGTGCCGACAGCGGGGAGGAGCGGGTGCTGGCGACCGCTCGGATGCTGCTCAGCGACGCGGAGTTGCAATCCGGAGTGCTCGTTCTGGACCTGGAGGTCCCGGGCGACCTCGTCCTGCAAAGCTCGTACTCGCACTGGTGCGAGTTTCTCGACGGAACCGTCTCGGGGGATCAGTCCGCAGCGATGGACTGGTCGACGGATCCGGACGGAGGGAACACTACATTGGAGTTCGAGATTCAGGCCTGTCTCCCCGTGCTG
>NZ_JBIAIG010000019.1:0-119741 GCF_042871235.1 Streptomyces sp. NPDC005931
TCAAGGAACGGACGCTTCCTTCGTACTCACCCTCTCGGGCTTTCCTCCGGGCGCTTCCCTTCGGTCTTGCGTTTCCGACTCTATCAGATCCTTTTGGCTCCGATTCCCCGTCGGCGGGATGCGCCGAACGGCCACCGGCTTTCGCTCGTCGGCCTTTCGACATTCACTACGCTAGCCGATTCCTCCGCCCGATTCATAATCGGGCTCCGCGGATTCGAATTCAGGCATGCAGACACGCCGGAAACCGACCCGCTGAAGGGCTCTAGTAGGTAGTGGGTTGGCCGCTCCGGCTGCTGACGATCGCAGTACCCGGTTCAGCGGCTCGGGCTACATTACGCACCTTCCAAGGTCGAGTCAACTTCGTCGGCGCCGGGGCACATGGGCCCGATACGGACTGACGGTCGCGTGGTCGGCGACCCAGAAGCGCCACGGGTGGACGTCCCCGTTGCCTCCCTCGCCGGCCACACCGGTGCGCGGGCCGTTGCGTACCTGGTCGGAGGGCACAGGGGTGCCCGCGAGGATGCGCAGCGGGGTGTCACCGGTGGCGCAGGCGTCCGTGCCGTCCAGGGAACGGTCGACGCCCAGGGCCGTGGCGAGGCGGGCCGGGCCTTTGGCCAGTTCCTTGTCGCTGCGGGCCGAGAGTCGACGGGTGCGGGCGAGCTCGGCGCCCTCGACGATCTCACCGGCGCGCAGCAGGACGGCGCTCGCCCGGCCCTCGGGCCCGCACACCAGGTTCATGCAGAACCACATGCCGTAGGTGAAGTAGACGTAGACGTGGCCGGGCGGGCCGAACATCACGCCGTTGCGGGCGGTGGGGCCGCGGTAGGCGTGGGATCCGGGGTCGTTCGGGCCGTCGTAGGCCTCGACCTCGGTCAGGCGGAGGGCGATCGGACCGTCCGGGGTGCTGCGTACCAGGATCCGCCCGAGGAGGTCGGGGGCGACCTCGAGGACGGGGCGGTCGAAGAACTTTCTGGGCAGGGGCGTACGGTCGGGGGTCGCGATCATGCCGTCCGAGGGTACTGGAGACAGCCGGTGCCACGGGGTGGTCACCCGGCTCTCCCCTCGCCAGGGTGAGGACAGGAACCGGCCACGGCCGGATCGCGTTGATAGGGATCAAGGGTCCGTACGACGTACGACGTCGCTACGAAGCGATGAGCGATACGGGACGACGAAGGGGAGAGACATGGCGTTCAAGAAGCTGCTCGCGAGTCTGGGGGCCGGTGGGGCTTCGGTCGAGACCGTGCTGAACGAGGTCAACGTCGTCCCGGGCGGTGTCGTCCAGGGTGAGGTGCGGATCCAGGGCGGGTCCGTGAACCAGCAGATCGAGGGTCTGTCGGTGGGGCTTCAGGCCAAGGTCGAGGTGGAGAGCGGCGACCAGGAGTACAAGCAGGACATCGAGTTCACCAGGTCGCGGCTGGGCGGTGCGTTCGAGCTTCAGGCAGGCGCGGTGCACGCGGTGCAGTTCGGGCTGGAGATCCCGTGGGAGACGCCGATCACGATGATCGACGGCCAGGCGCTGCGCGGGATGAACATCGGTGTGACGACCGAGCTGGAGATCGCGCGGGCCGTGGACTCCGGTGACCTGGACGCGATCAACGTGCACCCGCTGCCGGCGCAGAAGGCGATCCTGGACGCCTTCATCCAGCTGGGCTTCCGGTTCAAGAACGCCGACATGGAGCGCGGCCACATCCGTGGCACGCGGCAGAAGCTGCCGTTCTACCAGGAGATCGAGTTCCTGCCGCCGCAGCAGTACCGCGGGCTGCACCAGGTGGAGCTGAGCTTCGTGGCCGACGAGCAGGCGATGGACGTCGTGCTGGAGATGGACAAGAAGCCGGGTCTGTTCAGCGAGGGCAGCGACACCTTCCGGTCCTTCACGGTCGGGCTGAACGACTACCAGGGCACGGACTGGCCGGCGTACCTCAACCAGTGGCTGTCGGAGGTCGGCAGCAGGCGCAACTGGTTCTAGGCTCGGTGCCCACTGAACGCAGACGATCAGGAGGTACCGAGGTGACCGAGCTCAAGCGGCGGCCGCTCCCCCACGACTTCCATCCGCCCGTGCCGTCGTTCACGGTGACGAGCGAGGACGTCGAGGAGAGTGCGACGCTCAAGGACGCTCAGGTCCACGCGGCCGGCAACACCTCGCCGCAGTTGCGGTGGGAGGGCTTCCCGCCCGAGACCAAGAGCTTCGCCGTGACGTGCTTCGACCCGGACGCGCCGACGGGCAGCGGGTTCTGGCACTGGGTGGTGTTCGACATCCCCGCCTCGGTGACGGAGCTGGCGGCGGGTGCGGGCAGCGGCGTGTTCGAGGGGCTGCCCGAGGGCGCGGTCCAGGCGCGCAACGACTACGGCACCAAGGACTTCGGCGGTGCCGCGCCGCCGCCCGGGGACGGGCCGCACCGGTACGTGTTCACGGTGTACGCCGTGGACCAGGAGAAGCTCGGGCCCGACTCGGACGCGTCCCCCGCGGTGGTGGGCTTCAACCTGCGGTTCCACACGCTCGCGCGGGCCCAGCTGATCGGTGAGTACGAGGTGCCCGCCGAAGACTGAGCGCGCCGCCGCGCGATCCGAGCGTTCACGGAACGTTTGCCCGCCCCTGGTCTTGGAAGTGATCAGGGGCGGGCATTTTTTTGTTGCCGGGGGTCGCGGGGGTCACCTCCCGCGGGAGCAGCAGATATTGCGTTGTCCATCCCGGCGTGCCCGGCCAGAGTTGATCCCAGCCCGCCGAGGGGGTGGGCCGGTGCACACGGGAGGTGGGCTGGTATGCGGGACACGCTGGTGCTGAACGCGAGCTTCGAGCCGCTGTCGACGGTGACCTTGAACCGAGCCGTCGTTCTGGTGCTCCAGGACAAGGCCGTCGTCGAGCAGGCCCACCCCGAGCTGAGGATGCGGGGAGCCGCGGTCGACATACCGGCGCCCCGGGTGATCCGGCTCTGCCAGTACGTGAGGGTGCCGTTCCGAAGACAAGCTCCGTGGTCGAGGCGGGGTGTCCTGGTACGGGACCGGCACAGGTGCGCGTACTGCGGGAGGCGGGCGACGACCGTGGACCACGTGGTGCCGCGGTCGCGGGGTGGTCAGGACACCTGGCTGAACACGGTGGCCTCGTGCGCGGAGGACAATCACCGCAAGGCGAACCGGACTCCTCAGGAGGCGGGGATGCCGCTGCTGCGGCAGCCGTTCGAGCCGACTCCGGCGGACGCGATGCTGCTGGCCCTGGGGCAGGACGACTTCGAGGCGCTGCCGGAGTGGCTGGCGTCGAACGCCGCGTAGGCTTCGCCGCGCAGGTGCGTGCGCTCGGTTCGCTCGCGTGGCGCCCGCCGGCGGCGTGTGGCGTGTCGTGCGGTTCCCCGCACCCCTGCGAGGGGGTGCGGGGAGCGTCGTTCTTCAGCCGTGTCAGTCGATGCTCGGCTTCTCGCGTCGTTCCTGCGCGGGGACGCTGCCGGCTCCGGAGTTGCCGTTGCCTCCCGAGGCGCCGCCCAGGCCGCCGAAGTTGCCCATGGCGCCGGACAGGCCCTTGAGGGCGTCGCCGATCTCGCTGGGGACGATCCAGAGCTTGTTGGCGTCGCCCTCGGCGATCTTCGGGAGCATCTGGAGGTACTGGTAGGAGAGCAGCTTCTGGTCCGGGTCGCCGGCGTGGATGGCCTCGAAGACCGTGCGGACGGCCTGGGCCTCGCCCTCGGCACGCAGGGCGGCGGCCTTGGCCTCACCCTCGGCGCGCAGGATCTGGGACTGCTTCTCGCCTTCGGCGCGCAGGATCTCGGACTGCCGGACACCCTCGGCCTGGAGAATGGCGGCGCGCTTGTCGCGGTCGGCGCGCATCTGCTTCTCCATCGAGTCCTGGATGGAGGTGGGCGGCTCGATCGCCTTGAGCTCGACGCGGTTGACGCGGATGCCCCACTTGCCGGTGGCCTCGTCGAGGACGCCGCGCAGGGCCGCGTTGATCTCCTCGCGGGAGGTCAGGGTGCGCTCCAGGTCCATGCCGCCGATGATGTTGCGGAGCGTGGTGACAGTGAGCTGCTCGATCGCCTGGATGTAGCTGGCGACCTCGTAGGTCGCGGCTCGCGCGTCGGTCACCTGGTAGTAGATGACGGTGTCGATGTTGACGACCAGGTTGTCCTGGGTGATGACCGGCTGCGGCGGGAACGGCACGACCTGCTCCCGCAGGTCGATGCGGTTGCGGATGGTGTCGATGAACGGGACGACGATGTTGAGGCCCGCGTTGAGTGTCCGCGTGTAGCGGCCGAAGCGCTCGACGATGGCGGCGCTGGCCTGTGGGATGACTTGGATCGTCTTGATCAGGGCGATGAAGACCAACACCACCAGGATGATCAGGACGATGATGACCGGTTCCATCGTCGGTTCCCCGTACCCTTCTTCGCCTCGGCGCCTTCGGCGGATCTCGTGTCCGTTGAAGATCTTGCTGGACGAGTCTGTCAGACCGTCGTGCAACTCGTGAGTCGTTCGGCTCAGTTGCGTCGTGCGAGGTCACATGACGATCGCCGTGGCTCCCTCGATGTCCACGACGTCCACTTCCTGGCCCACTTCATAGGCGCGGTCGGTGTCGAGTGCGCGGGCCGACCAGACCTCGCCGGCGAGCTTGATCCGGCCGCCGGAGCCGTCGACGCGTTCCAGTACGACGGCCTGTTTCCCCTTCAGGGCGTCCACCCCGCTGGCGAGTTGGGGCCGCTGTGCGCGGTGTCTGTTCGCGATGGGGCGTACGACGGCGATCAGGGCGGTCGAGACGACGGCGAAGACCGCGACCTGGGCGACGGCGCCGCCGCCGAAGATCCCGGAGACCACTGCCGCCGCGACGGCGCCCACCGCGAGCATGCCGAGTTCGGGCATGGCGGTGATCACCAGCCCGATGCCGAGTGCCGCCGCGCCGATCAGCCACCACAGCCATGCGTCGATGTCCACGTGGTCATGGTAGGACCGCGCACCCCGTCGCGGACAGGGCGCCGATCAGTTTGAAGGGGCTTGACCGGACCGGGCTTTGGACGTGGGAGGCGGTCAGGACAGCGGCAGGCCCTGGGCGGTCCAGCGGTCGCCGACCTGCTCGACGACGAGCGGCAGGCCGAAGCACAGGGAGAGGTTGCGGGAGGTGAGTTCGAGTTCCAGCGGGCCGGCGGCGAGGACCTTGCCCTGACGGATCATCAGGACGTGGGTGAAGCCGGGGGCGATCTCCTCGACGTGGTGGGTGACCATGATCATGGAGGGGGCGATCGGGTCGCGGGCCAGGCGGCCGAGGCGGCGTACGAGGTCCTCACGGCCGCCGAGGTCGAGGCCGGCGGCGGGCTCGTCGAGGAGCAGCAGCTCGGGGTCGGCCATCAGGGCGCGGGCGATGAGGGTGCGCTTGCGCTCGCCCTCGGAGAGCGTGCCGAACCTGCGCTCCAGGTACTCGGACATGCCGAGGCGGTCGAGGAAGGCGCGGGCGCGCTGCTCGTCGACGTCCTCGTACTCCTCCTGCCAGCCGGCGGTCATGCCGTAGGCGGCGGTGAGGACGGTCTGGAGGACCGTCTGGGCCTTGGGGAGCTTGTCGGCCATGGCGATGCCGGCCATGCCGATGCGGGGGCGCAGTTCGAAGACGTCGGTTCCGGGGCTGCCGAGGGTCTCTCCGAGGATGGTGGCGGTGCCCTTGGTGGGGTAGAGGTAGCTGGAGGCGACGTTCAGAAGGGTGGTCTTGCCGGCGCCGTTGGGGCCGAGGATGACCCACCGCTCACCCTCCTTGACCGACCAGGAGACCTGGTCCACCAGAGCCCGGCCCTCGCGGACCACGGATACGTCCTGAAGCTCCAGAACATCGCTCATGAGCGCGTTGTCTCCCCTTGCAGTGTGGCCGGTCTCGGCTGTCGCGTTCGCCTGTGGCTCGGTCCGCCGCGCCGGTGGGCGCAGCCCCTCATGAAATCTACGCCACCGGTCGGCACGGACATTCCATCGGTCCGGTCCTTAGGCTGGGGGGCATGCTTTCGGAACCGCGCTCTGGACGCCTCGCCGCGTGGGGCAATGCCCTGCTTGCCGGACTTGTCTCTCCCGATGACGCCGTGTCGGCCGTCGTCGGTGAGGACGTGGTGCACCGGGTGGAGGGGTTGCCAGGAGAGTCCGCGCCCGTGGGACTCACGCTGGCGCTGGGGCGGCTGCGGGCGCTCGGGGTGAGCGGGCTGCGGGTCGCGCTGCCGGCACCGGGGCACCCCCTGGGGCTGAGCGGGCCGCCGGAGTTCAACGCGCGGGCGCTGGAGGCCGAGGAGGCGGTGGTGTGCCAGGGGGCCGCGTTCGGGCTGGTGCCGGAGGTGTACGAGGCCGGTCCGGAGGGCGATGTGCACGCGGAGGTGGTGTGGCACTGCCTGGCGGTGCGGGAGGCGCCGCCCGCCGATGTGCCGTCGCTCGGTGAGGCCGAGCGGGAGCTGGCGGAGGCGCTCAGGGAGGCGACCGAGGTGCTGACGCGGCTGGACGTGGCCGGGTCGGGGCCGGTGGCCGAGGCGGCGATCGACGCGTACCGGGCGCGGGCCGAGCGGGGGCGCGAGGTGCTGGCGCCGGGGTATCCGCCGCGGGCGGTCCGGGTGCTGGAGCTGGCGCAGCGGGTGGGGGCGTTGGTCTCGCTGGCGGGTGAGCGGGGGCACGGGGCGGCGGTCAGCGCGTCGGAGATGGCGGCGCGGACGCATGCGCTGCGGCCGGTGGAGCGGACGGCCCGACGGGCGCAGGTGGCGGCGTACAACGCCGTGGTGGAGGAGCGGGAGCGGGGGATGCGGTGAGTCCCGGTCCGCGGTGACCGGCGTGCGGGCGGGGCGCCGCCCGGCCTTCCGGGTGGGGCCGGAGGGCCGGGGGGCTTCACCACCGGTCCGGTGACAGGGTCAGCCGTTGGAGGCCACGTTGCCGAACGCCGGGTTCAGTACGCCGATGACGTTGACGCTGTTGCCGGAGACGTTGACGGGGACGTCGATCGGGGCCTGGACGACGTTGCCCGACAGGATGCCCGGGGAGCCCGCGGCCGTGCCGTTCGCGTGGGCGCCGTCGGTGGCGGAGGCCATGCCCGCGCCGGCGGCGAGCAGGCCGCCGGCCACCATGGTCACGGCAGCTGCCTTCTTCAGGTTCTTCACTTTCCAACCCCTCCTGGTGACGGCCGCGGCAGGCGCCGCAGCACGCACTGGAGAACGGCCGGGCCCACCGGAGGATGCGCCATCCGGGGGACATTCCCACGACGGTATGAATCTCGTATCGGACGGGAACCTTCCGTGCGGCCGGGGCGTCGCCGGTCCTCGCTTCCGCCCGGGTCGCGGGCCTCCGTCTCCGCCGTGTCGCGGGGTTCCCGCCTCCCCGGTGTCGCGGGGCGTCGCGCGTCAGCCGCTCACGCCGTGGCGGACGTCGCCCGTCAGCCGCTCACGCCGTGGCGGACGTCGCCCGTCAGCCGCTCACGCCGTGGCGGACGGCCCACAGGGCGGCCTGGGTGCGGTCCGCGAGGTCGAGCTTCATCAGCATGTTCGACACGTGGGTCTTCACGGTCTTCTCGGACAGCACCAGCGCGCGGGCGATCTCCCGGTTGGAGCGGCCGTCCGCGATCAGCCCGAGCACCTCGCGCTCCCGTTCCGTGAGGGAACCCGCCCGTCCGGGGCCCGGGGCGGTCTCCTCCTGGGACAGCAGGGCGCCGGCGACCTCCGCCTGGAGCAGGACGTGGCCGGCGTGCACGGAACGGATGGCTCCGGCGAGCGCGTCGGGGTCGATGTCCTTGTAGACGTACCCGGCGGCGCCCGCGCGCAGGGCAGGGACGACCGTGCGCTGCTCGGTGAAGCTGGTGACGATCAGCACGCGCGCGGGGTGGTCGAGTTCGCGGAGCCTGCGCAGCGCGTCGACACCGTCCGTGCCCGGCATCTTGACGTCCATGAGGATGACGTCGGGGTGCAGCTCGCCGGCCAGGGCGACTCCTTCGGCGCCGTCCGCGGCCTCACCGACGACCTCGATGTCGTCCTGCACCTCGAGGAAGGTGCGCAGGCCGCGTCGGACCACCTGGTGGTCGTCGACCAGCAGCACCCTGATCGCGTCAGCCACCGGGGACCTCCATCTCGATCGTGGTGCCCTTGCCGGGCGCCGATTCCACCGTCAGGCTGCCGCCGGCTCCGCTCGCCCGGTCCCGCATGGAGACCAGGCCGAGGTGGCGTCCCGCGCGGCGGACGACCTGCGGGTCGAAGCCGCCGCCGTCGTCGGTGACGCGCAGGACGGCTCCGTTGCCGCGGCGCTCCAGGGTGACGTCGACATGATCGGCGCCGGAGTGCCGCAGGGCGTTGTGCAGGGCCTCCTGGGCGACCCGCAGCACGGCCTCCTCCTGGGCGGCGGGCAGTGCGCGTACCCCGTGGCCGGTGAAGGTCACGCGGGCGGTGTGGGCCCGGTCGAGGACCTGGACCTGGGTGCGCAGGGTGGCGACGAGACCGTCCTCGTCGAGGGCGGCGGGGCGCAACTCGACGACGGCGGCGCGCAGTTCGTCGGCGGCCTCGGCGGCCAGCGCGGCCACCTGCTGGAGTTCGCCCTTCGCCCGGGAGGGGTCACGGTCGACGAGGCGGGCGGCGGCCTGGGCGGTGAGGCGCAGGGAGAAGAGCTTCTGGCTGACGGCGTCGTGCAGTTCGTGGGCGAGGCGGGAGCGCTCCTCGGCGATGGTGAGCTCGCGGCTGCGCTCGTAGAGCCGCGCGTTGGTGAGGGCGATCGCCGCGTGCTGGGCGAGGATGCCGAGCAGTTCCTCGTCGTCCTCGGTGAAGCCGCAGGTGCCCGTGGGCTTCGGACAGGACTTGTTGGCCAGGAACAGCGCGCCGATGACCTCGTCGCCGTCGCGGATGGGCAGGCCCAGGAAGTCGACCAGGTCGGGGTGGGCGCTGGGCCAGCCCTCGAAGCGGGGGTCGCGGCGCACGTCGGCCAGGCGCTGCGGGCGGGCCTCGCTGAGCATCGCGGCGAGGATGCCGTGCTGGCGCGGAAGCGGGCCGATGGCCTTCCACTGCTCGTCGCTGACACCGTCGACCACGAACTGGGCGAAGCCGCCGTGGTCGTCGGGGACGCCGAGCGCCGCGTACTGCGCCTCGAGCAGTTCGCGGGCCGAGGCGACGATCGTCTTGAGGACGTCGCGCACCTCGAGGTGCCTGCTCATGGCCAGCAGCGCGGAGCTCACCGCGGCGAGGCCGGACCGGGGGCCGTGACTCATGACCTCACCGTACCGGCGGGCCGTGGCGGCGCGGATCGGACCTGTGACGGCCGTGGTCCGGGTCCCCGGTCCTAGGACCAGCGGCCCGGGGACGGGGACGTAGGGCGAAGGGACCCGGGCACTGCGTCCGTGGCCCGAGGCGGCCGGGGCGGGCCGGTTCCTAGGTTGAGGGCACGCCGATCGGGTGGAGTCGAGGACGAGAGGGCGGATGTCATGCCGGTTGCGATCATCACGGGGGCCTCTAAGGGGCTGGGGCTGGCGCTGGCCGAGGCGCTGGCCACGCGGGGCTGGGACCTGGTGCTCGACGCGAGAAGCCCGGTACCGCTGGCGGAGGCGGCCGGCCTGGTGTCGGCGCACGGCACGCGCGTGACGGCCCTGCCCGGCGACGTGGCGGACGCCGCGCACCGCGCGGAGCTGGTGGCGGCGGCGTGGCGCCTGGGCGGTGTCGATCTGCTGGTGCACAACGCGAGCGCGCTGGGTGCCGAGCCGCTGGTGCGGCTGGAGGAGCTGCCGCTGGACGGGCTGCGGCGGGCGCTGGAGGTGAATCTGGTGGCCGCGCTGGGGCTGGTGCAGGAGGCGCTTCCGTTGCTGCGCGCCGCCAGGGCGGGAGCGGTGATCGCGCTCAGCTCGGACGCCGCCGTCGAGGCCTACGCGACCTGGGGCGGGTACGGGGCCTCCAAGGCGGCGCTGGACCAGCTGACGGCGGTGCTCGCGGTGGAGGAGCCGGGACTGCGGGTGTGGGCGGTCGACCCGGGGGACATGGACACGGACCTGTACGCGGCGGCCGTACCGGATGCCGCGGGTCCGTTGCCGAAGCCGGCCGGGGTGGTGCCGGGGTTCCTGCGGCTGCTGGACGAGCGGCCGCCGAGCGGCCGCTACGGCGCCCCGGCGCTGCTGGAGGAGCGCCGATGACGCTGTCCACGGGCGTCCCGCTCACCCCGCGCGGGGCCGGACGGGGCTGGAGCGAGGTGCCCGAGGAGCTGTCGGCCCGGGTGCCGGTCGAGCGGCGCGGACCGGGTCTGGAGCGGGACTCGGTGCGGCTGCTGGTGTCCCGGGGCACCGAGGTGTCGCACCACGCCTTCCGGGACCTGCCACGCCTGCTGCGGGCCGGGGACCTGCTGGTGGTGAACACCTCGCCCACGCTGGCGGCGGCGGTGGACGGGCGGATCGGGCCCGCGCGCGTGGTGGTGCACTTCTCCACGCGTGGCGACGACGGCCGTTGGGCGGTGGAGCTGCGCGAGCCGGACGGGCGGGGCACCACGCGCCCGCGCGCGGGTGGGCCCGCCGGTACGCGGGTGTCGTTGCCCGGAGGGCTGCGCCTGGTCCTGGAGGAGCCGCTGAGCACGCATGGGGAGCGGCTGTGGTGGGCAGGCGTGTCGGGGGCCGCGGTGCTCGGGGTGCTGCGGGACCACGGGCGGCCCATCCGGTACGCGTACACGGAGCGGGACCAGCCGCTGTCGGTTTACCAGACGGTGTTCGCGCTGCCGTCGCCGGACGGCTCGGGAAGCGCGGAGATGCCGAGCGCGGGCCGGCCGTTCACCGCGCGGATGGTGGCCGAGCTGGTGAGCCGGGGCGTGCAGTTCGCACCGGTGGTGCTGCACACCGGGGTGGCGTCGGTGGAGGCGCACGAACCGCCGTTCCCGGAGCGCTTCGCGGTGCCGGAGACCTCGGCGCGGGCGGTGAACGCGGTGCGGGCGGCGCGGGGCAGGGTGATCGCGGTCGGGACGACGGCCGTGCGCGCGGTGGAGTCGGCGGCCGGCCCGGACGGGGTGGTGCACGGCCGTGCGGGTTGGACCGATCTGGTGGTGACGCCGGACCGCGGGGTGCGGGTGGTGGACGGGCTGCTGACCGGGCTGCACGAGCCGGAGGCCTCCCACCTGCTGATGCTGGACGCGGTGGCGGGGCGCGAGACGGTCGATCGCGGTTACCGGGAGGCGCTGCGCGGGCGCTATCTGTGGCACGAATTCGGCGACCTGCATCTCGTCCTGCCGCGGGAGGCTGCTCACAGAGAGCATTGCTCCAGCAACCGCAGGTGAGAGCCGCGTGCGGGCCGTGTGAGCCCGCGCATAGGGCGCAGGTCACGTACGAACGTCAGTAGGAGATGAGGACCGTCCTCGTGAGCGGCACATACGGTCCACTATGTCCCGATTACCCCCGCCCCGATCCACTACCCGGCATCGTACGTCACACTTTTGCCTGGCAATTTTGCGGCCGCTAAGAATGGCTGGCGTCGCTCAGCGCCGCGGGTTCCGCCCGCGGCGTTTGTGCCGGAAGCACCCGTTGTCCGCACCGGACACCGAGCGACCTCCGCGCTATTCGAAGAGGTCCACTCCGCATGTCGAACTTCCTCACCCGTGGTCACCGTCGTGTCCTGACCCGCCACCACAAGATCGCCGCCGCCGGTGTCGCCGCCCTCGGTGCCGCCGCCATCGGTCTGTCGGCGGTGCCGAGCGACGCGTCGACGACCGTCACGAGCGAGGCGGCCCCCCAGGCGAAGGTGGCGTACAGCTCCGAGCAGATCAAGGACGTGCGCGCCAGCGTCACCGATCAGCTCGCCAGTGCCAGCCTGAAGGCCGAGCAGATCGCCGCGAAGAAGAAGGCCGAGGCCGAGGCCGCCGCCAAGAAGAAGGCGGCAGCCGAGGCCGCGAAGAAGAAGGCCGACGACGAGCGCCGCGCCAGGGAGGCCGCCAGCCGCGCCGCCCAGCGCGCGGAGATCGAGAAGGCCGAGGAACGCAGGTCCGCCGCCCGGAAGGCCCAGACGCGCAAGGTCGTCAAGAAGACCTACGCCAACAACCTCGACGGCTGGATCCGCGAGTCCCTGGACGTCATGAAGAAGCACGGTATCCCGGGCTCCTACGAGGGCATCCACCGCAACATCCTGCGCGAGTCCTCGGGCAACCCGAACGCCATCAACAACTGGGACATCAACGCCCGCAACGGCGTTCCGTCCAAGGGCCTGCTCCAGGTGATCCCGCCGACCTTCCAGGCGTACCACGTCCCGGGCACGTCCTGGAACATCTACGACCCGGTCGCGAACATCACCGCTGCCTGCAACTACGCGGCCGACCGCTACGGCTCCATGGACAACGTCAACAGCGCCTACTGAGGCCGGCGCGTACTGAGGCCGGCGCGGACCTCTCGCGCGCAGCAGACGCCGAAGGGCGGCACCCACCTGACGGGGTACCGCCCTTCGGGGCTGTCACGGCGGTGACTAGTTGCGCATCACCTCGGGCTCGTGGCGGCGCAGGAAGCGGGCCACGAAGAAGCCGCAGATCACACCGAGGACGACGAGTGCGCCCATGTCCATGACCCAGGCCCCGACCGTGTGCTCCCACAGCGGGTCGGTGTCACCGGGCGTCTCCGGCGGGCTGATCCGGTTGAAGTCCAGGGTGGCGCCGGCCGCGGCGACCGCCCAGCGCGAGGGCATCAGGAACGAGAACTGGTTGACGCCGATCGAGCCCTGCAGCGTGAACAGGCATCCGGTGAAGACGACCTGGATGATCGCGAACATCACCAGCAGCGGCATGGTCTTCTCGGCGGTCTTCACCAGCGAGGAGATGATCAGGCCGAACATCATCGAGGTGAAGCCCAGCGCCATGATCGGCAGCGAGAGCTCGACCAGCGTGGCACCGCCGAGGATCAGGCCCTCCTCGGGGATCTCCCGGCTGGAGAAGCCGATGACACCGACCAGCAGGCCCTGCAGCACGGTGATCATGCCGAGCACGAACACCTTGGACATCAGGTACGCCGAGCGGGACAGGCCGGTGGCGCGCTCCCGCTCGTAGATGACCCGTTCCTTGATCAGCTCGCGGACGGAGTTCGCGGCACCGGCGAAGCAGGCGCCGACCGCGAGTATCAGCAGGACCGTGGTGGCCGTGCCGTTCGGGATGACCCGGCCGGTCTGCGGGTTGACCGGGTTGGGCAGCAGCCCCTTGTCCGCGTCGATGAGCAGGCTGACCGCTCCGAGGACGGCGGGCAGGATCACCATGAGGGCGAGGAAGCCCTTGTCGGAGGCGATCACCGAGACGTAGCGGCGCACCAGGGTGACGAACTGCGACATCCAGCCCTGCGGCTTCGGCGGCCTCATCGCCTGCATCGGCGGGACCTGTACGGACTGCGGCGCGACGGCGTCGATGTCCGCGGCGTACATCTGGTAGTGCTGCGAGCCCTTCCAGCGGCCCGCCCAGTCGTAGTCGCGGTAGTTCTCGAAGGCGGAGAAGACGTCGGCCCAGGTGTCGTAGCCGAAGAAGTTCAGCGCCTCCTCGGGCGGGCCGAAGTAGGCGACGGAACCGCCGGGGGCCATCACCAGGAGCTTGTCGCACAGCGCGAGTTCGGCCACCGAGTGGGTGACCACCAGCACGGTGCGGCCGTCGTCGGCCAGGCCCCGCAGCAACTGCATCACGTCGCGGTCCATGCCCGGATCGAGACCGGAGGTCGGCTCGTCCAGGAATATCAGCGAGGGCTTGGTGAGCAGTTCCAGGGCCACGGAAACACGCTTGCGCTGGCCGCCGGAGAGGGAGGTGACCTTCTTCTCCTTGTGGATGTCCAGCTTCAGCTCGCGCAGCACCTCGTCGATGCGGGCCTCGCGCTCGGCGGCCGTGGTGTCGGCCGGGAAACGCAGCTTGGCCGCGTACGTGAGGGCCTTCTTGACGGTCAGCTCCTTGTGCAGGATGTCGTCCTGCGGGACCAGACCGATGCGCTGGCGCAGCTCCGCGAACTGCTTGTAGAGGTTCCGGTTGTCGTAGAGAACCTCGCCCTGGTTGGCGGGCCGGTAGCCGGTGAGCGCCTTGAGCAGGGTGGACTTGCCGGAGCCGGACGGGCCGATGACCGCGATCAGCGACTTCTCGGGAACGCCGAACGAGACGTCCTTGAGGATCTGCTTCCCGCCCTCGACCGTGACGGTCAGGTGGCGGGCGGAGAAGGAGACCTCACCGGTGTCGACGAACTCCTCGAGCCGGTCGCCGACGATCCGGAACGTCGAGTGACCGACGCCCACGATGTCCGTGGGACCGAGCAGTTGGGAGCCACCCTTGGGAATCGGCTGGCCGTTGACGTACGTGCCGTTGTGCGAGCCCAGGTCGCGGATCTCCATGCGGCCGTCGGGCATCGAGTGGAACTCGGCGTGGTTGCGCGAGACCTGGAGGTCGGAGACGACCAGGTCATTCTCCAGGGCACGGCCGATGCGCATCACGCGGCCGAGGGAGAACTGGTGGAACGTGGTGGGGCTGCGGTCGCCGTAGACCGGCGGCGTCCCTGCGCCGCCACCGGGGCCGTGCTGCTGCGGGACGTGCGGCACGGGCGGCCGGGGCGCGGGATGCTGCGGCTGCTGCCAGCCGGCCTGCGGGGCCTGCTGGGCGGGCGGTTGCTGCGGCGTCTGCTGGGCCCAGCCCGGGTTGGCGCCCTGGGCCGCGTACGGCTGCTGCGGCTGGACGTGCGGCGTGGCGGCCGCGGCCCCGATGCCGGACAGGGTCACGCGCGGCCCGTCGGTCGCGTTGCCCAGGTTCAGCGACGTGTCGGAGCTGACCTCCAGATGGTGGATCCGCTGCCCCTGCACGAACGTGCCGTTGGTGCTGCCGTGGTCCACGATGACCCAACTGTGGCCGTTGAAGCTGATCGTGGCGTGACGCCAGGAGACCCTGGCGTCGTCCAGCACGACGTCCCCCTGCGGATCGCGTCCGAGGGCGTAAGACCTGGACGGATCGAGCGTCCAGGTCCGTCCATTTGATTCCAGTACGAGTTCCGGCACTCCATGCCCCACTGAGTTGTCCCCCGAGTTACCCCCGTCGCGGGGAGTCTAGGGATGTCGAACATCGGGAGGAACTATTTCAGGCTCGGTGCTCTGACCGAAAGTCGGGCCTTGTCACGACCGCGCACCAAGGCTTCGACCGTTAGTCGTCGGCGGGGTTGAAATCCGCCCGGAGAGTGGTAATCCAGGCGTGGGGACATGCACGGCCGCCTGGACGCGCCGTGGACCCGGGGGGCTGTCATGAGTGCTGTCACGAGCGCCGGAACCGCGCGGTACGCCACGCCCGTGCCGTGGGCGGACGTCGTGCTGTCCGCGGTCGCCGCCGTGAGCTGGGCGTTGATCGGCATGGCGGGCACGGCGGCGCTCGGGCTGCGGCTGCTGGACGCGGACGCGGCGGGCTCGCTGGGTCCGATGACGGCGGCGGTGGTGGCGCTCGGGGCGGGTGGTTCGGTCACGCCGTCCGGTGATGTGTCCGTGTTCGGGCTGTCCGGCGCGGAGGCGAGCACGGCCATCGACATCGCGCCACTGGGCGTGAGCCTGGTGGGTGCCCTGCTGCTGGCGTACTTCTTCCTGCGGTCCTTGCGCGCGGCGGGAGTTGTGGTGTCCCCGGCCGAACTGCTCGCGCGGGCCGGGACGGTGGTCGCGCTGTTCGTGGCCGCGGCCAGCGGGCTGGTGTGGGCGGGGCACGACGTCGTCACCGTCGACGGGGGCTCGCTGGGGCTGGACGACCTGCCGGGCGGGGGCGGCGGGGTGGAGGTCCCGGGGCTCGGGGACCTCGGCGACATCGGGGGGCTGCTGCCGGACCGGGTCGGCGACCTGGTGGACGCCGAGGCGGCGGTCGGGTTCACCGTCGACACGGTGCCGACGCTGCTCGGTGGCCTGTGCTGGTCGGCCGGGGTCCTGCTGGTCGCGCTGCTGGCGTCCCGGCGCACTCCCCTGCCGCGCGGCTGGGACGCCGTGCACCGCGTCGTACGGCCCGCCGCGTCCGCCCTCGTCACGGTCGGGCTGGTGGCGGTGGCGGCGGGGCTCGCCGCGGCGGCGTACGCGGCGATCGGCGACGACCACCCACGGAGGATCGCGGGGGCGGCACTGCTCGGCGCCCCGAACGGGGTGTGGCTCGGCCTTCCGCTCGGTCTGTTCGTGCCGTGGGACGGACGGGCGAGCGGCGCGCTGCTGGGTGCGCTGCCGGACCCCGTCGACGACCTCCTGCGGGACGGCACCGACCGGACCGTCACGCTGGGGACGCTGGCCGAGCTGGACGAGCGGGTGTGGCTGCTGGCCGTGGCGGCCGCGGTGCTGATGCTGCTCGCCGGGGTGCTGGTGGGGGTGCGGACGCCTGCGGCGGGCTCGGTGGGGGCCGTGGGCGCCGGCGGCTCGGGCGGCTCGGTTGCTACCGGCGGCTCTGTTGGGACCGGCGGCTCGGCTGGCTCCGGCGGCTCGGTGGGTGCGGCTGCGGCCGGGGTGCCGGGGGCGCGGGGGCGCGGGGGTGTGCGGGGTTCCGGAGCCCTCGGGTTCGCGGGGCGGTGTGCGGTGTCGCTGGGGGCGGCGACGGCACTGGCGCTGCCGTTGCTCGTCTGGCTGACGGGGGTGTCCGTGGGGGCCTCGCTGTCCGTGCTCGGGTTCGACGCCTTCGGCGCCGGCCTCGACCTGCACGGGCACCTCGGCATGGCGCTGCTGCTGGGCGCCGCGTGGGGCGGGGCGGCGGGCGGTGCGGGTGCGCTGCTGGCAACGGCGAGCGGTGCCGCCGGTCGACGGGCGGCACCGCTGGCACGGGGTGACGTCTCGGCGGGCACCGCTGCGGGTGCGCCCGCGGGGTCGGCCCGGCGGGAGGAGGGCGGGTCGGGGGCGCGGGAGCGCGGGCCCGCCGAGGGGGCCGGGCACCCGGAGGGAACCGGGCACCCGTCGGACGCCGGGCGCGGGGCGGAGGGAGCCGGGTACCTCGGCGCCACCCGGCACGCGGAGAGGGCAGGGCACAGGGGCGACGGCGGGCCCCCGGAGACCGCCCTGTCTGCCGACGGCACCCGGCGCGCGGGAAGCGTCGGTGATGCGGAGGGAGCCGGGGCCGGCCCGGAGCCTGCGCGGCCGGTCGGGCCGGCCGGGCCGGCGGGACCGGCCGGTCCGTACACCCCGGCGGCTCCCTACCGGCCGCCGAACCCCGTCACCAATCCCTACCTGCGCCTGCCCCGTGAACCGCGGGAGCGTGAGGACACGCGGCGGCTCGATCGGCTGCGGGAGCCGGAAGACGCCCGGCCGGGACGGGAGGGCGTGCCGCCCGACCGGCCTGCGGGTACCGGCGACGGGGGTGCGCGCCCGGCCGGCGTCCCGCGCACCGGCGAGGACCCGCACGCCGAAGACAGCTTCCACGCAGAAGACAGCCCGCGCGGCGATGACGGCTCGCACGCCGCAGACAGCCCGTCCGGGCAGGACGCCGCGAGCAGTGACGACATCTACGGTGCCCCGACCGTGATCGGGCCCGTCGGACCGCCCCCGCGCGGGCCCCGGCGGGGTCCCCCGCGGCGGGAGCGGAAGCGGTCGCCGCTGTGGCCGGACGAGGGGCCGCCGCCCCCGCCGCCTCCCCCGGCGCCGCGCAAGCCCTGAAGCACCGGCCAGCCCCGGTGTCCGGTGCACCACCCCGGGCTCCGGGGCACCTCGGCGCCGCCCGGAGCGCTGTCCGCCAGGCGGACCTGGGGGGCGGAAGGCACTGCGTGCCGGATACGGTGGGAACACCATGAGCGCATCGCAGACCTCCGACGTCCCCACTCTCCTTGTCAAGATCTTCGGCAGGGACAGGCCGGGCATCACGGCCGGCCTCTTCGACACCCTCGCGGCCTACTCCGTCGACGTGGTCGACATCGAGCAGGTCGTCACCCGTGGGCGCATGGTGCTGTGCGCGCTCGTGACGGAACCCCCGCAGGGGCTGGAAGGGGATCTGCGGGCCACCGTCCACAGCTGGGCCGAGTCGATGAAGATGCAGGCGGAGATCATCTCCGGCCTCGGCGACAACCGGCCCCGCGGCCTCGGCCGCTCCCTGGTCACGGTGCTGGGCCACCCGCTCACCGCGGAGGCCACGGCGGCGATCGCCGCGCGGATCACCCGCACCGGCGGCAACATCGACCGCATCTTCCGGCTCGCCAAGTACCCGGTGACCGCGGTGGAGTTCGCGGTGTCCGGCGTGGAGACGGAGCCCCTGCGCACGGCCCTGGTGACCGACGCGGCGAAGCTGGGCGTCGACGTGGCGGTCGTCGCCGCGGGGCTGTACCGGCGGGCCCAGCGCCTGGTCGTGATGGACGTGGATTCCACGCTCATCCAGGACGAGGTGATCGAGCTCTTCGCCGCGCACGCCGGCTGCGAGGACGAGGTCGCCGAGGTGACCGCGGCGGCGATGCGCGGGGAGCTGGACTTCGAGCAGTCACTGCACGCCCGCGTGGCCCTGCTCGAGGGGCTGGACGCCTCGGTGGTGGACAAGGTGCGCAGCGAGGTGCGGCTGACGCCCGGCGCCCGCACACTGATCCGCACACTGAAGCGGCTGGGCTACCAAGTCGGCGTGGTCTCCGGCGGTTTCACGCAGGTCACGGACGATCTGAAGGAACGACTGGGTCTCGACTTCGCTCAGGCCAACACCCTCGAGATAGTCGACGGGAAGCTGACCGGGCGGGTCACCGGTGAGATCGTCGACCGGGCGGGCAAGGCGCGGCTGCTGCGCCGGTTCGCGGCCGAGGCGGGCGTACCGCTGTCGCAGACCGTGGCGATCGGCGACGGTGCCAACGACCTGGACATGCTGAACGCGGCCGGTCTCGGTGTCGCCTTCAACGCCAAGCCGGTGGTGCGCCAGGCGGCGCACACGGCGGTGAACTTCCCGTTCCTCGACACCGTGCTGTATCTGCTGGGCGTCACCCGGGAAGAGGTGGAGGCGGCGGACACCGGCGACGGGAGCTGACTCCCGGCGGCGGTCGGCGGCCGCACATCGTACGCGGGGCCCGGCACCTCCGTGGTGCCGGGCCCCGTGGTGCGGGACGGGTCACTCGGTCGGTGCCCAGTAGTCGAGCAGGGTGGCGACGCCCGGCTCGAGGGACTTCCATGAGCCGGTGAAGGAGAGCAGGGAGAAGGCGGCTGCCGGGTAGCCCCGGCGGCCCATCCGCTCGCGGGCGTCTCCCTCGGCCGAGCCGGCCAGCACTTCGGCGAGCCCCTGGATGCCGGGGTTGTGGCCGATCAGCAGAATGTTCTGCGCGTCGTCGGGCGTCTCGTTGAGCAGGGCGATCAGCTCGCCGGGCGAGGCCTCGTAGATCCGCTCCTCGTAGACGGTCTTCGGTCGCTGCGCGAATTCGTGCACCGCGAGTTTCCAGGTCTCCCGGGTGCGGGTCGCGGTGGAGCACAGGGCCAGATCGAAGGAGATGCCGGTGTCGGCGAGCTTGCGTCCGGCGACTGCGGCGTCCATGCGGCCCCGCTCGGCGAGCGGACGCTCGTGGTCGGTCACTGGTGGCCAGTCGGCTTTCGCATGCCGGAAGAGGACGATCCTGCGGGGTTCTGCGACGCTCATGCGCCCAGCTTCGCATGAAACAGGCCACGGGGCGCAGGGAGTTGACGGCCGCTTCCGGGGTGCTCAGCGGGGCATGAGCTGCTGCGCACGCTCCAGGAGGTGCGTGATCGCGGGCTCGCCGGCTGCCGCGGGGGCGTCGGCGGGGTTCAGGATCAGCGTCAGCAGTGCGACGAAGGCGAGGGTGGGCAGGGCCAGGGCCCACCACGGCAGCCGGTTGTCGACGCCGCCCCGGGGGGCCGGGTGCGGCCGGGTGTGCGTGTGCGCCGGCATGGGGGCCTCCGCTCCTTCGAGTCGTCCGTGGCGCGCCTCGCGGCCACATCTCGAAGGTACGGATCCACGTGGCCCCGTCCCATCCGGTGATCCACCCACTTGACCCTGAGCCTGACCCCCTAGGGGACAGGGGGGTCAGCACCACCATGGGCGGGACCGGCGGTCGGCGGCAGCGGCCCTCGCGGGTCGGGGTCGTCAGGGGGCGAGGATCGTCGCGACCACTCCGATGACGACGAAGATGGCCAGGAAGGCGCCGAAGACGAGCAGCATCTTCTTCTGGCCGTTCTGCGGGTTCGGATCGAGCACTGGCATGGTGCAAGTCTCGCACCCCCGGCCGGCGGCGGCTGCCCGGGGGTGGCGCCGCCGGTGCCGTCGCGTCCGTGGGCGGACCGGCAGCCCCGACCGGCAGCGAGGGCCGGGCAGCGCAGACCGGCAGGACCGGCTCAGCCGGCCGCGGCTTCCTCCTCCACCGTGCGGTCGCGGCCCGCCAGGACGCCGGCGATCATCTGCGGCACCATCAGGCCGGCCATCAGCGCGAGCGGCAGTCCCCAGCCACCGCTGTGCTGGTAGAGCACGCCCACCAGGAGCGGTCCGGGGATGGAGATCAGATAACCGGTGCTCTGGGCGAAGGCGGACAGCCCGGCCACGCCCGCGCCGGTCCTGGCCCGCATCCCGACCATGGTGAGGGCGAGCGGGAACGCGCAGTTGGACAAGCCCAGCAGCAGCGCCCAGGCCCAGGCTCCGGCGGCCGGGGCGAGGTACAGGCCGGCGTAGCCGACGAGGCCGCTCGCGCCGAGCGCGAGCACGATCGGGCCCTGTCGGGGCAGCCGGGCGGCGAGCCGGGGGATGACGAAGGCGAGCGGCACGCCCATCACCATGGTGACGGCGAGCAGCAGTCCGGCCGTGCCCGCGGGGACACCGGCGTCCCGGAAGATCTGGGCCATCCAGCCCATCGTGATGTACGCCGCGGTCGCCTGGAGCCCGAAGAACACCGCCAGCGCCCATGCGGTACGGCTGCGCGTGATCCGCACCGCGGGCGCCGCCTCCGCCCGCCGGGCCGCCTCCCCGCGCGCCTGCTTCCCCGGTGCCCGCCGGCCGTGCGGGCCCGTCTCGGGTCCCGGGCCCTCGTGCGGGGGCCTCGCGGAGGACGGCTCCTCGCCGGGGTGCCCGCGCGGTGACCGCTCTCCCTGCGCGGACGCCGGTTCGGCCGGCGCCCCACCGCGGTCCCGGTCCCGTACAAACGGGAGCCACGGCAGTACCGCCGCCGCCGCGAGGGCCGCCCACAGGGTGAGGCCCGACTGCCAGCCGCCGCCGAGGGCGCCGGTCAGCGGCACGGTGGCCGCCGCGGCGACCGAGGTACCCAGGGCGAGCGCCATCGAGTACAGGCCGGTCATGGAACCGACCCGGTCGGGGAACCAGCGCTTGACGATGACCGGCATGAGGACGTTGCTGACGGCGATGCCCATGAGCGCCAGGGCACTGGCGGCCAGGAAGCCGGCCGTGCCACCCGTGAACGGGCGGATCAGCAGGCCGGCGGTGAGGGCGGCCATGCCCGCGCAGACCACCGCGCCCGGACCGAAGCGGCGGGCGAGGCGGGGGGCGGTCACGCCGAAGACGGCAAAGCACAGCGGGGGCACGGAGGCGACCAGCCCCGCCACGCTGCCGCTCATGCCGAGCCCGTCGCGCACCTCCTCGAGGAGTGCGCCGAGGCTGGTGATGGCGGGGCGCAGGTTCACCGCGGACAGCACGATGCCGACGACTAGAAGACGCGTCGCCCACGCGCGTGCCGGGGTGCCCGCGGCCGCCCCGGGCTCCCGCGCGGCGGCCTTCCCGGCTCCTCGCAGAGCGGGGGCGGCCGGATCGCGTTCGGTCGTGGCCCTGACGGCCCTGGTCTCCTCGCCAGCCATGACGCCCATCATAGAATCATGGGATGATTGGTCGTCCAGTGCGCCGTTGCCAGGCGGCGTTCCCCATGTACGCAGGTGTGCCATGCCCCTGAGTCATCCCCGGCGCTCGGCGCTGTCCGAGCAGGTCATCGCGGCCCTGCGCGCCCAGATCACCTCGGGTGAGTGGCCGGTCGGCTCCCGCATTCCGACCGAGCCGGAACTGGTCGAGCAGCTGGGGGTCGCCCGCAACACGGTCCGCGAGGCCGTCCGCGCGCTCGCGTACAACGGCCTGCTGGACATCCGCCAGGGCTCGGGCACCTATGTCGCGGCGACCAGCGAGCTGGCCGGTGTGATGCACCGCCGCTTCGCCGACGCCGACCCCGGGCACATCGCCGAGCTGCGGTCCACCCTGGAGTCGGCCGCCGCGCGGCTCGCCGCCGAGCGGCGCACCGAGAAGGACCTCAGACAGCTCGACACGCTGCTGCTGCGCCGGGAGGAGGCGTGGGTATCGGGTGACGCCGAGGCGTTCGTGGCCGCGGACGCCACCTTTCACCTGGCCGTGGTGTCCGCCTCCCACAACGACGTGATGACCGCCATGTACGCGGACCTGGGCGAGGTGCTGCGGGACTGGCTGCGCGACGACGTCGGCGAGGAGCTGACGCCGGAGACGCACATGGACCACGGGCGGCTGGTCGACGCGATCCGCGCGGGCGACGCGGCTACGGCGGCCGAGGAGGCCGCCGGCTATCCGTTCATGTGCCGTCCGGGCCGGTTCGGTCGGCCCTCCGGTGGCTGACCCAGGCGGTCCGGACCTCTTTCCAGCAGCGCCCGGTCAGCCGCACGGTCTGGGCGGGCCCGGCCTCCACCGCGGCCCCGTCGGTGTCGAGGTCCCACCACCGGGTGCATTCGACGTGCAGACTCACGCGGTCGGGCTCGGGATAGGGGTTGTGACAGTACGCACTCACCTCGGAGCCGTCGACGCGGACGCGGCACTCGGCGCCGAACGGGTCGTCGGCATCCCCGTCGGCCGCCGGCGCCCCGGCGACGGACACGCGCGCGTGCGGCACCGCCTCGTACGGCACCACCTCGTACGGCACCACCTCGAACGGCATCGCGTCATACGGCAGCGACAGGGCGAAAACTGCGGCAACGGTCAGTGAGGCCAGGCGGGGAAAGCGCACAAGGGGACCTCCTCGGCCGTGCTGGGGAGGGGGAGCGTGTTGCTCAACGCGTACTCCACAGTGCCCTGTTGAAGGCCCGCACCGCCCGGCCTGCTGGGCCGAACGGGTGATGTGCGGTTCCGGTCCGGCGACACGCCGAGGGCCCGCGTCCTCCGGGACGCGGGCCCTCGATCGTTCGTTCGGGCGGTGGAGCCGGTGCTCACGCCCCGACGGCGTGCAGACCGCCGTCCACGTGGATGATCTCGCCCGTCGTCTTGGGGAACCAGTCGCTCAGCAGGGCGACGACGCCGCGCCCGGCCGGCTCCGGGTCCTTCAGGTCCCACTCCAGCGGGGAACGGCTGTCCCACACGGCGGCCAGCTCGCCGAAGCCCGGGATGGACTTGGCGGCCATGGAGCCGATCGGGCCCGCCGAGATGAGGTTGCAGCGGATGTTCTGCTTGCCCAGGTCGCGGGCCATGTAGCGGCTGGTGGCCTCCAGCGCGGCCTTGGCCGGGCCCATCCAGTCGTACTGCGGCCAGGCGAACTGCGCGTCGAAGGTGAGGCCGACGACCGAGCCGCCGTTCTGCATCAGCGGCAGGCAGGCCATGGTCAGCGACTTCAGGGAGAACGCCGAGACGTGCATGGCCGTGGCCACGGACTCGAAGGGCGTGTTGAGGAAGTTGCCGCCGAGGGCGTCCTGCGGCGCGAAGCCGATGGAGTGCACGACGCCGTCGAGGCCGCCGAGCTCCTCGCCGACCACGTCGGCCAGCCGGTTCAGGTGCTCGTCGTTGGTGACGTCCAGCTCGATGACCTTGGTGGGCTTCGGCAGCTTCTTGGCGATGCGCTCGGTCAGCGTCGGCCGCGGGAACGCGGTCAAAATGATCTCGGCGCCCTGTTCCTGGGCCAGCTTCGCGGTGTGGAAGGCGATGGAGGACTCCATCAGCACACCGGTGATCAGGACGCGCTTGCCCTCGAGAATTCCGCTCATGGTGTTCAGTGACCCATTCCCAGTCCGCCGTCAACGGGGATGACGGCTCCAGTGATGTACGAGGCGTCGTCCGAGGCGAGGAACCGCACCGTCGCGGCGATCTCCTCCGGCTGCGCGTACCGGCCGAGCGGGACCTGCGACACGATGGTCGCGCGCTGCTCGTCGGTGAGCACCTTGGTCATGTCGGTGTCGACGAAGCCGGGCGCGACGACGTTGAAGGTGATGTTGCGCGAGCCCAGCTCACGGGCGAGGGAGCGCGCGAAGCCGACCAGGGCGGCCTTGGAGGCGGAGTAGTTCGCCTGGCCCGCGGAGCCGAGCAGCCCGACGACCGAGGAGATCAGCACGACGCGGCCCTTCTTGGCGCGCAGCATGCCGCGGTTGGCGCGCTTGACGATCCGGAAGGTGCCGGTGAGGTTGGTGTCGACGACCGAGGTGAAGTCCTCCTCGGACATGCGCATCAGGAGCTGGTCCTTGGTGATGCCCGCGTTGGCGACGAGCACCTCGACCGGGCCGTGCGCGGCCTCGATCTCCTTGTAGGCCTGCTCCACCTGCTCCGGGTCGGTGATGTCGCACCTGACCGCCAGGAAGCCGGCCGGCGGCTCACCCGAGCGGTACGTGATCGCGACCTTGTCGCCGGCGTCGGCGAATGCGCGGGCGATGGCGAGGCCGATGCCCCGGTTGCCTCCGGTGACGAGAACCGAGCGGCTCAACGGATCACCCTTTCGATAGCGGAGTGAAGCGGTCTGGTGCGCCCGCCCGAACACCTGGATGGCAGGCGGCTTCCCCGAAAACCTATCGGTCCGGGAACCGCGGAGGACATTCGGGCACCGACAGTGGCCGGGGGGACTCACTGTCGGGACCCTACAGAAACGACCGGACCTCGGAGGGAAAGATGTGGTCCCCCACCGGCCGACGCGACATGATGCCGGAGCCGAAGACCGAAAGCCGACAGGAAGAGACGTAGGTGCCTCATAGCATTGACGAAGCCTTCACGGCCCTGCCCCTGCGCCGCCTCGCCGACGCCGCGCTCGCCCGGGCGCGGTCGCTCGGGGCCGAGCACGCGGACTTCCGCCTTGAGCGGGTGCGCAGTGCCTCCTGGCGGTTCCGGGACGCCAAGCCCTCCGGTTCCTCCGACACCACCGACCTCGGCTACGCGGTGCGCGTCGTGCACGGCGGGGCGTGGGGTTTCGCGTCGGGGGTGGACCTGACCCCGGACGCGGCCGCCAAGGTCGCGTCGCAGGCGGTGGCGATGGCGCGGCTGTCCGCGCAGGTGATCAGGGCGGCAGGCGCCGAGGAGCGGGTGGAGCTGGCCGACGAGCCGGTGCACGCGGACGCGACGTGGATCTCGTCGTACGAGATCGATCCGTTCACCGTGCCCGACGCGGAGAAGGCGGGGCTGCTGGCGGAGTGGAGCGGGCGGCTGCTCGCGGCCGACGGGGTGGACCACGTGGACGCCTCACTGCTCACCGTGCACGAGAACAAGTTCTACGCGGACACGGCCGGGACCGCGACCACGCAGCAGCGGGTGCGGCTGCACCCGGTGTTCACGGCCGTGTCGGTGGACGACTCCAGCGGTGAGTTCGACTCCATGCGCACCCTCGCGCCGCCGGTGGGCCGCGGCTGGGAGTACCTGACGGGCACCGGCTGGGACTGGGACGACGAGCTGGAGCGGATCCCGGGACTGCTCGCCGAGAAGATGCGGGCGCCGAGCGTCGAGCCGGGGCTGTACGACCTGGTGGTGGACCCGTCCAACCTGTGGCTGACGATCCACGAGTCCATCGGGCACGCCACCGAGCTGGACCGCGCGCTCGGCTACGAGGCGGCCTACGCGGGCACCTCGTTCGCCACCTTCGACCAGCTCGGCAAGCTCCGGTACGGCTCGGAGCTGATGAACGTCACCGGTGACCGCACGGCCGAGCACGGCCTGGCGACGGTCGGGTACGACGACGAGGGCGTCGAGGCGCAGTCGTGGGACCTGGTGAGGGACGGCACGCTGGTCGGCTACCAGCTGGACCGGCGGATCGCGCGGCTGACCGGATTCGAGCGGTCCAACGGGTGCGCGTTCGCGGACTCGCCGTCGCACGTGCCGGTGCAGCGCATGGCCAACGTGTCGCTGCGGCCGGACCCGGCCGGGATGTCGACCGAGGACCTCATCGGGGGCGTCGACCGGGGCATCTACGTCGTCGGCGACCGGTCGTGGTCCATCGACATGCAGCGCTACAACTTCCAGTTCACCGGGCAGCGCTTCCACCGCATCGAGAACGGGCGGCTCACCGGCCAGCTGCGGGACGTCGCCTACCAGGCGACGACCACCGACTTCTGGGGCTCGATGGCCGCGGTCGGCGGCCCGCAGACGTATGTGCTGGGCGGTGCCTTCAATTGCGGCAAGGCCCAGCCCGGACAGGTGGCGGCGGTGTCGCACGGCTGTCCGTCCGCCCTCTTCAAGGGAGTCAACATTCTGAACACCACGCAGGAGGCCGGTCGATGAGCGCGCGTGTGCCCAACGGCACGACTTCGCCGACCACCAAGCCGTACGAGATCGTCGAGCGCGCGCTCGAGCTGTCCCGGGCCGACGGCTGTGTCGTGATCGCCGACGAGCACTCGACGGCCAATCTGCGCTGGGCGGGCAACGCCCTCACCACGAACGGTGTCACGCGCGGGCGCACGCTCACCGTGGTCGCCACGGTGGACGGGGCCGAGGGCACCGCCACCGGAGTGGTGTCCCGTTCCGCGGTCACCATGGACGAGCTGGAGCCGCTGGTGCGGGCCGCGGAGGCCACCGCGCGGGGTGCCGGTCCGGCGGAGGACGCGCAGCCGCTGGTCACGGGGGTGGCCGAGTCCCCCGAGTTCACCGCGGCGCCCGCGGAGACGTCCTCCGCGGTGTTCGCCGACTTCGCCCCGGCGCTGGGCGAGGCGTTCGCCCGCGCGCGGGCGGGCGGGCGTGAGCTGTACGGCTTCGCCAACCACGAGATGGTCACCAGCTATCTGGGGACGTCCACGGGGCTGCGGCTGCGCCACGACCAGCCCAAGGGGACGCTGGAGATCAACGCCAAGTCGCCGGACCGTACGCGCTCGGCGTGGGCGGGCCGGTCCACGCGGGACTTCAAGGACGTCGACCCGGTGTCGCTCGACGCGGAGCTGGCCGTGCGGCTCGGCTGGGCCGAGCGACGCCTGGCGCTGCCCGCGGGCCGCTACGAGACGCTGCTGCCGCCGACGGCCGTCGCCGACCTGCTGATCTACCAGATGTGGTCGGCCTCGGGCCGGGACGCGGCCGAGGGCCGCACGGTGTTCTCCCGGCCCGGTGGCGGCACCCGGATCGGCGAGAGGCTGACCGGGCTGCCGCTGACCCTGCGCAGCGACCCGGACGAGCCGGGGCTGGAGTCGGCGCCGTTCGTGATCGCCCACTCCTCGGGGGACGACCAGTCGGTGTTCGACAACGGGCTGCCGCTGACGGCCACCGACTGGGTGCGCGAGGGGGAGCTGCGGCACCTCACGACCAGCAGGCACAGCGCGAGCCTGACCGGGCTGCCGCTTGCGCCGGGGATCGACAACCTGATCCTGGAGGGCGGCGACGACCGCTCCCTGGAGGAGATGGTCGCGAACACCGGCCGGGGACTGCTGCTGACCTGCCTGTGGTACATCCGTGAGGTCGACCCGGCGACGCTGCTGCTGACCGGTCTGACCCGGGACGGCGTCTACCTCGTGGAGAACGGCGAGGTGACCGGCGAGGTGAACAACTTCCGGTTCAACGAGTCGCCGGTGAGCGTGCTGGGCCGGGCCACGGAGGCGGGCCGTACGGAGAGGACGCTGCCCCGGGAGTGGAGCGACTGGTTCACCAGGGCGGCGATGCCCGCGCTGCGCATCCCGGATTTCAACATGAGCTCTGTCAGCCAGGGCGTATAACCTCGTAGGCATTCCCGTCGGCTGTCACCCGACCGGCCGAAGATCATCGAGGAGACACGAGAACCGTGACGGACATCGTCGACGAGCTGAAGTGGCGCGGGCTGTTCGCCCAGTCCACTGACGAGGACGCTTTGCGCAAGGCGCTCGCGGACGGTCCCGTCACGTTCTATTGCGGCTTCGACCCGACGGCTCCGTCACTGCACGTGGGGCATCTCGTGCAGGTGCTCACCGTGCGCCGGCTCCAGCAGGCCGGTCACCGGCCGCTGGCGCTGGTCGGCGGGGCCACCGGCCAGATCGGCGACCCCCGCCCGACGGCGGAGCGCACGCTGAACGACCCGGGGACGGTCGCCGGCTGGGTCGACCGCCTGCGTGGCCAGATCGAGCCGTTCCTGTCCTTCGAGGGCGAGAACGCGGCCGTGATGGTCAACAACCTGGACTGGACGCAGAACCTCTCCGCGATCGAGTTCCTGCGGGACATCGGCAAGCATTTCCGCGTCAACAAGATGCTGACGAAGGACTCGGTCGCGCGGCGTCTGGAGTCCTCCGAGGGCATCAGCTACACGGAGTTCAGCTACCAGTTGCTGCAGGCCATGGACTTCCTCCAGCTGTACCGGCGCTACGGCTGCACCCTCCAGCAGGGCGGCAGCGACCAGTGGGGCAACCTCACGGCGGGCCTGGACCTGATCCACCGTCTGGAGCCGGACGCGACCGTCCACGCCTACGCGACGCCGCTGATGACGAAGGCGGACGGCACCAAGTTCGGCAAGACCGAGGGCGGGGCGGTCTGGCTGGACCCGGAGATGACGACGCCGTACGCGTTCTACCAGTTCTGGCTGAACGTGGACGACCGGGACATCTCCGGTTACCTGCGCATCCTGTCCTTCCGGTCCCGTGAGGACCTGGAGGAGCTGGAGCGGCAGACGCAGGAGCGGCCACAGGCGCGTGCCGCGCAGCGGGCGCTGGCCGAGGAGCTGACGACGCTGGTGCACGGCGCCGACCAGACGGCCGCCGTGATCGCCGCCTCGAAGGCGCTCTTCGGGCAGGGCGAGCTGGCGGACCTGGACGAGCGGACGCTCGCAGCGGCGCTCTCCGAGGTGCCGCACGTCCGGGTCGCCGAGCTGGGACCGGTCGTCGACCTGTTCGCCGAGGTCGGCCTGGTGCCGAGCAAGTCGGCCGCGCGGCGCACGGTGAAGGAGGGCGGCGCCTACGTGAACAATGTGAAGGTCACCGCCGAGGACGCCGTCCCCGCCAAGGAGGACCTGCTGCACGGACGCTGGCTGGTGCTGCGCCGCGGCAAGAAGAACCTGGCGGCGGTGGAGCTCACGGCCGGCTGAGGCGGGCGCGCGGCCCCTTCCCGGGGCCACCCGTCCAGGACGAGGGCTCGCGGGGGCGGCCTTCCGGCACACCGGGGGCCGCCCCCGCGCCACACCGGGGCGCGCTCGTCCGTCCGTGGGGTCAGACCCGCCGGCGTCGCCTGCCCTTCATGGACGTGTAGAGCATGTCCACGAAGAAGACGATGACGACCGCAGCGCCCAGCTGGAAGGCGTGCCGGCCCCAGTCGATGCCCGAAGTCTCCTCGATGCCGAAGCCGCGCGCTATGGCGTTGCCCGCGATGGCGCCGAGGATGCCGCAGATGGTCGTCAGCCACAGGGGGCTGTGCTGCTTGCCCGGGATGACCGCCTTGGCGATCAGGCCGAGCACGAATCCCACGATAATGGCCCACAACCAGCCCATGACTGCCTCCTCGTACCACTCGACGTGAGCATCACGGCCAGTGTCGGCCCGGGCGCGCTACGGCGCATGTCGGATGCTGTCTACGCGCTGCGGCGCAGACAGGGCGCTCGGGCCGGGGCGACCCGGTCTCGTGGCGGGCGCGGGTGCGGCGTACCGTGGAAGGCGTCCGGGCCCGGTGCCCCCGACCGGTCGCGGGACGGTTGCGGTGCGGGAAGAGTCCGATGCGGGCGGATGGTGGAATGCGATGCGGAAGCAGCATGGCGGCAACAGCGTCGAGGTGTTCCGGATCACCGGAGCCCGGGCGAGCCTCCAGGACGATGTGCGCGGGCGACAGCGCCGGTATGTGATCTCGATGACCGTCCGTACGATCTCGGTCATCCTCGCCGCCTCGCTCTGGAACGTGGAACGCCACGTGGCGATCGTGGCGCTGGTCCTCGGGGCCGTTCTGCCGTACATCGCGGTGGTCGTCGCCAACGCCGGGCGGGAGAACGCGCCGTCGCTGCCGTCGACCTTCGTGACGACGCCGGTACGCCCGATGATCGCGCCGCCGCGGACGAATGAAGGCCCCGCGGAACCCGATGCGGAAGATGCGGCGCCGAAGTCCGCGCCGGGCGGACGAACGGAGCAGACCGAACGGTCGTGAGCGACGACGGGGAAGGGCGGCCGGCCCGGCGCGGAAGTCACTTCCGCGCCAAGCTCAAGAAAAGCTCAGATCAATCATGTTGTTCCGGTGCCGGGGGCGGGGTGACCCGTGACATACTTCGTACGCGCTCCGCATCCCCCGTCGGAGCGACGGACCGACGCCGGGCAGCTCCCCCCGTGGCTGCTCGGCGTCGCCTTTTCCCGGGGGCCGCGCGCAGCCGCCCGGGGCCGTCCGCACCGCGCCGACCGGGTTAGGGTCGGCGGTGTGATGGTCCCTGATCCCGAGTCGCCGATCTGTTCCACCAAGGGCTGCCGTGCCGCCGCCGTGTGGGTGCTGGCCTGGAACAACCCGAAAATCCACACGCCGGAGCGCCGCAAGACCTGGCTCGCGTGCGAGGAGCACCGCGAACACCTGTCGCAGTTCCTCGGCGTGCGCGGATTCCTGAAGGACGTCGTCCGGTTCGAGGACTGGCGGGCATCCGAAGAGGCGTAGGAGAGCGGGACGGGCCCGCCGCCCACGCGGCGGTTCAGCCGCCGATCGCCGACATCGGGCGGTCGGGCTGGACGAAGGACGGGTCGTCCAGTCCCGCGCCCGCCTTCTTGCCCCACATGGCAACCTTCCAGATGCGGGCGATCTCCTCGTCGGGGGCGCCGGAGCGAAGGGCCGCCCGCAGGTCCGTCTCCTCGGTGGCGAACAGACAGGTGCGGACCTGTCCGTCGGCCGTGAGCCGGGTGCGGTCGCAGGCCCGGCAGAACGGGCGGGTGACGGAGGCGATGACGCCGACGCGGTGCGGGCCTCCGTCGACCAGCCAGCGCTCGGCCGGGGCGGAGCCGCGGGCCTCGTCGCCCTCGGGGGTCAGCTCGAAGCGGGTCCGCAGGGAGGCGAGGATGTCGCCGGCGGTGATCATGCCGTCGCGCTTCCAGCCGTGCTGGGCGTCCAGCGGCATCTGCTCGATGAAGCGCAGCTCGTAGTCGTGCTCCACGGCCCAGGCGAGGAGGTCGGGGGCCTCGTCGTCGTTGAGCCCCGGCATCAGGACCGTGTTGACCTTGACGGGGGTCAGTCCGGCCGCGCGGGCGGCGTGCAGGCCCTGGATGACGTCCTTGTGGCGATCCCGGCGGGTGAGGGTCTTGAAGACGTCCGGGCGGAGGGTGTCGAGGGAGACGTTGACCCGGTCCAGGCCCGCTTCCTTGAGGGCGACGGCGGTGCGTCCGAGCCCGATGCCGTTGGTGGTGAGGGAGATCTGCGGGCGGGGCTCCAGCGCGGCCACGCGCTCGACGATGCCGACCAGGCCGGGGCGCAGCAGGGGCTCGCCGCCGGTGAAGCGGACCTCCGTGACCCCGAGGGTGGTGACCGCGATGTCGACCAGCCGGACGATCTCGTCGTCCGTGAGCAGGTCGGGCTTGGCCAGCCACTGCAGGCCCTCCTCGGGCATGCAGTAGGTGCACCGCAGGTTGCACCGGTCGGTCAGCGAGACCCTCAGGTCGGTGGCCACTCGGCCGTAGGTGTCGATGAGCACGTGGCCCCCTCCCTCGACGCGGACGCACGGGGTTTTCCGATATGTGCGAGCCTACGCGACGCCACCGACAACCCCACACCGCCCGATGCGACCAACGCGCGGCAGCCGCGTCGTAAGGACCTACAGGAGGTCCCCGGCGACACGGCCGCGGCGGCGGTAGGGAGGGGACGGAAGGGACGGATCAGTGGGCGCCGGTGCCGGTGAGGGACCGGACCTCCAGTTCCGCGTACTTCTTGGCGTCCGGCTCCTCCTTGGACAGGACGGTGCCGAGCCAGCCCATCAGGAAGCCGAACGGGATGGAGATGATGCCCGGGTTCTTCAGCGGGAACCAGGCAAAGTCCACCTCGGGGAACATCGCCTTGGGGTCGCCGGAGACGACGGGTGAGAACAGCACCAGGCCGACGGCGACGATCAGGCCGCCGTAGATCGACCACAGCGCGCCCTGGGTGGTGAAGCGCTTCCAGAACAGGCTGTAGAGGATGGTCGGCAGGTTGGCGGAGGCGGCGACCGCGAAGGCCAGGGCGACCAGGCCGGCCACGTTGAGGTCGCGGGCAAGGGCACCGAGGGCGATGGAGACGACGCCGATGAAGACGGTCGCCCAGCGGGCCGCGCGGACCTCCTCGGCGCCGGTGGCCTGGCCCTTGCGGATGACGTTGGCGTAGATGTCGTGCGCGAAGGAGGACGACGAGGCCAGGGTGAGCCCGGCGACCACGGCGAGGATGGTGGCGAAGGCCACGGCCGAGATGGTGGCGAGCAGGATCGCGCCCCAGGCCGAGTCGACGCCGCCCAGGTGCAGGGCCAGCAGGGGTGCCGCGGTGTTGCCGGACGGGTTGGAGGCGATGATCTCGTCCTGGGAGATCAGCGCGGCGGCACCGAAGCCGAGGGCGATGGTCATCAGGTAGAAGCCGCCGATGATGCCGATGGCCCAGTTCACGGACTTACGGGCGGCCTTGGCGTTGGGCACCGTGTAGAAGCGGATCAGGATGTGCGGCAGGCCGGCGGTGCCCAGGACCAGGGCGATGCCGAGGGAGATGAAGTCCAGCTTGGAGGTGCCGGTGGCGCCGTACTGGAGGCCGGGCTCCAGGAAGGCGGCGCCCTTGCCGCTGTTCGCGGCGGCCTTGCCGAGCAGGTCGGAGATGTTGAAGTTGAACTTCAGCAACACCAGGAAGGTGATGAGGATCGTGCCGCCGATGAGCAGCACGGCCTTGACCATCTGCACCCAGGTGGTGCCCTTCATGCCGCCGATGGAGACGTACACGATCATCAGGAAGCCGACGAGGGCGACGATGAGGATCTTGCCGGCGTCGGAGGTGATGCCGAGCAGCAGCGAGACGAGGACGCCCGCGCCCGCCATCTGGGCCAGCAGGTAGAAGATCGACACGACGATGGTGGAGGTGCCGGCCGCGGTGCGCACCGGGCGCTGGCGCATGCGGTAGGCGAGGACGTCGCCCATGGTGTAGCGGCCGGAGTTCCTGAGCGGTTCGGCGACCAACAGCAGGGCCACCAGCCAGGCGACCAGGAAGCCGATGGAGTACAGGAAGCCGTCGTAGCCGAAGAGGGCGATGGCGCCGGCGATGCCGAGGAAGGACGCGGCCGACATGTAGTCGCCGGAGACCGCGAGGCCGTTCTGGAAGGCGCTGAACTGGCGGCCGCCCGCGTAGAAGTCGGCGGCGTCCTTGGTCTGCCGGCCGGCCCAGACGGTGATGAACAGGGTCGCGACGACGAACAGCGCGAACAGGGTGATGATGAGCGGCCGGTGCTCGCTGGCCTCACCGGCGGCGAGCTGGACGTGGGTGAACGCGGGGCTCATGCGTCGCCCTCCATACGGGTCTTGATGGCCTCGGCCTTGGGGTCGAGCTCGGCGGCGGCGTGCCGGGAGTACCACCAGGCGATGACGAACGTGGTGACGAACTGAAGGACGCCGAAGACGAAGGCGATGTTGATGTTGCCGAACAACTTGGTGCCCATGAAGCCGCCCGCGTAGTTGGAGAGCAGCACGTACAGCAGGTACCAGGCGATGAAGGCGACGGTCAGCGGGAAGGCGAAGGAGCGGTAGGAGCGGCGCAGTTCACCGAACTCCGCGCTCTGCTGCACCTCGGTGAACTCCTCCGGAGTGGGGAGTTTGTGTTGTTCTGTCGAGGGGGGCGGTGCGTCGGTGGCCACGGAGTCTCCTCGCGTTGCGGGTGAGCTTCAGACGGGGACGGAGGCGAGTGTCCTCGCGCTCCCTGCACAAGGTCACGGCGCCGCGCGAGGACCGGTTCAACTGTGTTCGCTTCTTTCCTCCGGGTGTTCGGCGGTGACCGCCCTGGCCGGTTTCCTGTGCGGGGCCGGGCAGTTGCGCCATGCCCGTCGGGCGTTTCGCGAGAGATTCGTGAGACGTCGGGGCCACCTTTGTGAAGTCCTTTCGGGAAATCGTTGCTGGCCAGCAACATCGCGGGATAGCTTCACCCCTGCACCACCCGTCATGTACCTGCCCGAGCATCATCTGGGTCTCGGGCCGGTTCCGTTTCCGGATGATGTGGAGACCCCATGGCTCATCTGCGTTCCAGACGCCGGCTCGCCCTCGCCGTGCCCGTCGCGCTGTCCCTGACCGCCTCGCTCGGCTTCCTGCCGGCGGCGGCCTCGGCGGCCCCGCAGGCGGCGACGGCCGAGCAGGCGGCGGACGCGCCCACCTTGGCGTACGTCGTGAACACCGAGGTGGACCCCGGCGTCATCGCCTCGGTGAAGAAGGCGATCGCCGCGGCCGGCGGCACCGTCGTGGTCACGTACGAGAAGATCGGCGTGATCGTCGTCCACTCGTCGAACCCGGAGTTCGGCAAGCAGGCGCGCGCGGTGAGCGGAGTGCAGTCGGCGGGCGCGACCCGGACCGCTCCGCTGACCCCCGCCGGGACGACGGACGAGGGCGCCGCGGACTACCTGACGGCCGCGGAGGCCGCGCGGACCGAGGCGGCGTCGGACGAGGTCCCGGGCAGCGAGCCCCTCGAGGCCGACCAGTGGGACCTGCGCGCCATCGGCGCCGACCAGGCCGCGAAGATCAACCCGGGCAGCGACAAGGTGACCGTCGCGGTGATCGACACCGGTGTCGACGACACCCACCCGGACCTCGCGCCGAACTTCTCCGCCGCCCAGTCCGCCAACTGCGTCGGCGGCAAGGCGGACACCAGTGAGGGTGCCTGGCGCCCGTACACCGCCGACGACTACCACGGCACCCACGTGGCCGGTTCGATCGCCGCCGCCCGCAACGGCGTCGGTGTCGCCGGTGTGGCCCCGGGGGTCAAGGTCTCGGGCATCAAGGTGAGCGACCCGCACAACGGGCTGTTCTACCCGGAGAGCGTCGTGTGCGCCTTCGTGTTCGCCGCCGACCACGGCGTGGAGATCACGAACAACAGCTACTACGTGGACCCGTGGCTGTACAACTGCATGGACGACCCCGACCAGAAGGCGATCGTCGACGCGGTCGACCGGGCCCAGCGGTACGCGCAGCGCAAGGGCACGCTGCACCTCGCGTCGGCGGGCAACTCCAACCACGACCTGAACGCGGACGCGATCGTCGACGACTCGAGCCCCGACGACTCCACGCCGGTCGAGCGCACCATCGACCCGCACACGTGCTTCGACGTGCCGACCCAGCTGGCGGGCATCGTCACGGTCAGCGCCACGGGCGTGCACAACCTCAAGTCGTACTACTCCTCCTACGGCAAGGGCTTCGTCGACGTGGCGGCGCCGGGCGGCGACCGCCGCTACCAGCTGCCGGACACGCCCTCGAAGAACGGGCGCATCCTGTCCACCATGCCGAACGGCGGGTTCGGCTTCCTCCAGGGCACCTCGATGGCCTCGCCGCACGCCGCCGGTGTCGCCGCGCTGCTGAAGTCCAAGTACCCGTCGGCCACCCCGGCCATCCTCCAGACGCTGCTGAAGGCACAGGCGGACAACCCGGGCTGCCCCGAGTCCTACGACCAGAACGGTGACGGGACGCAGGACGCGGTGTGCGAGGGCGGCGACCGGGTCAACGGTTTCTACGGCTTCGGCATCGTCAACGCCCTGCGCGCGGTGAACTAGCCCCGCGTGCGAAGCCCTTCGCACGTCCGCTCGTTTCGTGAACGAACTGGAGACACCATGACAGCGCCTCACCCGCGCCTGCGCCGCGCGCTCGTGATCCCGGCCGGGATGGCCATGGCGACGGCCCTCGCGTTCCTGCCGAACACCGCCGCCACGGCCGCGCCGGCGGACGGTGAGTCCCCCGCGGCGACCGCGGCCGACGCCACCTCGCTCAGCTATGTCGTCAACGTCCGTGGTGGTCACGGCACTTCCGCGCACGTGAAGAAGGCGATCGGCGAGGCCGGCGGCACGATCGTGGCGTCGTACGACAAGATCGGCGTCATCGTCGTCCACTCGTCGAACCCCGACTTCGCGAAGACCGTGCGCACGGTGCGCGGAGTGCAGTCGGCCGGTGCCACCCGCACCGCGCCGCTGCCGTCGGCGGCCACGACCGACATGGGCACCCCGAAGGTGCTCAGCGCGGCGGAGGTCGCCGAGGCCGAGGCTGCCGAGGGCCAGGACCCGTTGCAGTCCCTTCAGTGGGACCTGCCCGCCATCAAGGCGGACCGGGCGCACGAGAAGTCGCTGGGCAGCTCGAAGGTCACCGTCGCCGTCATCGACACCGGCGTCGACGACACGCACCCCGACATCGCGCCCAACTTCGACCGGGCCGCGTCGGTCAACTGCGTGTCCGGCAAGCCGGACACGACCGACGGGGCCTGGCGTCCGGGTGCGGCGGAGAGCCCGCACGGCACCCACGTCGCCGGTGAGATCGCCGCCGCCAAGAACGGCGTCGGCATGACGGGTGTCGCACCCGGCGTGAAGGTCTCGGGCATCAAGGTGTCCAACCCGGACGGCTTCTTCTACACCGAGGCCGTGGTGTGCGGCTTCATGTGGGCCGCCGAGCACGGGGTGGACGTCACCAACAACAGCTATTACACCGACCCCTGGTACTTCAACTGCGCCGACGACCCGGACCAGAAGGCGCTCGTCGAGGCCGTCACCCGGGCGGCGCGGTACGCGGAGAGGAAGGGCGCGGTGAACGTCGCCGCGGCCGGGAACGAGAACTACGACCTCGCGGCCGACGAGATCACCGACCCGGTCTCCCCGAACGACTCCACGCCGTCGGAGCGGGTCGTCGACCCGTCGGAGTGCCTGGACATCCCGACCCAGCTGCCGGGCGTCGTCACCGTCGCCGCGACGGGTGCCAAGGGCCTGAAGTCGTCCTTCTCCAACCACGGTCTGGGCGTGGTGGACATCGCCGCCCCGGGCGGTGACCGGACCGCCTACCAGACGCCGCAGGCCCCGGCCACGGACGGCCGGATCCTGGGCACGCTGCCCGGCGGCAAGTGGGGCTACATGGCCGGCACGTCGATGGCGTCGCCGCACGTCGCGGGTGTCGCGGCCCTCATCAAGTCGACGCATCCGTACGCCTCGCCCGCCCTGGTGAAGGCCCTGCTGTACGCCGAGGCCGACGCCGTGGCGTGTACGGACCCGTACGACATCAACGGTGACGGCAAGGTCGACGCGGTGTGCGAGGGCCCGAAGAACCGCAACGGCTTCTACGGCTGGGGCATGACGGACGCCCTGGACGCGGTGACGCGGTAGCCGACGGGAACGACCTGTGAGAGCGGTGGGCCGGGCAATGCGCCCGGCCCTTCCGCCGTCCGGGGCCAGTGCCCCGGCGCTCCCCTCTGATGTTGATTGAATCAATACTGCATAGTGCAGTCATGACTGACATCAAGCAGGCATGGTCGGCTCTCGGCGGCGATCCCGCCCTCCTCACGCGCGTGTCGGTGACCGAGCGGCCCGGGGTGCTCCCGGCACGGCTTCCGGTACGCGAGCTGGCGGGCGCCTGTGTGGGTGCCTGCGCGCTCGCCGCCGCGGAGCTGGGGGCACTGCGGGCGGGGCTCGCCGAGGTCCCGGCCGTGCGCGTGGACGACGGGGCCGTGGGGACGGCGTTCGCCAGCGAGCGGCAGCTGCTGGTCGACGGGCGGGCACCGGAGACGTTCGCGCCGCTCTCGCGGTTCTGGCGGACGGCGGACGGGTGGGTGCGCACCCACGCCAACTATCCCCACCACCGGGCCCGTTTGCTCGCCGCGCTGGGCGTGCCGGAGGACCCGGACGCGGTGGCGGCGGCACTCGCCGGGCGGTCCGCGCTCGAGGTCGAGGAAACCGTGTACGCGGCGGGGGGCCTCGCGGTCGCGTTGCGCACCCCCGGACAGTGGGCGGCGCACGACCAGGCGGCGGCCGTGGCCGGGCGCCCGCTGGTCGAACACGGACGGCTGGACTCGTCACCCGCGCGTGCGCTCGCACCCGTGGGCCCGGACCCGCTGCTGCCCGCCGCGGGGCTGCGCGTGCTGGACCTCACCCGGGTCCTCGCGGGACCCGTCGCCACCCGCACCCTCGCCCTGCTCGGCGCGGACGTGCTGCGCCTGGACGCCCCGGGGCTGCCCGAACTCCCCGACCAGCACGCCGACACCGGGTTCGGCAAGCGGTCGGCACTGCTGGACCTGGAGCGCGAGGGGGACGTCCTCGAGGAGCTGCTCGCAGCGGCGGACGTGGTGGTCACGGGCTACCGGCCGGGGGCCCTGGACCGCTTCGGGCTGTCCCCCGAGGCGCTGGCCGAGCGGCGGCCCGGGGTGGTCGTGGCCCAGCTCTCGGCGTGGGGCGCGTACGGGCCGTGGGGCGACCGGCGCGGTTTCGACAGCCTGGTGCAGGCGGCGACGGGGATCGCGGCGGTGGAGGGGTCGGCGGGTCGGCCGGGGGCGCTGCCGGCGCAGGCGCTCGACCACGGCACGGGGTACCTGCTCGCCGCGGGGGTGCTGCGGGCGCTCACCGAACAGGCGCGGGAGGGCGGGAGCCGGTCGGTGCGGGTGGCGCTGACCCGGACGGCGGGATGGCTGCTGGAGGGCGCGGTCGCTCCCGCCCCGCAGCGCACGGGAGTTGAGGAAGTGTCGGGTGGCGGCGACGCGGGCGGACGGCCCGCCGGTTCCCGGCTCGCCGAGCGGGAGAGCCCCCTGGGAAGGCTGCGCCACGCCCTGTCGCCGGTGTCGTTCGCGGGTGGCCCGGGCGACTGGGCGCGTCCGCCCGGGATCTGGGGCGCGGATCCGGCGCGGTGGTGCTGAGGCGGCGGTCTTCGGTGGAACGGGGACACGCGGCCACCGTCCGGGCGGTGGCGCAATGGACACGTCACCACCGCCCCGCACTTGCCCCGTTCTGTGCGCGCTTGTGAAGATCCTGGGGTGACTCTGACAAATCCCAGGCCCGGGACGACCGGTGCGCACCGCGGCGCGCGGCGTTCCGGCACCGGCCCGGCCGTCGCCGTCCTCGTGCTGGTGGCGCTGGGCGCGCTCATACCGCTCCTCGGCCCGTCCCCCGCGCTGCACGGCACCGGGGAGGCCGACGCGCCCGGCACGGGCGGCATAGCCCTGCTGCGGACGGTGCTGTTCGCGGCGCTGGCGCTACCCGTGGGCGAGCTGATCGTGAACCGGCTCGCCCGATCCGTTCCCGGCGCCCTTCCCACCGTACCGCGCAGCTGGTCCGCCGCGGCGTGCACGGTCGGCTTCCTGGCCGCCCTCGGACTCGCCTCCGTGGTGGCCACCGGCAACCTGGTGCCGGACAGCGTGGCGGACATCGACGTGGGCGGCCTGTACGGGACCCGGGACGGCAAGCTGGCCCTCCTGGAGGTCAACGCCTTCCTCGCGGCGGCCCTGTGCGCGACCTCCGGCCGTCCGGCCACCCAGGTCTGGCCGCTGGCCGCGGTGATTGTCGCGGAGGCCCTGCGCGCCCATCCGACGACCGAGTACAGCCCGCTGATCGGTGCGGGGCTGACGCTGGTGCACCTGGTCTGCGCGTCGCTGTGGGTGGGCGGACTGCTGCACGCGCTGCGCACACTGCGGCTGTGGCGCGGTGCCGCGGCGGGTGCCGCGCTGCTGGGGCGCTACGCGCGCGTGGCGGCCCTGCTGCTGGCCGGCGTCACGGCGACGGGCGTGTGCAGTTCGCTGCGCCGGATGCCGCCGGAGACCGTCCTGGACCAGCTGACGGACACGGCGTACGGGCGGGTGCTGCTCGCCAAGGTGATCCTGATGGCCGGGGTCGCCGCCCTCGCCCTGTGGGCCCGGATCCGGCTGGCCCGCGCGGCCGACCCGCTGACCGCCTGCTCGCCCGCGCGGGCGGAGGTCTTCGTGCTGGGTCTGGTGGTCGCGGTGTCCGGGCTGCTGACGGCGCTGCCGGTGCCGATCCGCTGGTGACCGCGGGCACCGAAGGCCGTACGGCTACACCCCCGCCGCCCCCAGCACGGCACCCACCGCGTAGGTGACCCCCATGGCCAGCGCCCCGCCCGCCACGTTGCGCAGCACCGCCGCGCCGGGCTCGGCCGCGCCCAGGCGCGCACTGGCCCAGCCCGTCACGACGAGGGCGGCCAGGACCGACACCACGGTGACGGGGAGCCTCCAGTCGGCCGGCGGCAGCACGATGGCCAGCAGCGGCAGCAGCGCCCCGACGGTGAACGCGAGGAAGCTGGCGCCGGCCGCGTGCCAGGCGTTGGTGAGGGCGTCGGGGTCGATGCCGAGTTCCACGCGCGCGTGCGCCCGCAGTGCGTCGCGCTCCGTCAGCTGAACGGCCGCCTCCCGGGCCACCTCCCGTGACAGCCCCCGCTCCTGGAGCAGCCCGGTCAGCTCCTCCAGTTCGGCCTCGGGGCGATCCCTCAGCTCGCGCCGCTCCACCGCCAGGGCGGCCTTCTCCGAGGCGCGCTGGGTGGAGACCGAGACGTACTCGCCGGCCGCCATCGACATGGAACCGGCGAGCAGTCCGGCCAGTCCGGCGGTCAGCAGGGTGGAGCGGTCCCCGGTCGCCCCGGCCACGCCCACCACCAGTCCGGCGGTGGAGACGATGCCGTCGTTGGCGCCGAGGACCGCCGCGCGCAGCCAGTTGAGCCGCACCGCCAGGGACCCGCCGTGCGCTTCGTGATGCGTCGGTTCCGTCACATCGGGAGCATGCCACCCGGTGCGCGCCCGTGAACGCACCGACGCTCCCCACCGGCAACCCCGTGTCCGGGCACGGCATGTGACGTCCCGACCAGCACGAGATCCGGGTGGACCCACGGCACCAGTCATCAGCTTTCGGGCATTCCCGACATGCGAACGGCCGGGCCGGGCACGGGACCTGACGGGCAGCAGTGTCGGTGGCGGCCCGTATCCTCGGGAACCATGCTCGAAGACCTGACGACCGCAGCCACCTCCCCCACCGCGTGGCCGGCCGCGTATCCCCGGGGATACGCGGTGGTCGACGTGGAGACCACGGGGCTGGCCCGGGACGACCGCATCATCTCCGCGGCCGTCTACCGGCTGGACGCGCGCGGCGAGGTCGAGGACCACTGGTACACGGTGGTCAACCCGGAGCGCGACCCCGGCCCGGTGTGGATCCACGGCCTGACGAGCGAGGTACTGGACGGCGCGCCCCTCTTCCGCGACATCGCCGAGGAGTTCGCGGCCCGCCTGGACGGCCGGGTGCTGGTGGCGCACAACGCCGTCTTCGACTGGCAGATGATCGCCCGCGAGTACGCCCGCGCCCGCAGCGAGGCACCCGTGCGGCAGCGGCTGTGCACCATTGCCCTGTCCAAGGAGCTGGGACTGCCGCTGCCCAACCACAAGCTGGAGTCGCTCGCCGCGCACTTCGGCGTCGTGCAGCGGCGGGCGCACCACGCGCTGGACGACGCGCGCGTGCTCGCGGAGGCGTTCCGGCCCAGCCTGCGGGCCGCGGCGGCGAGCGGCGTACGACTGCCGCTGCACGAGTGCCGGCCGCTGACGGAGTGGACGGACCGGCCCCGGATCGGGCAGCAGGCCGGCCCCGGCGGCCACCGGCCGTCGGGCTGGCGGCCGTCCCGCCGGCGACCCGCGTGCCCGTACCCCAACCCGGGGCGGTACGAACCGGGCGCGCGGCTCAAGCAGGGCATGCGGGTCGCCTTCTCCGGAGACACGTCCGTCGATCGTGAGTTGCTGGAGGACCGCGCCACCGAGGCCGGGCTGCACGTCGCCTCCAGCCTCTCCCGGCTGACCAGCCTCCTGGTCACCAACGACCCGGATTCGGGCACGTCCAAGGTCGTCAAGGCCCGGCAGTACGGCACGCCGGTCGTGGACGAGGCGGCGTTCGGGCAGTTGCTCGGGGACGTCGAACCCGCGTCGCAGGGGTGAGCGGGGGCGCCGCCGGGCCCGACCGTACGGACGGGTGATTGACGGACGACTCGCCCGCCGCCCGCTCGCCCGCGCCGGGCCGACGGCTCACCCTGTGGCGCATGGCGACATGTGAAGTGTGCGGCAACAGCTACGGAATGACCTTCGAGGTGCACGCGCAGGGCGCGGTGCACGTCTTCGACTGCTTCGCCTGCGCGATCCACCGCATGGCCCCCATCTGCGAGCACTGCCGGGTGCAGATCATCGGCCAGGGCGTGGAGGCCGAGGGCCACTGGTACTGCGGCGCGCACTGCGCCCGCGCGGAGGGAAAGGCGGGAATCGTCGACAAGGTGTGACTCCCTGCCCGAAGGGGGGAACTCCGTACCCGCCTGTATGCACCCCACGACCGAGTTGTACGGTCGTGGGGTGTACCGCTTCCTGTTGTCCCGCCAGTGGGTGATCGTCACCCTCGTGGCACTCGCGCTCGTCCCGACGATGATCGAGCTGGGCTTCTGGCAGCTGCACCGCCATGAGAACAGGGTGGCGCTCAACCGGGTGATCGCCGGCTCGCTGGCGGCCGAGCCGGTGCCCGTCGAGACCCTGACCTCCCCCGGAGCGAAGCTCGACGACGAGAACCGGTACCGCCGGGTGACGGCGGAGGGCAGCTTCGACCCCGCAAGGGAGGTCGTGGTGCGCCGCCGCACCAACGCGGACGACCAGGTCGGCTACCACGTGCTCACCCCCTTCGTCCTCGCCGACGGCCGGGTCCTGATGGTCAACCGGGGCTGGGTCCCCTCGGACCGGCGGAGCCAGAGCGCGTTCCCGAGGATCCCCGCGCCCCCGCGGGGCGGGATCACGGTCACCGGGCGGCTGATGCCGGACCAGACGACCGAGGCCAGCGGCATCAAGAACCTCGACGACCTGCCCGACCGGCAGATCATGCTGATCAACAGCGAGCAGGAGGCCGAGCGGCTCGGCAGGACGGTCCTCGGCGGCTACATCGAGCTCACCGACCCCGAGCCCGCGGGCGGCAGGCCCGAGCCGATCCCCGCTCCCGGGCACGACGACATCGGCCCGCACCTGGCGTACGCCATCCAGTGGTGGCTGTTCACGGCGGGCATCCCCATCGGCTGGGTGGTCCTCGTCCGCCGCGAGGCCCGCGAGCGCGCGCAGGCGGCCGCGGAGGAGCCGGCGCAGGAGTCGGAGCCGGCGCCGGTGTGACCGACGCCTCGGACCCGCCGCCACACACCGTGACCGCGTGCCGTCGGCGCGTGCCGCCGTCGGCCCTCCCCTCCCGCTCACCTGCGGTCTGTGCGAGAGTGGCGCACCGGTCGGGCACGGGACGACGCGGGGCCCGGACGGCCGGGCGACCGGTTCCTGTCCTCCGGACGGGCCGTCCGCGCAACTCTCCTCCGAGGGCACAGGCACACCAAGGACGGTGACCCATGGCCGACGGCGCCATGACCACGACGTTCCTCGCCGTGATCGGCGGGGCGTCGCTGCTCGCCGTCACCGCGCGCCGGCTCAGGCCGAGCGACCGGTTGCCCTCGCTGGAGGGCTGGGCACTGGCCGACCGCGGTCTCGGACCCGGCTGGACCTGGCTGCTGCTCGGCGGCACGATCTACACCTCGTACACCTTCACGGCCGTGCCGGGACTGGCGTACGGCAACGGCGCGCCCGCCTTCTTCGCGGTGCCCTACACGGTGATCGTCGGCCCGCTCGCCTTCGTGCTGCTGAGCCGGCTGTGGAGCGTGGCCCGGCGGCACGGCTACGTGACCGCCGCCGACTTCGTGCGGGGGCGCTACGGCTCGCCACCGCTGGCGCTGGTCGTCGCGCTGACCGGGATCCTCGCGACCATGCCGTACCTGGCGCTGCAACTGCTCGGCATCCGCGCGGTGCTCACGGCCGGCGGGCTGTACCCGCGCGGTGCCACCGGTGACCTGGTGATGGTGGCGCTGTTCGCGGGCCTCGCGGTGGCCACGTACCGGCACGGACTGCGGGCTCCGGCGGTGATCTCGGCGCTGAAGGCGGTGGCGGTGTTCGTCTCGCTCACCGCCGTGTGCTGGCTGGTCCTGCGGCGGTTCGGCGGGCCGGGCGCGGTCTTCGAGGGGGCGGCGCTGCGGCTCGGCGGCACGGACGCGGCCCACTCCCCGCTGCTGCTCACGCCGGAGCAGCAGCCCGCGTACGCCACGCTCGCCCTCGGCTCGGCGCTGGCCCTGCTGATGTACCCGCACGTGCTCACCGCCGGGTTCGCCGCCGACGGACCGCGCACCCTGCGCAGGGTCTCGGTGGGGCTGCCCGCGTGGACCGCGCTGCTCGCCCTCTTCGGATTCCTCGGCATCGCGGCGCTGGCGGCCGGGGTGCGGGCCCCCGAGGGCGGCGCCGAGGCCGCCGTGCCGATGCTGGTCGACCGGCTGATGCCGGGACCGGCGGCGGGACTGGTGCTCGCCGCGATCGTCGTGGGGGCGCTGGTCCCGGCGGCGGTGATGTCGATCGCCGCGGCGACCAGCTTCGTGCGGAACGTGTACGTCGAGTACGTCCACCCGACGGCCACGCCGAAGCGGCAGGTGCGCATCGCCAAGGCGGTGTCGCTCACCGCGAAGCTGGGCGCCGTGGCGTTCGTGTTCGGGCTGCGCGACCAGGACGCCATCAACCTCCAGCTGCTCGGCGGCGTGTGGATCCTCCAGGTGTTCCCGGCCGTGGCCGTGGGCCTGTACACGCGATGGCTGCACCCGCGGGCGCTGCTCGCCGGGTGGGCCGCGGGCATGACCGCCGGCACCTTCCTGGTGGTGCGCGAGGGGTTCTCCCCGACCGTCGCCGTGGTACCGCTCGGCTCCGGCACCGGTCCGCCGGAGGTCTACGCCGGGCTCGTGGCCCTGCTGCTCAATCTGACCGTCGCGGTGGCCGGCACCGCGGCGCTGCGACACCTCGGTGTCCCGGGCGGCGCCGACGTCACCGACCTGCCGCCCCGCCCGCCCATCGGGCGGGGCCCGGAGAGGGGAGCGAACCACCCGTGAGACGCAGACAGCATCCCCAGGCCACGCTGCCGCCGGCCCCCGCCCCGCCACCGGCCGCTCCCCCGCCACCGGCCGCGCCTCCGCCCCCTGCGGCTCCCGCCGTCGGCGCCTGCCCGGACGACCTGGAACGGGAGGCCGGTGTCGCACGCCTCTTCGAGCTGCACTACTCCTCGATGCTGCGCCTGGCCGTACTGCTCGGCGCGGACGACCCGGAGAACGTGGTGGCCGAGGCGTACTACCAGATCTACCGCAAGTGGCGGCGGCTGAAGGACGTGGCCGCGGCGGAGGCCTATCTGCGCTCGACCGTCTGCAACCTGACGCGGATGCGGATACGCCACCTCCAGGTCGCCCGCCGGATGGCGGAGACCCCGCCGACCCCGACGGACGAGACCGTCGCCTCCGCCGAGAACACCGCGCTGCTGCGCGACGACCAGCGGGTGCTGATCGACGCGTTGCAGCAGTTGCCCACCCGGCAGCGCGAGGCACTGGTGCTGCGGCACTGGCTCGGGCTGAAGGAGAGCGAGATAGCCGCCGCGATGGGCATCTCCTGCGGTTCCGTCAAGACGCACACCTCACGCGGCATCGCCGCGCTCACCCAGGCGATGGAGGCCCGGCGATGAACGACGGCCCGGACCGCACGGAGAACGACCACGATCACGCCGGACCCCGCCCGCCCGGCACCGGCCTCACCGAACGCACCGAACGCACCGAACGCACCGAACGCACCGAACGCACCGAACGGGAGCTTCGGGACGCGCTGGAGGCGCTGGCCGGCGGCGTGCTGCCCGATCCCGACGCGTACCGCACCGCGCGCGGCGAGTGGCTGCGCCGGGAACGCCGGCGGCGGCTGGTCCTCACGGTGCTCGTCGCCGTCGTCTTCACGCTGGCCACGCTGATCGGCCTGTGGGTGCTCAACCAGGCGCCCGCCGAGCCCGGCGTCATCTTCTCCGGCACCGGCTCACCGTCCGCCGACGGCCCGTCACTCACCCGGCTCCGCCCCTGATTGCGGGCCCCGGTGGCCGGGAACCCGCACTCCGTGCACCGTATCGAGGACTACGCACTCATCGGCGACGAACAGACCGCTGCCCTGGTGGGCACGGACGGTTCGGTCGACTGGCTCTGTCTGCCCCGCTTCGACTCGGCGGCGTGCTTCGCCCGGCTGCTCGGCGACGAGGACAACGGCCACTGGCGCATCGCCCCTGTCGGCGCGGACCGCTGCACCCGCCGCTCCTACCGCAGGGACACCCTCGTCCTGGACACCGAGTGGGAGACCGACGAGGGAGCGGTGCTGGTCACGGACCTGATGCCGCAGCGCGACCGCGCCCCCGACCTGGTGCGCATCGTGCAGGGCGTCCGCGGCCGGGTGACCGTGCGCAGCACGCTCCGGCTGCGCTTCGACTATGGCTCGGTGGTGCCCTGGGTACGCCGGGAGGACGGCCACCGGGTGGCGGTCGCCGGGCCCGACTCCGCGTGGCTGCGCAGTGAGCCGGAGGTGCGCACCTGGGGCGAGGACCTCGGCACGCTCTCGGAGTTCACGCTCGAGGAGGGCGAGCGGGTCGCGTTCGTGCTCACCTGGCACCCCTCGCACGAGCCGCGCCCGCCGCTCGTCGACCCGTACGCCTCGCTGCGCCACAGCGTCGCGGACTGGCGTGCCTGGGCGGCCCGCTGCCGCTACGACGGCCCGCACCGGGACGCCGTCATGCGGTCGCTGATCACCCTCAAGGCGCTCACCTACGCCCCCACCGGGGGCATCGTCGCCGCGCCCACCACGTCCCTGCCGGAGGAGCCGGGCGGTGTGCGCAACTGGGACTACCGGTTCTGCTGGCTGCGCGACTCCACCCTGACGCTGAACGCGCTGCTGGCGGCGGGCTACCAGGACGAGGCGGAGGCGTGGCGCAACTGGCTGCTGCGCGCCGTCGCGGGCGACCCGGCCGACCTCCAGATCATGTACGGGCTGGCGGGCGAGCGGCGGCTGCCCGAGTTCGAGATCCCGTGGCTGTCCGGCTTCGGCGGGGCCGCTCCGGTGCGGATCGGCAACGACGCGGTGAACCAGCTCCAGCTGGACGTGTACGGAGAGGTCATGGACTCCCTGGCCCTGGCCCGGCGTTCGGGGCTGTCGCCGCAGCCGGACGTGTGGGCGCTGCAGACCGTCCTGATCGACTTCCTGCGGACCGTCTGGCGGGAGCCGGACGAGGGGCTGTGGGAGGTGCGGGGCGGCCGGCGCCAGTTCGTGCACTCCAAGGTGATGGTGTGGGTGGCCGCCGACCGCGCGGTGCGCACGCTCGAGGAGCACCCGGACTTCGACGGCGACCTCGACGGCTGGCGCCGGTTGCGCGACGAGGTGCACCGAGAGGTGTGCGAGAAGGGCTACGACCCCGCGCGGAACACGTTCACCCAGTCCTACGGCTCGCAGGAACTGGACGCCGCGCTGCTGCTGATCCCGCGCGTGGGATTCCTGCCGCCGGACGATCCGCGGGTGCTGGGCACCATCGAGGCGGTCCGCAAGGAGCTGTGCCAGGGCGGCTTCGTACGCCGCTACACCACCGAGGCGACGACCGCGGTCGACGGTGTCCCCGGGGAGGAGGGCACGTTCCTGGTCTGCTCGTTCTGGCTCGCGGACGCCCTGCACATGACCGGCCGCACCGAGGAGGCCCGCGAGCTGTTCGAGAGGCTGCTGGGCCTGGCCAACGACGTGGGGCTGCTGGCGGAGGAGTACGACCCGGTGGGCGGCCGGCTGCTGGGCAACTTCCCGCAGGCGTTCAGCCACATCGGCCTGGTGAACACCGCTCTCGCCCTGTTCGGTGGCGAGGAGGCAGGATAGGGCCCATGGATCTTGGACTGAAGGACCGGGTGTACGTCGTCACCGGGGCGACCCGCGGGCTGGGCCACGCCACGGCGCGGGAACTCGTCGCCGACGGCGCGAAGGTGGTCGTCACGGGGCGGGAGGACAAGAGCGTCGCCGCGGCCGCGGCCGCGCTGGGCGACGGTGCGGCCGGGGTGGCCGTCGACAACGCCGACCCCACGGCGCCGGAGCGGCTGATCGCCACCGCGCGGGAGCGGTTCGGGCGCTTCGACGGCATCCTCGTCAGCGTGGGCGGTCCGCCGCCGGGGTTCGTCGCCGACGCCACCGACGAGCAGTGGCGGGCGGCGTTCGAGTCGGTGTTCCTGGGCGCGGTCCGGCTGGCCCGGGCCGCCGCCGCAGAACTCGGCGAGGGCGGTGTCATCGGCTTCGTGCTGTCCGGTTCGGTGTACGAGCCGATCCCCGGTCTGACCGTCTCCAACGGGCTGCGCCCCGGCCTCGCCGGGTTCGCCAAGTCCCTCGCGGACGAGCTCGGTCCGCGCGGCATCCGCGTCGTCGGTGTGCTCCCCGGGCGCATCGACACCGACCGCGTCCGTGAGCTCGACGCCCTCTCCGCCGACCCGGAGGCCACCCGCCAGGCGGCCTCGTCCCGCATTCCCCTGCGCCGCTACGGCACCCCGGAGGAGTTCGGCCGCGCGGCGGCGTTCCTCCTCTCCCCCGCGGCGTCCTACCTCACGGGCGTGATGCTGCCGGTGGACGGCGGGTCACGGCACGGGTTCTAATGCTGTGGCCGGGAAGGTGTGCCGGCGGCGCGAGCCGGTGAACCTCTCCGGTCACGGCACTGGGCCCGGCGGGGTGCCCCCGCGCGGTGTCAGGTCACCCGTTCCGCCCGGTGACGGACGCCGCGCAGGCGGACCTCGGTGGGCAGGCCGGGGAGGCGGGCCGAGTCGCGGGCGTGGGTCAACGGGCCCGTGGTCAGGGCGTCGAGGGTGGTTCCGGGGTCCACGTGGGGTTCCAGGAGGAGCCGTACCCGTGTCCTCGGCGCGCTGCGCCGGCCGGTGAGCCGGACGCGGGCCTGGTCCACGCCGTCCAGGTGGCTCGCCTCCTGGGCGAGGACCTGCTCCAGTGCCCGGCCGCGCAGCCCCGCGCCCTCGCCGTCGCCGCTGTCGACGAACACCTCGGCCAGCCGCCGGCGGCGCACCACCGCGACCAGCCACCACAGGGCGAGCAGCAGCAGCACGGCGAGGGCGGCCAGGACGACCGGCCACCACCAGCCGTCGTCCCGCCACCGGGTCCGCTCGGCCTCGCTGAGCAGCACGTCGTGCCGCCCGTGGTGCAGCCACCAGGAGGGGGCGGGTGCTCCCAGTCCGATCGCCAGCACGGACCCGCCGAGGGCGACCAGCACCAGCCCCGCGATGCCGAGCAGTACACGGTTGACGACCCTGAGCACCGTCCTCACCCCTTCCGGCCGGGCCGCCGCACCCGCACCGACAGCGCGGGCGGGCGGGCGAGGCCCAGTCCCCTGGCCGCGTCGGCGAGCACGGTGTCCAGGTCGGTCCGTACGTCGTCCAGTTCACGGAAATGGGACACCGCGCGGACGTCCGCGCGGTGCCGCTTCATGCGTACCCGCACCGACTGCACACCGGCCACCTCCATGGCCCGGTCGCGCAGCACCGTCGCCGCCGCGTCCCGGTCGAGGCCGGCGCGCACGTCGGGGTGGGTGCGGCGCATCGGCAGCAGGGAGCGCAGGCCGGGCGTCAGCGCGAGCAGCAGCAGCCACAGACCGAGCGCGGCGGCGACGCCGGCGCCGATCAGCACCCAGATGTCGTCCAGGGGCCGTCCGGCCAGTTCCCGGGCCAGTGTCCGGCGCCAGCCCATCCCGGGCCGATCGGCGCGCACCGCGGCGATGTCGTACAGGAAGAAGCCGGCGAGCAGCAGCGTCAGCAGGGCGAGCAGGCCCGCGGGGACGCGGCGCGCCGACCAGAAGCGGCGGTGCCCGCCCGGCGCCCCGTCCGCCGCGGTGGCACCGGCACCGGACGGCGGGGCCTTCTCCAGGACCGGGCCCGTGGCGGTGCTGCCGGTGCCGGCGGGTTCGCTCATCGCGTCCTCCCTTGCGCCGCGCGGAGGGCGGCCGCCGGATGCAGCCGTTCCACCTGGACGACGACCTCCGGCACGTGCATGCCCGCGAGCGTGCCGACCCGTTCGACGACCCGGCTCCTCACCTGTCCGCACCTGCCGCCGATGTCGCCGGGGTAGTCGAGTTCGACGTGCACCCGGACGCGGGCGTGGTCGTGGTGGACGACGACCGTGGCGTGCGGCGGCGAGGCGTCCGGCGGGAGGGTGCCGATCGCCTCGCGCGCCGCCTGGGAGGCGATCTTCGCGACCACCCGGTCGGCGATCCGGGTCGCCCCGCGCTCGCCCGCCGGCACGGTGGCGGAGCCGCCGCCCGGTTCACCTGCCCCCGTGCCCACCGGCGTCACCGCCGCCGTTCGTCACGGGTGCGGAAGAAGTCGCCGAGTTCCAGGTCCCCCTCGAGGAACCGGCCGACGACGAAGCCGACGGCGCCCAGGGCCGCCACGAGCAGAAAGGCTCCGAATCCGCCGAAGTATCCGGCGAAACCCAGTGCCATGCCGGCGATCAGGCCGACCACGGCCATGTTCATGGTGCGCTCCTCAGCGTCTCGCGTCTCAGCGTCTCAGCGGTTCGCCGCGCGGCGGGGCCCGGACGTTGTCGCCGCTGCCGATGCCTCACTGGAGGCGGGGCTCCGGTTCCTCTTCCTCCTCCTCGGGGAGCTTGACGTCGCTCACCGCGATGTTGACCTCGACCACCTCGAGACCGGTCATCCGCTCCAGGGCCGTGACGACGTTCTCGCGCACGTCCTTGGCCACGTCGGCGATGGACACGCCGTACTCGACGACGATCTCCAGGTCGATGGCGGTCTGTACCTCACCGACCTCGGCCTTCACACCTCGGGTCACCGACTTGGTGCCGCCCGGCACCCGGTCGCGCACGGCCCCGAAGGTCCGGGACAGGCCGCTGCCCATGGCGTGCACGCCGGGCACGTCCCGTGCGGCGAGCCCGGCGATCTTCTCCACGACGCCGTCGGCGATGGTGGTGCGGCCGCGGGTCGCGGGATCGCCTCCCCCGCGCCGGGTGCCCTGCCCGCCCCTGCGCGCGGAGCTCTCCGACAGGCTCTTCTCGGTCTCGGAGGCCCTGGTCGAGGCCCCTTCCGTCATGTCAGTCATCGCCGTACGTCCCTTTCGGTCGTCCTTGTTCACCACGGTATGCGCGGTTGCGTGGTAGCGCGCCAGGTATACGGCAGGCTGGAGGAATGACGGCGGACCGATGGACGCAGACAGTGCGACAGCAGTTGGGGCTGGGCAGGCTCCTGCCCCTGGGCGGCCCGCGCGACGGCGCGTGGATCGCGGAACGTGCCGCCCGGAAGGTCCTGCGGCGCGCGGTGGCACAGGACGCGGCGGGCGTACGCCTGGGTGCCGTACGCATCGCGCCGGCTGACCCGGAGGAGACGCAGGCCCCGGTCGTGCCGCTGCCACCGAGCGCTTTCCCCCCGTGCGCGCTGCGCCTGACGGCGGACTTCGCGGCCACCCTCTCGGAGCCCCTGCCGACCACGGCCTCGCGCCTGCGCGCGATCCTGTCCCGCACGGCGGCGGAAGGCCTGGGTCTCGCGGTGACGGAGGTGGACCTGCGGGTTGCGGAACTACTGGACGACGGGGAGGCCCCGCCGCGGGGCGGGGAGAACGACGGGCCCGACGCGGGCGCCGGACCGGAGGAGAGCGCCGGACCGGAGGAGAGCGACGGGCCGGAGGAGGGCGACGGGCCGACAGGGGGCGGACGGTCGGGCGTGGGGGGTGACTCCGACGAGGAGCGGATCGCCGCGGCGGTGCTCGCGGTGCCCGGGGTGACACGGCTCCCGGGCACGCTGGGCCGTCCGGTGCACGTGACGGAGCGGCCGGACGCGGCCGGGCCCGCCCTCCCCCGCCGGCACGCCCGTGTGCATGTCGCGGTCCGGTCGGACCACCGCCCCCTGGACGTGGCCCGGGCGGTCCGCGCCGCGGTGGCCGAGGCACTGCCCGACCGGCCGACGGCGGCGGTCCTGGTCACGGCGATCGACTGACGGCACGCCGGCCGACGGCCCGCCCGGCCGGCACACCACCCACGCACCCCGTGGACAGGTCGTGCCGGCCGCGGCGGTCACCCGACCGTGGTCGGCCGGGCCGACCACGGTGGACTGGCCGTGCGGGACGGGTGACGGCTACTCGCCGAGTCCCGCCAGATCCCGCAGGCGGCGAGCCTGGGACGCCCGTTCGGCCGCCCGCTGTTCCTCGTAGGTGCGGGACCGGGCGCCGCGGAGCAGGGTCTTGGTCTCGATCACCGCGTCACGGGGCGCGGCCACGAGTGCCGCAGCCAGGTCGCGGACCGCCGCGTCGAGTTCGGCGGCGGGCACGGCGAGGTTGGCCAGACCGGTGTTCACCGCCTCCTCGGCGGTGACGAACCGCCCCGTCACGCACATCTCCAGCGCGCGGGCGTACCCGACGAGCCCGACGAGCGGGTGCGTGCCGGTCAGGTCCGGGACCAGCCCGAGGCTGGTCTCGCGCATGGCGAACTGCACGTCGTCCGCGACGACGCGCAGGTCACAGGCGAGGGCGAGCTGGAATCCCGCCCCGATGGCATGCCCCTGCACGGCCGCGACGGAGACGATGTCGTTGCGCCGCCACCAGGTGAACGCCTCCTGGTACTCGGCGATGGTCGCGTCGAGTTCGGTGTCGGCGCTGCGCGCCAGGTCGAGGAACGAGGGTTCGCCCTCGATTCCGTCGGGCGTGAGCATCTGCCGGTCGAGCCCCGCGGAGAAGGACCTGCCCTCACCGCGCAGCACCACGACCCGGACGGAGCCCGGCAGCAGCCGGCCCGCCTCGGTCAGCGCCCGCCACAGAGCGGGGCTCTGCGCGTTGCGCTTGGCCGGGTTGGTCAGCGTCACCGTGGCGATCGCGTCGTCGACGGTGAGCCGTACGCCGTCCTTGTCGAGTACCGGACCGAGGTCCTGGGCGGGCGAAGCCATGGGGCGCCTCCGATGCGTGCGGTCGTGTGGGCCGTGCGACGGGGTCGGACCCGTCCTGCGGCACAGCCAAGTGACTGCACAGTAACCACCCGCCCGGACGGACACCCGACCGGGTGGTCACCATCGACGTCGTGGGGCGCCCCGGGGTCAGGCCGAAGCGGCCTTCTTGCCCCGAGTCGCCCCGCCACGCCCTCGCAGCGTGACGCCCGACTCGCTGAGCATGCGGTGCACGAAGCCATACGAGCGGCCGGTCTCCTCGGCCAACGCCCGGATGCTCGCACCGGCGTCGTACTTCTTCTTCAGGTCTGCCGCGAGCTTGTCGCGCGCGGCGCCGGTCACCCGGCTGCCCTTCTTCAGAGTCTCGGCCACCCGTGCCTCCTCATGGGAAGTGCGCTCTGGTCTCCTCATGATCACCCCTCCCGGGCCCGATGGCCACCCATTCGGCAAGGTCCGTGAGACAAGGTTGTGACGACGGGAGCGCGTCCCCACATCCGGAATCAGGGATTCCACACTTCTCCGTCGGTACCGCCGAACGGGTTCCGGGGTGAAGTTCCAGGTCAGAAAGACGCGGCGGCCGAGCCCTCCGCCGTGGAGGACTCGGCCGCGAGTTCGTTGTACGACACACCTCGGGATGAGGAGATCTCACACAGATGGTGGATCACGGATCGGCCGAATGATCCATACGCAGTGGATCACGCCTTCGGCCGGGCCCGGGCGTCAGGCCAGGGCGACCAGGTCCGCGTAGTCGGAGCCCCACAGGTCCTCGACACCGTCCGGCAGCAGGATGATCCGCTCCGGCTGGAGCGCGTCGACGGCGCCCTCGTCGTGGGTGACGAGTACGACCGCGCCCTTGTAGGTGCGCAGCGCGCCGAGGATCTCCTCGCGGCTGGCCGGGTCGAGGTTGTTGGTCGGCTCGTCGAGCAGCAGGACGTTGGCCGAGGACACCACGAGGGTGGCCAGGGCCAGGCGGGTCTTCTCGCCGCCGGACAGGACCCCCGCGGGCTTGTCGACGTCGTCGCCCGAGAACAGGAACGAGCCGAGCACCTTGCGTACCTCGACGAGGTCGAGATCGGGCGCGGCGGAGCGCATGTTCTCCAGGACGGTGCGGTCCGGGTCCAGGGTCTCGTGCTCCTGGGCGTAGTAGCCCAGCTTGAGCCCGTGGCCCGGGACGACCATGCCGGTGTCGGGCTGCTCGACGCCCGCGAGCAGGCGCAGCAGGGTCGTCTTGCCGGCGCCGTTGAGGCCGAGGATGACGACCCGGGAGCCCTTGTCGATGGCCAGGTCGACATCGGTGAAGATCTCGAGCGAGCCGTACGACTTCGACAAGCCCTCGGCCATCAGCGGGGTCTTGCCGCAGGGCGCGGGCTCGGGGAAGCGCAGCTTGGCGACCTTGTCGGACTGGCGGATCTCCTCCAGGCCGGACAGCAGCTTCTCCGCGCGGCGGGCCATGTTCTGCGCGGCGACGGTCTTGGTGGCCTTGGCGCGCATCTTGTCGGCCTGCGCGTTGAGCGCGGCGGCCTTCTTCTCCGCGTTGGCGCGTTCCCTCTTGCGGCGCTTCTCGTCCGCCTCGCGCTGCTGCTGGTAGAGCTTCCAGCCCATGTTGTAGACGTCGATCGCCGCGCGGTTGGCGTCCAGGTAGAACACCTTGTTGACGACCGTCTCGACCAGGTCGACGTCGTGGGAGATGACGATGAAGCCGCCGCGGTAGGTCTTGAGGTAGTCGCGCAGCCAGATGACCGAGTCGGCGTCGAGGTGGTTGGTCGGCTCGTCGAGCAGCAGGGTGTCCGCGTCGGAGAACAGGATCCGGGCCAGTTCGATCCGGCGGCGCTGACCGCCGGAGAGGGTGTGCAGCGGCTGGCCGAGCACCCGGTCGGGCAGGTTCAGCGCGGCGGCGATGGTGGCGGCCTCCGCCTCGGCGGCGTACCCGCCCTTGGTGAGGAACTCGGTCTCCTGGCGCTCGTACTGCCTCAGCGCCTTCTCGCGGGTGGCGCCCTGGCCGTTCGCGATGCGCTGCTCGTTCTCGCGCATCTTGCGGATCAGCACGTCGAGGCCGCGGGCGGAGAGGATGCGGTCGCGGGCGAGGACGTCGAGGTCGCCGGTGCGGGGGTCCTGGGGGAGGTAGCCGACCTCGCCGGACCGGGTGACGGTGCCGGCGGCGGGCATGCCCTGTCCGGCGAGGACCTTGGTGAGCGTGGTCTTCCCGGCGCCGTTGCGGCCGACCAGACCGATGCGGTCGCCCTTGGCGACGCGGAAGGTGGCGGACTCGAGGAGGACGCGGGCACCGGCGCGCAGCTCGATGCCGGAGGCGGAGATCACGGACAGACTCCTGGGCGGGGTCGGTGGCGGGATGGGCGGCTGAGGACGTTCCCGCCGTCTAATGCGCGAGGAGAATGGCCATGGGGGCCAGTCTACCGGGGCCGTGCAACCACTTTTCGGGCACGGTGCCGTTGTCGGTGGGCGGTGCCAGACTGGTCGGCAAGTGGACATCGGGGGGTCTCCGGCTGCGGACACGAGGAAGTGATCGCCATGGCAGGCACGGGCGGTGGACGGCCCAGCATCTTCCCCACGCTGCTCTACACGGACGCGAAGGCGGCGATACGGCAGCTCACCGAGGCCTTCGGCTTCACGGAGCTGTCCGTGTACGAGAGCGAGGACGGCTCGGTGCTGCACGCGGAGCTGGTCCAGGGCAACGGCGCGGTGATGCTGGGGTCCAGGGGTCGCGGCGGGGTGTTCGACACGGCGATGAAGGACGCGGGCCCGGCGGGGGTGTACGTCGTGGTGGACGACGTCGACGCACACCACCGGCGAGCGGTGGAGCAGGGCGCGGAGATCCTCATGCCCCCGACGGACCAGGACTACGGCTCGCGCGACTACATGGCCCGGGACCTCGAGGGCAACATCTGGAGCTTCGGCACGTACGCACCCGAGACCGGCACCGGGGCCTGAGCCTGCCGGGCGGCCGGCGGGCCGGCCCGCGGCCTCGGCCCGGTGCCGTCAGCCCCCGGTGTGCACCTGGAAGGCGGCGCGGCGTACGGCCTTCGCCAGGGCCGGGTCGGGGTGCGCGGCGGCGAGGGCGACCAGGACCTGCACGGTGCGCGGGTGGCCGACGGCGCGGACCTCCTGGAGCAGCGCGGGCACGGTCGGCTGGACCGCCGACTCCAGGTGCCGCACCAGCATCGGTGCCTCGCCGTGGTCGGCGACCGCCGCCGCGGTGTCGACCCACAGCCAGGTGGCCTCCTCCCGGGTGAGGACCTCGTGGGCGTCCTCGGGGTCGGCGCCGTCGTGCTCGGCGAGCCACAGCAGGGCGTAGGGCCGCAGCGTCGGTTCGTCGAGCACGGCACGGACCTCGGGCTCGGCCGGGGCGCCGACGACGCGCAGCGCCTCGAAGGCGAGGCCGCGCAGCAGGGCGTCCTCGCCGCGGGCGGCCTCGATCAGCTCGGTGACGGCGCTGCCGACGGGCCGGGCGGCGAGCCAGGCGCGGTACTCGGCGCGGGCGGCGTTCGGGCGCAGCTGGGCGCAGCCGCGGAGCATGTCCTCGGCGCCCTGTTCGATGTTCCCGGCGGGGCTCTGCGCGGCCACGCAGATCTGCTCCAGCTTGACCCACACGGCCCAGTTGCCGAGCGGGGTGAGCGTGGCCTGCCCGGCGCCGTAGGTGAGGGCGCCGACGGAGGCGAGGGCACGCAGGGCCCAGTCGAGCAGCGGCTCGAGGGGGGCGTCGGCGGGCCGGGGTTCGACGAGTGCGGGGCGGGCCGGTGCCTGGGCCTGGTCCTGTGCCTGGGAGGCGGCCACGCGGGGCGTGTAGTCGATCTCGCAGCGCTCGGTGCGCAGTTCGGTGACCCGCTGCTGGAGGAGGTCGAGGAGCTGTTCCACGGGGACGGGGCCGGCGGAGAGCTGGAGGAAGGAGAGCACCTGCGGCATGGCCGAGACGACCTCGGCGACGGCGGCGGGTTCCTGGTCCTCAGGTTCCGGCAGGGCGAGCGACCATGCGTCGAACAGGGCGACCCAGCCGCGCAGTACGGCGCTGTCGTCGCGGTTCCAGGCGCGCAGTCGCCAGCCGGGGCGGGCGCTGTCGCCGTGCACCTCGACGAGGCCGGCCAGGCGGGCGGTGTCCCAGTCGGCGCGGACCTGATCCGGGGTCAGGCCCAGCTCGCGGGCCGCCCGTTCGGCGGTCGCGTCGGAGAGGGTGGCCTTGCCGTCGGCGATGGCGCGGCCCCGGCCGGGCCCGAGGGCGGCGTCCGCCCAGCGGGCGACGCGGGCCGCACCGGCCAGACCGGAGCGCGCCATTCTGGCCAGCTCCGGCGGGGCCGGGGTGCCCTCCGGGGGCCGGGGCGCGGGGCGGCGCGAGCGCCGCTGGTTCACCGCTCCGGGGGAGGCGGCCAGGGGTCGCGGGCGGACGAGTCGAAGCCTGGAGTCGCGCGGGATACGGGACGTCACGGGTGCAGTCTTCCGGTTGACGGTCCGAAAACCCAAACGGAACCTCACGGGGGGCCAGGGAGACGGCCAACGCAGGGGCCCCGGCAGGCGACTGAGGGGCGAAAACAGGCCAGGCTCCCGACACGAAACGGAATCCTCGGGGCGGACCGCCCGGTTCCCCTCCGGCACGGGCGTCCGCGGGACAGGGACGCCTCGGACAGGTGGGCGCCGACGAACTCGCACGGCAGGTACCGGGCCGCGTCTGCGCGGACGGTCTCGCGGGGGCCTGGACAGGGGGTGGCGGGCAGGTGTGCGCGAACGGTCAGGAGTCGACCCGGACGGACTTGCACGGGCAGGTCTGCGCGAACGGTCACGAGTGGGCCCGGACGGGCGTTCACGGGGAGCTCACGCAGACGGCCACGGGTGGGCCCGGACAGGGGGCGGCGGGCAGCTGCGCGCGGGCGGCGAGGGATGCTTCGGGCTGCGGGTCGGGGCAGCGTTCGCGCGGATGATCACGGGTGGGCCGAGGGCGGTCACGGACGGGCGGTGCCGGGCGGCCCGTCGGGGGCGGACCGGGCTGGCTCTCCGGCTGGCGGGGTCGGACGGCGGTTAGGGGGGCCCTGGTGGACGGGGCCGAGCGGGGCGCGACGGTTTCGGTCCGTGTGGGTGGACGGTCCGCGTCGGCCGTCCGCGTGGTGCGGGTGTCTCCGCGCGGGACGGGCCCTCCGAGCCGTGCACCCCCGACGGTCCCCTCCGAGCCGCGCGCACCCCCTGGTGGGCCCCTGCCGCCTGCCGTCCGCCGTTTCCGCGCGTGGTCGCGCAGGCGGCAGGCGGCAGGCGGCAGGCGGGGAATGTTCACGCTCGGCGCCGGAGCCGTCCGGTCCGTTCGCGCTCCGCGGCGCGGGTGGGCAGGGGGTCCGGGGCGGCGGGCGTTCGCGCCGGGACGTCACATGAGGGGGGTCAGGAAGCGCCGCAGGGCCTCTTCGTAGGAGTCCGGGTCGGCGTTCCACATGGCGGCGTGCGGAGCGCTGGTGACGGTGTGCAGGATGACGGTGTTCGGGTGGGCCTCGGCGAGGCGGCGGGAGAACAGCCAGGGGGCCACCGTGTCACCGGGGCCGTGGAGGATGAGCGTGGGGATGCTGATGCGCGCCAGGTGGACGGCGTCGGCGCGGCGGTCGCCGTACAGACCGGTGCGGCCCTGTGCGGCGCGGACCGCCAGCGGCAGCAGTGCGCCCGGGGTGCGACGGGCCGCGGCGAGGGCGCGCAGGGTGGCCTCCCAGCTGAGCACCGGGGAGTCCAGGACCAGTCCGGCGACGTGCTCGCGGACCCCCGAGCGGGCGGCGGCGCGCAGCGCCATCGTGGCACCGGTGGACCAGCCGTACAGGACGACCTGCCGGGCCCCGGAGGTCAGGGCGTAGCGGATCGCGGCGTCGAGATCGCGCCACTCCGTCTCACCGAGGTGGTTCAGGCCGTCCGGCGGGCGTGGTGCGCCGACGTCACCGCGATACGCGGGGGCGAGCACCGGGAAGCGGTGGCGGTGGAGGAACTCCATGACGTTCAGGGCATGCTCGCGGGTGGTGCCGAGGCCGTGCACCGTGATGACCCAGGTGTCGCGGGCCCCCGGCAGGAACCAGGTGGGCAGGGAGCCGAGTTCACTGGGGATGTCGATGTCGTCGTGCGCCAGGCCGAGGGCGCTGCCCGGGTCGCCGACGTACAGGTTCGGGGTGAACCAGGCCCGGTCGCCGCGCTCCGGCGTGCCCCGCGTGACGCGTTCCAGGCGGCGTACGACGGTGTCGGCGGAGTACGCGGCACCCGCCAGGACGGGTCCGACGACCGCGTGGAAGCCCTCGCCGGCGAGGCCGTACCGGCCGGGGCGCAGCGCGGCGAGGTCCCGGGTGAGGGTGATCTGCCCGGCGGCGGTGCCGTGCACCGTGAGCCGGGGCTCGGTGGGCAGAGGCCCGCCCGGGGGCGCCTTGAGGGCGGCGTCGCTGGCGAAGCGGCCGGCGGCCACCGCGGCGGCGCCGGCCCCGATCACGGCGGTGACGGCAGCGGCCGTCGCTCTGGCAGTGCGCACGGGTCCAGTGTCGTGTCCGGACGAGCCCCCGGCCAGTGGGCACCCCGGGCCGGGTGATCCGGGCCGGGTGATCCGGGCCGGGTGATCCGGGCCGGGGTGCGCGTGCCGCAGCGCCGCGTCCGCCGCGGCACCCTTCGGCCGTCGCGGGGCACGGGACGCGGGTGTCCCGGTGCGAGTGGGGCGGGGCCCGCCGGAGGTCCGTGCCCGGGGGGCGGGGCCCGTGGGGTGATCCGGCGGGGCGGTGGGGGCGGCGCGGCCCGCGAGTGGTCCGGTGCGCGTCAGCGCCGCTGGCCGTAGGCCCGCAGCCGCTCCCGCACCTCGGCCAGCTGTTCCCCGGACAGGAGCGACGGGGTCAGGCCCGGGACCGAGGACGCGGTCAGCCAGAGGCGGCACATCCACTCCAGCTGGGCGGTGCGGTCGTAGGCCAGGTCCAGCGTGGTGCCGTAGGTCAGGGTGCCGTGGTTGCGCAGCAGGCAGCCGCTGCGGCCGTCGAGGGCCCGGAGCATGTTCTCGGCCAGCTCGTCGGTGCCGTAGGTGGCGTAGGGGGCGACCCGGACGGGACCGCCGAGCGCCGCGGCCATGTAATGGATCAGCGGCAGTTCGTCGACGAGGGTCGAGACGGCCGTCGCGTGTACGGCGTGGGTGTGCACCACCGCGCGAGCGCCGGTGGTGTTGTACACGGCGAGGTGCATGGGCAGCTCGCTGGTCGGGACGAGCGTGCCGCGGACCTGCCGGCCGGTGAGGTCGACGCCGGTCACGTCGTCCGCGGTCAGCCGGTCGTACGGGACGCCGGACGGGGTGACCAGGACGGTGTCCCCGACGCGCACCGACACGTTTCCGGAGGTGCCGACGACGAGTCCGTCGGTGACGGTGCGGCGGGCCGTCGCGAGGAGTTCCGCCCAGGCGCACGCCTCCTCCTCGTTCGCTCGTCCCCGGTGCGCCTCCGCGTCACTCGCACCCGCGTCACTCGCACCCGCGTGGCTCGCGCCCGTCCGCCGCTGCTCGGTCATACCGCGATCCTGCCAGGCGTCCGCCGGAGCGGAGGGTGACCAGTATCTCTTTCAGCCGCTCCACGGATGGCCGAAAATGATCGATGAAGGCGCACAACGGCCCAAACGCGGGCCGATCGCGCGGACCCGCCATCCGGCGGAGCGCCGACCCCCTCTTACGGTCACCGCGATGCCCATCCCAGTTCATCTTCCGTTCACCCTGGTTACCTACGTTCGACCAGCCAATGACCTCGAACGATTGCCTGGGTAAATGGAAAGCTTCTCGCTGATCCTCGCGATTGTGGTGGTAACCGCACTCGCGTTCGATTTCACGAACGGTTTCCACGACACCGCGAACGCGATGGCAACGACCATTTCGACCGGTGCACTCAAGCCCAAGGTTGCGGTGGCCATGTCCGCCGTGCTGAACCTTGTGGGCGCCTTCCTCTCCGTGGAGGTCGCCAACACGATCTCCAAGGGCCTCGTCGACGAGGCCGGCATCCGTCCCGAGGTCATCTTCGCCGCACTGGTCGGCGCGATCCTCTGGAATCTCCTGACCTGGCTGGTCGGCCTGCCGTCCAGCTCCTCGCACGCCCTCATGGGCGGCCTGATCGGCGCCACGGTCGCCTCGGCCGGTCTCGGCGCGGTGCACGGCGACGTCCTGGTCACCAAGGTGCTGATCCCCGCGATCGCCGCCCCGCTGGTCGCCGGCCTCGCCGCCATGTTCGCCACCCGGCTGACCTACCGCATGGGCCGCAAGGCCGACGGCAAGGCCGCCGAGGGCGGCTACCGCGCCGGACAGATCGCCTCCGCCGGTCTGGTCTCCCTGGCCCACGGCACCAACGACGCGCAGAAGACGATGGGCATCATCACCCTCGCCCTGGTCGCCGGCGGCACCCTCGCCCCCGACTCCGACCCGCCACTGTGGGTCATCCTCTCCGCGGGCATCGCCATCGCGCTCGGCACCTACCTCGGCGGCTGGCGCATCATCCGCACCATGGGCAAGGGCCTGACCGACCTCCAGCCGCAGCAGGGCTTCGCCGCCCAGACCAGCGCCGCCACGGTCATCCTGGCCTCCTCGCACCTCGGCTTCTCCCTGTCCACGACGCACTCCGTCTCCGGCGCCGTGATGGGCGCGGGCCTGGGCCGCAGGGGCGGCGTCGTCCGCTGGTCCACGGCCACCCGGATGTTCGTCGCCTGGGGCCTGACCCTGCCGGCCGCCGCCCTGGTCGCGGCGCTCGCCGAGTGGGTCTGCGGCTTCGGCGACTGGGGCACCGCGGTCGTGGCCGTCTTCCTGGTCGCCTCCAGCGCGGCCATCTGGAAGATCTCCCGGCGCGAGGTCGTCGACCACACCAACGTCAACGACACCGACGCCACCGCCGAGGAGCCGCCCGGCGTGGTCACCCAGGCCATCGCCGCCGTGACCCCGCCGCCCGCGGGCACCGTGCCCGAGGACCTCTCGGCCACGATCCCGGCCCCGGCGCCCACCGACCCGGCGGCCCCGCCGGCGAAGACCACCGTCTGACCGCGAACCGGTACGAAGGAAGAAGAGCACCATGAAGATCGACTGGGCGGCCCTCGGTTCCGTCTTCGGCGTCAGCCTCGTGGTCACCGTCGCCCTGGTGGGCCTGTTCACCCTCGGCATCACCGGCCTGTCCCGCCGTGAGCGGGCCGCGGCCCAGGGCCAGAACGCGGCCCTGGCGGTCACCGGCGCCTACGCCTGCTTCGCGGCGTGCGCGGCGGCGGTGGCGTACGGGATCTACCTGATCATGGCCTGATCCGGGTCATATCCGTCCTCTGCGTCCGGCGGGCGGTGCGCGGCTTCGGCCCCGCACCGCCCGTTTCCGTGTCCCCCCGCGCACGCCTGCGCGGGTCCCCCACCCGCGCCCCTCTGTGGGCCTGAGCACACTTCAGCCTCGCAGGTCAACGGCAAGTTGACGGCCGTTCCGGGGGCGTGGTGGACTGCCCGGTGCCAAGTGCGGCGGCAAGGAGAGGAAGCCGGTGGAAGTCCGGCGCGGTCCCGCCACTGTCACCGGGGGTGGACACCCCCCGGGAGCCAGGAACTCTCACCGCCGGTCTCGTCGAACCAGGGCGCGGACACCCTGAGTGAGGACATATCGCCATGCCCGGCTGCCTGTTGAGGTCGATCAGCGACGCACTGCCCCGACCGGGGCACCTCCGGACCGGCTCCACGGCCGGCTGATCCCATGGGTGCCGATCGCGTGTTCGCGTACGGCGCCGCCGCCGGCCTCCTCGGCGACCTGCTGCTCGGCGATCCCCGCCGCGGGCATCCGGTCGCCGCTTTCGGGCGGGCCGCGGCTGCCGTGGAACGAGTGCTGTACCGCGACGACCGGGGCCGGGGCGTCGCGCACGCCGCCGTCTGCGTCGGCGGGGCGGTCGCCCTCGGCGGCCTGGCCGCCCGCTGCGTACGCCCCTCCCCCGCCGCCTCCGTCGCCCTGACGGCCGCCGCCACCTGGGCCGTCGTGGGTGGCACCTCGCTGGCCCGGGAGGCCCGCACCATCGGCCGCGCGCTGGAGGCCGGGGACGTCGAGGCGGCCCGGGCCCGGCTGCCCCACCTGTGCGGGCGGGACCCGCAGGCGCTGGACGCCGACGGGATCGCCCGCGCGGTGGTGGAGTCCGTCGCCGAGAACACCTCCGACGCCGTCGTGGGCGCCCTGGTGTGGGGCGCCGTCGCCGGCGTACCGGGGCTGCTCGGATTCAGGGCCGTCAACACCCTCGACGCGATGGTGGGCCACAAGTCGCCCCGCCACCGGCGCTACGGCTGGGCCTCCGCCCGCCTCGACGACCTCGCCGGGTGGCCCGGGGCGCGGCTGACCGCCGTACTGGCCGCCCTGTCGGGACCGGATCGGCGCGGAGCCGTACGTGCCTGGCGGGCGGACGCCGCCAAGCACCCGAGCCCCAACGCCGGGCCCGTGGAGGCGTCCTTCGCCGGAGCGCTCGGCGTACGGCTGGGCGGGACGCTCTCCTACGGCGGGCGCGTCGAGCACCGGCCCGTCCTCAACGGCGGCGGGCGTCCCGTGGCCGTACGCGACATCGAACGGGCGGTGCGGCTCTCGCGGCGCGTCGGCTGGCTGGCGCTGGGCGTGGGTGCCGCGGCGCGGCTCATCGGGAAGGGGCGGACATCGTGAGCGGTGGGGGTCTGCTGGTCGCCGGTACGACATCGGACGCCGGCAAGAGCGTCGTGACCGCCGGGATCTGCCGGTGGCTGGTGCGGCAGGGGGTCAAGGTCGCGCCGTTCAAGGCGCAGAACATGTCGCTGAACTCGTTCGTGACGCGCCAGGGCGCCGAGATCGGGCGGGCCCAGGCCATGCAGGCCCAGGCGTGCCGGATCGAGCCGACCGCGCTGATGAACCCGGTGCTGCTCAAACCGGGCGGCGAGCAGAGCAGCCAGGTCGTGCTGCTCGGCAGGCCGGTCGGCGAGCTGAGCGCCCGCGGGTACCACGGCGGGCGGCAGCAGCAGCTGCTGGGCACCGTGCTGGACTGTCTGGAGCAGTTGCGGGGCACGTATGACGCGGTGATCTGTGAGGGGGCCGGGAGCCCGGCGGAGATCAACCTGCGCCGCACCGACATCGTGAACATGGGGATCGCCCGGAACGCCCGGCTGCCCGTGCTCGTCGTCGGCGACATCGACCGGGGCGGCGTCTTCGCGTCGTTCTTCGGCACCGTGGCCCTGCTCTCGCGCGAGGACCAGGAGCTGGTCGCCGGGTTCCTGGTGAACAAGTTCCGTGGCGACGTGTCGCTGCTGGAACCGGGGCTCGACATGCTGCGCGACCTCACCGGGCGGCCCGCGTACGGCGTGCTGCCGTTCCGGCACGGGCTCGGGATCGACGAGGAGGACGGGATGGCGGTGTCGCTGCGCGGCACGGTCCGGGAGTCGTCGGTCGCCTCCCCGGTCGGCGAGGACGTGCTGCGGGTCGCGGTCTGCGCGGTGCCGCTGATGTCCAACTTCACCGACGTGGACGCGCTGGCCGCCGAGCCCGGCGTCGTGGTGCGGTTCGTGGACCGGCCCGCGGAGCTGGCCGACGCGGACCTGGTCGTGGTGCCGGGTACGCGCGGGACCGTGCGGGCGCTGGAGTGGCTGCGGGAGCGGGGGCTCGCCGAGGCGATCGTCCGCCGGGCCGCCGACGAGCGCCCCGTCCTCGGCATTTGCGGCGGCTTCCAACTCCTCGGCGAGCACATCGAGGACGACGTCGAGAGCCGCCGCGGGCACGTCGACGGGCTCGGCATCCTGCCCGTGCGGGTGCGGTTCGCCCGCGAGAAGACCCTCACCCGGCCGGCGGGCGAGGCCCTCGGTGAGCGGGTCGAGGGTTACGAGATCCACCACGGGGTGGCCGAGGTGCTGGGCGGCGACGCCTTCCTCGACGGCTGCCGCGTCGGCACGACCTGGGGCACGCACTGGCACGGCTCGCTGGAGTCGGACGGATTCCGCCGGGCGTTCCTGCGGGAGGTGGCCGCCGCCGCGGGCCGCCGCTTCGTGCCGGCACCGGACACCTCGTTCGCCGCGCTGCGCGAGGAGCAGCTCGACCGGCTCGGCGACCTGATCGAACAGCACGCGGACACGGACGCGCTGTGGCGGCTCATCGAGTCCGGCGCGCCGCAAGGACTGCCCTTCATTCCACCGGGAGCGCCCGCATGAGCACAGTGTTGTTGTTGTCGACCGCCGACACGGACCTGTTGGCGGCCCGTGCCTCCGGCGCGGCGTACCGGATCGGCAACCCGACCCGGGTGGACGTCGCCGAGGAGCTGCCCGCGCTGCTCGACGGCGCCGACCTCGCCGTCGTCCGGCTGCTGGGCGGCAAGCGGGCCTGGGAGGAGGGACTGGCCGCGGTCAGGGCGTCCGGTGTACCGGCCGTGCTGCTCGGCGGCGAGACCGTGCCGGACGCGGAGCTGATGGCCGAGTCGTCGGTGCCGGCCGGTGTGGTCGCCGAGGCCCTGAAGTACCTGGTCGAGGGTGGCCCGGAGAACCTCGCGCAGCTCGCCCGGTTCCTGTCGGACACCGTGCTGCTGACCGGCGAGGGCTTCGACGAGCCGCGCCGGATGCCCGCGTACGGCGTACGGGGCGATCGTCCCCGGGCCGACGGCCGCCCGACCGTCGGCGTGCTCTTCTACCGCGCGCACGAACTGAGCGGCAACACCGCCTTCGTGGACACCCTGTGCGACGCGATCGAGGCGCAGGGCGCCAACGCCCTCCCGGTCTACTGCGGTTCACTGCGCGGCGCGGACGAGGGGCTGTACGAGCTGCTGGCGCGGACCGACGCGCTGGTGGCCACGGTGCTCGCGGCGGGCGGCACCCACGCCTCGCAGGCGTCGGCGGGCGGAGACGAGGAGGCGTGGGACGTCGGGGCGCTGGCCGAGCTGGACGTCCCCGTCCTGCAAGGGCTCTGCCTCACCTCGTCGCGGGCCGCGTGGGAGGAGTTCGACGCCGCCCTCTCCCCCATGGACGCCGCGATGCAGGTGGCGATCCCGGAGTTCGACGGCCGTCTCGTCACCGTGCCGTTCTCCTTCAAGGAGCAGGGCCCGGACGACGTGCCGGTGTACGTGGCCGACCCCGAGCGGGCCGCGCGGGTCGCCGGGATCGCCGTACGGCACGCCCGGCTGAAACACAAGCCGAACGCGGAGAAGAAGCTGGCGCTCGTCTTCACCGCCTACCCGACCAAGCACTCCCGCGTCGGCAACGCCGTCGGTCTGGACACGCCCGCCTCGGCGGTTCGGGTGCTGGACGCGCTGCGGGACGCCGGGTACGTCGTCGAGGGGTACCCGGACAACGGCGACGAGCTGATCCACCGGCTGATCGAGGCCGGCGGGCACGACGTGGAGTGGCTGACGGAGGACCAGCTGGCCGCCGCCCCCGCGCGGGTGCCGCTGGCCGATTACCGGGCGTGGTTCGAGGAGCTGGACCCCGGGCTGCGGGACGGCATGCTGCAGGCGTGGGGCGAGCCGCCGGGCAGCCTGTACGTGGACGGCGGCGACATCGTGCTGGCGTCCCTGCGCTTCGGGAACGTCGTGGTGATGATCCAGCCGCCGCGCGGCTTCGGCGAGAACCCGATCGCGATCTACCACGACCCCGACATGCCGCCCTCCCACCACTACCTGGCGGCCTACCGCTGGCTGGAGAACAGCTTCGGCGCCGACGCGATCGTCCACATGGGCAAGCACGGCACCATGGAGTGGCTGCCCGGTAAGGGCCTCGGGCTGAGCGCCGGGTGCGCACCGGACGCGGTGCTCGGCGACCTGCCGCTGGTCTACCCGTTCATCGTCAACGACCCCGGTGAGGGCACCCAGGCCAAGCGCCGCGGGCACGCCACGGTCGTCGACCACCTGGTGCCGCCCATGGCCCGCGCCGACACCTACGGCGACCTCGCGAAGCTGGAACAGCTCCTCGACGAGTACGCGCTGGTGTCCGACCTCGACCCGGCGAAGGCACCGGCGGTGCGGGCCCAGATCTGGACGCTGGTGAAGGCCGCGGAGCTCCACCACGACCTGCATGTCGACGACCAGCCGGACGACGACGAGTTCGACGAGTTCGTCATGCACATCGACGGCTACCTGTGCGAGATCAAGGACGTGCAGATCAGGGACGGCCTGCACATCCTCGGCGGCGGGCCGGTCGGCGAGCCGCGCGTGAACCTGGTGCTCGCGGTGCTGCGCGCCTCACAGGTGTGGGGCGGCCGGGCCGACGCGCTGCCGGGTCTGCGGGCCTGTCTCGCCGGGCACTTCGGGCTGGTGGAGAAGGAGCTGCTGGCCGAGCCGGGGGCGCCGCTGAAGGTGCCGGCCGAGCTGACGGAGCTGGTCGACGGTCCGGCGCGCACCGCCGCCGACGCCGTCGACCTGCTGGAGCAGTTGTGCCGGCGGTTCGCGGAGGGCATGGAGGAGCGCGGCTGGGACGTCACGGCGGTCCGTCCGCTGGTCGGCGAGGTGGTCGGCGCCGAACTGGCCGACGCCGTCGCCGTGCTGGAGTTCGCCTGCACCGAGGTCGTCCCGCGGCTCGCCCGGACCACCGACGAGATCGGGCACATCCTGCGTGCCCTGGACGGCGGTTACGTCCCGGCGGGCCCGTCGGGTTCCCCGACCCGCGGTCTGGTCAACGTCCTGCCGACCGGGCGGAACTTCTACTCGGTCGACCCCAAGGCGATTCCCTCCCGGCTGAGCTGGGAGGTCGGCCAGTCGCTCGCGGACTCGCTGATCCAGCGGTACCTGAGCGACACCGGCGCGTACCCGCAGTCGGTCGGGCTGACGGTGTGGGGCACCTCCGCGATGCGCACCCAGGGCGACGACATCGCCGAGATCCTGGCACTGCTGGGCTGCCGCCCCGTGTGGGACGACGCCTCACGCCGGGTGACCGGCTTCGAGGTGGTGCCCCTGGAGGAACTGGGCCGGCCGCGCATCGACGTCACGGTGCGCATCTCCGGCTTCTTCCGGGACGCGTTCCCGCACGTCGTGGGGCTGATCGACGACGCGGTGCGGGCGGTGGCGGAGCTGGCGGAGCCGGCCGAGTCGAACTACGTGCGGGCGCACGTGGACGAGGACACCGCCGAGCACGGCGACCGGCGGCGGGCGACGGCTCGTGTCTTCGGCTCCAAGCCGGGAGCGTACGGCGCGGGCCTGCTGCCGCTGATCGACGCGCGGAACTGGCGGAGCGACGCGGACCTCGCCGAGGTGTACGCGGTGTGGGGCGGCTACGCCTACGGGCGCGGGCTCGACGGGCGGGCGGCGCGCGGGGACATGGAGACGGCGTTCCGGCGCATCACGGTGGCGGCGAAGAACGTCGACACGCGCGAGCACGACCTGGTCGACGCGGACGACTACTTCCAGTACCACGGCGGCATGGTGGCCATGGTGCGGCATTTGACGGGCGCCAACCCCGAGGCGTACGTGGGTGATTCGGCGACACCGGATCAGGTGAGGACACGGACGCTGGGCGAGGAGACGCACCGGGTGTTCCGGGCCCGGGTGGTCAATCCGCGCTGGATGGCGGCCATGCGCCGGCACGGCTACAAGGGCGCCTTCGAGATGGCGGCCACGGTGGACTACCTGTTCGGCTACGACGCCACGGCCGGCGTCGTCGACGACTGGATGTACGAGAAGCTGTCGGCCGAGTACGTCTTCGACCCGGAGAACCGGGACTTCATGAAGAAGTCCAACCCGTGGGCCCTGCGGGGCATCACCGAGCGGCTGCTCGAGGCGGCCGACCGCGGGCTGTGGGCCGAGCCGGACGCGGACACCCTGGAACGGCTGCGCGCCACCTACCTGGAGCTCGAAGGCGATCTGGAGGGCGACGACCAGTGACCACCCCCTTTCCGTTCACGGCCGTCGTCGGCCAGGACGACCTGCGGCTCGCGCTGCTGCTGAACGCCGTCTCCCCGGCGGTCGGCGGTGTGCTGGTGCGCGGCGAGAAGGGCACCGCCAAGTCCACCGCGGTGCGTGCGCTGTCGGCGCTGCTGCCCGAGGTGGCCGTGGTGCCCGGCTGCCGCTTCTCCTGCGACCCCGCCGCCCCCGACCCGGGGTGCCCGGACGGACCGCACGAGGCGGGGGCCGTTCGGCGACGGCCCGCGCGCATGGTCGAGTTGCCGGTCGGTGCCTCGGAGGACCGGCTGGTCGGGGCGCTCGACATCGAGCGGGCGCTCGCGGAGGGCGTGAAGGCGTTCGAGCCGGGGCTGCTGGCCGACGCGCACCGCGGGATCCTCTACGTCGACGAGGTCAACCTGCTGCACGACCACCTCGTCGACCTGCTGCTGGACGCCGCCGCCATGGGTGCCTCCTACGTCGAGCGCGAGGGGGTCTCCGTGCGGCACGCCGCGCGCTTCCTGCTCGTCGGGACCATGAACCCCGAGGAGGGCGAGCTGCGGCCACAGCTGCTCGACCGGTTCGGGCTCACCGTGGAGGTCGCTGCCTCCCGGGAGCCGGACCAGCGGGTGGAGGTGGTGCGGCGGCGGCTCGCGTACGACGACGACCCGGCCGGGTTCGCCGCGCGGTGGGCCGATGAGGAGGCAGCCGTACGGGCGCGGATCGTGGCGGCGCGGGAACTGCTGCCGCAGGTGCGGCTCGGTGACGGGGCGCTGCGGCAGATCGCGGCGACGTGCGCGGCGTTCGAGGTGGACGGCATGCGCGCCGACATCGTGATGGCGCGGACCGCCACCGCGCTGGCGGCCTGGGCGGGCCGTACCGAGGTGATCGCCGAGGACGTGCGGCAGGCGGCGCTGCTGGCGCTGCCGCACCGCAGGCGGCGCAATCCCTTCGACGCGCCGGGGCTGGACGAGGACAGGCTCGACCGGACGCTGGAGGAGTTCTCCGGGGACGACGGCGAGGCCGACGAGGACCCGGATCCGGACGGGCCCGGCGGGGGCGGCGGGCAGCCGTCCCCGGACGAGGGCCCGCAGGGTGGCGGCACCGCCGACCGGCCCGAGGCCGGGGAGGGCGGGGAGCCGCAACCGTCCGGTGCGGGCGCGGGTGAGCAGGCTCCGGCACGGGCGGCCGAGCCGTTCCGCACCAGGGTGCTGAGCGTGCCCGGGATCGGGGAGGGCGCCGCCGGGCGGCGTTCGCGGGCGCGGACCGAGCACGGGCGGACCACCGGGGCGCGGCGCCCGCAGGGGGCGCTGACCAAGCTGCACCTGGCGGCGACCGTGCGGGCCGCCGCTCCGCACCAGCGGGCGCGGGGGCGGTCCGGGACGGGGCTGGTGGTGCGGCGGGACGATCTGCGCCAGGCGACGCGCGAGGGGCGCGAGGGCAATCTCGTGCTGTTCGTCGTGGACGCCTCCGGATCGATGGCCGCGCGGCAGCGGATGGGTGCCGTGAAGGGTGCCGTGCTGTCGCTGCTGCTGGACGCGTACCAGCGGCGGGACAAGGTGGGGCTGGTGACCTTCCGGGGTGCGGCGGCCGATGTCGCGCTGCCGCCGACCTCGTCGGTCGACGCGGCGGCGGCCCGGCTGGAGTCGCTGCCGACCGGGGGGCGGACCCCGCTCGCGGCCGGGCTGCTCAAGGCGCACGACGTGCTGCGGGTGGAACGGCTGCGGGACCCGGCGCGGCGGGCGCTGGTCGTCGTGGTGACGGACGGGCGGGCCACGGGCGGCCCGGACCCGGTGGCGCTGGCGTCCCGGGCCGCGCGGCTGTTCGCGGCCGGCGGCGTCGCCTCCGTGGTCGTGGACTGCGAGGCGGGACCGGTGCGGCTGGGGCTGGCCGGGCGGCTCGCGGGTGAACTCGGTGGGACGGCCGTGACGCTCGACGAGCTGCGGGCGGACTCGATCGCCGGGCTGGTCAGGGACGTGCAGGGGACTTCGAGGAGGGCGGCGTAATGCCGAAGGGACAGCCGAGTGTCGTACCGGACGACGGTCTGACGACCCGTCAGCGCCGCAACCGGGCGCTGGTCGTGGTGCACACGGGCGTCGGCAAGGGAAAGTCGACCGCCGCCTTCGGGCTGGCGCTGCGCGCCTGGAACCAGGGCTGGCCCATCGGGGTGTTCCAGTTCGTCAAGTCGGCCAAGTGGAAGGTCGGCGAGGAGCGGGCGCTGCGCGTGCTCGGCGACTCCGAGGAGGGCGGGACCGTCGCCTGGCACAAGATGGGCGAGGGCTGGTCCTGGGTGCAGCGCGACGCGCAGATGGACAACGAGGACAAGGCCCGGGAGGGCTGGGAGCAGGTCAAGCGGGACCTGGCGGCCGAGACGTACCGGCTGTACGTGCTGGACGAGTTCGCCTACCCCATGCACTGGGGGTGGATCGACACCGACGAGGTCGTCGACGTGCTGCGCGACCGGCCGGGCACCCAGCATGTGGTGATCACCGGGCGGAACGCGCCGGAGAAGCTGGTGGGGTTCGCCGATCTCGTGACCGACATGTCCAAGGTCAAGCACCCGATGGACGTCGGGCAGAAGGGGCAGAGGGGCATCGAGTGGTGACGTCCCCCTCGTCCGTGCCCCGGCTGGTCGTCGCCGCGCCGTCGTCCGGCAGCGGCAAGACCACCGTCGCCACGGGGCTGATGGCCGCGCTGACCGCGCGGGGGCTCGCCGTGTCCCCGCACAAGGTCGGGCCGGACTACATCGACCCCGGGTACCACGCGCTCGCGACCGGGCGGGCGGGGCGCAACCTCGACGCGTACCTGTGCGGGCCGGAGCTGGTCGCCCCACTGTTCCTGCACGGGGCGCGGGGGTGCGACATCGCCGTGGTCGAGGGCGTGATGGGGCTGTACGACGGGGCGGCGGGCGAGGGGGAACTGGCGTCGACCGCGCAGGTGGCGAAGGAGCTGCGGGCGCCGGTGGTGCTGGTCGTGGACGCGTCGTCGCAGTCGCGGTCGGTGGCGGCGCTGGTGCACGGGTTCACGTCGTGGGATCCGCAGGTGCGGGTCGGCGGCGTGATCCTGAACAAGGTGGGCTCGGACCGGCACGAGGCATTGCTGCGGGAGGCGCTGGATTCGGCGGGGGTGCCGGTGCTGGGGGTGGTGCGGCGGGCGGCGCCCGTCGAGACGCCGTCGCGGCATCTGGGCCTGGTACCGGTCGCCGAGCGGGGCGCCGCCGCCGTGGACGCCGTTGCGGCGATGGGTGAGCTGGTGGCCGGTGGGTGTGATCTGGAGGCGCTGGTCGCGCTGGCGCGGAGCGCGGGCGCCTTGCCGGGCCCGGCGTGGGACGCGGCCGGGGCCGTGGAGGCGCCCGCCCGCGCCCCCGTGTCCCGGCCGGGCGAGGAGCCGGCGACCCGCGGTGCCCCGGCCGGCGGGCACGCGTCCGGGTCGGCCGGGGAGCGGGCGCCCCGTGTCGCCGTCGCCGGCGGAGCCGCGTTCACCTTCTCCTACGCCGAGCACACCGAGTTGCTCACCGCCGCCGGGGCCGAGGTCGTCACCTTCGATCCGCTGCGGGACGAGGAACTGCCGGAGGGGACACGCGGGGTGGTCATCGGGGGCGGTTTCCCGGAGGTGTACGCCGCCGAGCTGTCCGCCAACGAGCCGCTGCGCGGCGCCGTCGCCGGCCTCGCCCTCGGCGGCGCGCCCGTCGCCGCCGAGTGCGCCGGGCTGCTCTACCTGTGCCGGGAGCTCGACGGGCGGCCCATGTGCGGCGTGCTCGACGCCGGCGCCCGGATGACGGACCGGCTCACCCTCGGGTACCGGGACGCCGTGGCCGTGAGCGACGGTGTGCTCGCGCCGGCCGGGACGCGGATGCGGGGGCACGAGTTCCACCGCACGGTCGTCGAGCCCGGCGCCGGGGCCGCCCCGGCCTGGGGGATGCGGGCGCCGGAGCGGCGCACGGAAGGTTTCGTACAGCGCGGTGTGCACGCGAGTTACCTGCACACGCACTGGGCGTCCGAGCCCGGTGTCGCCCGACGGTTCGTGGAGAGGTGCCGGACGTCATGAGCAACAGGCTGATCGGGGTCGGGGTCGGTCCCGGGGACCCGGAACTGGTGACCGTGAAGGGCGTGAACGCCCTGCGGGCCGCCGAGGTGATCGTGGTGCCGGTGATGGACACCGGGGAGCGTGGGCGGGCCGAGGCGACCGTGCTGCACTACGTGCCCGCGGCGAAGGTCGTCCGGGTGGTCTTCGCGCTGAACGAGCGCACCGACCGGGCCCGGCGCGCGGCCGCCTGGGACGCCGCGGGCGAGCGGGTCGCCGAACTGCTGCGCGCCCACGGGTCGGTGGCGTTCGCGACCATCGGGGACCCCAACGTGTACTCGACGTTCACCTATTTGGCGCAGACGGTCGCGGAGCTGGTTCCGGGGACGGTCGTCGAGACGGTGCCGGGCATCACCGCCATGCAGGACCTGGCCGCACGGTCGGGCGCGGTGCTCACCGAGGGCACCGAACCGCTGACGCTGGTGCCGGTGACCGCCGGGGCCGGCGTGCTCAAGGAGGCGCTGAACGGGCCGGGAACAGTGGTGGCCTACAAGTTCGGCCGGCAGGCGCGGGAGGTCGCCGAGGCGCTGCGCGCGTCCGGGCGGCTCGACGACGCGGTGTGGGGCTCCTCGCTGGGGCTCCCGGAGGAGTCCGTGCGCCCGGCCGCCGAGCTGGACGGGGCGCCGCTGCCGTACCTGTCGACGCTGATCGCGCCCCCGCGGCGCGAGGGCGGGCGGGGCGGCAAGTTGTGAGCCGTCGCCGGAGGCCCCGGCCGCGCGGCGCACGGGCTCCGCACAGCCCAAGGAACCCGTGCACCCGTGGAGCGCGTCCGCCCCGCACACTTCGTAACCCGTAGTCCCGTACACCCCGTGAACCCGTAGGGCCCTGTGGGCCCCGGGCCCCGCCGGTCGCCCGCACCGGCGGCCGCGTACCACCCCGTGACCTGTAGGAGAGGACCGATTCCCATGGCCGATGCCCCCACCGGCAAGGTGACCTTCGTCGGTGCCGGCCCCGGCGCCGCCGATCTGCTGACGTTCCGCGCCGCACGTGCCATCGCCGAGGCGGACGTCGTGATCTGGGCGGCGAGCCTGGTGCAGGAGGAGGTCCTTCGGCACGCGCGCGAGGACGCGCAGGTCCTCGACTCGGCGACGATGTCGCTGGAGGACGTCGTGGCCGTGTACCGGCGTGCGCACGAGCAGGGCCTGGCGGTGGCCCGCATCCACTCCGGCGACCCGGCGCTGTGGGGCGGCACGCAGGAGCAGCTGGACCGGTGCGCGGAGATCGGCATCGAGACCGAGATCGTGCCCGGCGTGTCCTCGTTCTCCGCGGTGGCCGCGCTGGCGCGGCGGGAACTGACGATCCCGGAAGTGGCGCAGTCCGTGGTGCTGACCCGGCTCGGCGGCGGCAAGACGCCGATGCCTCCCGGCGAGGAGGTCCGCGAGTTCGCGCGGCACGGCACCACCATGGCGATCTTCCTGTCGGCGGCGCGCAGCGGGCAGCTGGTACGGGAGCTGCTGGAGGGCGGTTACCCGACGAACACGCCGGTCGTCGTCGCGTACCAGGCGACCTGGCCCGAGGAACTGGTCGTGAAGTGCACGATCGGCACGCTGGAGGAGACGGTCAAGGAGCACAGGCTCTGGAAGCACACCCTGTTCCTGGTGGGCCCCGCCCTGGACGCCCACGGCACCCGCTCGCACCTGTACCACCCGGGGCACTTCCACGGCTTCCGCAAGGCCGACCCGGAGGCCCGCAAGGCGTTGCGCACCCGGGGTGCAAGCACGTGATCACGGTCGTGGGCACGGGGACGGGTGCGCCCGTCGGCGCGGACGTGGCGGACGTCCTCGCCGGGGCGGAGCTGGTGGTCGGCGGGCGGCGGCACCTGGACGCCGTGGCGCTGCCGGGGGCGGCGGAGCGGGTGGTGCTCGGGCCGTTGGCGCCCGCGCTGGAGCGGATCGCCGGGTACGTGGCGAAGGAGCGGCGGGTGGTGGTGCTGGCCTCCGGCGACCCGGGGTTCTTCGGGATCGTGCGGGCGCTGGCCGAGCGGTTCGGCCCCGACGCGCTGGACGTGCGGCCGGGGGTGTCGTCCGTGGCCGCCGCGTTCGCGCGGGCCGGGCTGCCCTGGGACGACGCCGTGGTGGTCAGCGCGCACGGGCGTGATCTGCGCACCGCGGTGAACGTGTGCCGGGCCCGGCCCAAGGTCGCGGTGCTGACCGGGCCGGGGGCCGGTCCGGCGGAGCTGGGGGCCGCGCTCGCCCGGACCGGGGCGCGGGTGCTCGTGGTGGCGTCGGCGCTGGGGTCGGCGGGCGAGCGGGTCGAGCGGGTCACGCCCACCGAGGCCACCGCCCGGGACTGGGGGGCGGACGTGAGCGTGGTGCTGTGCCTGGACGAGTCGCGGGCGCTGGGCCCGGTGCGGACCGTCGCGGGGCCGCCCGCCGGACCGGCCGGGTGGGCGCTGCCCGAGGAGGCGTTCGCGCACCGCGACTCGATGATCACCAAGTTCGAGGTGCGGGCGCTGGCCCTGGCCCGGCTCGGGCCGCGCGCGGGCGACCTGGTGTGGGACGTCGGCGCGGGCTCGGGTTCGGTGGCCGTGGAGTGCGCGCGACTCGGCGCCGCCGTGACGGCCGTGGAGCAGACCCGCGACGGTGTGGAGCGGATCCGCGCCAACGCCGTGGCGCACGGCGTGGACCTGCACGTGGTGCACGGGGCGGCGCCCACGGTGCTGTCCGATCTGGCCGACCCCGACGCGGTGTTCGTCGGTGGTGGCGGGCGCGAGCTGCCCGCCATCGTGACGGCGTGCGCGCGGCGGGCCCGGCGCACGGTGGTCGTCGCGATGGCCGCCCTGGACCGGGTCCCGGCGGCGCGGGACGCGCTGACCGGGGCCGGCTTCGACTGCGACGGGGTGCTGTTGCAGTCGTCGCGGCTGGCGCCGCTGCCGGGGGACGTCTCCCGGCTCGGGGCCGTCAATCCCGTTTTCCTGCTGTGGGGCGTGCGGCCCCCGGCACGTACCGACATCGAAGGAGTCGCCCAGTGATCGGCCTCATCTCCGCCACCGCGGCGGGAGCCGCCGCGCGGGACCGGCTGGCCGCCGCGTGGCCGGACCGCACGCGCGTGTACGAGGGTCCCGTCGGGGACGCCGTGCGGGCCGCGTTCGGGCAGTGCGAGCAGATCGTGTGCTTCGTGGCGACCGGAGCGGTGGTCCGGCTGGTGGCGCCGCTGTTGGCCGGCAAGACGTCCGACCCGGGTGTGGTGTGCGTCGACGAGGCCGGGCGGTTCGCGGTGTCGCTGCTCGGCGGGCACGGCGGCGGGGCGAACGACCTGGCCCGTGAGGTGGGCGAGGTCCTGGGCGCGCGGCCGGTGGTGACCACGGCGACCGACGCGGTGGGCCTGGCGGGCCTGGACACGCTGGGTCTGCCGGTGGAGGGCGATGTCGCGGCCGTGTCGCGGGCCCTGCTGGACGGCGAGGCGGTGGCGCTGCGCCGGGAGGTGGCCTGGCCGCTGCCGCCACTGCCGGTCGCGGACGAGGGTGCCTACACGATCCGCGTCACGGACCGGCTCGTGGAGCGGGCCGAGCGGGAGGCGGTGCTGCGACCGCCGACCCTGGTCGCCGGGGTCGGCGCGTCCAGGGGCGCCCCGGCCGACGAGGTGCTCGACCTGGTGGAGGCCGCGCTGCGGGAGGCCGGGCTCGCTCCCTCGTCCCTGGCCGAGCTGGCGACCGTGGACGCCAAGGCCGAGGAGCCCGGTGTCGTGGAGGCGGCCCGGCGGCTCGGGGTGCCGCTGGTGACGTACACCGCCGGGGAACTGGCCGCCGTCGCCGTCCCGAATCCGTCCGACGCGCCGCTGGCCGCCGTCGGCACCCCGTCGGTCGCGGAGGCCGCCGCGCTGGTGCGGGGCGGTGAACTCCTCGTGGCCAAGCGGAAGTCGGAGCGCGCGGACGGCCGTCCGGCGATGGCCACCTGTGCCGTCGTACGGCGGCCGGGGCGTGGGCGGCTCGCGGTGGTCGGGCTCGGGCCGGGCGCCCGGGACCTGCTCACGCCGCGCGCGAAGGCCGAACTGCGGCGCGCCTCGGTGCTGGTGGGCCTGGACCAGTACGTCGACCAGATCCGCGATCTGCTGCGCCCCGGGACCCGGATCCTCGAGTCGGGGCTCGGCGCCGAGGAGGAGCGGGCCCGCACGGCCGTCGCCGAGGCCCGCGCGGGCCACGCGGTGGCACTGATCGGCAGCGGCGACGCCGGCGTGTACGCCATGGCCTCGCCGGCGCTCGCCGAGGCGTCCGACGACATCGACGTGATCGGGGTGCCCGGGGTGACGGCGGCGCTCGCGGCCGGGGCGATCCTGGGCGCGCCGCTGGGCCACGACCACGTGTCCATCAGCCTGTCCGACCTGCACACGCCGTGGGAGGTCATCGAGCGGCGGGTGCGGGCGGCGGCCGAGGCGGACCTCGTCGTGACGTTCTACAACCCGCGCAGCCGGGGCCGCGACTGGCAGCTGCCGAAGGCGCTGGCGATCCTCGCCGGGCACCGCGCGCCGACGACGCCGGTCGGAGTGGTGCGCAACGCCTCGCGGCCGGACGAGTCGAGCAGGCTGACCACACTGGCCGCGCTGGACCCGGCGACGGTCGACATGATGACGGTCGTGACCGTGGGCAACACGGCGACCCGTGAGATCGCGGGGCGCATGGTGACCCCGCGCGGCTACCGCTGGCAGGAGGAGACCGAGTGAGCCAGGTGACCCGGGTGGTCCACCCCATCGAGCAGGAGTCCTTCCGGCGGCTGCGTGCCCGCCTGGACACCTCGCACTTCCCGCCGCTGACCCGGGCGGTCGTCGAACGTGTCATCCACTCCTCCGCCGATCTGGCCTACGCCGACGACCTCGTCATGGACGAGGGCGAGCTGGTCGCGGCGCACGCCGCGCTGCACGCCGGTGCGCCGGTGGTGGCGGACGTGGAGATGGTCGCGGCGGGGATCACCCGGCGCGCGACGGTGTGCCGGCTGAAGGACGCACAGGCCGGTCCCGGCCTGACCCGGTCGGCGCACGCGATGCGGCTGGCATTCGAGCAGGTCGGCCCCGGTGCGGTGTGGGTGATCGGCTGTGCGCCGACCGCGCTGGAGGAGCTGCTGACCCTGGACGCCTCCCCCGCGCTCGTGATCGGTCTGCCCGTCGGCTTCGTCGGGGCGGCCGAGTCCAAGGCGGCGCTGCGCGAGAGCGGGCTGCCCGCCGTGAGCAACGTGTCCGAGAAGGGCGGTTCGGCGGTGGCCGCCGCCGCGCTCAACGCCCTGCTGTACCACGACCCCTCGTTGGAAGAATCCGCTGCGTCCGCAGCACCCGCCACGTCCGAGGAGAACCTGTGACCACCCCGCCCGCCCTGCTCATCGCCGGCCACGGCACCCGGGACGACGCGGGAGCCGAGGCGTTCCGCGACTTCGTGCGCGAACTCGGGCGCCGCCACCCCGAACTGCCCGTCGCCGGCGGGTTCATCGAACTGTCCCCGCCGCCGCTGGGCGAGGCGGTGGCCGAGCTGGTGGGCCGGGGCGTGCGGCGCTTCGCCGCGGTGCCGCTGATGCTGGTGTCGGCCGGGCACGCCAAGGGTGACATCCCCGCGGCGCTGGCCCGCGAGAAGGAGCGCCACCCCGGTATCTCCTACACCTACGGCCGTCCGCTGGGCCCGCACCCCTCGCTGCTCGGCGTGCTGGAGCGGCGGCTGGCGCAGGCGGTGGACCCGTCCTGGGACCCGGCCGAGGTGACCGTGCTGCTGGTGGGGCGCGGGTCGACCGACCCGGATGCCAACGCCGAGGTGTTCAAGGCGGCGCGGCTGCTGTGGGAGGGGCGCGGTTACGCGGGCGTGGAGACGGCGTTCGTGTCGCTGGCGGCGCCGGACGTGCCGAGCGGCCTCGACCGGTGCGCGCGGCTGGGTGCCCGGCGGATCGTCGTGCTGCCGTACTTCCTGTTCACGGGGATCCTTCCGGACCGCGTGCGGCGGCAGACCGAGGAGTGGGCGACGGCCCACCCGGGGACCGAGGTGCGCTCGGCGGACGTCATCGGGCCGGAGCCGGAACTGCTGGACCTGGTGATGGAGCGGTACGAGGAGGCGGTGAAGGGCGATCTGCGGATGAACTGCGACTCGTGCGTGTACCGGATCGCACTGCCCGGCTTCGAGGACAAGGTGGGGCTGCCCCAGCAGCCGCACTTCCACCCCGACGACGACGGCCACCACCCTCACGGGCACCACCACGGCCACGGACACGCGCATTCCCATGCGCACTGAGGCCCGGGGCAGCGCGCACGACCTGCGGCACCACGGGGACGCGGAGGTCCGCGACGACGGTTCCGCGCTGGTCGACCTCGCCGTGAACGTCCGCGCGGACACACCGCCCGCCTGGCTGCGGGAGCGCATCGCCGCGTCGCTGGCCTCCCTAGCGGCCTATCCCGACGGGCGGGCCGCGCGGGCGGCGGTCGCGGCGCGGCACGGACTGCCGGTGGAGCGGGTGCTGCTGACGGCCGGGGCGGCGGAGGCGTTCGTACTGCTGGCGCGGGCGCTGAAGGTGCGCCGGCCGGTGGTGGTGCATCCGCAGTTCACGGAGCCGGAGGCGGCGCTTCGGGACGCGGGGCACACGGTGGAGCGGGTGCTGCTGCGGGAGGCGGACGGTTTCCGGCTCGATCCGGCGGCCGTCCCCGAGGACGCGGACCTGGTGGTGCTCGGCAACCCGACGAATCCGACGTCGGTACTGCACCCGGCCGCCGCGATCGCGGGGCTGGCCCGTCCCGGGCGGACGCTGGTGGTGGACGAGGCGTTCATGGACGCGGTGCCGGGCGAGCGGGAGGCGCTGGCCGGGCGGACGGACGTGCCGGGGCTGGTGGTGCTGCGCAGCCTCACCAAGACGTGGGGACTGGCGGGACTGCGGATCGGCTACGTCCTCGCGGCGCCGGAGACGGTCGCGGAGCTGGAGCGGGCGCAGCCGCTGTGGCCGGTGTCCACGCCGGCGCTGGTGGCGGCGGAGGCGTGCGTGGGCCCCCGGGCGCTGGCCGAGGCGGCCCGGGCGGCCGACCTGGTCGCGGCCGACCGGGCCCGGCTGATCGCGGGGGTGAAGCGGTTCGCCGCGCACGGACTGCGCGTCGTGGAGCCCGCGGAGGGCCCTTTCGTCCTGGTCCGGCTGCCGCACGCGGCCGCGGTGCGCGACCGCCTGCGCGACCTCGGCTTCGCGGCCCGGCGCGGGGACACGTTCCCGGGGCTTGACGAGGAGTGGCTCCGCCTCGCGGTGCGGGACCGGGAGACGACGGACGGGTTTCTGGGGGCCCTGGACCGCGTACTGGGCTGAGGGACCGCGGGGGACGACCGCGGTGGCGACCCGGTGAACCGGGCCGGTCCCACCTCCCCGCCCGCCGCTCCTTCCCCTCCCCCGGGCGTCAGCTCCGGCGTCCCCTGCGGGCCAGGGCCACCGCCCCGCCGCCGGCCGCGAGGAGGGCGAGGGCGCCGCCCACGAGGTACGGGGTCATGGAGTTGCCGCCCGTCTCGGCGAGGTCGGCCCCGGTGGATGCGGCCTGCTCCGCGCGGGCTCCCTGGGGCTGGACGTCGGGCACCGCGGCCCCGCTCGGGGCGACGGCCCCGGTGGCGGGTACGGCCGGCGTCTCGCACTCGGCCTCGGCGAGGGTGAGGGTGCCGCCGACCTCGGCCACGTTGAGCTCGAGCGGATTGACGGAGACGTCGAGCCGCAGCGCGGTGGCGGCGGCCGTGCGCGAGGTGGTCCGCGTCCGCGACAGGTCCAGGCGTACGTCGCCGACGCCCGGCACCTTCACCTCGGTGGGCCCGCCGGACGTGAGGGTGACGCGCTTGCCGAGCACCGTCACCGAGCCCGGCAGGGTCGCCGAGGCGAGCGGCGTGCGGCCGGCCTCGCAGACCGCCCTAACCGTGACCTTCTCCAGCTCCACGACAGACAGCAGCGGCAGACCGGGCACGTGGAGCCGCGCCTTGGCGAGGGTGACGGAGGACTCGGCCCGGCCTCCTTCCACGGTCGCCTGCGCGTCGGCCACCTCCGCACGGAGCACGGTGAACGGCTGCCCGCCGTCCACCCCGTCCAGCCGGGCGGTCAGCGCGGTCCTCCGCCCGCTGCCGGGCGCCCGGACCTCGTTGAGGGTGACGGCGAGCGGGGTGTGCACCGTGCTGTTGAGCAGGGCGACGTCGAGTCGGGTGCGCAGGACGGCGGCGTTCGCGCTGCCCTGTTCCCCGGTGGCCTGCGCGGCGCCCGCCCCGGTCAGCGCGACGGGGCCGGCGGCGAGGACGGTGGCCGCGGCGGCGACGGCCCAACTACGGCTGGGCGGGCGGAACGTGGTGCTGTTCAAGGTGGTGGGACCCCCATGAGACTCGGGTGGGACCCGGAAAGAATGTCCGTCCGGGCGGTGAACCGTCAGCGTTCCGTGGACGCTTCACTCCTTCGAGGCCCACCCGCGGATCCTTTCGATTCCCCGGGCACGCCTGTTCCCCGCCGTCACCCCCGGGAGCCACGGGCACCCGACCACCGGGCTGTGCCTAGGCGACCACGCGCCCGTTCAGTACCACCCGGCGCGGATCCGCCAGCACCCGTACGTCCACGCGCGGGTCGGCGTCGTAGACCACCAGGTCGGCGGGGGCGCCCTCCTCCAGCCCGGGTCGCCCGAGCCACTTCCGGGCCGCCCAGGTGCCGGCCGCCAGCGCGTCGAGGGGCGGGATCCCGGCCGTGACCAGTTCGGCGACCTCGGCCGCCGCCAGCCCGTGCGGGAGGGAGCCGCCCGCGTCGGTGCCGACGAAGACCGGGATGCCGGCGTCGTGCGCGGAGCGGACGGTGTCGTAGCGGCGTGCGTGGAGCCTGCGCAGATGGGCCGACCAGCGCGGGAACTTCGCCTCGCCGCCGTCGGCGAGCTCGGGGAAGGTCGCGATGTTGACGAGGGTGGGGACGATCGCCACGCCACGCTCGGCGAACAGCGGGATGGTCTCGTCGGTCAGGCCCGTGGCGTGCTCCACGCAGTTGATGCCCGCCTCGACCAGGTCGCGCAGGGACTCCTCGGCGAAGCAGTGCGCGGTGACGCGGGCGCCCAGCCGGTGCGCCTCGGCGATGGCCGCCTCGACGGCGCCGCGGGGCCAGCAGGCCGACAGGTCGCCCAGATCGCGATCGATCCAGTCGCCGACGAGCTTCACCCAGCCGTCGCCGCGCCGGGCCTCCTGGGCGACGTACGCCGCCAGGTCCTCCGGCTCCACCTCCCAGGCGTAGTTGCGGATGTAGCGGCGGGTGCGGGCGATGTGCCGGCCGGCCCTGATGATCTTCGGGAGGTCGTCGCGGTCGTCGATCCAGCGCGTGTCGGAGGGGGAGCCCGCGTCCCGCAGCAGCAGGGCGCCGCCGTCGCGGTCGGTGAGGGCCTGCTTCTCGGCGACCTCCTCGGGGACCGCCCCGTGCCGGTCGAGGCCCACGTGGCAGTGGGCGTCGACCAGTCCGGGCAGTGCCCAGCCCTCGACGGTCCGGACGTCCCGGGCGCCACCGGGACGCTCGTAGGAGATCCGGCCGCCGACCACCCACAGCTCGTCGCGGACCTCGTCCGGGCCGACGAGGATCCGTCCCTTCACGTGCAGCACCGCGCGTTCGCTCATGCACCGCACCTTAGTGAGGTGCTAGCCCGCACCGCCCACCTGGTCCGAGGTCTCCTCCTCCACCTCCGCCATGGCGGGGTCGAGCAGGCGGGAGAGGAAGTGGCGGGTGCGCTCGTGGCGGGGGCTGCCGATGACCTGTTCGGGGGTGCCGTCCTCGACGATCACTCCGCCGTCCATGAAGACGACCCGGTCGGCGACCTCCCGGGCGAAGGTCATCTCGTGGGTGACGACCATCATGGTCATGCCCTCGTCGGCCAGCATCCGCATCACGGCGAGCACGTCGCCGACCAGCTCGGGGTCGAGCGCCGAGGTCGGCTCGTCGAACAGCATCACCTCGGGGCCCATCGCGAGCGCCCGGGCGATGGCGACGCGCTGCTGCTGTCCGCCGGAGAGGGAGGACGGGTAGGCGTGCGCCTTCTCGGCGAGGCCCACCCGCTCCAGGTTTCCGGCGGCGATCCGCGCGGCCTCGGCCTTGTTCCGGCGCAGTACCCGGCGCTGCGGCAGGGTGAGGTTCTCGGTGACCGTGAGGTGCGGGAACAGATTGAACTGCTGGAAGACCATGCCGATGCGGCGGCGCACGGCGTCGATGTCGACATCCGGGTCGGTGAGCTCGGTGCCGCCGACGAAGACCTGTCCGCCGGTGGGCTCCTCGAGCAGGTTCACGCACCGCAGCAGGGTCGACTTGCCCGAACCGGACGGACCGATGACGCAGACGACCTCCCCCTGGCCGATCTCCAGGTCGATGCCGCGCAGCACCTCGTTGTCGCCGAACGACTTGTGCAGTGCGCTGACGCGGATCTCCGGTCGGCTCATTTCACGGCCTCCCGGGCCTTGGCCTCCATGCGGCGGACGACGAAGCCGAGCGGGATGGTGACCAGCAGGTAGCACAGGCCGGCGACCAGGATCGGCGTGGAGTTGGCGGTCTGGCTGGCCAGGTCGCGCCCGTACTTGGACAACTCACGCTCCTCCAGGGTGACACCGAGGAAGAGCACGAGCGAGGAGTCCTTGAAGAGCAGCACGAGTTCGTTGGTGAGCGGCGGCAGGATGATCCGGAACGCCTGCGGGACGACGATGGACACCATGGCCCGGGCGGGCGAGAAGCCCAGCGAACGGGCCGCCTCCATCTGGCCCCTGGGCACCGCCTGGATGCCCGCGCGGATGGTCTCCGCCATGTAGGCGGCGGCCACCAGGCCGAGGGCGAGGGCGACCTTGCCGTAGGTGCCGCCGACGATCTCCGTGCCGGGGAAGGCGAGCGGCACGGCCACCCCGATGAAGATGAAGATGAGCAGGGCGGGCAGGCCGCGGAAGATCTCGATGTAGATACCGGCCAGCCACCGGTAGGGCCCGACGGACGACAGGCGCATCAGCGCGATCACCATGCCGAGGGCGAGCCCGACGGCGAAGCCGGTCACGGTGTACAGGACGGTGTTCTTCAGCGCGAGCGTGACGACGTCCGGGAACATCTGCCGCGCGATGTCCTCCTGGGCGAACTGGTTCTTCAGCCGCTCCCAGTCGGCCGCGACCGCGAAGGCGATGACGGCCGCGACGAAGACGACGTACTGGACGCCGCGCGACAGACGGCGCTTCTGGCGCCGGGTCAGGCCCTTCCTCTTCGGCCGGAGTCGGGTCTCCGTGTCGGTCATGAGGCGGCGGGCGAGGCGGCGGCCTCGTCGTACGGCCCGATCCACTGCTCGTACAGCTTCTTGTACGTGCCGTCGGCCCTGGCGTCCGCCAGCGCCTTGTTGACCGCCTCCCGCAGGGCCGTGTTGCCCTTCTTCACCGTGAAGCCGTACTGCTCGCCGGTCTCCAGGTTGTCGACGACCTCGAAGGCGTCGGAGTTGGCCTTGTCCTTCAGCCAGCCCTGGACCACGGGGTAGTCGATGACGACGGCCTTGACCTGGCCGGTGCGCAGGCCGTTGAGGACGGCGTCGGAGGACTCGAAGGAGACCGGGTCGAAGCCCTGCTTCTTGGCGTAGTCCTCGCCGGTGGTCTGCGCCTGGGCGCCCAGCGCGACCTTCTTGGACTTCACGTCGGCCAGCGAGGTGACGCCGCTCTTCTTGTCGACGAGGACCGCCTGGGTGGCGTTGAAGTACGGGTCCGAGAAGTCGACGTTCTTCTTGCGCTCCTCGGTGATGGTCATGCCGGCGGCGGCCAGGTCGCACTGGCCGGAGTTGAGGAACGCGCCGGTCTTGAAGTTCTCGAAGGGCGTGTCGACGATCTGCTGCTTCACTCCGAGGTCGTCGGCGACCAGGTCGATCAGCGCGACGTCGAAGCCCTGCACCTTGCCGTCGATCTCCGACTGGAAGGGCGGGTAGGGCAGGTGGGTGCAGGTGGTGAGCTGCCCCGCCTTGACGAGCTCCACACCGCCGGCCGCGGTCGTCGAGCCGCTGCCTTCGTCGTCGGTGGAGGTGCAGCCGGACAGGAGCACCAGCCCGGCCGTCGCGGTGGTGGCGGCCAGGATTCGGGTCCGGCGCGCGGTGAGCGTGTTCACGGGGGCCTCCTGTCACGGAATCGAGAGTTCCGATTATAAGGAGATGTTTGAGCGTCTCACATCGATTCCAGGGTGACTGGGCCGTTCGGCCTCCGATCTTCCGCCCGGACGTGCCGACGGCCCGGACCGCACCAGGCGGTCCGGGCCGTCGGACGACGAGGTCCTCGGGCGCCGAAAATCGGAGGCGCCCCAGGGGGGCCGTGTCGCTACTTGTTGGCGAAGGCGTCCCGCAGTCGCATCTCGTTGAAGCCGTTCTTGTCGTAGTCGTCCGAGTACGTCAGGGACAGCCGGCCGTTCGGCGCGAGGGCCACCGCGGCACCGCCCTGGCCGCCGCCCGACACGACGTTCATGCGCAGGGCCGGCAGGCGTCCGGTGGTGGTGCCGTCGAAGTTGAAGCCTCGGGCCCACACGTCGTCGAACCCGTCCACGAAGATCTCCTTCCAGGCCACCACGAAGTCGCCGGTGTCGGAGACCGTCACATCCGGGTCGGCCTGGGCACCGATGGGACGGCCGCCGGGCACCTCCGAGGTGTCCGCGGTGGTGCGCGCCTCGGCCGCGCTCGCCGTGCCGGTCGCCGAGAACGTCCGGTGGTACACCCGGTCCTCGCGCACGACCGTGCCGGTCCCGGTCGTGTACTCGTCCGCCCAGGCGGCGACGATGCGGCCGTCGCCGGTCACCGCCACCGCGGGCCTGGTCTGCTGGCCGTCGGTGAGCGAGTTGGCCACCTTGCGCGCGACCGCGAAGGCGCCCGAGGTGTCCAGCGCGGCGAGGCCGATGTTGATCCCGCCGTTGCCGTCCGCGTCGTCCTCCCACACGATCGCCGTCCGGCCGGCGTCGTCGATGGCCGCGTCCGGGCGGCGGTTGCTGCCGGCGGCGCCGGAGACGATGGTGCTGACCCGGACGTCCTGGTACCGCAGGGTGCCCGTGCCGGACCAGCCGCTCGCGTAGACCTGGTTCAGGGTGGACCCGTCGTCCGTGGACTCCCAGGCCACCGTGTAGGCACCGTCGCCGGCGACCGCGACGGTCGGCCGCAGCTGGTCACCGGCGCCCGAGGCGTGCGGGCGGGGCAGCGAGGTCACGGTCCCGTCGGGGCTCACCCTGCGCACGGCGATGTCACCGTACTTGTTGCCGTCGTCGTCGGCGGTCCACACGACGATCGCGTTGCCGTTGTCGTCGATGCCCACGTCGGGCTTCTGGTGGGACCAGGTGCTGTTGGTCCCGCTGGTGCTGAGCTTCTTCTCGCTCCACAGCGGTACACCGTCCTTGTACATGCGGAGGTACACGTCAGTGCCCAGCTCGGTGTCCGAGGGGTCGTGGCGGTCGCCCTCCTCGTAGACCACCGCGGTGTACGTGCCGGTGGTGCCGCCGGAGGCGACCGCGCTGTAGTGCTGGTCCCCCTCCGCCTTGGTGTTGACCCGCGAGTAGTGCTGGGCGGAGGAGCCGTAGACGTCCGAGTCGATGTCGTAGGTGCCCTGGCGTACCGCGTTGAAGTTGTCGACGTACGCCTGGTAGATCGTCGGGTCGTCGATCCTCAGCAGCGTCTCGTCGTTGCGCTGGAGCGCGCCCTTGGTCCAGTTGTGCGAGCCGGTGTAGACGTGCCGGACCTGGGTGCCGTCGGACTTCTGCCACTCGGTCAGCAGGTACTTGGAGTGGGTGGTGCCGCGGTTGCAGGTGATCGTCGAGTAGCGGCAGCCGCCGGGGCGGTTGGCGTACACGGGGATGTTCAGCCCGGTGAGCTCGTTGACGCCCGCGTTGTCGCCGTCGCCGTTGGGGTCGCTCAGGTCGCGGCCGTTGACCTCGATGGTGCAGCCGGCCGTCTGCTTGGCCTCCAGGGCCGTGAAGATCGCAGGCCGCGTGCTGCGTTCGTCGAGCTCCGCGGCGGAGATCCGGATCCGGCCGCCGCGGGCGCAGTCGACGTCGTCGATGAACGACGCGACGATGTCGGCGTTGCCGTAGTGCGAGGCGTCGGAGGACGTGTTGCGGGGGAAGAAGAACGCCTCGACGGGGGCGGCCGGGTCGCCCGTCGTGTGGTCGTAGGTCGTGTGCAGCGAGTCGCCGGCGTGGGCGACCTGATCCCGGAAGTGCGCGATGTAGCGCCCGGCCAGGGTCGCGTTGTTCGAAACGATCAGCGCGTTGTTGAGCTCGCCCGACTGGTGGACGTGCATGTTCTGCGAGCTCTGCCAGACCACGTTCTTCCGCCCGTCGCTCAGCGCGGTGAAGACGAAGTACTTGTCGTGGTTGATCGCGTTGGCGTCGTCCGGGCCGTTGCCGAGACAGCTGTTGGTGCACCACGTCCAGGTGGAGCCGTTCTTCAGCTCGGCCGCGGTGAACGGCGTGCTGATGGACTCGTTCCGCTTCTCCGAGACCATCCTGAGCGTGACACCGCGGTCCTGGGCGGCGAGCATCTTGGTCTTCAGCTCCGGGAGCCCGAACCAGAACATCCCCATGTAAATGGTGGAGTCCGGCGCCGCCCGGTCGATCAGCCCCGCGAGGTCGTTCAGGACCGCATGGTCCAGGGTGGTGCTGCCCGGCTTGGTGTAGTTGAACACCGCCTTGTAGTCGCCCGACGTCACGTCCGCCGCCGCGGCGGTGGTGGGGGTGAGGAGGGACAGTCCCAGCAGGGCGGGGACAGCCAGGGAGCCAGCGAGCCGTATTCGTCTTCGCACGTGAACCCATCCTTGAGGTGAGGTGTCCAGCACAGGAACCCGTCACCTTATTGATGTTCACGACCATGATCAAAGCGGAGAGTGGAACGGCCGCGGAGGTGGCCCGGAAAGGCACGGAAGGACCGGTTACGCTCGGATCCGCCTGGCCCGTCCCTGAACGAAGAGAGCTCCGCCGTGCCCCACGCCCTCCTCGACCTGGCCCCGATGAGCGCCGCGCGCTTCGCCTCCATCGAGGACCGGGTGGCGCGGTTGCTGAGCACCGAGCAGGACGTGGTGATCACGCAGGGGGAGGCGCTGCTGCCGCTGGAGGGCGCGATCCGCGGCTGTGCCGGTCCCGGCACGACCGCGCTGAACGTGATCACCGGCCCCTACGGACAGACCTTCGGCGACTGGCTGCGCGACTGCGGCGCGACGGTGGTCGATCTGGCGGTGCCCTTCCACGCGGCGGTGACGGCGGGGCAGATCCGGGACGCCCTCGCCGAGCACCCGGAGATCGACTTCGTGTCCCTGGTGCCCGCGGAGGCGGCCACCGGCAACACCAATCCGGTGGGCGGAGATCGGTGAGGTGGTGCGCGAGCACGGGGCGCTGTTCCACCTGGACGCGGTGGCGTCGATCGGGGCGGAGCCGGTGCTGCCGGACGCGTGGGGCGTGGACCTGTGCGTGATCGGGGCACAGAAGGCGATGGGCGGTCCGGCCGGGGTGTCCGCGGTGTCGGTGAGCGAGCGGGCGTGGGCGCGGATGGCGGCCAACCCGCGGGCACCGCGGCGCTCGTACCTGTCCCTGCTGGACTGGAAGGAGCGCTGGATCGACGGCGGCCGCGCGATGCTGCTGCACGCGCCGGCGCAGCTGGAGATGCTGGCGCTCGAGGCGTGCGTGGAGCGCATCGAGGCCGTGGGGCTGGACGCGGTGATGGCCCGGCACGCGTCGGCCGCGGCGGCCGCGCGGACGGGTGCGGTCGCGCTGGGCGGCGGGCTGGGCGGCGGGCTGGAGCCCTACGTCCACGACGCGGCCGAGGCAGCCCCGGTTGCCACGACCCTGCGGGCCCCCTCGGGCACGGTGGCCCGCGACCTGGTCGCCCGTGCCCCGGAGTCCGACCCGTCGGCCCCGCCGGCCGCGGGTGGCGGCGCCCTGTCCAAGGAGATGATCCGGGTGAACCACTACGGCCCCGCCGCCACCCCGGCAGCGGTCGGCGCGAGCCTCGCGGCCGTGGGCACGGCCCTGACGGACCAGGGCCTCACGGTGGACGTGGACGCGGCCCTGCGCGCGGTCGGGGACACCCGGCGGTAGCCGGCCGGCCCGGTGGGCGGCGCCCGCGGGACCACCGGCACCGTGAAGACGCGGTGTCCGCACCGGCCACCGCCGAATATCGCCCCGTCCCGCCCGCCTCCCCCGTGGCATCCCGCGGGGACTCGACGAGGCGCTCGCGATCCGGCGCCGGGAGATCGCCCGGGGGCGGGAGCTGTGCACGGGGCGGGTGCCGGAGGACACCGGGCGGATCGTCGACGGTCGGATGGCCGGGACGGACGTCGGTGTGCGCTGGGTGTATCCGCACCTGATCGAGGAGTACGCGCGGCACAAGGAGCACGCCGATCTGCTGCGCGAGCGCATCGACGGGGCGACCGGGGCGTGAATCCACCGGGCCCTCCGGAATAATCCCCACTGAATTCCCATGGAATAGCAGCGCTTCTTCACGCTTATTTCCCTGGTGCATTCCAGAGCAGCTTCCCGCCTTCTCCTGCCCGCTTCTCCAGTTCCTAAACGCAACGATTCCGAGAACCGATAGCAGCCCATTCCGGACACCCCCCGAGGTGGTCACAGCGTTGTGATCCATTCCACAAGGTGACCGATTCTGCCGGTTATTTCCGGACGTACCATGGCATTTAGCTGCCCTCTCGCGCGGAGACACGCGCCTGCGTGATAACACAGAAGCGACGCGCACGTAACCCCGCAGGACGATGCAATTTTGAATTCGCCTGGGTAAGTTCAATTCGCATGACTGCCGCACAAGCAGACCTGCAAATCGACCGCCCGACCGTGGCGGACGGAGCCGTGCTGTGGCGGATGGCGAAGGACTCGAAGGTCCTCGACCTGAACTCGTCGTACAGCTATCTGCTGTGGTGCCGGGACTTCGCCGCCACCTCCGCCGTCGCCCGTGACGAGCACGGGGAGCCGATCGGCTTCGTCACCGGGTACGTCCGGCCGGAGGCGCCGCACACCCTGCTCGTCTGGCAGGTGGCGGTGGACGAGGCGCACCGCGGCCGGGGCCTGGCCGCCGCGCTGCTCGACGGTCTGGTCGCCCGGACCGCCGCGGACCGCGGGGTGACCTCCGTCGAGACCACCATCACCCCCGGCAACGCCGCCTCCGAGCGCCTGTTCACCGCGTTCGCGGAGCGTCACGGCGCCCCGCTGGAGCGCGAGGTGCTGTTCGCGGCCGGTCAGTTCCCCGACGGACCGCACGACCCCGAGGTGCTGTACCGCATCGGTCCGCTCGCACGCTGACCGCCGGACCGGCCCCTCCTCCCAGATCTTCCGACTCCCTCCCACCCCACGCCACCGAGGAGCGATTCGTCGTGACCATCACCCAGCCCGACCTGAGCGTCTTCGAGACCCTCGAGTCCGAGGTACGCAGCTACTGCCGCGGCTGGCCCACCGTCTTCGACCGTGCGCACGGCAGCCGCATGTACGACGAGGACGGCCACGAGTACCTCGACTTCTTCGCCGGAGCCGGCTCACTCAACTACGGACACAACAACCCCGTCCTCAAACGGGCGTTGATCGACTACCTGGAGCGGGACGGTGTCACGCACGGGCTCGACATGTCGACGACGGCCAAGCGCACGTTCCTGGAGTCCTTCCAGAACCTGGTCCTGCGCCCGCGCGACCTGCCGTACAAGGTCATGTTCCCGGGCCCGACGGGCACCAACGCCGTGGAGTCCGCGCTGAAGCTGGCGCGGAAGGTGAAGGGGCGCGAGGCGATCGTGTCGTTCACCAACGCCTTCCACGGCATGTCGCTGGGCTCCCTCGCCGTGACCGGCAACGCCTTCAAGCGGGCCGGCGCCGGCATCCCGCTGGTGCACGGCACGCCGATGCCGTTCGACAACTACCTGGACGGGCGGGTCCCGGACTTCCTGTGGTTCGAGCGGCTGCTGGAGGACCAGGGCTCGGGCCTCAACCAGCCGGCCGCGGTCATCGTGGAGACCGTGCAGGGCGAGGGCGGCATCAACGTCGCCCGCGCCGAGTGGCTGCGCGGGCTCGCCGACCTGTGCCGGCGCCGCGACATGCTGCTGATCGTCGACGACATCCAGATGGGCTGCGGCCGCACCGGCGCCTTTTTCTCCTTCGAGGAGGCCGGCATCACTCCCGACATCGTCACCGTGTCCAAGTCGATCAGCGGCTACGGACTGCCCATGTCGCTGTGCCTGTTCCGGCCCGAGCTGGACGTCTGGGAGCCGGGTGAGCACAACGGCACCTTCCGCGGCAACAACCCCGCCTTCGTCACGGCCACCGCGGCCCTGGAGGCCTACTGGGCCGACGGCTCCGCGATGGAGAAGCAGACCCGCACGCGCGGCGAGCAGGTCGAGCAGGCGCTGATCTCCATCACCGAGGAGAACCTCGCCGACGTCAAGGAGTACCGGGGCCGCGGACTCGTGTGGGGCCTGGAGTTCCGCGACAAGCAGCGCGCGGAGCGGATCGCCCGGCGCGCCTTCGAGCTCGGGCTGCTGGTCGAGACGTCCGGCCCCGAGAGCGAGGTCGTCAAGCTGCTCCCGGCCCTGACCATCACCCCGGACGAGCTGGACGAGGGTCTGACCACGCTCGCCCGCGCCGTCCGTGAAACCGCCTGACCGACCCGATACAGGAGGCATCGCAGCACCGTGATTGTCCGTTCGTTCAAGGAGATCGAAGGCACCGACCGGCACGTGAGGTCTGCGTCCGGCACCTGGGAGAGCAAGCGCATCGTACTCGCCAAGGAGAGGGTCGGCTTCTCCCTGCACGAGACGATCCTGTACGCGGGAACGGAGACGTCGATGTGGTACGCCAACCACGTCGAGGCCGTCGTCTGCGTCGAGGGCGAGGCGGAACTCACCGACCACGAGACCGGGCGGACCCACACCATCACGCCCGGGACCATGTACCTCCTGGACGGGCACGAGCGGCACACGCTGCGCGTCAAGGAGGACTTCCGCTGCATCTGCGTCTTCAACCCGCCCGTGACCGGACGGGAGGACCACGACGAGAACGGCGTCTACCCGCTGCTCACCGAGGAGGTGTGAGGTTCCCGTGACCACCGCGACCACCATCGACACCAAGGTTCCCGACCTCTACCCGACCCGCGGCACCGCCGAGGTGCTCACCCCCCGCCAGGACCCGGTCCTCTGGGGCGCGCCCGACGCGCCCGGCCCCATCACCCCGGCCGACCTCGGGGCGTTCGAGCGCGACGGCTTCCTCGCCGTCGACCAGCTGATCGGCGAGGACGAGGTCGCCGTGTACCGCGACGAGCTGAACCGGCTCGTCGCCGACCCGGCGGTCCGGGACGACGAGCGCTCGATCGTCGAGCCGAAGTCCAAGGAGATCCGCTCGGTCTTCGAGGTGCACCGGATCAGCGAGGTGTTCGCCCGCCTGGTGCGCGACGAGCGGGTCGTCGGGCGGGCCCGGCAGATCCTCGGCTCGGACGTGTACGTCCACCAGTCGCGGATCAACGTCAAGCCGGGGTTCGGGGCCAGTGGCTTCTACTGGCACTCGGACTTCGAGACCTGGCACGCCGAGGACGGTCTGCCCCGGATGCGCACGGTGTCCGTCTCGATCGCGCTGACCGAGAACCACGACACCAACGGCGGACTCATGATCATGCCGGGGTCGCACAAGACGTTCCTCGGGTGCGCGGGGGCCACGCCCAAGGACAACTACAAGAAGTCCCTGCAGATGCAGGACGCGGGCACGCCCTCGGACGAGGCACTGACCCGGTTCGCCTCGCAGCACGGCATCAAGCTGTTCACCGGCCGGGCCGGCTCGGCCACCTGGTTCGACTGCAACTGCATGCACGGCTCCGGCGACAACATCACGCCGTTCCCGCGCAGCAACGTGTTCATCGTGTTCAACAGCGTGGAGAACACGGCGGTCGAGCCGTTCGCCGCGCCGGTGCGGCGGCCGGAGTTCATCGGGGCGCGGGACTTCGCGCCGGTGCGGTGAACCCCTGACCCGAACGCGTGACGCGGGACCACGGGTCGTGCGACACGTACCGCGGGCCGGAGCCTCCCCCTGTGGGACGGGGAGGCACCGGCCCGCTGCCGTGCGTGCGCGGTGCCCGGAGCACGCGAGAGGTCAGCCGGACAGCGCGTCCAGCAGGCGGTCCACGTCGGCCGCGGTGTTGTACAGGTGGAACGACGCCCGCAGGTTCCCCGCCCGGTCGGAGACGGCGATGCCCGCCTCGCTCAACGCGCCTTGCCGGTCACCCAGTCCGGGCACCGACACGATCGCCGAACCCGGTGCCGGCACGGGTTCGTGGCCCAGCGTGGCGAGCCCCGCCCGGAAGCGGTCGGCCAGCGCGAGGTCGTGGGCGCGGATGGCGTCCACACCGATCTCCTCGACGAGTTCGAGGGACGCGCGCAGACCCGCGTAGCTGAACAGCGCGGGACTCGTGTCGAACCGGCGGGCGGAGTGGGCGAGTTCGGTCAACGGCCCGTAGCAGCTGTCCCACGGCCGCTCCCCCGCGACCCACCCCGCCTGCACCGGCACGAGGTCGCCGAGGTCCTCGGGCACGACGAGGAATGCCGCCCCGTGCGGGCCGAGCAGCCACTTGAAGGTGATCGCGACGCTGTAGTCGTACGCGTCGGCCTCCACCGGCAGCCAGCCGGCCGCCTGGGAGAAGTCGACGTAGGTGCGTGCGCCGTGCTCGCGCACCGCCTCGCGGAGCGCGGGCAGGTCCGCGATCCGGCCGTCGGCGGACTGGGCGGCGCTGACGGCGACCAGCGCGGTGCCCGGCCGGACCGACTCGGCGATCCGCTCCAGCGGCACGGCCCGGACCTTGAGGTCGCCGCGCATGTGGAAGGGATTGAGGACGGAGCTGAAGTCCCCCTCGGCGGTGAGCACTTCGGCCCCGGCGGGCAGCGAGGCCGCGACCAGCCCGGAGAACAGCGCGACCGTCGCACCGGCCGCGACGCGTTCGACGGGGACGCCGGCCAGCCGGGCGTAGGCGGCGCGGCAGCTCTCGACGTCGGCGAACAGCGGGTCGAGCGGGCGGCCCTCGGCCCGGATCCGCACGGCCCGCTCGACGGCGGTCACGGTGCGGGCGGGCAGGAGGGCGCTGCTCGCCGTGTTCAGATAGGTGCTCTTCGGCGCGAACTCGGCACGGACGAGGTTCTCGAAGGTCTCCATGGGACCACTCTGCGGCCCCAGGAACTCCCCGTCCATTGCCGATTTCTGCGCGTTGTCACCAAGCGACGCTTATACGTGTGCCCCGACGTGCGGTGTCGGGGCGGGGCTCAGTGCCCCGGCACCGCGCATCCGTCCGGGCCGCAGACCTGATCGCCGTCCGCCGACGGCACGCTGCCGCCGTCGATCGGCCTCAGCGGCGGGCGCTCGCCCCAGGCCTGGGTCAGGGCCCGGGTGAAGACCTCGGCGGGCTGGGCGCCGGAGACGCCGTACGTGCGGTCGAGGACGAAGAACGGCACCCCGTTCGCGCCGAGCTGCGCGGCCTCGCGCTCGTCGGCGCGTACCTCGGCGGCGTACGCGTCCGGGTCGGAGAGGACCTCGCGGGCGGCGTCCGCGTCGAGACCGGCGGCGGCGGCGAGCTCGACGAGGCGGTCGTCGTCGTTGAAGACGGACCGCTCCTCGGCGAAGTTCGCCCGGTACAACAGGTCGAGCAGCTGCTCCTGGCGGCCCCGCTCGCGGGCGAAGTGCAGCAGGCGGTGCATGTCGAAGGTGCTGCCGTGGTCGCGGCCGCGGGTGCGGTAGGGCAGGCCCTCGGCGGCGGCCTGGGCGCCGAGGTGGTCCTCGCCGGCCTCGGCCTGTGCCTCGCTCATGCCGTACTTCCTGGTGAGCATCGTGATCACCGGCTGGATGTCGTCCCTGGCGCGGCCCGGGTCCAGCTCGAAGGAACGGTGGACCACCTCGACCCGGTCGCGGTGCGGGAAGGCGCTCAGCGCCTTCTCGAAACGGGCCTTGCCGACGTAGCACCAGGGGCAGGCGATATCGGACCAGATCTCGACACGCATCGTGCGGACACTCTCCAGGTCGTACGGAGACGGAGCCACCCTCCGCCGACTCCGTGAACGTTCAAGCAGTGCGGTTCATTCCCAGGAGGCCCGGCTGGGAAGGCTCGGCCCCGGAGGCCCGGTACGGACGGCCAGGTACGGACGGCCAGGTACGGACGGCCGGGTACGGACGGCCGGGTACGGACGGCCGGGTACGGACGGCCGGGTACGGACGGCCGGGTACGGACGGCTCAGTCCCCGGGCACGGTGAAACGCAGGTGGAGGTGGTGGTCGTCCGCGGCAGGCGGGCGCGCCGGGTCCGGCGTCCAGCCCCGGCGGGCGTAGAAGGCCCGCGCCCGGTGGTTGCCGGTGTGCACCTCCAGGACGGCGGCGCGCCGGCCGTTCGCCCGCCACTCCTCCACGCAGGCGGCGTGCAGGGCGGTGCCGACGCCGGAGCGCCAGTGGTCCGGGTCGACGTGGAACTGGAACAGCCCCACCGTGTCGGCGGGGGCGCCGTCAGGGGTGCGGAAGGAGGCGATGCCGACCAGCCGGGCGTCCCGCACCGCGCCCAGCACGTGCCCGTCGGGCCGCCCGATGGTCTCCTCCCATCGCGCCCGCCAGTCGAAGCCGTCGTCCGGGAGGCCGTCCGGGTAGTACGTGGAGCGGGCCCGCCGGTGCAGCGCGGCGACGTCCGCGGCCTCGACGGCCAGGGCGGTCCTGATCAGCAGGGCATCGACGGTCCGGTGTGCTCCGATCATGCAGCACAGGACGTGTCCCGGCCGCCGGCGGTTCCCCTCCGGTCAGCTGCCGTCGCGCAGGTCGTTCGGCCAGTGGGGCCGGAACCCCATGTGGTCGTACGTCACCACACAGCCCTCGCCCATCGGCGACTGGGTCATGAAGCCGACCAGGGCGTCCCCCGTCTGCTTCTCGTCGCCGAGGGTGAACAGGCGCACGAAGGTCCAGCGCTCGCCGTCGCGCGAGGCGTGGAAGGCGAAGGCGCGGCCGGTGCGGCTCACCCGGAGCCAGACGGACGTGCCGTCCACCGTGAAGGAGTTGGCGTCGTCGGAGTGGCCCCGCGTGACCACCGTGCAGACGGTGGGCACGTCCGGGGAGTACTCCAGGCAGAGCTTGGCCCAGGCCCGTTCCCCCACGTGGACGTAGAGCACGCCGGCGTCGAAGGCGCCGTTGAACCCGACGGTCACGCGCGCGATCAGCTGGAAGTCCCCGACGGGCGATCCCAGCAGTCGCGGTGCGTCGGCGGCCGGGTCCAGCGCCTCGCCCGTGGGGGGCACGAACCGGTCCTGCCGGGCGCCGGCCCATCCGGTGAGCACGCCGTCCTCGTACGACCAGTGACCGTCGGGACCGTAAGTGCGGAGCGAGAACGGCAGTTCGGGGAGTTCCACGTCCATGTGGCCAGTCTCTCAGGTGCGGTTGGGGGCTCCGGCCTCCAGCCGTCCGTCGAACCGCCGCGGCAGCCCCAGCGGGTTGTCGTCCCGCAGCTCCGGCGGCAGCAGTGCCTCCGGGGTGTTCTGGTACACGACCGGCCGCAGCCACCGCTCGATCGCCGTGCCGCCCACCGAGGTGGACGTCGATGTCGTCGCCGGGTACGGGCCTCCGTGGTGCTGGGCGGGGGCCACGGCGACACCCGTCGGCCAGCCGTTCACCAGCACGCGCCCGGCCAGCGGCGTCAGGTCCCGCACCAGTTCCGCGCCGCTGCCGCCGCCCGCCGCCTCCTCCTCGGACAGCTGGACGGTCGCGGTCAGGTTGCCCGGCAGCCGGGACAGCACGGCCCGCACCTCGCTCTCGTCCTCGTAGCGGGCCACCACGGTGACCGGTCCGAAGCACTCCTCCAGGAGCACGTCGTACTCACCCTCCCGGGCCAGCCGGCTCGCGGGGACGGTGAGGAAGCCCGCGCTGACGGTGTGCTCGCCGCATGCGCCCGGGGTGACCGGGGACTCGACGTCGGGCAGCTGGGCGCGCTCGGCGACCCCGGCGACGAAGTGGTCGCGCATGCGGTGGTCGAGCAGGACGCCCGCCTCGGTGTCGCTGACGGCGTCGGTCAGGGACGTGACCAGCCGGTCGCCGGCCGCGCCGGACGGGGCGAGCACCAGGCCCGGCTTCACACAGAACTGGCCCACGCCCAGCGTCATCGACCCGGCGAGCCCCGCGCCGATCTCCTCGGCCCGCTCGGCCGCCGCGGCCTCGGTCACGACGACCGGGTTCAGGGAGCCCAGCTCGCCGTGGAACGGGATCGGGACCGGACGGGCGGCGGCGGCGTCGAAGAGGGCGCGGCCACCGCGGACGGAGCCGGTGAAGCCGGCCGCCGAGACCAGCGGATGCTTGATCAGCTCGATGCCGGCCTCGAAGCCGTGCACCAGGCCGACGACGCCGTCGGGGACGCCGTGCCGGGCGGCGGCCCGGCGCAGCACCTTGGCGACCAGCTCGGACAGGGCCGGGTGGTCGGGGTGGGCCTTGACCACGACCGGGCAGCCTGCCGCCAGGGCGCTCGCCGTGTCGCCGCCCGCGACCGAGAAGGCGAAGGGGAAGTTGGAGGCCGAGTAGACCGCGACCACGCCCAGTGGGATCTTGTAGCGCCGCAGGTCGGGCACGGGCGGGGTGGCGGTGTCGTCGGGGTGGTCGATGACGACGTCCAGGAAGGCGCCCTCCTCCACGATGCCGGCGAAGGCCCGCAGCTGGTAGCAGGTGCGGGCGAGTTCGCCGGTGAGCCGGACCGGGCCGAGGGCGGTCTCGGCGTCGGCGGTCTCCACGAGCGCGTCGCGGGCCGCCTGGAGCGCGTCGGCCGCGGTGCGCAGGAAGGCGGCGCGGAGGGTGCGGTCGGTCAGCGCGTCCCGGGCGGCGTGCGCGGCTCGGACGGCGGCGTCGACCTCCTGGGCTGTGGCCTCCACCGCAACCTGTTCGCGCTGCTTCCCGGTCCGGGGGTCGACACTCCAGACTGGTGCTGCTGCCACCGGGGTCCCTCCACACATGTCGTGCCGCACTCCTGGGTCGTCCACCAGGGCGTTCGATATACTGAACGCCGTCTCCGATGATGAATGGGGAGACTATTTCCCGTCGAACGAAGGGGTCAAGGGCGATGTCGGCTGGCGGGACGGGCGGCGGGGCGCAGGTCAAGTCCGCGGTACGCACGGTGGAACTGCTCGAGTACTTCGCCGGGCGTCCCGGCATGCACTCGCTCGCGGCGGTCCAGGAGGCCGTCGGCTATCCCAAGTCCAGCCTCTACATGCTGCTGCGCACCCTGGTGGAGCTCGGCTGGGTGGAGACCGACGCGACGGGCACGCGGTACGGCATCGGCGTCCGTGCGCTGCTGGTCGGCACCTCCTACATCGACGGCGACGAGGTCGTGGCGGCGGCCCGGCCCACGCTGGACCGGCTCTCGGACGACACCACGGAGACCATCCATCTCGCCCGGCTCGACGGCACCAACGTCGTCTACCTCGCCACCCGTCAGTCGCAGCACTACCTGCGGCCCTTCACCCGGGTCGGCCGCCGACTGCCCGCGCACTCGACCTCGCTCGGCAAGGCGCTGCTGAGTACGTACACCGACGAGCAGGTACGCAAGATGCTCCCCGAGACACTGCCGGCGCTGACCGAGAACACCATCACCGACCGGGAGAAGCTCATCGAGGAGCTGCACCAGGTGCGGGAGCAGGGCTTCGCCGTGGACCGCGAGGAGAACACCCTGGGCCTGCGCTGCTTCGGCGTGGCGATCCCCTATCGCACCCCCGCGCGGGACGCCGTGAGCTGCTCGGTGCCGGTCGCCAGGCTCACCCCCGCGCACGAGCAGATGGTGAAGGACGCGCTGTTCGACGCGCGCGACCGGCTGACCCTGGCCACCCGGAGGCTCTGACCGCACCCGGGGGGCACACTCCCGGCCGTCCGCCGCATCTCGTGCTCACGGTGGGCGGGCCCGTCCTGCTCCTCCCCCGCACGGGGGAGGCGGATCACCGGTGGGCAGGAGGTGCTCCGGCGCCGTCCCGCGGCAGGCTGAGGGCATGTCGCAGACCACCGCCTCCGCCGTCCCCGCCGCCCCCGGCGGCCCCGCGCCCGCCCGCTCCCGCAGGCTGCTGCGCGCGGTCGCCGTCGCCTCCTGCGTGCCGTACCTCGCGCTCAAGGTCGCCTGGGTCGCGGGCAGTCACGTCGGCATCCCGGACGGCAGCCCGCTGCTGGACCACCCCGGCGAGATGCGCGTCGCCAACGTCCTCACGATCCTGATGGACGGCGCCGTGATCGTGCTCGCGCTGCTGCTGACCCGGCCGTGGGGCCGGCGCGTGCCCGCGTGGCTGCTCGCGGTGCCGATGTGGGTCGCGGCCGGGCTGCTCGCGCCGATCATGACCGGGTATCCGCTCCAGCTGCTGGTGCGCGTGCTCGGCGGCAGCGCCGGGGGCACGAGCGGCGGCTCGGACGAACCCTTCCTGCACGCCTGGGTGTTCGCCGTCGTCTACACCGGGTTCATCGTGCAGGGCCTGGCCCTGGGCGCGCTGTTCGCGCTGTACGCCCGGGACCGCTGGGGGCACCTGTGGCGGGGCCGCACGGCGGACCTGCCCGCGGGTCTCCCCGGGGCGGCGCAGCGGGGCACCGCGGTCGCGGCGGCCGTGCTCGCGCTGTTCCCGCTGACGGTGCGGCTCGTGTGGGCGTGCGGCGGCACCACCGGTCTGAGCGAGAACGTCGTCGAGAGCCGGGGCAGCGACTTCCAGGTGCTGGAGTCCCTGTACGTGGTCTTCCTGCTGACCACGGTGACCGGCGGCCTGGTGCTGGCGTTCCGGCGCGACCGGGCGCTGCCGGTGCGGGTGCCGCTCCTCCTCGCCGGGATCGGCTCCGGTGCCGTGGCCTGCTGGGGCGGCTGGATGGCGGCGACCGCGCTGATCCCCTCCACGGATCCGGCCGGCCGCCCGACGGGGCTGATGCTGCTGACCTACGCTGGGCAGGTGATCGTCGGACTCCTCGTCGCCTCCGTCGGCGCCCGCTTCCTCGCGGCGCGGTCCGCCGCGGCGGTGAAGCGTCCGGTGACGTGACGGCGTTCGTCGGGCCGCTGTTCGGGCGGCGGGCGCGGCTGCGCTGGATCCATCTGATCCTCGGCGGCGCGCTCGCCATGCCGTACGTCCTGGTCGGCTCCTTCGTCGTCGGCGCCCTCGTCGGCGCCACCGACGTGTTCTCCTCGCTGCCCCTCCAACTGGCCTCGTTCGGTGTCGGGCTGCCGCTCGCCGCCGTCACCTCGCTCTTCCCCCTGACCCGGCCGCTGGAGGCCGCGGCGGCGCGCTGGCTGTGCGCGGTGGACCCGGAGCGGCTCGCCTACGGCCCGGCCCGCACCCGGGCCGAACGGGGGCGCACCGCGGCATGGTTCACCCTGCACGTGGGGTTCGGCGGGATCATCGCCGGGATGTCGCTGGCGGTGCCGCCGTTCGCCGCCGTGCTGATCGTGTTGCCGCTCGCCAGGGGGCTGCGGGACTCCACCGCGATGCCGCCGGTCCTCGGCCACGCCTGGGCCCCGGTGCTCGCTCCGGTCACGGGCGCGGCGATGCTGGTCGCCCTCGCGGCCTGCGCGGCCGGTACGGGTGCCCTGCTGGCGCGCTGGGCGCCCGCCCTGCTGGGGGCCACCCCGCAGGACCGGCTCGCCGCCGCCGAGGCCCGCGCGGCCGACCTCGCCGTGCGCAATCGGCTGGCGCGCGAACTGCACGACTCCGTCGGTCACGCGCTGAGCGCGGTCACCCTCCAGGCGAGCGCGGCGCGCCGGGTGCTCGACAGCGACCCGGAGTTCGCGCGCGAGGCACTCGCCGCGATCGAGGAGACCACCCGGCGCACGGTGGGCGAGCTCGACGCGGTGCTCGGGGTGCTGAGGGACGGCGACGCGCCCGGCACGGCCCCGGCCCCCACCCTCGCCGCCGACCTGAACGGCCTGCTGCGCCGCACCCGGGCGGCCGGGGCCGAGGTGGCGGCCACCGTTGCGACGCCCCCCGAGGCGCTGCCGCCGGTGCTGTCCCGGGAGGCGTACCGCATCGTGCAGGAGGGGTTGAGCAACGCCCTCAAACACGCCGGGGAAGGGGTCGCCGTGACCCTGCGCGTCGAGGCGCGCGACGGCCACCTGGAGATCACCCTGGAGAACGCGCTCGGCGCCGCCCCCGCCACCCGCCCCGGCGGCGGTCACGGCCTGCGCGGCATCGCCGACCGGGCCCGGCTGCTGGGCGGCACCGTCCGGGCGGGGCCGCAGGACGGGACGTGGCGGCTGCGCGTGCGACTGCCGATGACCGCGGCGTCCTGACCCGAGCCGCAGTGGCACCCCGAGTGACCGGACCCGACCCCCGAGAGGATCCCCGTGACCAGTCCGCGCCCGATCCGTGTCGTCCTCGCCGACGACGAGCGCATGGTTCGCACCGCCCTGCGGGCCATCCTGTCCGCCGAGCCGGACGTGGAGGTGGCCGGTGAGGCGGCCACCGGTGCCGAGGCCGTGTCGGTGGTGCGGGAGTGCCGGCCCGACGTCGTCCTGATGGACGTCCGGATGCCCGGGATCGACGGCATCCGCGCCACCGAGCAGATCCTCACCGGCCTCGACGGGCCGCCGCGCGTCATCGTCCTCACGACCTTCGAGAACGACTCCTACGTGTACGACGCGCTGCGCGTCGGGGCAGCCGGGTTCCTGCTCAAGCGCGCGGACGCCGACGCGCTGGTGCAGGCGGTGCGGCTGGTGGCGCGCAGCGACACCCTGCTCTTCCCGGCGGCGGTGCGCGCCCTCACCGCGGAGCACGCGCGTGCCCGCCCGGCACCGCCCGCATGGGTGGCCCGGCTGACCGGGCGCGAGAGCGAGGTCCTGCGGCACATGGCGGCCGGGCTGACCAACGCGGAGATCGCCCGGAAGATGGAGGTCGGTCCCGCCACGGTGAAGAGCCATGTCGCCTCGGTCCTGGCCAAGACCGGTGCCCGCGACCGCACGCAGGCGGTCATCGCGGCCTACGAGGCGGGATTCCTGCGCGGCACCCGGTCCTGACGGCCACCGCCGGGCTGGCCGGAGCGGCAGCCGAGCGGCCCCCGCCCCGAGGGGCGGGTGACGAAATCGGCTCCGGAGGACTGAACCTCCCCGGCCGGAAGTCCGTCTGTACAGGCGGGCCGCCCCCTCCCCCCGGGGGCGGCCCCTCGCTGCACGGAGCCCGGCCGGCCGCTCGCCGACGCCCGGCGCAGGCTGCGCGCTGCCGGCCGAGAGGTGCAGCCGGGTGAGGTGGAAGGCGCGCTGTCATTCCACCGGCCAGGTGGGGCATCGATGACGAGCTTCGTGGCGCACCCGCTCGCCGGGCGACGGAATCGGCACTCTCGAGCACCATGTGCACCTGCCCAGGAACCGCGTCGGCGGTCACCTCGCCCGCAGGCGCCCCACCCCGGCGACCTGCCGCCCGCCGAGCCCGCCCCCGCCCCGACCGGTAGCCCTCCCCGCCGACCGGCCACCCCGCTCCGCGCCCTACACCGGCCGCTTCACCGGCCGCGTCCATCCCGGGTCCCGTCCGCTCAGTCCGATCGTCCGGTCCAGCAGCGGCGCGTCGCCCGGCACGGGGACGACGGGGCCGAAGGCACCGTTGCCGCGGTCGTCGTCCTCGGCCGCCTCGGTGAGGAACGTGAAGGCGGCGCGCAGTGCGGCGGGGTCCGGCTCGTAGGGCCGGCCGGTCGCGCGGGCCAGGTCCCAGCCGTGCACGACGAGTTCGTCGATGACGACGGCCCCGGCGACCCCGGCAGGCAGGTCCACTCCTCCGGCCCGCGTCACGCCGGTCCAGGCGGCCGGGTCCCGCCACACCTCGGCCAGTTCGTCGAGCAGCTTGGGCAGTTCCTCGCGCCAGCCGGGCCCGATGTCCGGCACGGCGGCCTCCGGGCTGGTGTCGGTGGTGACGCCCAGGTCCTTGCGCCCGGCGTCACGGAAGGCCACCGCCAACCCGAGCAGGTGGCCCAGCATGTTGCGCACCGCGTAGTCCGGGCAGGGTGTCGCGTCCGCCAACTGCTCGTCGGCGACGCCTTCTGCGAGGCGGGCGACGATCCGCGTCTGGTCTCCGAGATCGAGGGTCCGGTCGGTCATCAGGTGCTCCTCACGCATGCGTGCACTGGCTTCTCAGGGCTCTCGGAAGGTGGACCGACGCCGCGCCCGGAACTCATCGCCCGCCGCCGCCCCGGCTGTGTCACCTGCCCGACCCGCACCACGAGGCCTTGAGCCCACGGCAGCGGGGCATGACAGGAGCACGCACCCCGACGACCCCGCCCGCGCCCCTCCTGCGCGCGTGCCCGCGCTGCGCCGCCTGGGCGAGCGCCGGTTTCGCGGCGCACGGGGATCGCCCTGCCGACCGGTGCGGTGGCGCTGCGGGCGGTGCCGAGCGACCCCGTGGCACTGGTGTGCGGCGCGGCGATCGGCGCGGCCCTGACCACCGTCCCGATCGCCGCACTGACCGCCGTGCAGCGCCGGGACGCCCGGACCGCTGCTGGGCCGGGTCACCGCCACCGCCGCACGCCGGCGCGGATGCTGTCGGTGCGGATGAGCCCCGCCGACGGCGCCCGCCTGCTGCACGGCCCTGACCGCGGAGCACGTCGGCCACACGATCGTCTACGGCTCCTCCGCCAACGTCCGCCTGTGGTGACCTGACCACCGCGCGGGCGCTCGGCTACGAGCCACAGGACGATTCCGAGCCGTACGCCGAGAAGGCTGATCGCCGAACAGGGCGAGCTGGACCCGGACGATCCGGCGCACGCGTGCCTCGGCAGCCACTTCGTCACCGACCCGCCGATCCGGCCGTACTGACCCGTCGGCGCGGCGGGAAAACGACCTTCACGGGAGCGGGCGGGCACCGAACGGGCCCGCCCGCTCCCGCATGCGGGCATCCGTGCTGCCCGCTCTCACGTCCGGGCCCGCGGTCGCGCAGGTCCACGACGGGCAACGGCCCGGCCGAACGGGCACAAGCGGGCAGCATCGGATCCGTAACAGGCCTGTTCCGCACGCGACCACCGCTGTAGAACTTCCCCCAAGGGCCTCACCGGGCCCGAACGGGCACCTCCGCCCGACCGCACGGAGGCGAACGAGCCAGGAAGCACGGAAGCGGGTGTCGGCGATGACGACGGCGAGAGCGGCGAGGACGGCCGAGGAGCGCCAGCGCGAGATCGTGCGCGTCGCGCGGGCCACCGGCTCGGTCGACGTCACCGCGCTCGCCACCGACCTGGGCGTGGCCAGGGAGACGGTCCGGCGGGACCTGCGGGTCCTGGAGGACCACGGCCTGCTCCGCCGCACCCACGGCGGCGCCTACCCGGTGGAGAGCGCCGGCTTCGAGACGACGCTCGCCTTCCGCGCCACCAGCCATGTCCCCGAGAAGCGCAGGATCGCGGCCGCCGCGGCCGAGCTGCTCGGGGACGCCGAGACGGTCTTCGTCGACGAGGGCTTCACCCCGCAGCTCATCGCCGAGGCCCTGCCCCGGGACCGGTCGCTGACCGTGGTCACCGCGTCCCTGCCGGTCGCCGGCGCCCTCGCCGAGACCGAGAACGTCTCCGTGCTGCTGCTCGGCGGCCGGGTCCGCGCCGGCACGCTGGCGACCGTCGACCACTGGACCACCAGGATGCTCGCCGGATTCGTCATCGACCTGGCCTACATCGGCGCCAACGGCATCTCCCGCGAACACGGCCTGACCACCCCGGACCCGGCGGTCAGCGAGGTCAAGGCGCAGGCCATCCGGTCGGCGCGGCGCACCGTCTTCGCGGGGGTCCACACCAAGTTCGGAGCGGTCAGCTTCTGCCGCTTCGCCGAGATCGGCCAACTCGAGGCGATCGTCACCAGCACCCTGCTGCCCGCCGCCGAGGCCCACCGTCACTCCCTGCTGGGGCCACAGGTCATCCGCGTCTGACGGCCGAGCGCCCTCGGGCGCCCACCCCGCGCCCCACCGACGAACACCCTCCCTGGGTCCCTCACGGCCCACCACCTCCCCCTTTGTGCCGACATGTCCAGGAGTACCGCATGCGAACCGAGAGCCGACGCGTACCACGCACCCTCTTCGCCGTGGCCGCGACCGCGACGCTGATCACTCCGCTCGCCGCCTGCTCGGGCGCCGGCGGATCAGGATCCTCCGACGGCCGCGCCCTCAACGTCCTGATGGTGAACAACCCGCAGATGGTCGAGCTGCAGAAGCTCACCGCCGCCCACTTCACCAAGGACACCGGGATCAAGGTGAACTTCACCGTGCTGCCGGAAAACGATGTCAGGGACAAGATCAGCCAGGACTTCGCCAACCAGGCCGGTCAGTACGACGTCGCCACGCTCAGCAACTACGAAATCCCGATCTACGCGAAGAACGGCTGGCTGCACTCCCTGGACTCCTACGTCGAGGACGACACCGCCTTCGACCAGGCCGACATCCTGCCCCCGATGACCAAGGCGCTCACCGCCGCGGACGGCAAGCTCTACGGCGAGCCGTTCTACGGCGAGTCCTCCTTCCTGATGTACCGCAAGGACGTCCTGCAGAAGGAAGGGCTCACCATGCCGGACAAGCCCACCTGGAAGCAGGTCGCCGACATCGCCGCGAAGGTGGACGGCTCCGGTTCCGGCATGAAGGGCATCTGCCTGCGCGGCCTGCCCGGCTGGGGCGAGGTGATGGCGCCGCTCACCACGGTCGTCAACACCTTCGGCGGCACGTGGTTCGACAAGGGCTGGAAGGCCCGCCTGGACTCCGCGGAGTTCAAGGACGCCACACGCTTCTACGTCGACCTGGTGCGCGAGCACGGCGAGGCGGGCGCGGCCCAGTCCGGCTACGCGGAGTGCCTGAACAACATGACGCAGGGCAAGACCGCCATGTGGTACGACGCCACCGCCGGCGCCGGCTCCCTGGAGGCCGACGGCTCCCCGGTCAAGGGCAAGATCGGCTACGTCCCCGCCCCGGTCGAGAGGACCGAGAGCTCCGGCTGGCTCTACACCTGGGCGTGGGGCGTCCAGAAGGCATCCGACAACGCCGACGACGCCTGGAAGTTCATCTCGTGGGCGTCCGGCAAGGAGTACGAGAAGCTCGTCGGCGAGAAGATCGGCTGGGCCAACGTCCCGGCCGGCAAGCGCGCCTCGACCTACGACATACCGGAGTACCGCGCGCAGGCCGCCGCCTTCGCCGACGTCACCCGGGACGCCATCGCGAGCGCCAGGCCCGAGGACCCGGGCGTGCAGCCCCGGCCCGCGCCCGGCATCCAGTTCGTCGGCATCCCCGAGTTCACCGACCTGGGCACCAAGGTCTCCCAGGAGATCAGCGCCGCCATCGCCGGACGCCAGTCGGTGGACAGCGCGCTGAAGAAGTCCCAGGAGCTGGCCGAGGCCGTCGCCGAGAAGTACGAGGCATCATGACCCTGACGACCCCGGCCCCGGTCGCCGCCGCCCCCGGGCGGCCGGCGGCCCCGCGGCCGAACCGCATGCGCGCGTGGGCCACCCGGGCCCCGCTGCTGCCCGCGCTGATCTTCATGATCGTCGTGACGCAGCTGCCCTTCGTGGCCACGCTGGTGATCTCGTTCCTCGACTGGAACGCCCTCTACCCGGACCAGCGCCGCTTCGCCGGCTTCGCCAACTACGGCGAGGTGCTCAGCGACCCCGAGCTGCGCAGGTCGGTGTGGACGACCGTCCTGCTCACCGTGACCGTGGTGCTGGTCAGCCTGTTCCTCGGGCTGCTGCTCGCCCTGCTCCTGGACCGCCGCTTCCGCGGCCGGGCCGCCGTGCGGACCATGCTCATCGCCCCCTTCCTGCTGGTGCCGATCGCTGCCGCGCTGCTGTGGAAGCACGTGCTGTTCAACCCGGAGTACGGCCTGTTCAACGGCCTGCTGCACGGGATCGGCGGTCAGGGGGCGCCGCAGCCGGACTGGATCTCCGAGATGCCGCTGGCGGCGGTGGAGGCCGCGCTGATCTGGCAGTGGACCCCGTTCATGATGCTGATCCTGCTGGCCGGGCTGCAGAGCCGCGACCCGCAACTGGTCGAGGCCGCCCGCATGGACGGTGCGAGCGACTGGCAGGTGTTCGTCCACATCACGCTGCCGCACCTGCGCCGCTATCTCGAACTGGGCGTCCTGCTCGGCTCGATATACATCGTGCAGAACTTCGACGCGGTGTTCACCATCACCTCCGGCGGCCTGGGCACCGCCAACCTGCCGTACACGATCTACCAGACCTTCTACCAGGCGCACGAGAACGGCCTCGCCTCCGCGGCCGGTGTGGTCGTCGTGATCGGCTCGATCGTCCTGGCGACCTTCGCGCTGCGCGTGGTGTCGTCGCTGTTCCGCGAGGAGGTGTCCCGCTGATGGCCACCGTCACCACCCCCGCTCCGGCACGACGGCTGCGCTCGAGCGCGCTGGGCGTCACGGCGTGGCTGGCCGGCATCGTGTTCGTGCTGCCGATCCTGTGGATGGTCCTCACCTCCTTCCACTCGGAGGCGGACGCGGCGACCAACCCGCCCTCGGTGGCCGCGCCGCTGACCCTGGACGGCTACCGGGAGTTCTTCGGCCTGGCCGGTGGCGCGAGCCCCTGGCCGGCGCTGATCAACTCGATGACCGCCTCGGTGGCCTCCACCCTGCTGACGCTGCTGCTGGCCGTGCCCGCCGCGTACGCGCTGTCCATCCGGCCGGTGAAGAAGTGGACCGACGTCCTGTTCTTCTTCCTGTCGACCAAGATGCTGCCGCTGGTGGCCGGTCTGCTGCCCCTCTACCTCTTCGCGAAGAACACGGGCCTGCTGGACAACATCTGGGCGCTGGTCGTCCTCTACACGGCGATGAACCTGCCGATCGCGGTGTGGATGATGCAGTCGTTCCTCTCCGAGGTGCCGGTGGCGATCATCGAGGCGGCCCAGATCGACGGGGCGCGGCTGCCGACGGTCCTCGGGCGCGTGGTGGCCCCCATCGCCCTGCCGGGCATCGCCGCGACGGCCTTGATCTGCTTCATCTTCAGCTGGAACGAGCTGCTGTTCGCCCGGGTGCTCACCGGTGTGGTCGCCGAGACCGCGCCCGTGTTCCTGACCGGCTTCATCACCAGCCAGGGCCTGTTCCTGGCGAAGGTGTGCGCCGCGTCGCTCGTCATCTCCCTGCCGGTGCTCGCCGCGGGGTTCGCCGCCCAGGACAAGCTGGTCCAGGGCCTGTCGTTGGGAGCCGTGAAATGAAGGCCGCCGTCATCGAGTCCGTGGGCCGGGCCGTCGTCGCCGAGGTCCCGGACCCGACGCCGGGCCCGCGCGACGTCGTCGTGGAGGTCGCCGCGTGCGGCCTGTGCGGGACGGACCTGCACATCCTCAAGGGGGAGTTCGCGCCCGAGCTGCCGATCGTGCCCGGGCACGAGTTCGCGGGCGAGGTGGTCGGCGTCGGCACAGGGGTCACGGAGCTGTCGGTGGGCGACCGCGTGGCCGTCGACCCCTCCCTCTACTGCCACGAGTGCCGCTACTGCCGGGTCGGCCACAACAACATGTGCGAGCGGTGGGCGGCGATCGGCGTGACGACGGCGGGCGGCGCCGCCCAGTACGCGGTCGCCCCGGTGGCGAACTGCGTCAAGCTCCCGGACCACGTCCGCACGGCGGACGCGGCACTGGTGGAGCCCCTGTCCTGCGCGGTACGCGGCTACGACGTGCTCCAGTCCCGCCTGGGCGCCCACGTCCTGATCTACGGCTCGGGGACGATGGGCCTGATGATGCTGGAACTGGCCAAGCGCACGGGCGCGGCGAGCGTCGACGTGGTCGACGTGAACCCGGCGCGTCTGGAGACCGCCCGCCGCCTGGGCGTCTCCGCCTGCGCCGCCGGCCCCGACGAGCTGGACCGCCCCCAGGGTTGGGACCTGGTCGTCGACGCGACGGGCAACGCGGCGGCGATCCAGGACGGCCTGGAGCGGGTGGCGAAGGCGGGGACGTTCCTCCAGTTCGGCGTGGCCGACTACGCGACGCGGGTGACGATCGACCCGTACCGCATCTACAACCAGGAGATCACCATCACGGGCTCGATGGCGGTCCTCCACAGCTTCGAACGCGCGGCGGAACTGTTCGCGAACGGCGTCCTCGACCCGGAGGTGTTCATCAGCGACCGCGTCCCGCTGGAGCGGTACCCGCAGGCGCTGGACCAGTTCGCGGCGGGGGTGGGCAGGAAGATCGTGGTCGTGCCGTAGGGGCCGCCCGCCCGCCGCCCCGCCCGACCGGGGGCTGCGGGCCCCGCCCGGGGTGCCGGGGGAAATCCGCTGGGACGCCGCGCCCGCGCCCCGTACGATCCCCCGCATGCCCAGACCCCACGGCTTCGCCTACGAGGCACGCACCGGCGGCTCCGTCCGCATCACCCACCACGACCGCCCGGCGACGACCCTCGACGGCGACCGGGCGGCCCGCTTCCTCACCGAGGTCACCACCTCCCCCGACCCCCAGCTGGTCATGGCCCGCTGGACCGGCAACTACCGGCGCGGCAACGAGCGCACCGCCCGCAACCACCCCCGCAACCGCCGCTGAACCCCGTTGGGTCCCGGCTCGGCCGAACGGGCCACGGTAAGGGAACGGCAAAACCGCCCCGCTCGTTCACCCGGTATGACAGCTATGACCCCCGGCTCGAACATTCCTCTCCCCACCGCCCGTGTGACGGTGGACGTCGCCGCCCCGGTGCGGCTCGACGTTTCGGGCCTGCTGCTCACCGCCGACGGCAAGGTGCGCTCCGACGACGACTTCATCTTCTACAACCAGCCCCAGGGCCCCGGGGTGACCTACCGCTCCGGTGGCGGCACCGCCCCCGACGCCATCACCATCGACACCACGGCCCTGCCCCCGGGCATCGAGAAGATCGTCGTCACCGCGAGCCCCGACGCGGCCGGCCAGACCTTTCAGGGCATCGAACCCACGGCCACGATCCGTGGCGCCGACGACGGCGCGGTCCTCGCCACCTTCACTCCCCCGCAGCTCGGCGCCGAGACAGCGCTGATCGTGGTCGAAATCTATCTCCGCAACGGCCAGTGGAAGGCCCGGGCCGTCGGCCAGGGCTACGCCAACGGCCTGGCCGGCATCGCCACCGACTTCGGCGTCACCGTCGAGGAACCGGCGGCCCCCGCCCAGCCGGTCACCCCGCCCCCGGCCACCATGCGGCCTCCGGTGGCCCCGCCCGCGCCGCCGATGTCCGCCCCGCAGGCTCCCCCCGCGCCCGCCGCGCCGCCGGCCCCGCCCGCCGCCGCCCCGGCCACCGGGAAGATCAACCTCGACAAGGGCCGTGTCAGCCTCCAGAAGAACCAGACCGTCTCCCTGATCAAGGGCGGCCGCCCGCTGCTCTCGCAGGTCAGGATGGGCCTCGGCTGGGAGCCGGCGTACCGCGGCAAGGACATCGACCTGGACGCCTCGGTCATCGCCTACGGCCCGCAGCGCAACCACATCGACAGCTGCTACTTCGGCAAGCTCCAGATCGTGAACGGCGCGATCCGGCACTCCGGCGACAACCTCACCGGCGAGGGCGGTGGGGACGACGAGGTGATCACGGTCGACCTCGGCCGTCTCCCGCAGGACGTCACGGGCCTGGTCTTCACGGTCAACTCCTTCTCCGGCCAGAAGTTCACCGAGGTCGCCAAGGCGTACTGCCGCCTGCTGGACGGCACCACCGGCGAGGAACTGGTCCGCTTCGACCTGACCGGCGCCGAACCCCAGACGGGCGTGATGATGGCCAAGCTGATCCGCCAGTTCTCCGGCGAGTGGGAGATGACCGCGATGGGCGACTTCGTCAAGTCCCGCACGGTCAGGGGGATGGTGAAGCCGGCGGCCCAGGCGCTGTAGACGGTCCGCGGCACCGGCCCGCGGCGGCCCGGGGGCGCCCTCTGTCCGGGGGCGCCCGGCGCCGGGCCCACCGGGACCACGGCCGCAGTCCCTCCCTCAGCAGGCCCGGATAGCGGCGGATGCACGGCCCCCCGCGTCCGCCGGTTCCGATGCCGTCGCCACGCCGCGGGCCAGGCGGACCACGTCGACCTGCCCCACGCCGTGGGCCAGGCGGAGCACGTCGACCTGCTCGACGTCGCGGCGCAGCGCGTCCGCCTCCCGGGCCGCCCCGACCAGCCGCGTCGCCGCGTCCTTAAGGAGTCACAGCAGTTTGGGCCGCCTCCGGCCACCGGGCCGGCATCCCCGACGGCCGGGGCCGGCAGCGCCCGCAGCCCGCGGATCCCGATCACCCCGGCGCCGAGTTCGTTCAGCCACTCCAGCGGCGCATCCCCCCGGCGGCAGCCGTCCGGCCAGCTCATCGGCCCGCGCCGCGAGCGCCTCCATGCGGTCGACGCAGGCCGCCTCCAGCAGCGCCCGCCGGGTGGGGAAGTCCGGTAGAGCGTGCCGGAGCCGACCCCCGCGCGCTTGGCGATGCCGTCCGGCGAGGCACCCTCACCCTGTGCGGCGAACGCCTCCAGGGCCACCTTCAGCAGCCGCTCGTGATTGCGGCGGGCGTCCGCGCGCATGGGTTTGACCTGCACCATCCGCCCCTCCTCGGCCCTCGGAAGCCTCCGGGCCCACCTACCGAGGCCGGGGCCGGCCCGGCCCTCGAGCAGTGCGGACGCCTGCAGTACGTGCGCACGCAGTACGAGCGGGGAACGGACGGAGCACGGACCGGGCCGCCACGGCGGCCACCTGTACGGCTGGTGCGGGCCGGTCGGGGGAACACGAGGCGGGCACAGCACCGTGGCCCGCACACAGCAGGTGTGCGGGCCACGGTGGGCGGCGTCGGGAGCGTGCCCCGACGCTCAGGCCGCCCAGGGCCAGTCGGCGTCCCGCCCGCTCTCGATCAGCGGGACCAGCCGGAACGCGGCGTCCGTCAGCCCGCCGAACGTGTGCCGGTTCGCCCTGCCCGACGGACCGTGGCCCGGCCGGTAGCCGGCGAGGTTCCAGGTGTAGACCGGCACATCGGCCGGGATCAGCTCGGTGGGACCGCCGTGGCGGCTGGGGGCGTACTGCTCGTCGGTGACGATGAGCACCCGGTCGTGCCGCCGGTAGTGCCGGCGCACCGCCCCGGTGGTGTCCGTGCCGCCGAGGTCACCGAAGCGGCCCAGTACCTTCAGCACCGACTCGCCCTCGCGGAACGGCACCGCGGCGCTGGTGGTGCCGAACTCGACGAGGTCGGCGTCCTGCGCCCGCAGCGCGAGCGCGGCGCCGAACACGGCGGCCGCGTCCGCGCGGGTGAGCTCGGAGCGGTCGGACATCCGCGAGTAGAACATCGAGCCGGAGCGGTCGACGAGCACCAGCGTGCGGCCGGGCAGCGCGGGCACGTTGGCCAGCGAGTGGCCGAGCGCCTGCTCCAGCGGGTAGGACCAGCGCAGCGACGGCGCGTGCTGGTACGCGGCGAGGTACCGGAAGGGGAACTGCCGCGACCGCCGCACCTCCGCCGGGTCCGAGATCCGGGTGGCGACCCGGGCCGCCACCTCGTCGCCGACGCCGGCCTCGTCGAAGTTCCGCAGGTTGCGGACGAGCGCCATGGTGCCCATGGACGGGATCACCGCCTCCCAGGCCGCCCTGTCCATCGGTCCCTGGAGCCAGCCCGCCAGCGCCTCCCAGGTGATGCCCGCCGCCGCGAGCCGCTCCGCACCGCCCGGTGCGGTGACGACCGCGCGCCGCTCCTCGACCGGCAACGCCATCAGCTCGCGGTGGGCGGTCAGGACGCGGTCGGAGGCCGGCGGCACGGCGGTGTCCGGGTGGTGCCGGCGGTCGAGGGCGTACCGGAAGAGCTCGCCCTGCCAGGGCTTGTCCGGGTCGGGTGCCGCGTGCACCAGATTGAGGATGTCGCCGAAGCGGTAACCCTTGGACGCGGTGTCGTACTTCAGCAGCGCCTTGCCGTGGTACAGCCGGCGCACGGCGTCGGCGATCCCGCGCTTGACGGGCTTGGGGAGGGCGCGGCCGTAGGTGGCGGTCCAGTAGGCGAGCAGCTCGCCGGGCTCGTCCGGCCGCCGGAGCACCGAGTCCACGACCCGCCGGTTGGCGGGGCCGTCGGTCGCACCCGCGTCGAGGCGGGCCTTGACGTACTCGGCGGCGCCCACGAGGGAGGCGGTGCGCAGGTTGCCCTCGCCGCGCAGCCAGCCGAGCAGTCCGGCCGTCCAGGTCGGGTCGGCCACGGCGAGCTCGCGCACGAGCCGCGTGAACCGGTCGTCGCGGTCGGCGCCGTGCTCGTAGAAGGTCCGCTGGGTGACGAAGTGGGAGACGGCGAGCAGGAAGAGCTCGGAGCGCCTGTCCCGCTCGTGTCCGCGGCCGCCCTCGTAGGTGCGCAGTACGCGCCCCGTGGAGGTGACCCGCGAGACGGGCTGCGTCTTGGCCGCCGCCTTGCTGTTGAACCGCGCCATGATGAATTCCCCCGAATTCTCGTCCTTTTGACATTGCAGAGGGAGGCACGGCACAGGAGGGTGCCCGAGAAACGGATCGGCGACGGAGAAGTCAGGCGCGTCTTCCCATTCCGCCACGCCGGCCGAAGTCGACGACGGGATTCGAACCCGCACATGAACCTGATCCGGAAGTATCCGCTGCCTGCGCACCGGGCACCCACCCGATGCTGCGCCTCCCGAGATCAAGTCGGCGGCGGCCTGGGATTCTTTTTGGAGAAGAAGGAGCCGTCGCCCGCGCACCGGGAGGTGCATGAAGTTGTGGCGTCCAGAGATCGAGGCCGGCGGAACCGACGTGGTGCTCTGCCGACTGAGCTACACCGGCACATGATGCCGATGGCGGGACTCGAACCCGCGACCGCCCCATTTACAGTGGAAGTAGGTCCTGCCTTCGCACCTGGACGTGCATCACTCTAGGAGGGCGGCCGCGGGCCCGGCCAACCATTTATGCCCCGCCCGGAGTTCAGTGGCGTTCGTGCCGCTTCCAGGGCCCGGTGACGGCGAGCATGATGCCGGGCTCCTGGATGTTGGCGTACAGGGTCTTTCCGTCGGGCGAGAAGGTGACACCGGTGAATTCACCGAACTCCGGCTTCTCGTCGGTGCCGATGTTCAGTTCGTTGCGGGCGATGGGGTAGGTGCGTCCGCTGTCGGTGGCCCCGAACAGGTGCTGCACGCCGTCGCCGTCCTCGGCGACGATCAGCCCGCCGTGGGGGGAGACGGTGATGTTGTCGGGGCCGTCGAAGGCGCCGTCCCTCGACGGGTCGGGGTTCACGCCGAACAGGACCTCGAGGGTGAGGGTGCGGCGCCGGGGGTCGTAGAACCAGACCTGCCCGTCGTGCCGCACGGGGCTCTCGTCACGGGCGTAGGAGGAGACGATGTACGCCCCGCCGTCACCCCACCACATGCCCTCCAGTTTGCGGGCGCGGGTGACCTGGCCGGGGCCGAACTGCTTACGCACGGCGACGGTCCTGGCGTCGCGGTCGGGGACGTCCACCCAGTCGACGCCGTACACCGTGCCGGTCCGGGTGGCGCGGGAGAGGTCGTCGACGAACCGGCCGCCGGAGTCGAAGCACCTGGGCGCCTGGAGGACGCCGGCGTCGTCGGCCAGGGTGCGCAGCCGCCCGGGACCGTGGCGGAAACCCTGCGGCGGGGTCCAACGGTAGAAGAGGCCGTTGGGCTCGTCGGCGTCCTCGGTGAGGTAGGCGTGGCCGCGCCGCGGGTCGATGACGACGGCCTCGTGCTCGTAGCGGCCGAAGAACTTCAGGGGCCTGGGGTCGCGGTTGGCGCGCCGGTCGGCCGGGTCGACCTCGAAGACGTAGCCGTGGTCCTTGGTCATGCCGTTCTCGCCGGCCCGGTCGGAGTTCTCCTCGCAGGTGAGCCAGGTGCCCCACGGGGTGGTGCCGCCCGCGCAGTTGTTCGCGGTGCCGGCGAGGCCGACCCACGCGGCGACGCGGCCGTCGGGGCGCACCTCGACGACGGTGCAGCCGCCGGGCGCGGCAGGGTCGTAGACCAGGCCCTCGGCGAGCGGCACGGGGTGTGGGTGCTCATCGCGGGGGCCGTCCATCTCGTGGTTGCCGACGAGCAGGGTGGTGCCGCGGGGGCCGGGGAAGGCGGCGGTGCCGTCGTGCTCGGCCGGGGTGAACTCACCGGACTCCAGCCGGGTCCTGCCGCAGTGGGTGAGGATCCGGTAGGAGAAGCCCGCCGGCAGGGCGACGATGCCGTCCGGGTCCGGCACGAGCGGTCCGTAGCCGACGCCGCCCGTCCCGTCCGCCGCCTCACCGGCCTCCTCCGCCGCCCTCTCGGTGTCGGTGGACGCGAGGGCCTGGGGTGCGGAGGCGAGGGCGCCGACACTGCCCGCCAGCGCGACACCGGCACCGGTGACCGCGGATGTCGTGGTGAAGTCCCTGCGGGTGAGCGGCATGGTGGTGTCTCCTGTGACGGTGGCAGTCCCGTGGACGGTGGCGGACCTCGTACCGCGCCACGCTCCCGCCCGTCCCTGAACACCGGTTGAACACCGGACGGCGCGCGAGACCACCGTTGCGTGAACCCGCCCGGTCCGGCACAACCCCGGAAACCGGCGCGCAGGCGGTCCCGCCCACCGGGCGGCACCCGCGCGCCCGAACCGGGCGTCCGCCGCTCAACTCCCTTGTTGCGACCTGGCTTTGAACGCGGCCTTGCGGGCCTCCTTGGCGATCTTCTTGTCCGGGTGCAGGCGCCCCATCGCCTCCAGGACGTCGGCCGTGGCGGGGTGGTTCACCCGCCACGCCGTGGCGAAGAAGCCGCTGTGCTGCCGGGCCAGCCCCTCCACCAGACCCCGCAGTTCCTCGGAGTTGCCCTCGGCCGCGAGCTGGGCGGCCACCGTGTCGATGGTGAGCCAGAAGATCATCGCCTCGGAGGGCGGCGGCACGTCGGTCGCCCCGTGCTCGGTCAGCCACACCCGCGCCAGCCCGCCGAGCTCGGCGTCGTCGAGCACTTCCCGCAGGGCGGGCTCGGCCGTGGCGCCGACCAGCGACAGTGCCTGCTGGCAGCGCAGCCGCCGCAGCGGCGCGCCCTCGTCCACCCCGCGCGCCGCCGCCAGCAACTCCCGTGCCGCGGCGAGGGGTTCGCGCCGGGCCAGCCAGTGCTCGGTCTCCGCGTGGGCCGCGGCCGGCGGGAACGCCGCGGTGCCGTCGAGCAGCGCGTCGGCCCCCTTGTCCGCGAGCTCCCCGACCACCGGCGCCACGAACCCGGCCTCCTGGAGGCGGGCCCGCAGCCCGTACACCCCGAGCGGGGTCAGGCACACCATGCCGTAGCGGGAGACATCGGTCTCGTCCACCGGCGGTGCGGGTTCGTCGTCGGCGTCGACCATCAGCGCCTCGTCCACCGGCCGGTACCGCACCAGTCCCACCGGCTCGAGCATGCGGAACTGCTCGTCCAGCCGCATCATCGCGTCGGACACCTGCTGGAGGACGTCGTTGCTGGGCTCCCCCATGTCGCCGGGCACGATGACGGACGCGGCCAGCGCGGGCAGCGGCACCGGCGTTTCCTCGGGCGCCTGGTCGCCCACGGTCAGCAGGTACAGGTTGCCGAGCACCCCGTCGAGGAACTCCGCCTCCGCCTCGGGGTCCCAGTCGAGCGAGGCCAGGTCGAGCTCACCCGGTCCGTCCTCGGCGGCGATGGCGTCGACCAGCCCGCCCAGGTCGGGCACGCTCGCGTCGGCGAGCACCGTCTCCAGGGCGGCGAGCCACACCCCGAGGACGTCCTGCGGGGACCCGGTGAGCAGGGCCAGCCCGGCGCCCGCGCGCACGGTGCCCTCCTCCTCGTCGGCCACCTCGACGAGCCCGGCTTCCACGGCGACGCGCCACGCCTCACTGGCATCGGCCGCGGCGTCCTCCCCCGTCAGCCCGAGCACGTCTGCGGCCGCCGGCAACTGCTCGTCGACCAGCCCGCCCCCGGCGTCGACCCGGGTGCCGGGCCCGGCCCAGCGGGCGAGCCGGGCGGCCCGGGACAGCAACGGGGTGGACAGCGCGTCGCGCGCCAGCTCCGCTTCGGGGCGCAGCCGCGCCGGCGGCAGGGGGGAGCTGTCTGACATCAGCTGTTTCTCCTAGGACGCCTCTTACGACTCAGCCGCTCAGCCTAGACGGATTTCCGCCCATGCCACCCGCTTCATCTCCTCTTCGGCACCCGTACATGGCCGAAACCTTGACAAGTGACGTGGACAGGCTGGAGATTGACGCGCGTAGAAGTCGGCGGACAGTTGTTCACCGGACCCGCCGGGCCCGTCCCGGACGTCCCGCCTCCTTCTACGCGCGTCGCGCCGCCCCACAGGTGGCGGCTCCCGCCCAGCCCCGTTCCACCCTCGTCCCGGCGCTGTTTCACGTCCCCGGAGGGAATCCGTTGCCGAGCAAGTCGTCCGCGCGCCTCGCCGCGCTCACCGTCGCCGCCGTGTGCTCCGCGGCGTCCACCGTCGCCCTCACCACGCCCGCGCACGCGGACTCCGTGCGCATCCATGACATCCAGGGCGACACCCGCATATCGCCGTACGCCGGCAAGCAGGTCACCGACGTGACCGGAATCGTCACCGGTGTCCGCACCTACGGGTCGTCGAAGGGGTTCTGGATCCAGGATCCGTCCCCCGACGCCGACCCGGCCACCAGCGAGGGCGTGTTCGTCTTCACGAGCTCGACCCCGAAGGGTGTCGCCGTGGGTGACGCCGTGACGGTGTCCGGTACGGTCACCGAGTACGTCCCCGGCGGCACGTCCTCCGGCAACCAGTCGCTGACGGAGATCACCCGCGCCACGTTCACCGTGGTGTCCAGCGGCCATCCGGTCCCGGCCGCGACCGTCGTCGACGCCGACTCCGTCCCCGCCGCCTACACCCCCGACGGCGACCCGGCCGCCAAGGGCTCGATCAACGCCCTCCCGCTGCGCCCCGGCCAGTATGCCCTGGACCGCTACGAGTCCCTCGAGGGCATGAACGTCGCGGTCTCCGACACCCGCGTGGTGGGCGCCACCGACCCGTACGCGGCGCTGTGGGTCACGGTGAAGCCGTCGGAGAACCCCCACCGCCGCGGCGGCACGGTCTACGGCTCCTACGAGGCGCAGAACACCGGCCGCCTCCAGATCCAGTCCCTCGGCCGCGCCGCCGACTTCCCGGACGCGAACGTGGGCGACACCCTCGTCGGCACCACCACGGGCCCGCTGGACTTCAACCAGTACGGCGGCTACACCCTGGTGGCGAACCAGCTCGGCACCCTCGAGGGCGCCGGACTCGAGCGTGAGACGACCCGCAAGCAGCGCAACGGCGAACTCGCCGTCGCCACCTACAACGTCGAGAACCTCGACCCGTCCGACGACACCTTCGCGGCGCACGCCTCCGCGATCGTGAACAACCTGCAGGCTCCCGACATCGTGTCCCTGGAGGAGATCCAGGACAACAACGGCGCCACCGACGACGGCACGGTGGCGGCCGACCTGACGATGACGAAGCTGATCGACGCCATCGAGGCGGCCGGCGGTCCGCGCTACGACTGGCGCTCCGTCGACCCGGCCGACAAGGCCGACGGCGGCCAGCCCGGCGGCAACATCCGCCAGGTGTTCCTGTTCAACCCGGAGCGGGTGTCCTTCACCGACCGCGCCGGCGGTGACGCAACGACCCCGGTCGACGTCACCACGGTCCACGGCAAGGCGGCGCTCACGGTCTCTCCGGGCCGCATCGACCCGGCCTCGGCTGCCTTCGAGAACAGCCGCAAGCCGCTGGCCGGTGAATTCACCTTCCGCGGCCGCACGGTCGTCGTGATCGCCAACCACTTCGCGTCCAAGGGCGGCGACCAGGGCCTGACCTCGCAGTACCAGCCGCCGGCCCGCAGCTCGGAGACCCAGCGCCACCTCCAGGCGCAGGCGGTGCACGACTTCACCGCGAAGATCCTGAAGACGCAGAGGAACGCGGCCGTCGTCGCCCTGGGCGACATCAACGACTTCGAGTTCTCCCGGACGACGGACGTCCTGGAGGGCGACGGCACCCTCTGGTCCGCCATCAAGTCCCTCCCGAAGAGCGAGCGCTACTCCTACGTCTACCAGGGCAACAGCCAGACCCTGGACCAGATCCTGATCAGCCCGTCGATCCGCCGCGGCTGCACGTTCTCGTACGACAGCGTGCACATCAACGCCGAGTTCCACGACCAGATCAGCGACCACGACCCCCAGGTCCTGCGCTTCCGCCCGTGACCCCGGGCCGGGCCGGCCGACCACCGGCCAGCCCGGCACCCCTCAGGGCACGAGTCCCAGCGCGTGCCGGTACCGCCGCACGGTGCTGCCCTTCAGCCCCGGCCAGGTCTGCACCCGCTTCCACAACGCGGAGCCGGACCCGATCCCCTCACCGGGCGCGGCCAGTGCCTCGACGTGCGCCCGCGCACTCTCCCACTCGGCGTAGTTGAGCACCCGGGTGCCGTCGAGGCCGAGATGGAAGTGCGCGGAGACTCCCCCGGGATGCGCGCCGGGCTCGCTCTCCAGCGCCTCGACGACGGCGTCGACCCACGCCCGCTGCCGCCCCGGATCGGCCCCGTCGAACTCCACGTCGACGATCACCACACACCCCGGCCGGCCTCCACGGCGCTCCGTACTCCGATAGTGCCGGTACCGGTGCAGGGCCACCCGCTCGATCCCCGGCACGGCGGTGTCGATCTCGTCGACCCGCTCCTGCCGATGCGTCTTCCCGAACGCCTCGAACGCCTGCTCACTCGCCCACCGCGAGTAGTGCAGCAGCGTCTCCCCGTCCTCCCCCACGTACACGTCGTACCCGAGCAGCCCACCCCCGGGCCACGCCCGCCGCTCCCAGGCCCGCCCGATGGCCTCCACGGCATCCCGCTGCCGCTCGGGCGTCCCCACCCGCCAAGTACTGAACAGGGCCACACCGTCCCCCGGCACGGGATACTCACTGCTACGACGGGTCACAATTGCCTCCCCTGTGCACTCCGAACACGACACCCCCACGCTGCACCCTCAACCGAACTCGAGGTCAAGCCGCACAGCGGACGTCGCCACACGCCCGAAACCGCAGACGCCACTCATGCAGCGCCCAAGACACGGCGGGGGACGACGTGCACGCGGTGCGCCACCCACCGGCACAGTGGGCGTGGGTGGAACCGCACCGGCCGCGCAGCACACCGGCACAGTGGGCATGGGTGAAGCCGCACCCCACACGCGCACAGCGGACGAAGGCCAAGACCGCACCCACCCGCGCAGCACACGGGCACAGCCACCGTGGACGAAGCGCCACCCGGCACACCCCACACGGGCACAGCGGACGTGGGCGAAGCCGCACCCACCCGCGCAGCACACCGGCACAGGGACCGTGGACGAACCGCCACCCGGCACACCCCACACGGACGGAGTGGGCGTCGGAGAAGGCGCCCACGGCGGGAAGGGGACGGGGCGGGGGTGCCCGCCCGCAGCGGCCGGCGCGTCAACGCCCCCGCTTCCCGGCCGACCGATTCCGCGCCGGA
>NZ_JBIAIG010000020.1:0-110789 GCF_042871235.1 Streptomyces sp. NPDC005931
GCGCCCCGCCGAAGATCCGGAAGTCATGGGCGTAGACGAAGACCGTGCGGCCCTCCACCGTGCCCCAGCCGGTGATCACACCGTCGGTGTACGGCTTCTTGGCCTCCAGACCGAATCCCGTGGCCCGGTGCCGGCGCAGCTGCTCGACCTCACGGAAGGACCCGGGGTCCAGCAGCAGCTCGATCCGCTCCCGTGCGGTCAGCTTGCCCTTGGCGTGCTGCGCCTGGGTCGCCTTCTCGCTCGGGCCGGCCAGTGCCTGCGCACGGATCTCGTGCAGTTCGGCCACGCGTCCGCGCGCGTCGGTCGGCTCACCCGGCACCTCATCCAAAACGGTCATGTAGTGACCTTACGAAGCCCACCGCGGAATGCGAGCCGTCGACTCCTCACAGTCTCCGGGGGGTTTTCCTGGTGCACCTGAACAGAACCACGGCGGCATGCAGCCGTTCCGACTGCTCAGAGGGCGTCGGCCTTGTACGTTCCCCACAAAGCCGTCAGCCGAGAGTCACCTCACATCGGTGCGTGGCGCATACCTCCCCCGGAGTGACGCGCAGCCTCAGCCGAGGCCCGGTGGCGAGGATCCGCACCGTGTCGTCGGCCCGGACCGCGTCCCCAGTGGGCCGGTCCCAGACGATCTCCAGCGGTTCGCCCGTTCGAGTGGGTCCGCTCACGCAGAGGGTAGCGGTACGGCCCCGGCGGCGGACCAGCACGCTCGCCGCGGACGTCGCGGTGAGCGCCCCCGCGGTGCCCGGCCGCCAGAAGTTGGCGGCGGTGAGGCCGAGGGGAGGGACCGCGACCGCCTGCCGGACGGGGTCGTTGGCGAGGATCCGCAGCCTGCGCCGGTCGGCGGCACGGCGGGCGACGGCGGAGCGGGTGGCGCCGGGCAGGAGGACGTAGGCGTAGCCGGCGTCCACCGGGTCGGTGCCGTGGTTCAGCCAGAGGGTCTGCCAGCGGCGGGTGCGGCGCTCGCGGGTGCCCCCGGTGTTGATGTCCGACCAGGCGCCGGTGCGGTCCTCACGCAGCGTCTCCAGGTCGCCGTCCAGGACGAGCCAGCCGCCATGGCCCTCCAGGTGGGCCCAGTCGGGACCGCGGTGCAGGGCGGCGGTGCCGGACGCGCCCAGGGTGCGGTTGTCGACGATCGTCTCGACCGGGACGCCGTCGGCGCAGGTGATGCCGGCGCCGAGGCAGACCACCGCGTCCGCGAGGCAGAACCAGGACTTGCGGGCCTCCAGGGTGGAGCCGAGGCCCTTGAGGTGCTGGCCGATCGCCGCGTACACCCCGTCGGTGGTGCCGCCGACCCAGCGCACGTCCGGCTTCGGGGCGCCCCACTCGCCGCCGGCCCCGTCGGGCAGGCGCTTGGTGGAGACGGTGGTGCCGGGCAGGCGGTACCAGTCGACGGTGGGCCAGAACCAGTCGGTGTACTGGCCACCGTGGCCGGGGGCCCACCAGGAGACCATGCCGGCGCCGGTGTGCCAGCCGCGCGGGTTCTCGCCGTTGCCGCACTCGTAGTGGGCGATGCGGTCGCTGGCCATGGCGATGTTCACGGTGAAGCCCGGACGGCGGTGCACGGCTCGGTCCATGCCGGCGAAGAGGTGGTGGCCGGTGGGTTCGGGCGCGGCGGGGACCGGCGAGGCGGCGACGGCGTGCAGCCTGGCGAGGTCGCCCACGTCCACCTCGGGTGCCGTGAGGATCGGGGCGACGGTGTCGCGCTCGATCCAGCCCTTGACGCGTGCGTGCCAGCGGTCGCGCTCGGTGGGGCTCGCCGCTTCGGCGAGGAGGGCCACGGCGGCGATGAGCCGGTGGCCGTGGACGTGGTCGGAGCGCGTCAGCGGCCGGTCGTCGCCGGTCTGGGCACCCCGGCTGATGGCACGGCCGTTGACGCTGTCCATCACCAGGCCATCGTGGACCAGCGGGGCGTAGGCGCGCTCGACACTGTCGAGGACGAGTTGCCTGTTCGGGTCCGTGACCTCCCAGTCGGAGCCGGCGAGCAGCGCGAGGAGCCGGCCGAGGCCGTCCAGCAGGACCTGTCCGTACGTGCCCGAGTAGGCGACCCAGGTGTGCTGGACGAAGGAGCCGTCGGCGTGGAGGCCGTCACCGCGGGTGACGTGGGGGAAGACCGGGGAGAGCGCGTCCCGGGCGCGGGCGAGTCCGGCGGCGTCACGGCCGAGGACTCCGCGCAGGGCGACGGAGCGGCACAGGTCGACGCGGTTGGCGCCGGTGGAGGTGCCGGAGTAGTCGGCAAGGACCGAGTCGGGGACGAAGTGGCCGACGGCGGCACAGGCCGCGGACACCCGGTCGGGCCCGAGGTGGTCGTGGAGCGCCGCGGTGATGTCGGTCAGGAGCCGGGGGGTGCCGATCTGCCACTCCCACCAGTTGCCGTAGGGGGTGATGGCGGGGTGGTAGACGGTGGCGGACAGGTGGTCGAGGCCGCGCAGGATGCCGGTCAGGAGGTGCGGGTCGCCGGTCGATCCGGTGCAGCGCCGGACGTACGCCTGCGTCATGGTCCACAGGCGGCCGTAGCCGTGGGTGATCCCGGCGGGCGGGTCGAAGGTGCGGCCGGGCCACAGCGAGTCGGGCGTGGGATTCATGGCCGCGAGGAAGGCCCGGGCCCGCTCCCCCGTCTCGGCGAGCCGTGCGGCGAAGGGCTCGGCGGTGGGGTCGTACCCGGTCCCTAGGGCGAGGTCGAGCCAGCGTGCCCGGAGGGCGTCGTAGGGGTCGGTGCGGCCGGTCGCCGGGGCACGCCGCCACGGGGCCGGGGCCGTCCGACGGCCGACGGCGGTCACGCAGTGGCGCCCGGACAGTTCGTCCGGACGGGTGCCGGCCCGGCCGCGTCCCCTCACCCGAAGCGGTCCAGGAGTCTGCGGTAGACGCCGGGTGCCAGGCCCCGTACGCGTTGCGGCAGCGTCAGCCAGCCGGGGACGTAGGTGTCGTCGCGGTCGCGGCGCACCGCGTCCCAGACGGCGTCGGCGACCCGGCCGGGGGTCGTGGGGCGGGGGTGGGAGCGGGTGTAGGGGCGACCCCGGCGGGTGAAGAAGCCCGTGTCGACCGGGCCGGGGACGACGAGGGTCACGCCCACCCCGGTGCCGCGCAGTTCCTGGCGCAGGGCCTGCGCGAACACGGCGATCCCGGCCTTGGCGGCGGAGTACACCGCCTCTTCCCGCACGCCCACCTCGCCGGCGATCGAGCCGACGAGCACCACCCGGCCGCGCCCGGCCGCCACCATCGAGGGCAGGACCTCGCGGACCAGGTGGAGCGTGGCGTTGAGGTCCAGGGACAGGACGCGGTCGATGTCGGTGTGCGGCATGGTGACGAAGGGCCCCGCCCAGCCGATGCCCGCCCCGGCGACCAGGACGTCGATCCGTCCGGCCGACCGGAGCGCGGACTCGGCGAGCAGGCGCGGGCCCTCGGGGGCGGCGAGATCGGCGGGCAGCACGACCCCCCACGTGCCTGCGGCCGTCTCCTCCAGGCGACGCCGGTCCCGGCCGCTGAGCAGCAGATGCCAGCCCCCGGCGGCGAAGCGCCGGGCGGTGGCCGCGCCGATGCCCGAGGACGCTCCGGTGACGAGGGCCACCGGGCGGTCCGCGCGCGGCACCGGGCCGTGGCCCCGCGTGGCGGTGGCAGCAGTGGCGGGTCGGTGTGCGACGGGGGCCGCGGGACGGGTGGAGCCGGAGCCGGTGTGGGTCACGAGTCGGTCTCCCTGCGCTGTAGTCCGCTCTGGTCGCGTCTTCGCTTCGGGTCCCCCTTCCAGGACAACCCGGTCACCGCGCACCGCGCCAGCGCAGGATCCGTTCGCCCCGGCGGGCTCACCCGACCCGCCCCGCCCGGCAGCCCGCGCCCGGCTCCCGGCCCGGTGTCGCGGGGCCACCCCTGCGGGCCGCGCGGTGCCGCCAGGCGGCCGTACGGGGCGGTACTCCGCCCGGTGTGCCGGGATACGAAGGGGGCACCCATCCGTATCCGGTTCCGTCCGGCTTCCGTGGCGAGGTGACCATGCGCGTGCTGCTCGTCCACCCCAGCGCCCTGATGTACTCGGAGATCTTCCTGCGGCTCGAACCGCTGGGCCTGGAGCGGGTGGCGGCCGCCGCGCGCGAGGCCGGGCATGAGGTGCGGGTCGTCGACCTCCAGGTGCTCGGCACGGGACGGCTGCGTGCGGAGGTACGGTCCTTCCGCCCGGAGGCCCTCGGCATCTCCCTGAACTACCTGGCGAACATCCCGGAGGCGATCGCGCTGGCCCGGCGCGTCAAGCAGGAGGTGCCGGGCTGTTTCGTGTTCCTGGGCGGACACAGTGTCTCCTTCGTCGCCGAGGAGGTGCTCGAACAGGGGCGGGGCGCGGTGGACGCCGTCGTCCGCGGCGAGGGGGAACCGGCGGTCGCTCCCCTGCTGGAGGCGGTGCGCGACGGCGGGGTGGACGGCGTGCCCGGTGTCGTCACGGCCGCCGGGCGCGGACCCGCTCCGCTGATGCTGCACGGGATCGACACACCGCTCCCGGCCCGCGACCTGATGCGCGGCCGGCGGCGCTACTTCATCGGCGAGCTGGACCCGTGCGCGTCCGTCGAGTTCACCCGCGGCTGCCCCTGGGACTGCTCGTTCTGCTCCGCGTGGACGTTCTACGGCCGCAGCTACCGAAAGGCCTCCCCCGAGGCGGCCGCCGAGGACCTGGCGACCGTCCGTGAGCCGAACGTGTTCATCGTGGACGACGTGGCGTTCATCCGGCCCGAGCACGGGGACGCGATCGCCGCGGAGGTGGAGCGGCGGCGGATCCGCAAGCGGTACTACCTGGAAACCCGTTCCGACGTCCTGCTGCGCCACCCCGAGGTGTTCGAGCGGTGGGCGCGGCTCGGTCTGCGGTACATGTTCCTCGGCATGGAGGCCATCGACGCCGAGGGCCTGGACCTGTACCGCAAGCGGATCAGTCCCGACGAGAACCTCAAGGCCCTCGAGACCGCCCGCCGGCTGGGCATCAAGGTCGCCGTCAACCTGATCGTGGACCCGGCCTGGGACGAGGAGCGCTTCCGGGTGGTGCGGGAGTTCGCGCTCGCCGTCCCGGAGATCGTGCACTTCACGGTGATGACGCCGTATCCGGGCACCGAGATCTGGCACACCGAGTCGCGCCGGCTCACCACCCGCGACTACCGCCTCTTCGACATCCAGCACGCGGTGGTGCCCACCACGCTGCCGCTGGAGCGGTTCTACGAGGAGCTGGTACGCACCCAGGCGGTGATCAACCGCAAGCACCTGGGCCTGCGCACGGCGTTCGGCGCGGCCCGGGTGCTCACCCGCAACCTGCTGCACGGGCAGACCAACTTCGCCCGCATGCTGTGGAGGTTCAACCAGGTCTACAACCCGCGCCGGCAGCTCGCCGACCACGCCCGGCCGGTGCGCTACGAGCTGCCGCTCCCCCAGCATGCCGACGTCGGCGACCGGCGCCGGATGTACGTCCACACGCGGGGCGCGACCCTGGGGGCGTCGTCCCGCGGGACGCCCGACTAGCCCGTTCCGGGAAGGCCGCCGCGTCATGGTGATCGCCGTCCTCGCCTCGCTCGCCGCCGGTGTCTGCTTCGCGGTCGCGGGCGTCATGCAGCAGTGGGCGGCGGCGGCCCGGCCGGACGCAGAGGCGTTCACGGCGCGGCTGCTGGGGCGGCTGGTCCGGGATCCGCTGTGGCGGTGCGGGATCGGGCTGGCGGTGGTGGCGTACGGCTTTCAGTCGCTGGCGCTGGCGTACGGGCCGCTGAGTCTGGTGCAGCCGCTGATCGTCGCCGAACTGGTCTTCGCGGTGCCGCTGTCGGCGCAGCTGCACCGGATGCGGCTGGGCCGGCGGGAGTGGCTGGGCACCTTCGCGGTGGCCTCGGGGCTGGCCCTGGCCCTGGTGTCCGCCCGTCCGCACGGCGGCGATCCGCGCACGGCCGGCGCGCCGGCCTGGCTGCTGACCGTCGGCGTGGTCACGGCCGTGGTGTGCGCCGCCCTCGCGACCGCGCGACGGCTGTCCGGACCGTGGCGTGCGTCGGCGACGGCACTGGCGGCCGGGGCGGTGATGGGAACGCAGTCGGTGCTGCTCGCCTCGACGGTGGACCGGCTGCGGTACGGGCTGCCGACCGCCCTGGCCGCCTGGCAGACGTACGCGCTGGTCGCCACCAGCGTGGGCGGGCTGCTGCTGATCCAGAGCGCGTTCCAGCAGGGTCCGCTGGCCGCGAGCATGACGGTGCTCGACGCGACGGAGCCGGTGGTCGCGGTGACCGTGGGCACCCTCGTCTTCGGCGAGGCGGTGCACACGGGCTGGCCGCTGTCCGTGGTGACGATGGCCGGGCTGGCGCTGGTGGGAGCGGGGATCGCGGGCCTGGACTCGTCCCCGGTGATCGCTGCGCTGCACGGGCGGGAGCGGGGGCGGGGCTGACGGCCAGACGGTTCGTCAGCCCGGCCCGCGTCGGCTGCCCGGTGTGGGGCGGCAGCGGCCCGTCCACACCGGGAGGAGGTCCTCCGCCAGCACCCGGTCCCAGGAGGGGTGGCTCTTCCTCGCCGTCGTCGCGGCCCGCCGGCGCACCGCCTCCCGCTGGGCCGGCCGGTCGGCCAGCGCGCCCAGGGCGTCCGCCCAGTGCCGGGGGTCGTCGGGGCGGACGACGACACCGTCGCGTCCCGGTGCGGCGAGCCAGCGGGTGGTGTGCGCGCCCTCGGGCAGGACCACCGCCAGGCCGCTCGCCATGGCCTCGGCGACGACGTTCCCGGCGGTCTCCGTGCGGGAGGGGAACGGGAAGACGTCGCAGCCGGCGTACACCCCGGCCAGCCGGTGCTGCGGGAGCGGCCCGAGCAGGGTGACGTCGGGGCCGAGGGCGCGGCGCACGGCGCCCTCCTCCCGGCCGGAGCCCGCGAGGACGAGGTGGACGGGGCTGCCCCGGGAGCGGAGCAGCCGCACGCTCTCGGTCAGCAGCGGCACCCCCTTCGTGGCGTCCAGCCGGCCGGCGAACAGCAGCAGTACGCGGTCGGCCGGCACGCCGTGCTCCCGGACGAGGCGGGCCCGGGCGGTGTGGTCGGGCCGGAAGAGCTCGTGGTCGATGCCGCGGCGCAGCAGGGCGACGCGGGGCGGGCCGAGGGTGCGGGCGAGTTCGGCGCACCCCTCCGGCGTGGGGGCCAGGATGCGTTCGCAGGCGTCGAGCAACCGGTCCCGGCGTCGGCGCAGCCCGTTCTCCGCACGGGCCGCGAGGAACGCGCCCACCGCGTCGGGGGCACCCGGCAGCCACCGGTCGGCCAGGTAGCGGGCGTAGACCGAGGCGAGCAGCGGCACGTCGGTGTGCACGGAGGCGACCAGGCGCGGGAGCGGGACGCCGGGACGGGTCGCCGCGCGGCGGGCGAGGCGCACGGCGGTGGTGGCGAAGGCGAAGCCGTGCGTCAGGTGCCAGACGTCGTGCCGGGGCAGCAGGGCAGCGAGGCGGGGGTGGTGGGGAGCCAGGTCGCAGACGTCCTCGGCGCCTTCGGCGGAGCGTGCCGCGGCGGAACTGAGCACGGGCCGGAGCGTCATGTACCGCACATGCGGGGACAGGGGTTCGACGTGTTCGCGCTCGCCGAGGAAGTAGACGGTCAGGTCCAGGTCCGGGCCGCCGGGGGCGGAGCCGTCCGCGACGGGTGAGCGGCGCGGGAGTCGGGCGGCGCTCTGCGCGAAGTGCTCCCAGCACTTCACCTGGCCGCCCGAGGTGTCGCGCCGCAGCAGCTCCACCAGGACCGCGACGGAGGTCACGGGGGCCGGGTACCACCCCTTCGAGTGATCCACGCGAAAAGAACGCCCGGAAGATGTTGAAAGTTGAACGGAATAGGTCTACGGTGGATTCCGTTCAGTTAGTTGAACATTCAACGTGATCAGGAGGAACACCATGGGCATCTTCGGCCGCAGGAACGACATCGCCACCGCCACCGCCACGGCCACCGCCACCGCCACGGCCACCGCCGTGAGCCCGGACCTGGCCGCGCTGACCGGCGACTACACCATCGACCCGTCGCACACGACCATCGGCTTCGTGGCCCGGCACGCCATGGTGACCAACGTCAAGGGCAGCTTCCAGGACTTCACCGGCACCCTGCACCTCGACGGCTCCGACCCGTCCCGTTCCACCGCGTCGCTGGACGTGGTCATGGACAGCATCGACACCGGCAGCGCCGACCGTGACGGCCACCTGAAGAGCTCGGACTTCTTCCGGACCGAGGAGTTCCCGACCATGACCTTCCGCTCCACCAAGGCGGAGGCCCTGGGCGGCGACGACTACCGCATCACCGGCGACCTGACGATCCTCGGCACCACCCGCCCGCTGACCATCGACCTCGAGTTCAACGGCGCCGCCAAGGACCCGTTCGGCAACGAGCGCGTCGGCTTCGAGGGCAAGGCGGAGATCCTGCGCTCGGAGTGGGGCCTGACCTGGAACGCGGCGCTGGAGACCGGCGGCGTCCTGGTGTCCGACAAGATCAAGCTGAACTTCGACATCTCGGCCATCCGCAACGCCTGACCCGGCCTGCGGGCCCCGAGCCCGCCGACGGCGTCCCGCGACGCCGCCCCCTGAGCGCGCCCGCCCCCCTACTCCCCCGTACGGGAGGGCGGGCGCTCGGCGTGCCCGCGCCCCGGCTGCCCGTTCTCCGAGGGACCGCCTTCCAGCCTCTCGACCGCCGCCCGCGCCCGGGCCGCCCTGGCGGGCGGGGTCGCCGCACGCAGCACCCCCAGCACGGCGAGGTAGCGCTCGGTGCGTCCGAGCGCCTCGAACCGCGCCGCGGCCCGCGGACTGCGCTCCAGCTCCCGGGCGAACTCCGCCGGCACCACCGCCTCGCTCTGCGACGCATACGCGGCCTCCCAGCGCCCGTCCGCCCTGGCGGCGTCGATCTCCGCGAACCCGGCGGCCCGCATCCGCCCCTCGCCGATCAGCTCCTCGACGCGGCGCACGTTGACCATGGACCACAGGCTCCCGGGCCGGCGCGGAGTGATCCGCTGGAGGAAGTACGACTCGTCGAGCCGCCTGCGCTGCCCGGTGATCCAGCCGTGGCACAGGGCGACGTCGTTGACGTCGGCGGCGGTGACGGAGGCGATGCCCGAGCCCTTCTTCGCGACCTTCACCCACAGACCCGGATGAGGTGCCGGGTGGGCGGACAGCCAGGCGTCGAGCCGGGCGGGCGTCTCGAAGGCGCGGGCGGGTCCGGGGATCTCTGAGGTCGTCATGGCGCTAGACGGGATGGAGGACAGTTCCTGTCCTCCTCGTGCTCCTCGTGCTCCTCGTTCCCCTGGTTCCCCTCGTCCTGCTCGTTCTGCTCGTTCTGCTCGTTCTGCTCGTTCCGCCGTTCCCCTCCGGCTCAGAAACCGCCACCGAAGTCCCCGCCGCCGCCACCGAAGTCGCCTCCGCCGAAGCCTCCGCCGCCGAAATCGCCGCCGAAATCGCCGCCGTCGAACTCGGCACCGGAGACGTCGCCGCCCTCGAAGCCGCCCCCGAAGTCGCCGTAACCGGCGCCGTAGTCGGCCGAGTAGGCCGGGGTGGCCATCATGCCGCCGAGCATCGTGCCGATGAGCAGGCCGGGCAGGATGCCGCCGCCGAAGTAGCCGCCGGCCCAGGGGCCGTAGGCCGGGCCGGCCTCCCAGTACGGGCGGCGGCCGTAGTCGGTGTCGACCTCGCGGATCACCGGGTCCCGGCCCTCGGCCAGGCGCGTGCGGTCCGCCGCGCACACCGGCACCTCGCGCGGGGCTCCGCCCGGTGGGGTCCAGGAGGCGTCGGCGACCGAGGGGCCGTGGCGCGGGTCGAAGAAGCAGGGCGGGCGGCGCTCCGGCAGCGGGCGGCCCTCGCGGCGGGCGGCGAGGCTCGCCAAGGCGAAGCGCCCGTCCTCCAAGGCCTGGGTGACGGCCCGCACGTCCTCGGGCCTGCCCGCGACGGCCATCAGCTGCTTGGACTGCTCATAGGCGTCCAGGGCGTGTTCGTAGTCGGTGCGCATCGCGTCGTCGGCGCCGGGTTCGGCGGGGTGGAAGTCGAGGCGGTCGAGTTCCTCGCCGAAGGCGGTGATGTCCTCGTCGACCACCACGCGCAGCTTCTCCAGCGCGGCCCGCTGCTCCTCCTCGTGGCGCCGCCGGTTGCGCCGCGCCAGGGCGTAGGCGCCCGCGCCGCCGGCTGCCAGCACCGCGCCGACGGTGATCAGACCGCCGACCGGCACGTCACCGCCGCCGCCGTCGCTCCAGCCGCTCGGGGCCGAGCCGCCGAGGTTGCGCAGCGCGTCGTCGACGAAGTCGTTCAGTTGGGCCTTGGCGTCACCGGACCCCTGCACGGCGGTGACCAGGTTCTGCACGCCCTGGCGGCTGAGCACGCTGCTGTCGGCGCGGGCGTCGAACCCGTCGCCGAGGCGGATGCCGTACAGACCGGTGATGCCCGTCTCGGTGCGCAGGTTGCGGAAGAGGTTGTCGGTGGGGTAGTCGGCCGGGAGCACCGCGACGAACACGGGCTTGTCGGCGTCCTCGATCTTGTCGGCCAGGGCCTCGGCGTCGGACTCCGGGAGGATGTCCTGGGCCGCGGGGTCGACGTAGACGGGACTCTCGCGCAGGGCCTGTGCGACCACCGAGATGTCCGTGGCCGCGCCCGCTCCGGGCGCACCCGCCATCAGGACCGCCAGCGCGGCGGCCACCGGCACGATCAGCAGGCGTACGAGGGTACGCGTGGGCGCAGCCTTCATACGTTCGAAGCTACCCGAATACGCCCGGAAACGGGCATGGGGCCCGTATCGGATTTCCAGGTGGGATTCCGACCGGGCCCGGCACCGGTGTCCCCTACGCCGCCGGTTCGACCCCGGCGCGCAGCAGACCGTAGGTGTAGGCGTCCTCCAGGGCCTGCCAGGACGCCGCGATCACGTTGTCCGCGACCCCGACCGTGGACCACTCGCCCGTGCCGTCGGACGTGGAGATCAGGACGCGGGTGGTCGACTGGGTGCCGTGCTTGCCCTCCAGGATGCGGACCTTGTAGTCGACCAGCTCGAGCTTGGCCAGCTGGGGGTAGATCTTCTCCAGGGCGACGCGCAGGGCCCGGTCCAGGGCGTTGACCGGGCCGTTGCCCTCCGCCGTGGCGACGATGCGTTCGCTCTTGGCCCACAGCTTGACCGTGGCCTCGTTCGCGTGGGTGCCGTCGGGGCGGTCCTCGACGATCGCGCGCCAGGACTCGACGTCGAAGTACTTCAGCGGCCGGCCCTCGGCCTCCTCGCGCAGCAGCAGCTCGAAGCTCGCGTCGGCCGCCTCGTACGAGTAGCCCTTGAGCTCGCGCTCCTTGACCCGCTCCACGACCCGGCCCACCAGTTCGCGGTCGCCGCCGAGGTCGATGCCGAGCTCCTTGCCCTTGAGCTCGACGGAGGCGCGGCCGGCCATGTCGGAGACCAGCATCCGCATGGTGTTGCCGACCTGCTCGGGATCGATGTGCTGGTAGAGGTCCGGGTCGACCTTGATCGCGGACGCGTGCAGGCCGGCCTTGTGCGCGAACGCCGAGACGCCGACGTAGGGCTGGTGGGTGGAGGGGGTGAGGTTGACGACCTCGGCGATGGCGTGCGAGATGCGGGTCATCTCGCGCAGCTTGCCGTCGGGCAGGACCTTCTTGCCGTACTTGAGTTGCAGGGCCGCCACGACCGGGAAGAGGTTGGCGTTGCCGACCCGCTCGCCGTAGCCGTTGGCCGTGCACTGGACGTGGGTCGCGCCCGCGTCCACGGCGGCGAGGGTGTTGGCGACCGCGCAGCCGGTGTCGTCCTGGGCGTGGATGCCGAGCCGGGCGCCGGTGTCGGCGAGCACCGTGGACACCACGGCCTGGATCTGGGCCGGGAGCATGCCGCCGTTGGTGTCGCACAGCACGACCACGTCGGCGCCCGCCTCGGACGCGGCGCGGACGACGGCCTTGGCGTACTCGGGGTTGGCCCGGTAGCCGTCGAAGAAGTGCTCGCAGTCGACGAAGACGCGCCGGCCCTCGCCCTTGAGGAAGGAGACGGTGTCGCGGACCATCGCCAGGTTCTCGTCCAGGGTGGTGCGCAGCGCCAGTTCCACGTGCCGATCGTGCGACTTGGCGACCAGGGTGATCACCGGTGCGCCGGACTCCAGGAGCGCCCTGACCTGCGGGTCCTCGGCGGCGGTGGCGCCGGCGCGGCGGGTGGAGCCGAACGCGACCAGCTGGGCGTGCCGGAAATCGATCTCCTGCCGGGCGCGGGCGAAGAACTCGGTGTCACGCGGGTTGGCGCCGGGCCAGCCGCCCTCGATGAACCCCACGCCGAACTCGTCCAGGTGCCGGGCGATGGCGAGCTTGTCGGCGACCGTGAGGTTGATGCCCTCGCGCTGGGCGCCGTCGCGCAGGGTGGTGTCGAAGACGTGGAACGAGTCGTCGAGCTCGCTGGTTGCGGTCATGGTCTTGAAGGCTCCTGTGTTGGATCTCGGTCTACCGGAATGACCGGCTCCACCGTCCCCCCAATGGTCCCTCGCGCTCGGTCCCCGGCCGTGGGTGGGCCAGAAACACAAAAACCTCTCGCGGGTGCGAGAGGTCTGCGCGCGGGTCGAGGACGACGGTGTCCGCCCGTACGTTGTCGTACGTGCGGTCACTGCGGACCGGCGCGCCTGCTGCCAATAATCGTGGCGAACGAGAGCACGGGGGCAGTGTGGCACAAGCCGCCCCCGTGCTCACGGTCCGTCTCAGGATGCGGGCGGTGGGTGTTCGGCGCTCAGCACGTGCCCGGAGTCGACGCCGGACACGTGTTCCCCCGTTTCCCCGGGGGGCTTCCCGCCCGGCGCCGAGGGTCCCGGAGCCGAGGGCATCACCGGCCACCCGGTCGATCCGCCGCATTGCGTACGACCGGGCCGCGGGTTCAGGCGTTTGCGAGGAGCGTCTCGGCGAGGAACTCCCGTATGTGGCCGAGGACGTGGGACCGGTCCGTGCCGCGCAGGCCGATCGCCACGTGGAGGGAGAGACCGTCGAGCAGGGCGCGCAGGCGGGCGGCGAAGCGGTCGGGGTCGACCGGCCGGAACTCGCCCCGGGAAACACCCTCCGCGAGCAGGGCGACCAGGTCGCGGTGCCAGGCGCCCTCGATGGCCGCCTGGCGGTCGCGGGCCGCCTCGTCGGCGTTCTGCGAGCGGTTCCAGACCTCGAGCCACAGCGTCCAGTGCGGGTCGTGGTGGCCGCGGGGCACGTACAGGCCCACGAATGCGTCGAGGCGTTCGCGGGCGGTCTCCGGGCGGGCGAGCAGGCGGGAGCGCTCGACCCCGAGGCGCCCCTCGCTCCACTCCAGGGTCTGGAGCAGCAACTCGTCCTTGGAGTGGAAGTAGTAGACGAGGTGGCCGCTGCTCATGCCGACCTCACGGCCGAGCGCGGCCATGGTGAGCTTCTCCAGCCCGCGCTCGGCGATCATCGCCATGGCGGCGGCGAGCACGTCCTCGCGGGGCGGGGCGTTCCTGCGCGCTCCGGCCATCCGACGGCTCCCTAGATCCTCGGCTGCTGCTGGGTGATGCAGTGGATGCCTCCTCCACCGGCGAAGATCGTACGCGCGTCCACCAGGGTCACCGTGCGGTCGGGGAAGAGGCGGCGGAAGATCCCGGCGGCGATCTCGTCGCGGGGGTCGTCGAAGCCGCAGAGCACCACACCGCCGTTGCAGAGGTAGTGGTTGATGTAGGAGTAGTCGGCCCAGTGGCCGTCGGCCTCCAGCACGGTCGGGGCCGGCACCTCGACCACCTCCAGGCGGCGGCCCCGCGCGTCCGTCTGCGCCCTGAGCAGGCCGATGACCTCCTTCGTCACCTCGTGGTCCGGGTGCGCCGGGTCCGGCTGGTGGTGGGCGACGACCACGCCGGGGCGGGCGAAGGCGGCCACGATGTCGACGTGGCCGAGGGTGCCGTAGCCGTGCGGAGGGTAGTCGGAGGTGAGGCCGCGCGGCAGCCAGATCGCCTTGCGGGTGCCGAGGTGGGCGTGGATCTCCGCCTCGACCCGCTCGCGGCTCCAGTCCGGGTTGCGCTCGGGACCCAGCTGGACCGTCTCGGTGAGCAGCACGGTGCCCTCGCCGTCGACGTGGATCCCGCCGCCCTCGTTGACCAGCTCCGAGGTGTACGTCCGTGCCCCCGCGAGGTCACCGACGTACGCGGCGATCTTCGCGTCGTGCTCCCAGCGGGCCCAATGCTGGGCGCCCCAGCCGTTGAACGTCCAGTCCACGGCGGCCAGTCGCCCCGCGCCGTCGGTGAGGAAGGTGGGCCCGATGTCGCGCATCCACGCGTCGTCGAGGTCCCGCTCGACGGTGTCGACGCCGGGGCCGAGCAGGGCGTGTGCCTGCGCGGACTGCCCGGGGCCGCACACCACCGTGACGGGCTCGAAGCGGCGCACGGCCCTGGCCACCGAGGCCCAGGCGGCCCGGGCGGCGGCCAGTTGCCCGGGGTCGTCGAAGGTGGGGTTGGGGCCCGGCCAGGCCATCCAGGTGCGCTCGTGCGGGGCCCACTCGGCGGGCATGCGGAAGCCGTCGGCGACGGGCGTGTTCATGGGAGGGGTCCTCGGGGATCGGGGAAAACAGGGGTGACAGGTGACGGCCGATGGGCGAGGGGTGACGGATGGCGTCCGGGTGGATCAGAGGAAGTACAGGCGGTTGAGTGACACGGAGTCGGCCGGTTCGGACCGCACCGGGTCGCCGTCGAGGGTGACCAGCCCGGTGCGCTGGTCGACGTCGACCGTTCCGGTACGGGAGTTGAGCCGCAGGTCGGCCGGTCCGATGCCGCGCGTGCCGCGCACGGCGACCCTCCGGCGGCGGGTCGGCATCGTGTCGTTGCCCTGTTCGAGCGCGGCGCGGGCGACGAACGCGACCGAGAGGTCGGCCGGGGTCGCACCGTGCGCCCCGAACTGCGGCCATGGCGGCGTCACCGGGCAGGTCGGTCTTCAGGTCGTGGACGGAGACGATCATGCCGTAGTGCTCGGCCACGGCGTCCCGGCCGAAGGGCAGGGTGGGGTTGGTGGAGGAGCCGATGACGTTCGGGACGCCGGCCATCTTCAGGACGTTGGGCACGTGCCCGCCGCCGCAGCCCTCGATGTGGAAAGCGTGGACGGTGCGGCCCTCCAGCACCCGCAGGGTGTCCTCGACCGACAGGCACTCGTTCAACCCGTCACTGTGCAAGGCCACTTGAACGTCGTGCTCCTCGGCGACGCGCAACGCCGTGTCGAGCGCCCGCGTGTGCGCGCCCATGTCCTCGTGCACCTTGAAGCCGGACGCCCCGCCCTCGGCCAGGGCCTCGACGAGCGGCGCCGGGTGGGACGACGAACCCCGCCCCAGGAAACCGATGTTGACCGGCCAGGCGTCGAACGCGTTGAACGCGTGCCGCAGCGCCCAGGGGGAGTTGACCCCGACGCCCCACACGGGCCCGAACTCCTGCCCGATGATCGTCGTCACCCCGGACGCCAGTGAGGCCTCCATGACGCGCGGCGACAGCAGGTGGACGTGGGTGTCGACGGCGCCCGCGGTGGCGATGAGCCCCTCGCCGGACACGATCGACGTGCCGGTGCCGATCACGACGTCCACGCCGTCGAGGGTGTCGGGGTTCCCGGCCCGCCCGATGGCGCTGATGCGGCCCTCGCGGATGCCGATGGAGACCTTGCGGACGCCCTGCACGGCGTCGATCACCACCACGTTGCTGATCACGACGTCGCAGGTCTCGCGCACGGCCGCGGCCTTCAGGTGCAGCCCGTCGCGGGCGGTCTTGCCGAAACCCGCGAGGAACTCGTCCCCCGGCCGCTGCGCGTCGGACTCGACGCGGATCACGAGTCCCGAATCGCCGAGGCGGATGCGGTCGCCGGCCCGGGGGCCGTGGGTGGCGGCGTACTCGTGGGGGTTCACCGGTCACCTCCCGGAGCTCCGGCTCCCCGATATCCACAGGCGGCAGCCCTGCGCAGGGCCTCTTCCCGGGCGCCCGGCGCGTCCAGCGGCCCGTCGACCAGCCCGGCGAAGCCGATGGCGATCCGGTCGCCGCCGATGGGGACGAGCCCCACCTCGGCCCGCTCGCCCGGCCCGAACCGCACCGACGACCCGGCGGGCACCGCGAGCCGCATGCCGTAGGCGCGCCCGCGGTCGAAGTCGAGACGCGGGTTGGCCTCGAAGAAGTGGAAGTGCGAGGTGACGGAGACCGGCACGGCCGCGGTGTTGACGACCGTCAGCCGCAGCACCGCCTCCGGCTCGCCGCTTCCGGCCGGTCCCGGCAGCAGCGCGCCCGGCGCCCGCTCGCCGAGGCCGCCGCCGATCGGGTCGGAGACCACCGCGAGTCGTGAGCCGTCGTCGAAGACGGCCTCGACGTGCACCTCGGTGACCACGTCCGCGACGCCCGGCAGGACGTCACCGGGACCCAGCACCGAGCGGGCCCGCTCGATCGCCTCGGCGAGCCGGGCGCCGTCGCGGGCCGCCTCGCACACCGTGTCCGCGATCAGCGCGGTCGCCTCCGGCACGTTGAGCCGCAGACCCCGCGCCCTGCGGGCCCTGGCCAGCTCGGCGGCGCCGAAGAGCAGCAGCCGGTCGCGTTCGGTCGGGGTGAGCCGCATGCCGTCTCCTTCCTGACGACGAGGCGTCGGATGAGTTATTAGAGCGCTACTCTAATGCGATCAGCAGGGCGCTGAAAGACTGGAGACGACGTCTTTTGAGCGAGAGTCAAACCTGCTGGGCGGTCGGGAACGCCTCAGGGCCGCCGCCGACCACGGGTCGGCGGCGGCCCTGAGGGAGCAGGGGGACGGGACGCCCTAGCCGAGCGGGCGCATCCAGCCGTGCTTGTCCTCGCTGATGCCGCGCTGGATGTCGAGCAGGGCCCGGCGCAGGCGCAGAGTGACCTCGCCCGGCTCGCCGCCGCTCTGCTGCCATTCGGCACCGGCGCGCTTGACCGTGCCGACGGGGGTGATGACTGCGGCGGTGCCGCAGGCGAAGACCTCGGTGAGGGTGCCGTTCTCCGAGTCCCGCTGCCACTGCTCGACCGAGACGCGCTCCTCGACGGCCTCGTAGCCGAGGTCGCGGGCGACGCTCAGCAGGGAGTCACGGGTGACGCCCTCCAGGATGGAGCCGGTGAGGGTCGGGGTGACGATCCTGTCGCCGTACACGAAGTACAGGTTCATGCCGCCCAGCTCCTCGACCCAGGTGTGCTCCACGGCGTCGAGGTAGCAGACCTGGTCGCAGCCCTTGGCGGCGGCCTCGGCCTGGGCCAGCAGGGAGGCCGCGTAGTTGCCGCCGGTCTTGGCGTCGCCCATGCCGCCGGGGACGGCACGCACCCGGTCCTCGGAGACCCAGATGGAGACGGGCTTCACGCCGCCGGGGAAGTAGGCGCCGGCCGGTGAGGCGATCACCAGGAAGAGGTACTCGTTGGCGGGCTTGACGCCCAGGCCGACCTCCGTGGCGATCATGAAGGGGCGCAGGTACAGGGACTCCTCGCCCCCGTGCGCCGGCACCCACGCCTTGTCCTGCCGGACCAGGGCGTCGCACGCCTCGATGAACGTCTCGACCGGCAGCTCGGGCATGGCGAGGCGGCGGGCGGAGCGCTGGAAGCGCTTGGCGTTCTGGTCCGGGCGGAAGGTGGCGACGGAGCCGTCGGGCTGCCGGTAGGCCTTCAGGCCCTCGAAGATCTCCTGGGCGTAGTGCAGGACGGTGGTCGCCGGGTCGAGGGAGATCGGCGCGTACGGGACGAGCTGGCCGTCGTGCCAGCCCCGGCCCTCGGTCCACTTGATCGTCACCATGTGATCGGTGAAGTGGCGGCCGAAGCCGGGGCTGGTCAGAATCGCCTCCCGCTCTGCGTCGCTGAGCGGATGGGCGGAGGGCTTGAGCTCGATCGTGGGCGTCGTCATGAGTGGTTGTCCTTCACCGGTTGTAGTGACGGGCCGCCTCGCTCGGTACGGCAGCGGGACGGCCAGTGCTAGGACGTCCGAGCATTCCCTCATTTCGCGGCTCCGCGTTCGATTATCGCCCGGAGACGACAGCGGACGGAACAGGGTGAATGCGGCCCGGTGGTCGATGGTGGCACCCGGCGGGGACATGCGGAAGCCGCCGGATGCTGGTGCGACCCGGCGGCTTCGAGGGTGTCGAGGTGCGCGCCGGTCAGCCCGCTACGCGTACGGCGAGCGCGTCGCCGATCTCGGAGGTGCTGCGGGCGGGCAGGTCGCCGCGCTCCGCGAGGTCGGCGGAGACGGCGTCCTCGATGCGGGTCGCCTCGGTCTCGTGACCGAGGTGGCGCAGCAGGAGGGCGACGGACAGGACCGTGGCGCTGGGGTCTGCCTTGCCCTGGCCGGCGATGTCCGGGGCGGAGCCGTGCACCGGCTCGAACATGGACGGGTACGCGCCGGAGGGGTTGATGTTGCCGCTCGCGGCGACACCGATGCCGCCGGAGACGGCCGCGGCGAGGTCGGTGATGATGTCGCCGAAGAGGTTGTCGGTGACGATGACGTCGAACCGCTCGGGCTGGGTGACCAGGTAGATGGTCGCGGCGTCCACGTGGATGTAGTCGGTGGTGACCTCGGGGTACTCCTCGGCCACCTTGTTGAAGATGTTCGTCCACAGGTGGCCCGCGAAGGTCAGCACGTTGTTCTTGTGGACCAGCGTGAGCTTCTTGCGGGGGCGGGCCTGCGCGCGGGCGAAGGCGTCGCGGACCACGCGCTCCACACCGAAGGCCGTGTTCACGGAGACCTCGGTGGCGACCTCGTGCGGCGTGCCCTTGCGGATGGTGCCGCCGTTGCCGGTGTAGGGGCCCTCGGTGCCCTCGCGGACGACCACGAAGTCGATCTCCGGCTGGCCGGCGAGCGGGGTGGCCACGCCCGGGAGCAGCTTGCTGGGCCGCAGGTTGACGTGGTGGTCGAAGGCGAAGCGGAGCTTGAGCAGGAAGCCGCGCTCGAGGACGCCGGAGGGCACGCTCGGGTCGCCGATGGCGCCGAGCAGGATGGCGTCGTGCTGCTTCAGCTCGTCGAGGTCGGCGTCGGTGAGGGTCTCACCGGTGGCGTGGTAGCGCTTGGCGCCGAAGTCGTACTCCTTGGTCTCCAGCTTCACATCCTGCGGAAGGACGGCGGAGAGGACCTTCAGACCTTCGGCCACGACCTCCTGGCCGATGCCGTCACCGGGGATCACTGCGAGATTGATGCTGCGAGACATGCGGGCACCCTACTCCTCGTCCCATGCTCTGACACGGACCGTCCGGGATGCGGACACCCACGAGGCGTACGGCCGTACGACGGTCGCCGGGCCGGCCCGGCGACCGGACCGCCCGGGGGCGCTCAGTGACCGGTGGAGCCGCCGTTGTCCCGGCGGTCGAGGGCGCGCTGGAGGGCGGCTGCGGCGTTCTTGCGGTCGGACTCGCTCGTGCGGGAGAGGTGACGGACGCGGCGGCGGACGGTCGTCTCGGCCATGGAGAATCGACTCCTTCGACGTAACTTCGACGGAACAGAGCGCGGAAAGGGGTTGTCGAGACGCCGGAAAGGGGCGGGGAGCTGCGGGCCGCAGGGGTTGCCTGCACGGGGCCCGGCTCACGACCGCCCATCGCTTGATCGAGCGAGACGTTCGACTCCTACAAAGCTAGGCGAGAGGCACGCTCCTGTCTCCACAATTACTCGGACTTCCTACTATCTGAGACAGTGGAGTGCCTCACACACTGTTGACCTGCGGCGATGTCAGCGGAGTGGTCTACAGCACGTCCTCTACAGCACGTCCCCGTCCCGCCAGTCGAAGAGGAGCTCACCAGCGGCGTCGAGCGGGCCCGCGAGAGCGGGCCGGACGTAGGTGCTCCCCTCCTCGTCCGGCAGGTGCACCACTCCCTGCGGCCCGAGCGCGCACACGCGACCGCCCCACGACTGCCAGCCCCTCGCGGCGTACAGCAGCGCCCCGTCGTCGCTCGCCGACAGCATCCCGGCGTCGTACGCCCGGTCGACGATCCGCTCCAGTTCCTCCATCACCCGCCCGCCGAGCCCGGTGCGCCGCACGTCCGCCCGCACGGCCACCGCCTCCACGTACCCGACCCGCAGCCACCGCTTCCCGTGCCGCACCCGGCGCATCACCACGGCACCGTGCGCGGCGAGCCCGGCCGGGTCGTGCACCAGGACGTGCATGCCCCCGAGCCCGTGCTCCCAGTCCTCGTCCCCGAAGTCCCCCTCGAAGGCAGCGACCAGCAGGGCGCGCACCGCGTCGAGTTCGGCGGACGCGAGGTCGGCGGTGTGAGCGGTGCGCAGGCGTACGGAGGCGGTCATGGACCCAGTATCCGGGCACGCACGCCACCCGGTAACCCCTGAAGCGGGCTTGACGGGTTAGCACCGGCGTGATGCACTCCCCCTAACCATCTAAGTGCATGTCATCGGTTAGAATAGAAGAGAGACGCAAGGAGGGGTCATGTTCACGCACCAGTTGCGCCCCCAGGTGCACCACCGCACGACCACCGTCCGCGGACACGAGATCGCCTACCGCGAGGCCGGACCGGCCGGCGCCCCCGTGCTTCTGCTGCTGCACGGCTTTCCGAGCAGCTCGCACATGTTCCGCGACCTCGTCCCCCTGCTCGCTGACCGCTACCGGGTCGTCGCCCCCGACCACATCGGCTTCGGCCGCTCTGCCACTCCCGCGCACACGGAGTTCACCTATACCTTCGACGAACTGGCCGTCATCACGGACGAGTTCACCGAACATCTGGGGCTGCGCAGGTATGCCCTCTACGTCCAGGACTACGGCGCCCCCATCGGACTGCGCCTCGCCCTCGCACATCCGGAGCGGGTCACCGCGATCGTCACGCAGAACGGCAACGCCTACGAGGAGGGACTGGGCGAGGACGCCTGGGCCCCCGTGCTCGACCTCATCGCCCACCGCACGCCCGAGACCGAGGGTCCGGTGCGGGAGATCTACACCCTGGACGGCATCAAGTGGCAGTACCTGCACGGCGTCGTGGACCCGAGCCTGGTCAGCCCGGACGCCTACGAGCAGGACGCGGCCTTCCTCGCCCGCCCCGGCCAGACGGAGATCCAGCTCGACCTGATCTCCGACTACGGCTCCAACATCGCCCTGTACCCGGCGTTCCAGGAGTACTTCCGCTCCGGGCAGGTCCCGCTGCTCGCCGCCTGGGGCGCGCACGACGAGATCTTCGTCCCGGCGGGCGCCCTCGCCTTCCAGCGCGACCTGCCGCGCGCCGAGGTGCACCTGCTGCCCACCGGCCACTTCGCACTGGAGACCCACGCGGGTGCGATCGCCACGCTGATGCGGGACTTCCTCGCCCGCAACGTCACCCGGTGAGGACCCCGCGACCTCTCCGGTCGGGGACCTCTCGACGTCACCCGCTCGAGGGCCCCGCGGACACGCGAACGGGCCAGGTCGAGGGACCTGGCCCGTGGCGCGCGGACGGATGTCAGCCCATGTGCGGGTACGTGTAGTCGGTCGGCGGGACCAGCGTCTCCTTGATGGCCCGGGTCAGGGTCCAGCGCATCAGGTTCTGCGGGGCGCCGGCCTTGTCGTTGGTGCCGGAGGCACGGCCGCCGCCGAAGGGCTGCTGGCCGACGACGGCGCCGGTCGACTTGTCGTTGATGTAGAAGTTGCCCGCCGCGTAGCGCAGCCTCTCCATCGTGTACGCCGCCGCGGCGCGGTCGTTGGCGATGACCGAGCCGGTCAGCGCGTAGTCGGACACCGACTCCATCTGGGTCAGCATCTCGTCGTACGCGTCGTCCTCGTAGACGTGCACGGCGAGGATCGGGCCGAAGTACTCGGTGCGGAACACCTCGTTCTCCGGATCGGTGCACTCGATGACGGTCGGGCGGACGAACCAGCCCACCGAGTCGTCGCAGGAGCCGCCCGCCACGATCGTGCAGGACGGGTCCTCCACGGCGCGGTCGATCGCGGCCTTGTTCTTGGCGAAGGACCGCTCGTCGATGACGGCGCCGATGAAGTGGGACAGGTCGGTGACGTCGCCCATGGTGATGCCGTCGACCTCGGCGGCGAACTCCTCACGGAAGCCGTCGTTCCAGATGGACGCCGGGATGTAGGCGCGGGACGTGGCGCTGCACTTCTGGCCTTGGTACTCGAAGGCACCGCGGGTCAGCGCGGTCTTCAGGATGGCGCGGTCGGCGCTCGGGTGGGCAACGACGAAGTCCTTGCCGCCGGTCTCGCCGACCAGACGCGGGTAGGAGCGGTACTTCTCGATGTTGGCCCCGACCGTCTTCCACAGGTACTGGAAGGTCTTGGTCGAGCCGGTGAAGTGGATGCCGGCGAGGTCGCGGTGGACCAGGGCGACCTCGGAGACCTCGATACCGTCGCCGGTGACGAGGTTGATGACGCCCTTGGGCAGCCCGGCCTCCTCGAGCAGCTCCATGAGCAGCACGGCGGCCAGGGTCTGCGTCGGGGACGGCTTCCACACCACGACGTTGCCCATCAGCGCGGGCGCGGTGGGCAGGTTGCCGGCGATGGCGGAGAAGTTGAACGGGGTGATCGCGTAGACGAAGCCCTCCAGCGGGCGGTGGTCGAGACGGTTCCACACGCCCGGGGAGTTGGCCGGGGGCTGCTCGGCGAGGATCCGGCGGGCGTAGTGCACGTTGAAGCGCCAGAAGTCGACCAGCTCGCAGGGCGTGTCGATCTCGGCCTGCTGGGCGGTCTTGGACTGGCCGAGCATGGTCGCGGCCGCGATCGTCTCGCGCCAGGGGCCGGCCAGCAGCTCCGCGGCGCGCAGGATGATCGCGGCGCGGTCGTCGAAGGACATCGCGCGCCAGGCCGGGGCGGCGGCGAGGGCCGCGTCGATCGCGTCCTGCGCGTCCGCCCGGGTGGCGTGCCGGAAGGTGCCGAGGACCGCCTTGTGGTTGTGCGGCTGGACGACCTCGAAGGGCTCGCCGCCGCCCATCCGCTTCTCACCGCCGATGGTGCAGGGCAGGTCCCTGGAGTTCTCGGCCAGCTCCTTGAGCCTGGCCTCCAGCCGGGCGCGCTCGGGCGAGCCGGGGGCGTAGCCGTGCACCGGCTCGTTGACGGGGGTGGGGACCTGGGTCACAGCGTCCATGGGTTCCGTAACTCCTTGACTTGAGCGGTGGGTGTCCGGGCTCAGCCCTTGCTGACCATCGAGCGGAGGAAGAACCGCAGGTTGGCGGGCTTCTCCGCGAGGCGGCGCATGAAGTAGCCGTACCAGTCCGTGCCGTAGGCGGTGTAGACGCGCATGCGGTGGCCCTCGGCGGCCAGCCGCAGGTGCTCGTCGCTGCGGATGCCGTACAGCATCTGGAACTCGTACTCGTCGAGCTTGCGCCCGGCAGTGCGGGCCAGCTCCTGGGCGATGGTGATCAGACGCGGGTCGTGGGACCCGATCATCGGGTAACCGTCGCCCTCCATCAGCGTCCGCAGGACGCGGACGTACGCCTTGTCGATCTCGTGCTTCTGCTGGTACGCGACGGAGGCGGGCTCCTTGTAGGCACCCTTCACCAACCGTACGCGGCTGCCGCTCGCGGCGAGGCGGCGCGCGTCCTCCTCGGTCCGGAACAGGTAGGCCTGGATGACGCAGCCGGTCTGCGGGACGTCCTTGCACAGCTCCTCGTGGATGGCGAACATCGAGTCGAGGGTGGTGTGGTCCTCCGCGTCGAGGGTGACCGTCGTGCCGATCTCCGCGGCGGCCTCCACGACCGGGCGGACGTTGGCGAGGGCCAGCTCGTGACCGCCGGGGAGGGCCTGGCCGAACATGGACAGCTTCACCGACATCTCGGCGCGGGTGCCGAGCTCCAGCGGGCGGAGCCGATCGATCAGCTCGAGGTAGGCGTCGCGGGCGGCGGCGGCCTGCTCGGGGGTCGTGATGTCCTCGCCGACGACGTCCATCGTCAGTTCCAGGCCCTTGCCGGTGAGCTCCTGGACGACGGGCAGGATCTCGTCGACGGTCTCGCCGGGGATGAAGCGGTCGACGACCTGCTTGGTCACCGGGGCCGCCGAGATCAGGCGTCGCATCCGGTCGCTGCGCGACGCGGCGAGAATCACGGGACCCAGCACGGGGCACCTCCACAAGCATCGGAATGGCCGCTGCCCGACGCTGCGGGTACGGCACGGAGAACCACCGTGAAACCTAAGGATCCCTCCGATGGTGGGCCATCGACAGCTGTCACGCATCCGTGCCGGAGATCTCAGACAGATGTCTGAAGGCCTCGCGGTTTTGCGGGAGAATGCCCGGGTGACGTCGGAATACAGGGGTGACTACCAGGAACTGGTGGACGAGATCTCGGAGCTGCTCGGCGCTCCGGCGACGCTGGAGAACCGGGACTTCGAGCTGATCGCCTTCGGCGCCTACGACAGCGAGGGCGACCTCGATCCGTCCGCGCTGGACCCGGTGCGCACCCGTTCGATCCTGACCCGCCGCTCCACGGCCGCGGTCCGCGCCTGGTTCGAGGGCTTCGGCATCACCCGGGCGACCGGCCCCGTGCGCATCCCGCGCACTCCGGAGGCGGGTGTGCACCGGGGCCGCATCTGCCTGCCGGTGCGCCACCGGGGCGTGGTGCTCGGCTACGTCTGGCTGCTGGACTACGACCCGGGACCCACCGAGCGGCAGCTGAGCGCAGCCATGCAGGTGACGGCCCGGATCGGCGCGCTGCTCGCGGACGAGGCGCAGCACGGCGCGGACCTCACCCGTGAGCTGCGGGCGGTGCTCACCGCGGACCGCGACTGGCAGCGCGACATGGCCGTCGCCGAGCTGCGCACCGCCCTCGGCACCCGGGCCGACGGTCTGCACACGGTCGTCTGCGTCGCCCCGTGGCCCTCCGCCGACCCGGACGACGCGCCCTCGGTGCGTACGGTCCCGGGGGCGACCGCACTGTGCACCCTGCCGTGGGGCACGACGGCGCTGTCCCTGGCCCTGCTGCTCCGGCTGCGCGCGTCGGACGTCCTCGCGCCGGCGACGACGGCGGCCTCCCGGCTGCTGGAGCGGGCCCGCGGCACCGGCCCGGCGGACCGGGGCGGTGCCGACAGCGGCCCGGCGCCGGCCGCCGGGATCGCCGCGCCCCGCGTCGGACTCGCCGAGCTGGGCGTGGCCTGGGGCGAGGCGTCGGCGGCGGCCCGGGCGGCGCTTGCCGAACCCCGGCTGGGACCGGTGGCCCGATGGGCCTCGATCGGCCCGTTCCGTCTGCTGACCGCGCTGCCCCCGCGGATCGCCCACGACCCGGTCGTCGGCCCCCTGCTCTCCCCCGCCCAGCACGAACTGGCCCGCACCGCCGAGGTCTACCTCGACCGCGCGGGCCAGGCCGGCCGCACCGCCGCCGAGCTGGGCATCCACCGCCAGACCCTGTACTACCGCCTGTCCCGCATCGAGCAGCTCACCGGCCTGGACCTGGACGACGGCGAGGACCGGCTGCTGCTGCACATGGCCCTGAAGGCCCACCGCCTGTGACGGCACCGGATCGAGGAGTGCCCCGGCCGCCGTGACGGTCGGTGCTGCCGGCGGAGGTGCTGCCGGCGGACGGTGTCCGGTCGTTCGAGCGGCAGATCGCCAGGACGATTGCGCGGCTGCCCGCCGAGGGGCCGGTCAGTTCCGGGTGGCCGCCTCGATCACCCGGCGCAGGCCCTCGGTGATCCGGTCCGCTCCGGGCGCGGTGCGCGGGTCGAAGGTCCACTGGGCGATGAGCCCCGTCATCAGGGTCACGTAGAACATCCCGAGAGTGTCCGCGGTCTCGTCGGAGACGTCCTCCTCACGCCCGCCCGCCAGCAGCGGGACCAGTCCACGGCCGGCCTGCCGCTGGGCCACGGCCAGATGGTCGCGCACCTCGGGCAGCCGGTCGCCGAGGGCGAGGACCTCCATGCTGAGCCGCCAGACGGAGCCGGGTTCCTTCATGGTGCCGATGATGTTGGACCACACCCGTTCGAACCGCTCCAGGGACCCCGGTTCGGTACCGTCCACGTTTCCCTCGAAGGCGCCGCCCGTGTCCTCCACCAGGGAGACGTAGGCCTGGGCGAGCAGCGCGTCCTTCGACCCGTAGTGGTAGCCGATGGACGCGAGGTTGGTCCCCGACTCCCTCACGATGTCCCGCGCCGTCGTGCGCACGAACCCCTTCTCGAGCAGGCAACGCTTGGCGCCCTCGAGCAGATCCTCACGGTGTCCCATGGCGACACCCTACCGCTGCCCGTACAAGTGTCCCAGACGCCCGTCATGTACAGCCGTCCTAGACGTGCGTTTCATACGCACGTATATTCTCCGTCATGACGAACTCGACGAGCCCCGCACCGGCCCCCGCACGCGCCGGTCGCCGCGAATGGACCGCGCTCGGTGTGCTGATGCTTCCGCTGCTGCTGGTCTCCATGGACGTCTCCGTCCTCTACTTCGCTGTCCCGGAGATCAGCGCGGACCTGGAACCGACCGGCACCCAACAGCTGTGGATCTTCGACATCTACGCCTTCGTGCTGGCCGGTCTGCTAATGACGATGGGCTCGCTCGGCGACCGCATCGGCCGCCGCCGGCTCCTGCTGATCGGCGCGGGCGCCTTCGGCGCCGCCTCGCTGCTCGCCGCCTACGCCCACAGCGCCGAGACGCTGATCGCGGCCCGCGCGCTGCTCGGCATCGGCGGCGCCACCCTGATGCCGTCGACGATGGCCCTGGTCCGCACGATGTTCACCGACCCCGACCAGCGGGCGAAGGCGATCGGCCTGTGGTCCGGCGTGATGACGGCGGGCATCGCACTCGGCTCGGTGACGAGCGGGGTGCTGGTCGAGTACTTCTGGTGGGGCTCGGTCTTCCTGGTGAACCTGCCCGCGATGGCGCTGCTGCTGGTGCTCGGCCCGCTGCTACTCCCGGAGTCGAAGAACCCCTCCCCCGGCCGGTTCGACCTGCTGAGCGTCCCGCTGTCCATGGCGGCGGTCCTGCCCGTGGTCTACGGCCTGAAGGAGCTTCCGTCCGAGGGATGGAACGTCCGGTACGTCGTCTCGGTCACCGTCGGTCTGCTGTTCGCGGCGCTCTTCGTGCACCGGCAGCGCACCGCGGCCTCGCCCATGATCTCGCCCGCCCTGTTCCGGGGGCACGGCTTCACCCCGGCGGTCGTCCTCAACACGATGTCGGCGTTCGGGATGATGGGCTCGGCCTACTTCACCACCCAGTACTTGCAGTCGGTGCTCGACAGAAGCGCACTGGAGGCCGCGCTGTGGAGCCTGCTGCCGTCGGTGTTCATCGGCTTCGCCGCCCCGGTCACCACCCGGCTGGTCCAGCGGGGCGTCGACCGGGCCCACGTCGTGACGGGCGGCTTCCTGGTCGCGGCGGGCGGCTACGGACTCCTCGCCCTCGCCGGCACGGACTCGCTGTGGCTGGTGCTGGCCGCGTGCGGCGTCCTGGCCTGCGGCATCGTCGCCGTGCTGGCCCAGCTCACCGACCTGGCCCTGAGCTCGGCCCCGGTCGAGAGGGCGGGCGCGGCCTCGTCACTGATGGAGACCGGCACCGAGTTCGGCGGTGCCCTGAGCATGGCGGTGCTCGGCTCCGTCGGTACCGCCGTCTACCGCCACGAGATTCCGTCCTCGGCACCGGGTCCCGCCCGGGAGACCCTGGGCGGCGCGCTCGCCGTCGCGGACCAGTTGCCGGGGCGCGCGGGAAACGTCCTGGCGACGGCGGCCCGGGAAGCGTTCACCAGCGGGATGCAAGGCGCCGCGATCACCGGCGCACTGCTGCTGGCCGCGGCGGCCGCGCTGGCGGCGAGGGGGCTGCGCGGCATCCGGGTGCGGGCGGAGCGGAGCACGCGAAACGCCGGACGGGCCGACCATGTCAGCCCGTCCGGCGTGTGAGGACCTACGGGGAAGTACCCGCCCGGCACAGCAGCGGGGGTCCGGGGACCGCCGCCCCCGGACGGTCCCCTCAGACCAGGTTCACCGAACGTGCGGAGGTCGCGCCGATCTCGGAGGCGACCTCGGTCAGCACCCCGGCGGGCACCGTGTCGTCGACCGTCAGCACCGCCAGTGCCTCTCCGCCGACCGTGGCACGGGCGACCTGCATTCCCGCGATGTTCAGGCCCGCCTGGCCGAGGATGCGGCCTACGGTGCCGACGACACCGGGACGGTCCTCGTAGCGCAGGACGACCATGTGGTCGGCGAGCGCGAGGTCCACGTCGTAGTCGCCGACCGCGACGATCTTCTGGACGTGCTTGGGGCCGGCCAGCGTGCCGGAGACCGAGATCTCCTCGCCGTCCGACAGGGTGCCGCGCACGGTGACGACGTTGCGGTGGTCGGCCGACTCCGAGCTGGTCGTCAGCCGGACCTCGACACCGCGCTCCTGGGCGAACAGGGGGGCGTTGACGTAGGACACGGTCTCGTCGACGACGTCCTCGAAGACGCCCTTGAGCGCGGACAGCTCCAGCACCTTCACGTCGTGCTGGGTGATCTCGCCGTAGACCTCGACGTCGAGGCGGACGGCGACCTCACCGGCGAGCGCGGTGAAGATCCGGCCGAGGCGCTCGGCGAGCGGCAGGCCCGGCTTGACGTCCTCGGCGATGACACCGCCCTGGACGTTCACCGCGTCCGGCACCAGCTCACCGGCCAGGGCGAGGCGCACCGAGCGGGCGACGGCGATGCCGGCCTTCTCCTGCGCCTCGTCGGTGGAGGCACCGAGGTGCGGGGTGGCCACGACCTGGTCGAACTCGAACAGCGGCGAGTCGGTGCAGGGTTCCTTGGCGTACACGTCCAGGCCCGCGCCCGCGACCCGGCCCTCCTTGAGCGCCGAGTACAGCGCCTGCTCGTCGACGATGCCGCCGCGCGCGGCGTTGATGACGCGTACGCCCGGCTTCACCTTGCGCAGCGCCTCGTCGCCGATCAGGCCGAGGGTCTCGGGGGTCTTGGGCAGGTGGACGGTGATGAAGTCGGAGACCTCGAGCAGCTCGTCCAGGGACAGCACCTTGACGCCCATCTGCGCGGCCCGCGCGGGCTGCACGTAGGGGTCGTAGGCGACGACCTTCATGCCGAAGGCGGACATGCGCTGCGCGACGAGGGCGCCGATCCGCCCCAGACCCACGACACCGAGGGTCTTCTCGGCGAGCTCGACGCCCGTGTACTTGCTCCGCTTCCACTCGCCGTTCTTCAGCGCGGCGTTGGCCTGCGGGATGTTGCGCGCGGTCGCGATGATCAGGCCGCAGGCCAGCTCGGCCGCGGTCACGATGTTCGAGGTGGGGGCGTTGACGACCATCACGCCCGCCTTGGTGGCGGCGGAGACGTCGACGTTGTCCAGTCCGACGCCGGCCCGCGCGACGACCTTCAGCCTGTTCGCGGCGGCGATCGCCTCGGCGTCGACCTTGGTGGCCGAGCGGATCAGGATCGCGTCCACGTCGGCGATGGCCGGCAGCAGTTCGGCTCGGTCCGCTCCGTTGCAGTGCCGGATCTCGAAGTCCGGACCAAGCGCGTCCACGGTGGCGGGCGACAGCTCTTCAGCGATGAGTACGACGGGTTTCGAGCTCACGTGAGTCCTCACAAGTCCAATGCGGACGGCCGTCCCGACGGCCGCTGGCGGTGGAGGGATGCTTGCCGCGTGGAAGACGCACGACGCTGTGGGCCTGACGCGTATTAATGCAGCAGTGTAGTGGCGCCGGTGGGGTCGTCTTACGCCGCTTCGGAAGGATCACCCGGACGAGAAACGCCATTGTGTACGGGGGGTCCGGGGCGAAGCCCCGCGGCGGTACCCCGCTGCCGGGGGCACCGCCACGGGGCACGGAGACTCACGCCTCCTCGTTCACCCAGCTCATCAGCTTGCGCAGCTCCTTGCCGGTGGTCTCCAGCAGGTGCTCGGAGTCCTGCTGCTTGTACTCGTTGTACTTCTTGAGGCCGCCGTGGTACTCGTCCATCCACTGCTGCGCGAAGGTGCCGTCCTGGATCTCGGCGAGGACCTTCTTCATTTCGGCCTTGGTGGCGTCGGTGATGATGCGCGGGCCGGTGACGTAGTCGCCCCACTCGGCGGTCTCGGAGATCGACCAGCGCATCTTCTCCAGGCCGCCCTCGTACATGAGGTCCACGATCAGCTTCAGCTCGTGCAGGCACTCGAAGTAGGCGATCTCCGGCTGGTAGCCCGCCTCGGTCAGCGTCTCGAAGCCCGCCTTGACCAGCGCCGCGGCGCCACCGCACAGCACGGCCTGCTCGCCGAACAGGTCGGTCTCGGTCTCCTCGGTGAAGGTCGTCTTGATGACGCCCGCGCGGGTGCCGCCGATGCCCTTGGCGTAGGACAGGGCCAGCGCGAAGGCGTTGCCGGAGGCGTCCTGCTCGACGGCCGCGATGCAGGGAACGCCGCGCCCCTCCTCGTACTGACGGCGCACGAGGTGGCCCGGGCCCTTCGGGGCGACCATGCAGACGTCCACGCCGGCCGGGGGCTTGATGAAGCCGAAGCGGATGTTGAAGCCGTGGCCGAAGAACAGCGCGTCGCCGTCCTTCAGGTTCGGGGCGATGTGCTCCTCGTAGACCTGGGCCTGGATCGGGTCCGGGACGAGGATCATGATGACGTCGGCCTCGGCGGCGGCCTCGGACGGGGTCACCACGCGCAGGCCCTGCTCCTCGGCCTTGGCCTTGGACTTCGAGCCCTCGTGCAGACCGACGCGCACATCGACGCCGGAGTCGCGCAGCGACAGGGCGTGGGCGTGGCCCTGGCTGCCGTAACCGATGACCGCGACCTTGCGGCCCTGGATGATGGACAGGTCGGCGTCGGCGTCGTAGAACAGCTCGGCCACTTTGGGTTCTCTCCTTGGGTGCAGGTGTTGCGTCCCACCGTATGACGGTGGGGGGAGGGGAAGTCTCGGGGTCTCGGAATACGGGCGGCCGGTCGTGTCCGGCCGCCCGTTTCGGGTCTTACGCCGACCGGTCCAGGGCGCGCAGCGACCGGTCGGTGATCGAGCGGGCACCGCGTCCGATCGCGATCGTGCCGGACTGGACCAGCTCCTTGATGCCGTACGGTTCCAGCATCTTGAGCATGGCGGACAGCTTGTCGCTGCTGCCGGTGGCCTCGATGGTGACCGCCTCGGGGGAGACGTCCACGGTCTTGGCGCGGAACAGCTGGACGATCTCGACGATCTGGGAGCGGGTCTCGTTGTCCGCGCGCACCTTCACCAGAACGAGTTCGCGCTGAACGGCCTGCCCGGGCTCGAGCTCGACGATCTTCAGCACGTTGACGAGCTTGTTGAGCTGCTTGGTGACCTGCTCCAGCGGCAGGTCCTCGACGTTCACCACGATGGTGATGCGCGAGATGTCGGGGTGCTCGGTGACACCGACGGCGAGGGAGTCGATGTTGAAGCCGCGGCGGGAGAACAGGGCGGCGATCCGGGCGAGGATACCGGGGGTGTTCTCCACCAGGACGGAGAGCGTGTGCTTGGACATGTCTGGGGTTTCCTCTTCGCTCTTCCCGGCTCAGTCGTCTTCGTTGTCGCCGAAGTCGGGGCGGACGTCCCGGGCGGCCATGATCTCGTCGTTGGAGGTGCCTGCGGCGACCATCGGCCACACCATCGCGTCCTCGTGGACGATGAAGTCCACGACGACCGGACGGTCGTTGACGGAATTCGCCTCTTCGATGACCTTGTCGAGGTCGGCCGGGTCCTCGCAGCGGATGGCGTAGCAGCCCATGGCCTCCGACAGCTTCACGAAGTCGGGGACACGGGTGCCCCGGGCCTCCGGGTTGACGTCGTCGGGGCCGGAGTGCAGCACCGTGTTGGAGTACCGCTGGTTGTAGAAGAGGGTCTGCCACTGGCGGACCATCCCCAGGGCACCGTTGTTGATGACGGCGACCTTGATGGGGATGTTGTTCAGCGCGCAGGTGGTGAGTTCCTGGTTGGTCATCTGGAAGCAGCCGTCGCCGTCGATGGCCCAGACCGTGCGCTCGGGCACGCCGGCCTTGGCGCCCATGGCGGCGGGGACCGCGTAGCCCATGGTTCCGGCGCCGCCGGAGTTCAGCCAGGTGGCGGGCTTGTCGTACTCGATGAAGTGCGCGGCCCACATCTGGTGCTGGCCGACGCCCGCGGCGAAGATCGTGCCCTCGGGCGCGAGCTGCCCGATGCGCTCGATGACCTGCTGAGGGGAAAGCGAGCCGTCCTCGGGCTGGTCGTAGCCGAGGGGGTAGGTCTCGCGCCAGCGCCTCAGGTCGTTCCACCAGGCGGTGTAGTCGCCCTGGTGGCCCTCGGCGTGCTCCTTCTGCACCGCCTGGATCAGGTCGGCGATGACCTCGCGGGCGTCACCGACGATCGGCACGTCGGCGGCGCGGTTCTTGCCGATCTCGGCCGGGTCGATGTCGGCGTGGACGATCTTGGCGTACGGGGCGAAGCTGTCCAGCTTGCCGGTGACCCGGTCGTCGAAGCGGGCGCCGAGGGCGACGATCAGGTCGGCCTTCTGCAGACCGGTGACCGCGGCCACGGATCCGTGCATGCCCGGCATGCCGAGGTGCTGCGGGTGGGTGTCGGGGAAGGCGCCGAGCGCCATCAGTGTGGTGGTGACGGGCGCTCCGGTGAGCTCCGCGAGCACCTTCAGCTCAGCGGTGGCGCGGGCCTTGAGGACACCGCCGCCCACGTACAGCACGGGGCGCTTCGCGGAGGTGATCAGCTTCGCGGCTTCGCGGATCTGCTTGGCGTGCGGCTTGGTGACGGGCCGGTAGCCGGGCAGGTCCATGGTGGGCGGCCAGGAGAAGGTCGTCTTCGCCTGGAGGGCGTCCTTGGCAATGTCGACCAGCACCGGGCCGGGACGGCCGGTGGAGGCGATGTGGAACGCCTGGGCGATCACCCGCGGGATGTCCTCGGCCTTGGTGACGAGGAAGTTGTGCTTGGTGATCGGCATGGTGATGCCGACGATGTCCGCCTCCTGGAAGGCGTCCGTCCCGATCGCCTTGGAGGCCACCTGCCCGGTGATCGCGACCAGCGGCACGGAGTCCATGTGCGCGTCGGCGATCGGGGTGACCAGGTTGGTGGCGCCGGGGCCGGAGGTCGCCATGCAGACGCCGACCTTGCCGGTGGCCTGCGCGTAGCCGGTGGCCGCGTGGCCGGCGCCCTGCTCGTGGCGGACCAGGACGTGCCGCACCCGGGACGAGTCCATCAGCGGGTCGTACGCCGGAAGGATCGCACCGCCGGGAATGCCGAATACCGTGTCGGCGCCGACCTCCTCGAGAGAGCGGATGAGGGACTGCGCACCCGTGATGTGCTCGACGGGAGCGGAGTACTGTCCTCCGGATCGGGGCCGGGGCTGCGGGTGAGGGGCCCCGGTGGCCTGCTCGGTCATCGGCATTCTCTTCTCGATGCTGAGGGTTTTTGCGAGGTTTGTACGGTGTACGCGGGGTGTGCGGCAGGTGCTGGTGCAACAAAAAACCCCTCGTGCCATAAGGCAAGCGAGGGGAGCGCGCCGGGAGTGGTCGCTGAGCGGTCGAGGCCCAGCGTCAGCCGACGCGCTTTCCAAGTACGAGAATTCGGGTGCGCATGGCACTGACCCTCCCCCCGGCACGCACTCACTGTCAAGTGGGTGGGACGGGAGTCTCATTATGTGAACGCAGGGCCGTTCCACCCCTGAGGACGGCGGTCACCCCCGTGGAGTACACGCCGGAACCGCCGCCGACGAAAGCGGGTTCCGCGGGGCCGTGCGGCACCGGATAGCGGCCGGTGGTGAGCGCGCGGCGCAGCCGGTACTCGTCCAGTGGACCGGAGAAGGCCAGGCCCTGTCCGTGCGTGCAGCCCATCTCGCGCAGGGCGACCACCTGCTCCGGCAGGTCCACCCCGTCGGCCACGGACTGCATTCCCAGGTCGGACGCGATGCGCAGCAGCCCGGCGGTGATCTTGTACAGCCGCGCGGACTCCAGCACGCCGTCGACCAGGCCGCGGTCGAGCGTGAGCACGTCGACGGGGAGCCGTCTGAGGGCCGTGATCGCCGCGTGGCCGCTGCCGAAGCCGTCGAGCGCGATCCGCACGCCGACGCGCCGGAGCGCGTTCAGCCGGCGCTCCAGCTCGTCCGAACAGGCCCGGGGATCGGTGTCGGCCAGCTCGATCATCAGTGACCCGGAGGGCAGCCCGTGCCGGGTGAGCAGGGCCTCGATCGGGCCGAGCGGCGTCGAGCGGTCCAGCAGCCGACGGGCGCCGAGCCGGACGACCACCGGCACGGACACCCCGGTCGCCTGCCGCTCGGCGGCCTGCTCGACGGCCTCCTCCAGGACCCACCGGTCCAGCTCGGCGGTCCTGTCGCTGTCCTCCGCCACCCTCAGGAACTCGGCAGGGGTGAAGAGCACCCCCTGGGAGGAACGCCAGCGCGCCTGCGCGCGAACCGACATGATCCGGCCGTTCTCCAGGGACACCACGGGCTGGTGCAGCAGCGTGAACTCGCCGTCGTGCAGCGCGGCGCGCAACCGGGTGGCCAGCTCCGCCCTGCGGACCACGTCCTGCTGCATCTGCGGCCGGTACAGCTCGACGCGGCCCTTGCCGCCGGCCTTGGCCCGGTACATGGCCAGGTCGGCGTTGCGCAGCAACTCACCTGCGCCGAGGCCCGGTTCGGCGAAGGCTACGCCGATGGAGGCGTTGACCCGGACATCGTTGCCGTCGATGACGTAGGGCTGGGACAGGGTGACCCTGAGCCGGTCGGCGAGCTCCAGGATGTTGCGTTCCCGGGCGTCCCTGTCGCGGGCGCCGTCCCCGACGATCAGGGCGGCGAACTCGTCGCCGCCGAGCCGGGAGGCGGTGTCGCCCTTGCGGACGGACTCCGCGAGTCTGCGGGCGGCCTGGACGAGCAGTTCGTCCCCGGCCTGGTGTCCGATCGTGTCGTTGACGGCCTTGAAGCCGTCCAGGTCGATGAAGAGCACCGCCGTGCCTCTGAGGGCGGCGCCCCGGTCGGAGGCCCGGCGGCCGGAGAGGGCCTGCTGGACGCGCTGGGTGAACAGGGCGCGGTTGGGCAGGTCGGTGAGCGGGTCGTGCTCGGCGTTGTGCTGGAGCTGGGCCTGGAGCCGCACTCTCTCGGTCACGTCCCGGCTGTTGAAGATCAGGCCGCCGTGGTGCCGGTTGACGGTCGACTCCACGTTCAGCCAGCCGCCGTCTCCGGAGCGGAAGCGGCACTCGATGCGGGTGGTGGGTTCCTCGACCGGGCTGGCGGCGAGGAAACGGCGTACCTCGTGCACCACGCGACCCAGGTCCTCCGGGTGGATCAGATGGGCCAGCTCTGTGCCCACCAGCTCCTCCGCCGGGCGGCCGTAGACCCCGGCGGCGGCCGGGGAGACGTAGCGGAGGATGCCGCTGGGCGCGGCGATCATGATGACGTCGCTGGAGCCCTGCACCAGGGAGCGGAAGTGGTTCTCCTTCTGTGCCAGTTCCTGGGTGAGGGTGATGTTGTCGAGCAGCATGATGCCCTGGCGCACCACCAGGGCGAGGACCACGGTTCCGCCGGTGAGCAGCACCACCCGGTCGACGCTGCGGCCGTTGAGGACGTTGTAGAGGATCCCCAGGGTGCACACGGCCGCGGCGAGGTAGGGCGTGAGGGCGGCGAGGGAACCGGCGATGGGCCGGGCCGCGGGATAGCGGCTGTGCTCGCCGGGCGGGACGGGCGGCTGGGGGCCCGCCGCGCCGGGTCGCCCGGGCAGGTTCCCGCGGACCACGCGCGTGTGCCCCTCGTCCTCCGTGCGCCCGCTCCGGGGTCCGGTCCACGGGGCGTAGGCCAGCAGGAGCGAGCCGGCGAACCAGCCGGCGTCCAGCAGCTCACCGGAGCGGTAGGTGTCGCGCATCAGCGGCGAGGTGAACAGGGCGTCGCACATCACCGTCAGCGCCAGCGCGCCGATCGCCGTGTTCACGGCGGAGCGGTTGACCGCCGAACGTCGGAAGTGCAGCGCGAGGACCATGCTGACCAGAGCGATGTCGAGCAGCGGGTACGCCAGTGACAGGGCGGTGTGGGCCACATCCGGGCCCTCGGCCTGCGCGGCCTGAGCGAGTGCGAGGCTCCAGGCCAGGGTCAGCAGGGAGCCGCCGATCAGCCAGGCGTCCAGGGCGAGACAGACCCAGCCGGCCTTGGTCACGGGGCGTTTGGCGAGCACCAGCAGCCCCACGATGGCGGGCGGGGCGAAGCACAGGAAGAACAGGTCGGCATAGCTGGGGGTGGGCACCGGCCGGCCCAGGACGACCTCGTACCAGCCCCAGACCAGGTTGCCCAGGCAGGCCATCACCGAGGAGAGCCCGAACAGCAGCCAGGCGGGCCGAAACCGGGTGCGCCGGCGGCGGGCGTAGACGACGCAGGACACCGCGGCCGCACCGGCGGCTGCGCTCAGTCCGAAGTCCCCCATGAAGAGGGCCACTTGACGCGAGCCCCAGCCGATCGCGGCGCCGACGGCGTAGGCCGCGCAGACCAGGGCCAGGACGAGCTGGGACATCAGGCCGGGCCGCCGACGGGTGGCCGGCGGGCGGGGTGGCGGCGCCTCCGACGAGGGCTGCGGACGCAGCGCTCCGTCGAGGGTCGGGGTCGGCGCGCTCACCGGGTCCTCCCGCTCCGCGCGGCTCCAGGGTCCCTCTGGCCCCGGTGCACCGGGGGGGCGTGCCTCCTGCGGCCGCCGTGCCCACCGTGGCGGCCGGCACCGACACGAGCGGAACACGGGCCCCCGCCGTGCGGCCCGTGGTGGGAGTGGTGACCGCGTCCGCGCGCGGCCGTGCGCCAGGATCGCCGTCGGCGGCTCCGCCGCGTCGGATCGCTCGTCCCCAGGCCGTGCATCGCCCGTCGCCCCCCTCGCAGTTCGCAGTGTCCGTCCCCGGCGCCGATCGGTCAGCGGCGCAACCCCTGTCGGGACGATACACCAGTCCCGTCACTCAGGGACATAGGTTCTCTACGCTCCGTGACGATCACCGAAGGTATGAGTACCCACCGCGCGCGGAGAAACGCGGACGGTACTCGAAGCGGATTACACGCCTTCCGTTCCCGTCACCAGGATCACGTTCCGGAGCTCCTCCTGGTTCACGAAACGGTGCAACTGGTCCACCAGGAGCCGCTTGGCGCGCGGCAGGAAGGCTGAGGTGGGGCCGCCGACATGGGGGCTGATCAGGACGCCCGGCGCACGCCACAGGGGGTGCTCGGCGGGCAGCGGTTCGGGGTCGGTGACGTCGAGTGCGGCCGTGATCCGGCCGGTCTCCAGCTCGGTGAGCAGGGCCTTGGTGTCGACGACGCCCCCGCGGGCGACGTTCACCAGCAGCGCGCCGTCCTTCATCCGGGTCAGGAAGGCGGCGTCGACCAGGTGACGGGTGGTCTCGGTCAGCGGCGTGGAGAGCACGACGACGTCCGCCTCCGGGAGCAGAGAGGGCAGTTCGGTGAGCGGGTGCACCGGACCGCGCGCCGTGGTGCGCTCGGAGCGCGCGACGCGCGCCACCCGCGCGAGCTCGAACGGAACGAGCCGATCCTCGATGGCGGAGCCGATCGAACCGTAGCCCACGATGAGCACGGTCCTGTCGGCGAGCGCGGGCCGGAAGCCGCCGAGCCACTGCCCCTCGTCCTGCGCCCGGACGAAGTCGGGGATGCCGCGCAGGGAGGCGAGGATCAGCGCCAGCGTCAGCTCCGCGGTGCTGGCCTCGTGCACTCCGCGCGCGTTGCACAGCCGCACCCCCGGGGGCAGGTGGCGCAGGCCGGGCTCCACGTGGTCGGTGCCGGCGGACAGGGTCTGCACGACCCGGACGGCACTCATCCGCGGCATCGGCCGTGTGCCGATCCCGCTGGGCTTCATGTACGGCACGACGTAGAAGGCGCAGTCGGCCGGGTCCGCGGGGAAGTCCTCGCCGCCGTCCCAGAATCGGTACTCCGGTCCCTCGGGGAGGCCCTCGATCTCGTCCGGCGGGATGGGAAGCCACACGTCTGCAGTCATGCTTCGGAGGCTATGTCAGGAGCCCGCGAGCGCAGAGGTTAGGTTGGGGTGGCCAGGAGAGGGAGGGTCACGACCAGGTGGAGCGCAGGACGATCGGCGCGGCGGCGCTCGCGGTGGGGGCCGTCGGACTCGGGTGCATGCCGATGAGCTGGGCCTACAGCACGTCGCGGCAGCGTGGCGAGGAGTCGCTGAGGGCGGTGCACCGGGCGCTCGACCTGGGCTCGACCCTGCTGGACACCGCCGACATGTACGGACCGTTCACCAACGAGCTGCTGCTGGGACGGGTGTTGAAGGAGCGGCGCGCGGATGCCTTCGTGTCCACGAAGGTCGGCCTGCTGGTCGGCGACCAGCACATCGTGGCCAACGGCCGCCCCGGGTACGTGAGGAGGGCCTGCGACGCGTCGCTGCGCCGGCTCCAGACCGACGTCATCGACCTGTACCAGCTGCACCGCGCCGACCCGGAGATCCCCGTCGAGGAGACCTGGGGCGCGATGGCGGAGCTGGTACGGGCCGGGAAGGTGCGGGCGTTGGGGCTGTGCGCGGTGGGGGCGCGATCGGCCCGGCGGCCGGGGGCGCGGCTGCACGACGCCACGATCCGGCAGTTGGAGCGGGTGCAGCAGGTCTTCCCGGTGAGCGCGGTGGAGGCGGAGCTGTCGGTGTGGTCCCCGGAGGCGCTCCAGGCGCTACTGCCGTGGTGCGAGTCCCGCGGCGTCGGCTTCCTCGCCGCGATGCCGCTCGGCAACGGCTTCCTCACCGGGACGCTGACGCCGGGCGTCGGCTTCGAGGCGGACGACCTGCGGGCGCGGCACCCCCGTTTCACGGCCGAGATGATGGCCGCCAACCAGCCGATCGTGGTCGGCCTGCGCCGGATCGCCCGCCGGCACGGCGAGGACGTCACCCCGGCACAGGTGGCCCTGGCCTGGGTCCTGGCCCAGGGCCGGCACGTGATCCCGGTGCCGGGCACCAAGCAGGAGCGCTGGGTCACCGAGAACGCGACGGCCGCGGCCGTGCGCCTGACGACCCAGGACCTGGCCGAGGTGAGAATGCTGCCGGCGGCGCAGGGGTCGTGGGACTGACCGCCGGTGGGTGCGGGCGCGCTCCCCGTCCGGCTGGGGGCGAGGCCGGCCGGGCGGGTGCCGGGGGCGGGGCCGGCCGGTGAACGGACGGTGCGGAAAGGTTCCGGCTCGGCGGATCGGGAACCTGGGAGGCGCGGGCGGTGTATGACAAGTGAGAAACCGCCGCGTCGAAGGGAACAAGATCGTGCGACATCGAGCCGTGACGGCCCTGCTGGCCGCCGCCGCGCTCCTGCTCACGGCCGGCTGCTCCACCGACGACGGAGGATCACCCGCCGGGGACGACAGCGCCTCCCCGAGCCGTACGACGCCGGGGTCGTCGCCCCCGGACCGGGCCGCCGGGGAGGTTCCACCGGCGAAGGGCACCGTGAAGGTGGTGCGCACCGTCGCCTCGGGGCTGAAGAGCCCCTGGGGCCTCGCCCCACTTCCGGACGGCGATCTCCTCGTGTCCTCGCGGGACGAGGGCACCATCAGCCGGGTCGACGGCAGGACGGGCCGCAAGACGGTGCTGGGCGAGGTCCCGGGGGTATCACCCGCCGGCGAGGGCGGCCTCCTCGGCATCGCCCTCTCCCCCGGCTATGCCTCGGACCACATGGTCTACGCCTACTTCACCTCCGCCTCGGACAACCGCATCGTCCGCATGGTCTACGAGGAGAAGCGGTCCCCCGGCGACCAACTGGGCGCCCCCGACACGGTGTTCCGCGGCATCCCGAAGGGCGTCGTCCACAACGGCGGCCGGATCGCGTTCGGCCCCGACCGGATGCTCTACGCGGGCACGGGCGAGGGTGGTGACACCAGTCTGTCGCAGGACAGGAAGTCCCTCGGCGGCAAGATCCTGCGGCTGACCCCGGAGGGCGAGCCGGCGCCGGGCAACCCCTTCCCCGACTCCCCCGTGTACTCCTTCGGACACCGCAATGTGCAGGGCCTGGCCTGGGACCGCCGACAGCGCCTGTTCGCCTCGGAGTTCGGCCAGGACACCTGGGACGAGCTGAACGCGATCAAGCCGGGCGACAACTACGGCTGGCCGGAGGCCGAGGGCCGGTCCGACGAGGGGGACTTCCACCAGCCGATCGACCAGTGGCGCACGGACGAGGCGTCCCCCAGCGGCATCGCCCATGCCGAGGGTTCGATCTGGATGGCCGGTCTGCGCGGCGAGCGACTGTGGCGGATACCCCTGAGGGGCACGGAGGCGTCGGCGGAGCCCCAGGCGTTCCTGGAGGGCGAGTACGGCCGGCTGCGCACCGTGGTCCCGGCGGGCGGCGACCGCCTGTGGCTGGTCACCAGCAACACCGACGGCCGCGGCGACCCGGCCGGGAGCGACGACCGCATCCTGGAGCTGAAGGTGGGCTAGCGCGGCTCCCTGACCGCGTCGGCCGCCCCACCGCCCGCGTCGTCCGGCCCGCCGTGCACGCGTCCGTCCCCGTCGTTCCCGCCCGCGTCCTGGTCCTTGCCGCCTCCCCCGTCCCGCTCGTGTTCGGTGCCGGCCGGCGGGCGGACGACGACCCTCCCGGACGCCAGGTCTATCGGGCCGCGCCCGGGGTCGGCGTCGCCGACGTCCTCGCGGGTCAGCTCCAGCCGCTTGCGTTCGTCGTGGGTGTGCTTGCGGCCGGGGGCGAACAGTTCCTCGAAGGCGTTGAACACGGAACCTCCTACGGCCGGTGTCCTCCCACCCTAAGTGTCAGCCCACCGTTCCGGGCGCGAGCGATGCGGACGAGAACAGACCACGCCGGTGCGCCACCGCCGCCGCCTCGCCGCGCCCGGCGACGCCCAGCTTGGCGAGGATGTTCGAGACGTGGACGCTCGCGGTCTTCGGAGAGATGAACAGTTCCTCGGCGATCTGCCGGTTGGTGCGGCCCTGGGCGACCAGGCGCAGCACGTCCCGTTCCCGGCTGGTGAGACCGAGTGCCTCGGCCGGATCGGCCGGCTCCGCCGGGCCGCTGTGCCGGGGACCGGCCGCCAGCGGGATCCGGGCGCGCTGCGCGAGCAGGGTGACGGCGTCGGAGAGCGGACGCGCGCCGAGGTGGGCGGCGACCGCGTGGGCGAGGCGGAGCAGCTCGGTGGCGCGGGCCCGTTCCTCCTCGCCGCCGGCGGCCAGCAGCGCGGCGGCGAGGCGGTGGCGGACCCGGGCGAGGTCGTAGGGCCGTTCCAGCGACTCGAAGGCGGTGACCACCTCCGACCAGAGATCGGGGTCGTCGAGCCCCTCGGCGCGCAGGAGTTCGGCGCGGACCCACTTGTCGTGGGCGCTCCAGACCGGCGCGCCGGTGGTGAGGTGCTTGGCGACCTCGAGGATGCGGGTGAGGACCCGGGCGCGGTCCGGCGCGGCGACGGGCAGGGGGCGGGCGTCGGCCTCGCCGCTCGCGGCGGCCAGCAGCAGTGGCCAGCCGTAGCGCTGGGTGCCGGGCGGGAAGCCGCTGCCCAGAGCGCGATCGAGTTCGGCCCGGGCGTCCAGGACGCGGCCCTCGGCGCCGGCGATGCCGATGGCGAGGCGGGCAAGGGGCAGGTTGTTCTGCGGCACCGGGTCGTGGCTGCCGTAGGAGGACCGGGCCTCGTCGAGCAGTCGGGCGGCCTCGGCGGTCTCCCCGCGGGCGAGGGCGACGCAGGCCCGCTGGAGGCAGGCACCGCCGCGGGGCTTCGCGCCCTGTCCCTGGGACAGCGCCCGGGTCGCCGCGTCCACGGCCTCGTCCCAGCGGCCCAGGGAGATCAGCGACTCGGCGAAGTTGACCCATACCCAGCCCTCGGACTCCAGCAGGCCGAGGCGCCGTGTGACGCGGGTGCCCTCGCGCATGATCTCGGCCGCCTCGGCGGAGCGGCCGACCCCCTCGAGGACGGAGGGCAGGTTGATGTGGCAGCGCCCCAGTACGGCGGACCGGCCCTGGGCCTCGGCCAGGTCGTGTACCGCCCGCATCTCGGCGAGTCCGGCCTCGATGTCGCCCGCGTCGACGGTCAGCCCGCCGAGCGTGAGGCGGGCGTTGAGCTCGATGTCGGCGGCGCCGACCATGCGCGCGTACTCCACGGCCCGTTCGGCGGCGGCGACGGCCTCGGGGCCGGGTTCGTGGAGCATGGACCAGAGCGCGGCGGTGGCGAGGACCTCTGCGTGCACCTCGGAGGGCGGCAGCCCGCGCACGAGGTCCTGGGCGGTGCCGATCTCGCTCCAACCGTCGCCGCGGCCCAGGGCCTGGACGAGCCGGGAGCGCTGGATCCAGAACCAGGCGGCACGCAAGGGGTCGGGTTCCTCGTCGAGGAGGCGCAGCGCCCGCTTGGTGATCTTCAGTGCGCGTTCCCGCTCCCCGCACCGCCGCCCCGCGACGGCCGCCTCGGCCATCAGGTCGAGGTAGCGCAGGGGCCTGGTGGCCGGGTCGCAGCCGCAGGGGGGATAGACCTCGGTGTAGTCGACGGGGCGCAGGGTCGCGCGCACCTCGTCGGGTACGGCGTCCCACAGCTCCATTGCCCTTTCCAGCAGCCGCAGTTGCTCGGAGTGGGCTTGGCGGTGGCGGGCCTCGACGGAGGCGTCGAGGACGGCCGGCAGGGCCTTGGCCGGGTCGTGGGCGTGGTACCAGTAGCTGGCCAGCCGCATGACACGGGCGTCGGCCGGCACCAGGGACGGGTCGGCCTCCAGGGCCTCGGCGTAGCGGCGGTTGAGGCGGGAGCGCTCGCCGGGCAGCAGGTCGTCGGCGACGGCCTCGCGGACCAGGGAGTGCCGGAAGCGGTAGCCGTCGCCGTCGGGCGCGGCGGTCAGGATGTTGGCGTTCACGGCGGCCCGCAGCGCCTCGATCAGGTCGTCCTCGGCGAGCCCGGCGACGGCGGCGAGCAGGGGGTGCTCGACGGTGGAGCCGCCCTCGGCGGCGAGCCGGGCGATGCGCTGGGCACTCTCGGGCAGCGCCTCGACGCGGACGAGGAGGAGGTCGCGCAGGGAGTCGGTGAGGCCGGTGCCGCACCCCTCGTGGGAGGCGACGGCGAGTTCCTCGACGAAGAAGGCGTTGCCGTCGGAGCGTTCGAAGATGTCGTCGACCTGGGCGGGATCGGGTTCGGCGGCGAGGATGCCGGCGATCTGCCGGCCGACCTCGTCGCGGGTGAAGCGGTCGAGTTCGAGACGGCGGACGGTGCGCAGCCGGTCGAGTTCGGCGAGCAGGGGGCGCAGCGGGTGGCGGCGGTGGATGTCGTCGCTGCGGTAGGTGGCGAGGAGGACGAGGCGGCCGGTGCGCAGGGTGCGGAACAGGTAGGCGAGCAGGTGGCGGGTGGAGGCGTCGGCCCAGTGCAGGTCCTCCAGGGCGACGACGACGGTGCGGTCGGCGGCGAGACGTTCCAGGAGGCGGGCGGTGAGTTCGAAGAGGCGGGCCATGCCGTCCTCGTCGTACCGTCCGGCGGGGGCCGCGCCGAGCTCGGGGAGCAGCCGGGCGAGTTCACCCTCCTGTCCCTCCGCGGCAGCGGTCATCAGGTCCGGCAGCACGCGGCGCAGGGCGCGCAGGGCAGTCGAGAAGGGCGCGAAGGGCAGCCCGTCGGCGCCGATCTCGACGCAGCCGCCGACGGCGGCGACGGCGCCCCGACGGCGGGCCGCGGCGGCGAACTCCTCGACGAGGCGCGTCTTGCCGACGCCGGCCTCGCCGCCGAGCATCAGGGCCTGCGGCTCACCCGACTCGGCCCGGGTGAACGCCTCGTGCAGCATGTCCAGTTCGGCCGCGCGACCGACGAACACGGGACTGACTGACCTGGTCTCCACGGTCCCGAGCATCGCATGCGCGTCCGACGGTGCGGCACAGGTTTTCGCCGAGAGCGCGACGGCCGCACGGCGGTGTCCCGCCGTGCGGCCGTTTTCCTCCCCCGCCCGGACGCTCATGCGGCCGGGGTGAACCAGTGTCTGCGGAACCGGGGCGTATGGCTCTCGGCACCGGTCGCTCGCGGATCGGCTGCCCGGCGCCGGGAGCGGCGGCCGGCGAGGGCCTCGCGGGCCAGGCGCTCGTGGGCGGCGCGGCGGACGAGGTCCGCGATGCGGTACTGGTGGAGTTCGTACTCGAACATGGTGGATCCCTCACAGGAGTCGGCCGGGGCTTCGCTTTCTGCGTGCCTCCAGCTTCGTCCCGCGGGGTGCCCCGCCACATCGGGAGAGTTCCGCATCTTGGGCGGTCCCCGTGGCCTTAGACGAGCCCAAGGGGCCTCAGGGCGCCCGTAAGGTGCTCACGGATGCCCTAGGACCTCTTGCGGACCGTGGCGGCTCAGCCGGTGGGGGGGCGGTCCCGGCAGCACGTCGGTGTACGTGAGGACGGCCGGCGGCAGGCCGAGGGCGGCCGGGGCGACGCCGGCCCGGGATCAATGGTCGTGGTGAGCGGTGCCGGCGCGGGCCGCGCGCCACTCGGGGGCGAGCACCGACCACACCTCGAGGTCGTGGCGCACTCCCTGGTGCAGGTGGGCCTCGCGGCGCACCCCGTCCCGGGTCATGCCGAGCCTGGCGGCGACGGCGATGCTGGGCCGGTTGCCGGCGGCGGCGACCCACTCGACCCGGTGGATGCCGCGCTGCTCGACCGCCCAGTCGATGAGCACCCGCATCGCGCGCGTGACGAGCCCGCGACCGGTGGCGGCGGGCTCCAGCCAGCAGCCGACCTCACTGGTGCCGTTCGCCGCGTCGAACTGGAGGGTGAGGACCCCGCCCACGAGCCTGCCGTCCAGCCACAGCCCGTGCAGCGAGCCGGTGTCGGCGGCGCGCAGGTCGGCGTACCGCTGGAGCACCTCGTGCGCTCCGGCGACGTCGGTGGCCCGGGAGCCGAAGGGGACGTACTGGTTGATGAAGTCCCGGCCGCGGTCGAGATGGGCGAGGAACTCCTCGGCGTGCCAGGGCTCCAGGGGGCGCAGTTCCGCTCCGTCGTCACCCAGTCGTATCGCGTACATCCCGCTGTCGCTCCTCCTCGGCCAGCACGTCCGCCACCTCGGCGTCCGTGGCGGCGGCCAGCCTCTCATGGGTGGCACGGCACTCGGGCGGCTCGATGCTGATCCGCGGCAGGATCCGGTCCAGCGAGCGCGGCAGCCACCAGTTGGCGCCGCCGAGCAGGTGCATGAGGGCGGGGACGAGCAGGGTGCGCAGCACGAAGGCGTCGAGGGCGACGGCGGCGGCGAGCGCGATGCCGAACATGGCGATCACCCGGTCGCCGCTGAGGACGAAGGCGAGGAACACCGAGATCATGATCACTGCGGCGGAGTTGATCACCCGGCTGGTCTCGGCGAGGCCCACCCGGACCGCGCGTCGGTTGTCGCCCGTCTCCAGCCACTCCTCGTACATCCGGCTGACGAGGAAGACCTGGTAGTCCATGGAGAGCCCGAAGAGCACCGAGACCATGATCACCGGGAGGAAGGGCTCTATCGGGCCCGCGCGGCCGAGGCCGAGCAGTTCACTGCCCCAGCCCCACTGGAAGATCGCCACGACGACCCCGAAGGCGGCGGCGACGGCGGCGACGTTCATCGCGGCGGCCTTCAGCGGGATGCCGATCGACCGGAAGGCGAGCAGGAGCAGCAGACAGCCGAGGCCGACGACGACCCCGACGAACAGCGGCAGCTTCCCGACGATGACGTCGGCGAAGTCGTCGTATCCGGCGGTGACGCCGCCGACCCGGATGTCGAGGGAGGTGCCCGCCTCGGCCCGCGGCAGCACCTCCGAGCGCAGCCGGTCGACGAGTTCGCTGGTCTGCGTCGACTGCGGTGCGGACTCCGGTACGACGGTGAGGTAGGCGGTGTCGCCGCCCGAGCCGTAGGTCACCGGCGACACCGCGGCGACGCCCTCGGTCTGGCGCAGCGTGGCGTCCAGGGTGCCCAGGGCAAGCCGGTCGGCGGCGCCGTCGACCTCGGTGACCAGGGTGAGGGGGCCGTTGACGCCGGGGCCGAAGCCGTCGGCGAGGAGGTCGTAGGCCTGTCGGGTGGTGGTCGTCTCGGGATTGTTGCCCTGGTCGGAGGTGCCCAGGTGGAGGGAGAGGGTGGGCAGCGCGAGGAGCGTCATGACGACCAGCGCGAAGGCGCCGAGCGCCTTGGGGTGGCGTTCCACGAACGCCGACCAGCGCGCGGCGAATCCGGTCGGCAGCTCCGGCTGGGGTCCCTGCTCGGCCAGCCTGCGCCGCTCGCGCCGGCTGAGCGCCCGGACGCCGATGCACGACAGGAGGGCGGGCAGCAGCGTGACGGAGGCGGCGACGGTCAGCACCACGGTGAGCGAGGCGGCGACGGCGACGCCGTTGAGGAAGTTCAGGCGGAGGATCAGCATGCCCAGCAGGGCGATGCAAACGGTGGCACCCGCGAAGACGACCGCCCGTCCAGTGGTGGCGACGGCGTTGGTGGCGGCCTGCGGGACGGTGAGGCCGCGCTTCAGTCCGCGCCGGTGCCGGGTGACGATGAACAGCGCGTAGTCGATGCCGACGCCGAGCCCGATGAGCATGCCGAGCATGGGCGCGAAATCGGCGACGGTCATGACGTGCCCGAGGAGCACGATGCCGGCGTAGGCGGTGCCGACGCTCACCAGCGCGGTGGCGATGGGCAGCAGAGAGGCGGCGAGCGAGCCGAAGGCGAGGAACAGCACGACGGCGGCGACGACCACACCGACGATCTCGGCGAGGTGTCCGCCGGAGGACGACTCGGTGAGCCCGAGGGCGCTGCCGCTGAGCTCCACCCGCAGATCGTCCGTCTCGGCGGCCCGGGCCGTGTCGACCACGGCCGTCGCCTCGGTCACGTCGATGTCCTCGGCCTGGTCGTCGAAGGTGACCGTGGCGTAGGCGGTGCGGCCGTCCGCGCTGATCCGGCCCGCGCCGCGGCCGTCCCGGTCGCCGTAGGGGCCGGTCACGTCGGCCACGCCGGGCAGGTCCGCGATCCGTTCGAGGGCGCGGGTCATGGTCTGTTCGACGCCGGGGTCGCGGACGCTGCCGGCGGAGGTGTGCCATACGACGGTGTCGCTGTCGCCCCCCAGATCGGGGAAGCCCTCCCTGAGCAGCTCGTCGGCCTGTCCGGACTCGGTGCCCGGGACCTTGTAGTCGTTCGAGTAGGCGGTGCCGGCGGCGACGGCACCCGCGGCGGCCCCACCGAGGGCGAGGAGCCAGAGCAGGATCGCCATCAGGCGGTGTCGGACACACCAGCGTGCCAGGGCTGCCACGAACGTGCTCCCAAGGTGACTTGCGTGGATCTTTGACCGGGAACAGTCGTCCGTGAAGCGAACGGCCCGCAAAGAACGCATGAGCAATGCACTGCCACTCTTGCAGGCAAAAGTGATCGTTTGTCGCCCTCGGGGTCTTCTCCGCAGGAATGGGAGGCAGCTCACAGGACCGTCACAGGACCGGTGTCACCGGACGTGGCGCCTCTCACGCGATGGGGGCCGAACGGCGGGAACCTTCCGGGGGCCGGGAGCGTTCCGGCGCGGTTCAGTCGATCTGGTCGCCCAGTGCCATCACCATCAGCCCCGCGACGAGCAGCCACAGCGCCCTGCGGGTCCGCCCCCGCGAGCCCAGGACCGCTGCGGCGGCACAGACGGCGGCGCCGCAGGCGTAGGCCACCGGCACGAGGACGGGCGCGGAGCGGGTGAGGCGCAGCAGCGCCGCGGCCAGCCCCGCCAGGGCCAGCACGGCTCCGGTGCCGACCGCGGCCCACCGGGCGCGGCGCGCTTCCCGCGCGGCCCCTTCGGCGTCCTCGGTGTCTTCGGCGTCCTCGGCGTCCTCGGCGTCCTCGGCGTCCTCCGGCACCGTGGTCATGTCCTCCGTGCCCTGCGCCGTGGTCATGTCCTGGGCCGTGCCCCTGGTCGCGTCCTCGATCAGGTCCTCGGTCAGGTCCTCGGTCAGGTCCTCGGTCGTGCCCTCGGTTATGTCCGAGTGCGTATCGGAATCGGAGCGTCCACTCATGCCGCGGGAGCGTAGCGCGACCGCCGGACACCGTGCACGGCGACCACCCGACCGCGCGCCTGCCCACCTCATGGCCGGCTGACCTCGAGCCACGCGACCGCATGAGAAAGGGGACGCGTCCTACCGGACGCGTCCCCTGGAGCCTGCCGTCGGATCAGCCCTCGGTGACGCCCAGCTTCTCGAGGATCAGCTCCTTGACGCGGGCGGCGTCGGCCTGGCCACGGGTCGCCTTCATGACCGCGCCGACCAGGGCGCCGACCGCGGCCACCTTGCCGCCGCGGATCTTGTCCGCGATGGCCGGGTTGCCGGCGATGGCCTCGTCCACGGCCGCGGTGAGCGCGCCCTCGTCCGAGACGACCTTCAGGCCGCGCTTGTCGACGACCTCCTCCGGCGTGCCCTCACCGGCGAGCACGCCCTCGATGACCTGGCGGGCCAGCTTGTCGTTGAGCGAGCCCTCGGACACCAGCGCGGTCACCCGGGCGACCTGCTCCGGGGTGATCGCCAGCTCGTCCAGGGCCTTGCCGGACTCGTTGGCACTGCGGGCCAGCTCGCCCATCCACCACTTGCGGGCGGAGGCCGCGTCGGCACCGGCGTCGATCGTGGCGACGATGAGGTCGAGCGCACCGGCGTTGAGGATCGCCTGCATGTCGGTGCCGGAGACGCCCCACTCCTCACGGAGCCGGTTGCGGCGCACCAGCGGCAGTTCGGGCAGTCCGGCCCGCAGCCGCTCGACCCAGTCGCGGGACGGGGCGACCGGCACGAGGTCGGGCTCCGGGAAGTACCGGTAGTCCTCCGCCTCCTCCTTCACGCGGCCCGAGGTCGTCGACCCGGTGTCCTCGTGGAAGTGCCGGGTCTCCTGCACGACGGTGCCGCCGGACGACAGCACGGCCGCGTGCCGCTGGATCTCGTAGCGGGCCGCGCGCTCCACGGACCGCAGCGAGTTCACGTTCTTGGTCTCGGAGCGCGTGCCGAACTTGTCCGCGCCCTTCGGCATCAGCGACAGGTTCACGTCGCAGCGCATCTGCCCCATCTCCATGCGGGCCTCGGACACACCGAGCGCCCGGATGAGCTCGCGCAGCTCGCGCACGTACGCCTTCGCCACCTCGGGGGCGCGCTCGCCGGCGCCGACGATCGGCTTGGTGACGATCTCGATCAGCGGGATGCCGGCCCGGTTGTAGTCGAGCAGCGAGTGGGACGCGCCGTGGATACGGCCGGTGGCGCCGCCGACGTGCGTCGACTTGCCGGTGTCCTCCTCCATGTGGGCGCGCTCGATCTCCACGCGGAAGGTCTCGCCGTCCTCCAGCTGCACGTCGAGGTAGCCGTTGAAGGCGATCGGCTCGTCGTACTGGGAGGTCTGGAAGTTCTTCGGCATGTCCGGATAGAAGTAGTTCTTCCGGGCGAAGCGGCACCACTCGGCGATCTCGCAGTTCAGCGCGAGACCGATCTTGACGGCCGACTCGACGCCGGTCGCATTGACGACCGGGAGCGCGCCGGGCAGGCCGAGGCAGATGGGGCAGGTCTGGGTGTTCGGGTCGGCACCGAGTGCGGTGGAACAGCCGCAGAACATCTTGGTCCTGGTGCCGAGTTCGACATGGACCTCGAGGCCCATGACGGGGTCGTACGACGCCAGCGCGTCCTCGTACGACACCAGGTCGGTCGTGGTGGTCACGGTGAAACTTCCCTCTCAGCCCAGCAGGACGTCGTCGTCGCCCAGCCGCTTCAGCTCGCGGTAGAGGATGGCGAGGCCGGTGACGATCGCGGCGGCGGACACGGTGGCGTCGATCAGGACCAGGGTGTCCTTCTCGAGACGGGCCTTCTTCAGCCGCTTGGCGACACCGATCGCGCCGAAGGCGGTGGCGGCCATGGACAGGTACGTACCGGACTTGGACTTCTTGAAGCCCTTGGCCTTGGTCAGTGCACTCACAGCGACGGAGCCTCCTCGAGCAGCGGATGGCCCCACTTTTCCACGAAGGCGGCCTCGACCGCGGCACCCACCTTGTAGAGGCGGTCGTCCTTCATGACCGGGGCGATGATCTGGAGTCCGACCGGCAGGTTGTCCTCGGGCGCGAGGCCGCAGGGCAGCGACATGGCCGCGTTGCCGGCCAGGTTGGTCGGGATGGTGCACAGGTCGGCGAGGTACATCGCCATCGGGTCGTCGGCGCGCTCGCCGATCGCGAAGGCCGTGGTGGGCGTCGTCGGGGAGACGATCACGTCGACCTGCTCGAACGCCTTGTCGAAGTCCTGCTTGATCAGCGTGCGGACCTTCTGGGCGCTGCCGTAGTACGCGTCGTAGTAGCCGGAGCTGAGCGCGTAGGTGCCGAGCATGATGCGGCGCTTGACCTCGGGGCCGAAGCCGGCTTCGCGGGTCAGCGAGGTGACCTCCTCGGCGGAGTGCGCGCCGTCGTCGCCGGTCCGCAGGCCGTAGCGCAGGCCGTCGAAGCGGGCGAGGTTGGAGGAGCACTCGGAGGGGGCGATCAGGTAGTACGCCGAGAGGGCGAGGTCGAAGGACGGGCAGTCCAGCTCGATGATCTCGGCGCCCAGCTCCCTCAGCAGTTCGACGGACTCGTCGAAGCGCTGGATGACGCCGGCCTGGTAGCCCTCGCCGCGGAACTGCTGGACGACGCCGACGCGCATGCCCTCGACCGAGCCGTTGCGGGCGGCCTCGACGACCGGGGGGACCGGGGCGTCGATGGAGGTGGAGTCCATCGGGTCGTGCCCGGCGATCACCTCGTGCAGCAGCGCGGCGTCCAGGACGGTGCGGGCGCAGGGCCCGCCCTGGTCCAGGGAGGAGGAGAACGCGACCATGCCGTACCGCGAGACGGCGCCGTAGGTCGGCTTCACGCCGACCGTGCCGGTGACGGCGGCGGGCTGACGGATGGAGCCGCCGGTGTCGGTGCCGATGGCGAGCGGCGCCTGGAACGAGGCGAGCGCGGCGGACGAGCCGCCGCCGGAGCCGCCGGGGATCCTGGTGAGGTCCCAGGGGTTGCCGGTCGGGCCGTAGGCGCTGTTCTCGGTCGAGGACCCCATGGCGAACTCGTCCATGTTGGTCTTGCCGAGGATCACGACGTCGGCGGCCTTGAGCCGCTTGGTGAGTGTCGCGTCGTAGGGCGGGATCCAGCCCTCGAGGATCTTCGAACCGACGGTGGTGGGGATGCCCTCGGTGGTGAAGATGTCCTTGAGCGCGAGCGGGACGCCGGCCAGCGGGCCGAGCTTCTCGCCGCGCTCCCGCTTCTCGTCGACGGCACGGGCCTGGGCGAGGGCGCCCTCGCGGTCGACGTGCAGGAAGGCGTGCACCTTCTCGTCGACGGCCTCGATGCGGGCCAGGTGCGCCTCGGCGACCTCGACGGCCGTGAGCTCGCCGGAGGCGATCTTCTCGGCGGTCTCGGCGGCCGTGAGCTTGATGATGTCGGTCATGACTGCTTAGTCCTCCCCCAGGATCTGCGGCACCTTGAAACGCTGCTGCTCCTGGGCCGGGGCGCCGGAGAGCGCCTGCTCGGGGGTGAGCGAGGGACGGACCTCGTCCGGCCGCATGACGTTCGTCAGCGGGAGCGGGTGGGAGGTCGGCGGTACGTCTTGGTCGGCGACCTCGCTGACGCGGGCCACCGCGCCGATGATGTCGTCCAGCTGGCCCGCGAAGTGGTCGAGCTCTTCGGGCTTCAGCTCCAGACGCGCCAGCCGGGCGAGGTGGGCGACCTCCTCGCGCGTGATGCCAGGCATGCAGCGATCCTCTGGGGTGAGTGTGTGTGGTTTGGAGCCAATCCTATGGGGCTCCGCCACATGACCGTGCAACGCTCTGCCGGGCCCCGTAGTGCGGGCCGGCGCCGACCGGAAGGCCGGGTCCTAGCCGACCCGGCCCGAGTCGTCGCCCGCCGCTGCCGGGAGGGCCGCTGCCGGCCGCTGCCAGCCGCGCGAACCGCGTGCCAGTAGCCACGCCGTGGTCTCGTCGGGCGGCATCGCGGCGGCGACCAGCCAGCCCTGGACCGCGTCGCAGCCGAGGTCGCGCAGGCGTTCCCAGGTCTCGTCGTCCTCGACGCCCTCGGCGACGACGAGCAGGCCCAGGGAGTGGGCCAGGTCGACGGTGCAGCGGACGATCTCGGCGTCCTCGGTGTCGACGGCCAGCCGGGCCACGAAGGAACGGTCGATCTTCAGCTCACTGACGGGCAGCCGGCGCAGGTGCACCAGCGAGGAGTAGCCGGTGCCGAAGTCGTCCAGGGACATCTTCACGCCGTGCCCCGTCAGGGCGTTCAGGGTGTCGGCGGCGCGCTGCGGATCCTCGAGGAGCACGTGCTCGGTGATCTCCAGCTGGAGCGCCCCCGCCGGAACGCCGTGCCGGGCCAGGCGCGCCGCGACGGAACCGGCGAAGCCGGGGGTGTGGACGTCGCGCGGGGAGACGTTGACGGCGACCGGCACGTGCAGGCCCTGCGAGCGCCACTCGGCCACCTGGCCGAGGGCCGTCTCCAGTACGTACTCGGTGAGGTGCGGCATCAGGCCGGAGGACTCGGCGATCGCGATGAACTCGTCCGGCGGCACCTTGCCCCGCTCCGGGTGGACCCACCGCACCAGCGCCTCCAGGCCCGCCACCTGACCGTCGAAGCGGACCTTGGGCTGGTAGTGGAGCTGGACCTCGTGGGCGTCCAGGGCCCGGCGCAGGTCGCCCAGCAGGGCGAGGCGGTCGGGGGTGTTGGAGTCCCGCTTGGACTCGTAGACCTCGACGCCCGTACGGTCCCGCTTGGCCTGGTACATCGCCACGTCCGCCCGCCGCAGCAGTCCCTCGGCGTCGAGCGCGTGGTCGGGGAAGACGGCGACGCCGGCGCTGGCCTCCAGGACGAGGGTCAGGCCGTCGAGGTCGAGCGGTGATCCGAGGGCCGCCACCAGGCTCCGGGCGACGCGGGTCGCGGACGTCGTGGAGTCGGCGACCGGGAGTAACACGGCGAACTCGTCACCGCCGAGCCGCGCGGCCTCGGCGCCGCGCGGCAGGGCCAGCCGGAGCCGGTCGGCGATCTGGAGCAGCAGCCGGTCACCGGCGAGATGACCCAGGGTGTCGTTGACCGATCGGAAGCGGTCGAGGTCGATCAGCATGAGGGCGGCGCGGGCGCCCAGGCGTTCGGCGTCGTCCAGCGCGGTCCAGATGCGTTCGAGGAGCCACTGGCGGTTCGGCAGTCCCGTCAGCGGGTCGCGCAGCTGCTCCTCCGCGCGGGCCCTGGCGATCCACAGGGTGGAGTCGAGGGCGATGAGCGGGATGGCGAACAGCGGCAGCAACACCGGCTTGGCGTCGGCGACCACACAGATCAGGGGCGCTATGCCGAGCAGGGCGATGGCGACCAGTCCCTGTCTGACCAGGGCGGTGCGGGCGACGGTGGGCAGTCCGGCGCGCGGGGCGTGCAGATACCACAGGAGGGTGCGGCTGACGCCGAGATAGGCGGCGGCAACCAGGGCCACGCCGGGCGCGGTGTAGAGGGTCCAGGTGTCCGGGGTCGACGGGGACTCGACGGACGGTACGCAGCCGAAGGCGGCCAGCACCAGGGCGCCGGCGCCGATGCCGAGCAGGTCGACCGCGCCGTGCAGCACGCCCTGCCGCCAGCGGCCCCGGCGGGCTATGCCGACCAGCACGACGACGGTAAGACTGACCATGCCGGCCGGCACCCAGCCGTACAGCAGCAGCACGGCGAGGGTGAGGGCGGCGCCCGAGCCGGTGCCGCCCCACCAGCGGGAGCGGCCCAGCATCACGAGGTGGCCGACGACAATCCCGGTCAGCACGGCCAGGGACCAGCCGGCGGTGCCGGACGGGAAGAGCGCGTGACCGCCGGTGAACGCCCGCAGGAATCCGGCGCCCAGCACGAATCCGGCCGCGGCGACGACCGCCGCGGGCAACGCGGGCCAGGACAGGTGCCGTTCCGCGCCCGCCTCGGACAGACCGGGGTCCTGCCCGGCGGCCGGCCGTCCGGCGCCGCGCCCGTCCACGGTCCGCCCGCCGGGGCGCTCCTGCGCAGCCGGATGCCCCGCGGGACGCACTGCCCCACGGATGCGCCGCCGTACGCCGGCGATGCGGCGCAGGCGCAGCCGTGAGCCCGGGGCGGCGCTCTCGGTCGGTTCCATTCCCGTCCCTCTCACAGCCGGCGGTGCCCACGCCACGCGGCCCGATGCCCGACAAACCCTCAGCGGCTCCGCGTTGGAAAGCCCTTCCCCGGACCCTCCACGAACACGGGGATGCCCCGACCGCAGCTGGGCACGGCAGGCGCACATCTCAACAGTAGGCCGCGGAAGGGATCCACGGGCACCGGTCGCCGACGGTTGCCCGATTGCGCCCGGGCCACCCGTATGCATCTGATATGCGCCGATCGGGTGGCCTTCAACCGCTACTCCTCAGCCGAAAGCGCGACGTCGGCCGCCACCTCCGGGCCTTGTTCCAGAAGGACGTTGAAGCCCTCTTCGTTCAGAACCGGCACCTTGAGCTGCATCGCCTTGTCATATTTCGACCCGGGATTTTCACCCACGACGACGAATGACGTCTTTTTCGAAACCGAACCGGTCACCTTGGCGCCCCTGCTCTGGAGCGCATCCTTCGCGCCATCCCGGGTGAAGTGCTCCAGGGTGCCGGTCACCACGACAGTGAGCCCTTCCAGCGGACGGGGCCCCGCGTCCTCGCCGGACCCCTCGTCCTCCATCCGGACACCGGCGGCCTTCCACTTGCGGATGATCTCGCGGTGCCAGTCCTCGGCGAACCACTGCTTGAGCGAGGCGGCGATGGTCGGGCCGACGCCCTCGGTGCCGGCCAGTTCCTCCTCTGAGGCCAGCTCGATGCGGTCGATGGAGCGGAACTCACGGGCCAGCGCCTCCGCCGCGACGGGGCCGACGTGACGGATGGACAGGCTGGTGAGGATGCGGGCCAGCGGGCGCTCCTTGGCCGCCGCGATGTTCTCCAGCATGGCGAGCGCGTTCTTCTTCGGCTCGCCCTCCTGGTTGGCGAAGACGGTGACGACCTTCTCCTCGCCGGTCCTGGGATCCCGCTTGGGCAGACCGCTGTCCTGGTCGAGGACGTACGCCTTGATGGGCAGCAGCTTGTCGACGGTGAGGTCGAACAGGTCGCCCTCGTCGCGCAGCGGCGGCTCCTCCGGCTCCAGCGGCTTGGTCAGCGCGGCGGCCGCGACGTAGCCGAAGTGCTCGATGTCCAGCGCCTTGCGGCCGGCGAGATAGAACAGGCGCTCACGCAACTGGGCCGGGCAGGTACGGGCATTGGGGCAGCGCAGGTCGACGTCGCCCTCCTTCATCGGCCGGAGCGGAGTACCGCACTCCGGGCACTCGCCCGGCATCACGAACTCGCGCTCGCTGCCGTCGCGCAGGTCGGCCACCGGGCCGAGGATCTCCGGGATGACGTCGCCGGCCTTGCGCAGCACCACCGTGTCGCCGATGAGGACGCCCTTGGCCTTGACCACGTCCTGGTTGTGCAGCGTGGCGAACTCGACCTCCGAACCGGCCACATGGACCGGCTCGACCTGGGCGTACGGCGTGACCCGGCCCGTGCGGCCCACACCGACGCGGATGTTGACGAGCTTGGTGTTGACTTCCTCCGGCGCGTACTTGTACGCGATGGCCCAGCGCGGGGCGCGCGAGGTGGTGCCCAGGCGGCCCTGGAGCGGAATCTCGTCGAGCTTGACCACCACTCCGTCGATCTCGTGCTCCACGGAGTGCCGGTTCTCGCCGTAGTACGCGATGAACTCCCGTACGCCATCGAGGCCGTCGACGACCCTGTTGTGCCGGGAGGTCGGCAGGCCCCACTCCTCGAGCAGGTCGTACGCCTGCGACAGGCGGGTCAGGCCGGTGAAGCCCTCCAGGGCGCCGATGCCGTGGACGACCATGTGCAGCGGGCGGGTGGCGGTGACGCGCGGGTCCTTCTGGCGCAGCGAACCAGCCGCCGCGTTGCGCGGGTTGGCGAAGGGCTTGTCGCCGGCCGCCACCAGGCGGGCGTTGAGCTCCTGAAACTTCTCCATCGGGAAGTAGACCTCGCCGCGGATCTCCACGAGGTCGGGGACCTTGTCGCCCTTCAGCCGGTCCGGGATCTCGGCGATGGTGCGGACGTTCGGCGTGATGTCCTCGCCGGTGCGGCCGTCGCCCCGGGTCGCCGCGCGGGTGAGCCGGCCGCGCTCGTACGTGAGGTTGACGGCGAGGCCGTCGACCTTCAGCTCGCACAGGAAGTGGTACTCCTGCTCGCCCAGCTCCCGGTGGATGCGCTCGGCCCAGGCGGCGAGTTCGTCGTCGTTGAAGGTGTTGTCCAGGGAGAGCATGCGCGAGCGGTGTTCGACGGCGGTGAACTCCGTGGCGTAGGAACCGGCGACCTTCTGGGTCGGCGAGTCCGGGGTGCGCAGCTCCGGGTGCTCCTCCTCCAGCGCCTCCAGCTCGCGCAGCAGCCGGTCGAACTCCGCGTCGCTGATGACGGGAGCGTCCTTCACGTAGTACCGGAAGCGGTGCTCCTCGATCTGCTCAGCGAGCTGTGCGTGCTTCTCCCGTGCCTCGGCGGGCACGCTCGTCGTCTCCGCCTGCTGGTCGCCGGCCACCGTGTGTCCTCCCGTTACTCTGGGTTGTCCGCGAGGGATCTCGCCGCCCGGACGCAGTGGGCGAGAGCCGTGCGCGCGTACTCCGGGGAGGCCCCCGCGAGCCCGCACGCCGGGGTGACCGTGACGGCCTCCGGGAGAAGTCCCGGCCGCAGCCCCAGCCTGCGCCACAGCGTCCTGACACCCATGACGCTACCGGCAGGGTCTGACAATGGGCCGTCCGTGCCCGGGACGACACCGGCGAACAGCCTGGTGCCGCCCTCCACCGCCTCCCCGATCGCCTCGTCGTCACGCTCGGTGAGGAGGGAGAGGTCGAAGGAGACCGCCGCCACGCCCGCCCGGCGCAGCAGGGCGAACGGGACGTCCGGTGCGCACGAGTGCACCACGACCGGGCCGCCGTCGTGCACCCCGGCGACGTCCCGGAGCACGGCCTCCACGAGCTGCCGGTCCACGGCGCGGTGGGTGCGGTAGCCGCTCGCCGTCCTCACCCGTCCGCGCAGGACCGCGGTGAGGGAGGGCTCGTCGAGCTGGAGGACGAGGTGGGCGCCCGGGACGCGCCGCCGCACTTCGGCGAGGTGCAGGCGCAGCCCCTCGGCGAGCGAGGCGGCGAGGTCGCGGCAGGCACCGGGGTCGGACAGGGCCGCCTCGCCGTTCCTCAGTTCCAGGTTCGCGGCGAGCGTCCAGGGCCCGACCGCCTGCACCTTGAGCGGGCCCGCGTAGTCCTGTGTGAACTCCTCCAGCGCGTCGAGGTCCTCGACGAGCCAGGAGCGGGCCCGCCGGGTGTCCCGCCCGGGCCGGTCCCCGAGCCGCCAGCCGCTGGGCTCCACGCGCGCGTACAGCTCGACGAGCATTCCGGCGGTCCGCCCGATCATGTCCGCGCCGGGGCCGCGGGCGGGCAGCTCGGCGAGGTACGGGAAGTCCTCGAAGGTCCCGGTGACGGTTTTGGCGGCCTCCCGGGCGTCCCCGCCCGGCATGGACCCGACCCCGGTGGCGGGCCCGAACCTGAACTGGCTGTCTTCGCTCACCCCAGCAGCCTACGGAACGACTCGGCCGGGATCAGCGCCCAGGCCGGACCGTCAGGTCGTTGACCTCCGCGTCCCGGGGCAGGTCCAGGGCCGTCAGGATGGTCGTGGCGACCGACTCGGGGTCGATCCACTGCGCGGGGTCGTACTCCTTGCCCTCCTGCTGGTGGACCTTGGCCTGCATCGGGCTGGCCGTGCGGCCGGGGTAGACGGAGGTGACGCGGACGCCGTTGCCGTGCTCCTCGTGGCGCAGGGAGTCGGCGAGGGCCTTGAGGCCGTGCTTGGAGGCCGCGTAGGCGGACCAGCCGGCGTGGGCGTTCAGGCCGGCGCCGGAGTTGACGAAGATCACCTGGCCGCGGCTCGCGCGGAGCTGGGGCAGGAAGTGCCGGGTCAGCTCGGCGGGGGCGATCAGGTTGACATTGAGCTGGTGCCGCCAGGTCTTGGGGGTGAGCTCGCCGACCGGGCCGAGGTCCACCACTCCGGCGACGTGCAGCAGGGAGTCCACCCGGTCCGGCAGCGACTGGTGGGAGAACGCCCAGCTGAGCCGGTCGGGATCGGCCAGGTCGCCGACGAGCGTCCGCGCCCCGGGGAACTCGGCCGCCAGTTCCTTCGCGCGGCCGGCGTCGCGCGCGTGCAGCACGAGGTCGTCCCCGCGCGCGTGCAGGCGGCGGGCGACGGCCGCGCCGATGCCGGAGCCCGCTCCGGTGATCACATGTGTAGCCATGCCCGCCATGCTCGCATCACCGCGCGGTCACGCCACGCCCCGGCTCTCCTCCAGGTACGCGAGCGCCCCCACCGGCTCCTCGGCGAAGAAGACCAGCTCGGTCAGCGGGCGGGGCAGGAATCCCTCGTCCTCCATGCGGCGGAACTGCTCCTTGAGCCCGTCGTAGAAGCCCGCGGTGTTGAGCAGGACCACCGGCTTGTCGGTGTGTCCGTGCTTCTTCAGCTCCAGGATCTCGGTCGCCTCGTCGAGGGTGCCGGTGCCGCCCACCATGATCACGACCGCGTCGGCCTTCTCCAGCAGCAGCTTCTTCCGCTCGGCGAGGTCCGTGGCGACCACCATCTCGTCGACGCCGGGGCGCGCCTTGGCCGCGAGGAACTCCACGGAGACGCCGCAGAGCCGGCCGCCCGCCTCGTGCACCCCGTCGGCGACCACCTTCATCAGACCGACGTCCGAGCCGCCCCACACCAGGGTGTGCCCGCCCTTGCCCAGCAGCCGGGCGAACTCCCGCGCGGGGCCCGTGTAGCGGTCGTCGAGGTCGGCGGCGGAGAGGAAGACGCAGATGTTCATGCGCCCACGGTACGGGCCCGGTCCGCCGTCGCCGTCAGCCGTATCTTCGACTGGCGGTGCGGCAGCCGCTCCCAGTCGTCCATGAACCGCGCCGTCAGGCCGTGCCCGGCCGCCAGGTCGACGAGCGTCTGCGTCCGGTAGTAGAAGTCCTCGTGCAGCACCTGGTGCTCCGCGCCCTCCGTGCGGTCGAAGGTGAAGTCGAAGAAACCGCCGGGCGCGAGGATCCGGCCGACGTGGGCGAAGCACTCCTCGATGACGTGCAGGGGCGAGTGGGAGAAGACGCTGTGCGCGTGCACCACGTCGAAGTGGCCGTCGGGCAGGAAGGCCAGGGTCAGGTCGTTCGTGAGCGTGAGGTACGGCATCTTGGCCTGGAGGCCCTCACGGACGAGGGTGTCCTGGGCGGCGATCAGGATGTGCGGCGAGATGTCGATGCCGTAGTAGTGACCGGGCTCCAGGTGGTCGATGAACAGGCGCCCCGCGCGGAGGTTGCCGCAGCCGATCTCCAGCATCCGGTGGTGCGGCTGGAGCCCGTGCCGCAGCAGGTAGTCGAACTGCATGCGGCCGATCCGCGCCCACTGCTCGCGCGAGGGGTTGTGGCCCACCGCCGCCTCGGCGCTGCGGGCCGCGTCGGAGGCCATCACGGCCCGGTAGTACGCGATGTGGTCGGGGTGCCGCAGCCGCAGCCAGCCGTCGCGCAGGGTGCGGCGGGCATGGGCGGGCACGCGCCGGGGGTGGCGCAGGGCGTAGCGGATCTGGTGGGCGAGACTGCTGCGGTTCCTGCCGGGTTCCCGGGCTGTCATGGGGGCCTCCTCCGGACGGGGTCCGCCGCGCGGAGGGCGAATCCCCGGCCGGCGGGAAGAACTCGGGTTCAGCGTGCGCTGTTACCGGGGAGTCCGCTACCTCGAGGAGACCGTCGTGACCGCAGGGCATCGCATCACCGTCGAGCCGAGCGACCGACACGTGCGCGTGGTGCGCGGCGAGCGCGTGCTGGCGGAGACCGACCGGGCGCTGCTGCTGCGTGAAACGGGCTGTCCCCCGCGCTACTACATCCCGCCGGAGGACGTACGGCTGGACCTGCTCACGCCCTCCGAGAGCCGCACGTACTGCCCCTTCAAGGGGACCGCGTCGTACTGGTCGCTGCCGGACGCCCCGGACCTGGTGTGGGCGTACCCGGATCCGAAGCCGGACGTGGCCGAGATCAAGGACCACCTGTGCTTCTACGAGACCGAGGTGGGCTGAGCGCGCGGACGCGCGGGGCATCGCGTAGACGGGTTGCGATCGGCGGACGCACGGCCCGCCTCACGGACGAATTCCGTGCCGTGCGGCAGTCTGCACTGGCATGGACAAGAAGATCCTTTCTCGGGACGGCACCTCCCTCGCCTACGAGAGCGCCGGGCGGGGTCCCGTGGTCGTCCTCGTGAGCGGCGCCATGTCGACGGGCGGCACGCTGGCGCCCCTGGCCGCGCCGCTCTCGGAGCGGTTCCGGGCCGTGGTGTACGACCGCCGGGGCCGCGGCGGCAGCGGGGACACCGCGCCGTACGCGGTGGAGCGGGAGGTCGAGGACCTGGCCGCGCTGATCGAGGCGCTGGGCGGGGAGGCGTCGCTGTTCGGCGTCTCCTCGGGCGGCGCGCTGGCGCTGCGGGCGGCGGCGAACGGGCTGCCGGTGCGGTCGGTCGCGGTCTACGAGACGCCGTACGCGATGTCCGAGCAGGCGCTCGCGGAGCGCGCGGAGTACACCGAGCGGCTGACCCGGGCGCTCGGTGAGGGCCGGCGCGGGGACGCGGTCGAGCTGTTCCTGCGGCTGACCGGTCTCGGGGACGCGGTGATCGAGGGCGCGCGGCAGTCCGCCATGTGGGCCGGGATGGAGTCGATCGCGCCGAGCCTCGCCCACGACGACGCGGTCATGGGCGACGGCCGGGTGCCCCGGGAACTGCTGTCGTCGATCCCGGTGCCGGTGCTGTCGATCGCGGGCGGGGCGAGCCCGGAGTGGATGCGCGAGGCCGCGCGGGCGATCGCGGAGGCGGCGCCGCGCGGCACGTACCGCTCGCTGGAGGACCAGACCCACATGGTGGAGCCGGACGTACTGGCGCCGGTGCTTGTGGAGTTCTTCAGCGCGTGAGGCCGGGGGCGGCGAGCCGGTCGGCGCGGAGCCGGTCGGCACGGGGTCGTGGCGGGCGCGGCCGGCGGCCGGGCCGGCCCCGGGGGTGGTGACCGGAGCTCATCGGCACACCTTCTCCGCGCAGCCGCCGCACGCCCCGCCGCTCGCGCAGGCGGTCGGGGCAGCGGCGGGCGGGCGCCCGGCCCGGGTCGCCGTGCGAGCCCGGCGTACGTGGTACACGGCCATGTTGGAGGTCAGTCCGGCCAGCAGGAGCCAGGCGAGCCCCATCCAGGTGCTCCGGGTGAACGACACCACGGCGGCGACCGTGGCCAGGACGCAGACGGCTGGGGCGAGGACGGCTGTACGGGACATCGAGGTGCTTCCTGTCGGCTCGTGACGTCGTACGCGCTCCGGCGGCCCGTGCGCATGCCGAACCGCCGCTCGGCGGCGGGCACAGGGCTCCGCCTCGCTCCGGCGGCACCGCCGGAAGAGGATGACCGCAGGACGCGTCCGCATCACACCAGCACCGGGGGCGGGAGGACAGCGGCCGAAGGATCCCGGCACCCCACCCCGGCCGGCCCTGCCCGCCGGGCCCTTCGGCCCTGTCGGCACGGGGCCACGACCGCCTCCGGCGGGGACCGCAGCGGTCGTCCGCGGGTCGGCGAGGACCCGATGGCGCGGTAGGACGCTGGGCGGTTTCTCGTGACCGGGCGTCCCGGGCGGGTCGGCGGCGGTGTCCGCACGTCCGCGAGCACGCGTCGGCCCGCGCCCGCGGGCCGGTCATCCGGTCGCGGGGCCCGTGACGGTGCTCCGCGTGGGCCTGCAGAACCCAGCGGGCAGCGCGGGCGGCGGTCGGTTCAGGTGGCGCCGGCGCCGGCCCGTGCCCGGACGGTGGACGCGATCGTCGCCGAGCCGACCACGCGGGTGCCGTCGTACAGGACGATCGCCTGGCCGGGAGCGACGCCGCGGACGGGTTCGGTGAAGCGCACGCGCAGCTCGCCGTCCACGACCTCCGCCGTGACCTCGGTCTCGCCGCCGTGGGCGCGCAGCTGGGCGGTGTAGGTACCGGGGCCGGTGGGTGCGGCGCCGCACCAGCGGGGCTTGATCGCGCGCAGTGCGCCGACGTCCAGCGCCTCGGCGGGGCCGACCGTGACCGTGTTGGTCACCGGGGAGATGTCGAGGACGTAGCGCGGCTTGCCGTCGGGCGCCGGGGTGCCGATCCGCAGGCCCTTGCGCTGGCCGATGGTGAAGCCGTAGGCGCCCTCGTGGGTGCCGATCCTGGTGCCGGACTCGTCGACGATGTCGCCCTCGGCCCTGCCCAGCCTGTCGGCCAGGAAGCCTTGCGTGTCGCCGTCGGCGATGAAGCAGATGTCGTGCGAGTCGGGCTTCTTGGCGACGGCGAGTCCGCGGCGCTCGGCCTCCGCCCGGATCTCGTCCTTGGTGGTGACCGTGTCGCCGAGCGGGAACAGCGCGTGGGCGAGCTGCCGGTCGTCGAGCACGCCGAGGACGTAGGACTGGTCCTTGGCCATGTCGGAGGCGCGGTGCAGCTCGCGCGTGCCGTCCTCCCGGACGATCACCTTGGCGTAGTGACCCGTGCACACGGCGTCGAAGCCGAGGGCGAGGGCCTTGTCCAGGAGCGCGGCGAACTTGATCTTCTCGTTGCAGCGCAGGCACGGGTTGGGCGTGCGCCCCGCCTCGTACTCGGCGACGAAGTCCTCGACGACGTCCTCGCGGAAGCGGTCGGCGAGGTCCCACACGTAGAACGGGATGCCGATGACGTCGGCGGCGCGCCGGGCGTCGCGCGAGTCCTCGATGGTGCAACAGCCCCGGGCGCCGGTGCGGAACGACTGCGGGTTCGCGGACAGCGCGAGGTGGACGCCTGTCACGTCGTGGCCCGCCTCGGCCGCCCGGGCGGCGGCGACGGCGGAGTCGACCCCACCGGACATGGCGGCCAGGACGCGGAGGGGGCGGGAGGGCTGCTGGGTGTCAGTCATAGCCCCTCCAGGGTACGGGGGCCCGGGAACCGGGGCGGACGGATATCCGTTCACGCTCACATGGGCGCGAGACGAGCATCCGAGGACGGGGACCGGCGCATCGGGCGGCGGGCCCTGATCGTGGGCGGGGTGGCCACCGCGGCGGGCACGGCGGTGCTCGCGCGGGACGAGCTGGCGCGCCTGTGGTGGCGTACGCCCGGGGTGGAGAAGCCGCGCAGGCCGGGCGAGGTCGACTTCGTGGGTGCCCGCTGGGTGGCGGCCTCGGACGCCAACTGGCGCCGCGCGGACCGCCCCGACGACTACGGCATCGACATGGTGGTCGTGCATGTCACGCAGGGCGACTTCGAGAGCGCGGTGAAGGCGTTCCAGGACCCCGGGCACAAGGCGGCCACGCACTACATCGTGGGGCAGGACGGGCACATCGCGCAGATGATCCGCGAGCTGGACGTGGCCTACCACGCGGGCAACCGCGACTACAACGAGCGCAGCGTCGGCATCGAGCACGAGGGGTTCGTGGACCGGCCGCAGGACTTCACGGACGCGATGTACGCGGCCTCCGCGCGGCTCACGGCCCGGATATGCGCCCGGTACAGCATCCCCGTGGACCGGGAGCACATCATCGGCCACGTCGAGGTTCCGGGCACGGACCACACCGACCCGGGCCCGCACTGGGACTGGGACCGCTACCTGCGGCTGGTGCGCCGGGCCCGGACGGCGCGGGCGGCCTGACCGGCAGCCGGCGAGGATCAGAACGGCGCGGCGGCGAGCGCCACGGCCGGTGGGAGCCCCTGACCGAGCGCACCGCGCCACAGGCGCGGGAACGAGAGGGCGAACAGCACCGCGGAGACGATCAGCAGCACGCACAGGAAGACCACGAGCGTGCGGCCCACGGTGGTGTCGCCGGTGTGCAGGGCCACCACCCCGGCGACCAGTCCCAGGGCGAGCAGGACGTTGTAGACGGCGACCCCGCAGCGCCACAGGGTCGCCTCGGCGGCGTCGGCCGTGGACGTGGTGAGGAAGCGCCGGACGGCCGGCCGCCCGTAGCAGAAGCGCTCCAGGGTGCCCACGACGAGGTGGATCAGGGCCGCGAGCAGGGCGAAGGTTTGCGTGACGGCGTTCACAGTCCGCAGTGTCGGCCGCGGCCCGGGGTCCGGCAACACCGGGACGCCGGAACACCCGTCACCCCGGACGCCCGAGCACCCCGGAACCATGGGGACCGCAGCCCCGGAGCCCCGGAACCGCGGAAACCGGACCCGGGCGCGCCGGGCGCGGCCGTCAGCTCAGGCCCGCAGCCCGGGCCCGTTCGACCGCCGGGCCGATGGCCTTGGCCAGGGCGTGCACGTCGGCCTCGGTGGAGGTGTGGCCGAGGGAGAAGCGCAGGGTGCCGCGGGCCAGGTCGGGGTCGGTGCCGGTGGCGAGCAGGACGTGGCTGGGCTGGGCGACGCCGGCGGTGCAGGCGGAGCCGGTGGAGCACTCGATGCCCTGGGCGTCGAGCAGCAGGAGCAGCGAGTCGCCCTCGCAGCCGGGGAAGGTGAAGTGGGCGTTGGCCGGCAGCCGTCCCTCCGGCGAGGGGTCGCCGCCCAGGACGGCGTCCGGGACGGCCTCGAGGACGGCGGCGACCAGGTCGTCGCGCAGGGCGCCGATCTCGCGGGCGAACCACTCGCGCTGTTCGGCGGCGAGGCGGGCGGCGACCGCGAAGGAGGCGATGGCGGGCACGTCGAGGGTGCCGGAGCGGACGTGGCGCTCCTGACCGCCGCCGTGCAGCACGGGCACCGGGGTGTACTCGCGGCCGAGGACCAGCGCGCCGATGCCGTACGGGCCGCCGATCTTGTGACCCGACACGGTCATCGCGGCGAGGCCGGACGCGGCGTAGTCCACGGGGACCTGACCGAACGCCTGGACCGCGTCGGAGTGCAGCGGCACCCCGTACTCGGCGGCGGCGTCGGCGAGTTCACGGACCGGAAGGACGGTGCCGATCTCGTTGTTGGCCCACATGACCGTGGCGAGGGCGACATCGTCGGGGTCGCGGGCGATGGCCTCGCGCAGGGCGTCGGGGTGGACCCGGCCGTGGGAGTCGACCGGAAGGTACTCGACGGTGGCGCCCTCGTGCTCGCCGAGCCAGTGGACGGCGTCGAGGACGGCATGGTGCTCGACGGGGCTGGCGAGCACCCGGGTCCGGGCCGGGTCGGCGTCGCGGCGGGCCCAGTACAGGCCCTTCACGGCGAGGTTGTCCGCCTCGGTGCCGCCGGAGGTGAAGACGACCTCGCTGGGCCGGGCGCCGAGCGCCTCGGCGAGGGTCTCGCGGGCCTCCTCGACGGTGCGGCGGGCGCGCCGGCCGGCCGCGTGCAGGGAGGAGGCGTTGCCGGTGACGCCCAGGTGCGCGTTGAGTGCCTCGACTGCCTCGGGAAGCATCGGGGTGGTCGCGGCGTGGTCGAGGTAAGCCATGGTGAGGCCGATTCTACGGGGCCTGCCTTCCGCGCCCCCGGGTGCCGGGGGCAAGGGCGACCTGGGCTCAGAAGCTCCAGGAGACGGTGTTGTCCGCCTGCATGAACGCCACCAGGACCAGCAGGTCGGCGACACCGAGGCCGAGACCCAGCAGGGCGCGGCCGCGCCGGGCGGTGCCGCGCCACAGCGCCACGCCCGCCAGCGCGATGGCGATCGGGCCGAGGAAGACGTTGAGGACCAGCAGGCCCAGCAGACCGAGGACGAACGACGCGACGGCCATGCCGTCGGTGTCGCGCAGGCCGGTGCGGCGGTTCGGCGGTGCGGTGAGGTGCATGGTGATCGGCTCCTTGCGTCGGTGCGACCGGGCGTGGGCGGCCCGGATCGGGTCAGTGCGCCGAGCCGCGGCGGTGGCGCTCCCGCAGGGCGAAGACGCCGAGCCACACGGCGATGACGACGCCCGCGGCGACGGAGAAGGACAGCGGCGCGTGGGCCACGGTGCCCAGCACGACGCCCAGCAGCAGCAGCGCGGCGACGAGGAACAGCATGAGTCGGATCCCCCAGATTTCGGTGAACGCTTGTAGGTACAGTTGTTCACTGACTACCCAGTCTAACGAGTCTCACTGCTTTCCCATCACGGGGAACAGTTGTTAACTGCATGGCATGAGTCACACCCTCGGCATCCGGCAGGCCCAGAAGCAGAAGACCCGGCAGGCGCTCCTCGACGCGGCGCTCGAGCTGCTCGAGGGACAGAGCCTGAGCAGCCTGGGCCTGCGCGAGGTCACCCGTGCCGTGGGGGTCGCCCCGACCGCCTTCTACCGGCACTTCCGCTCCACCGCGGACCTGGGTGTGGCACTGGTGGAGGAGGCGCTGGGCAGTCTCCACCCGATGATCCGGACGACGGTGTCCACGACCGGTGACGGCGAGGAACGCATCGCCCGCACCATCGAGTTGATCGCCGGTCATGTGGACGCGTACCCCGCTCACGTCCGTTTCATCGCCCGGGAGCGGCACGGCGGGGTGGGGCCGGTCCGGGACGCGATACGCGACCAACTCGCCCGGTTCGCCGAGGAGGTCGGCCAGGCCCTGGCCAAGGACCCGGTGTCCGCGGGCTGGAGCGAGGACGACCTGCTGATGCTGGCGCAGCTCTACGTCGACCAGATGCTCGGCACGGCCTCGCTGTTCCTGGAGGCGCTGGACGCCGGGGCGGAGGAGCGGGACCGGGTGACCCGGGTGGCGACCCGCCGGCTGCGGCTGATCGGCATCGGCCGCCGGTACTGGCTCGGCGGGACGACCCGGTGACGGTCACCCGCCGTACGGCACGGCCGCACGTGGGTCGTCCGCGGTACGGCCGCTCGACGGGCGTCCGCAGGAAGACCGGGGACGGTCACCCGTCGTACAGGCGGGTGACGGCCACCGCCGCGCGGGCCAGTTCCTCCCGTGCCTCCGGTGGGGCCAGTACCTCCACCCGGTCGGCGAACGAGAGCAGGTGGCGCACCTCGCCGAGGACGCCGTAGGACAGCCGCGCGGTCAGCCACTCGCTGCGGCCGTCGTCCCGCGGGAGGTCGGACAGCCAGGGCGCGTTGAGGCGCAGGAACAGGTCGAGGCGGTCGCGCCGGACCCGGACGGTGACGTCGATGCCGCCGGGACGTTCCTCGACCTGACGGCGCAATCGCTCCCAGACGTCGGCGAGTTCGACGCCCGGGCGGCGCCGCACGGGTGCGTCGAGGAGACGGGCCGCGTGCACCCGGTCGGCACGGAACAGCCGCGGTGCCCCCCGGTGATCGGCGACCAGGTACCAGACGCCCGCCTTGGCGACGAGGCCGTAGGGGTCGACGGTGTACGTCCGCGTCTCCCGTTCGCCGCCGTGCCGGTAGCGCAGTCGCAGCCGCCGGTCGGCGAAGACCGCGTCCCGCAGCGTGTCCAGGTCGGCCTCCGGACCGGGCCCGCGCTTCCACCGGGTGGCGTCCACCAGGACGCGGCGGGAGGTGGCCTCGGCCGCGGGCCGGTGCGGTGCGGGCAGCGCCGCCATCACCTTGCGCAGCGCGGAGCCGAGCGCCGCGTCGAGACCGAGGGCGGCGTGCGCGCCCCCGGCGGCGAGGACGAACAGCGCCCGGGACTCGTCGGCGGTCAGGCCCGTGACGTCCGTGCGGAACCCGGCGAGCAGTTCGATGCCGCCGTGCCGGCCGCGCTCCGCGAAGACCGGTACGCCGGCCGCCGACAGGGCGTCGACGTCGCGGTACACCGTGCGCACCGACACCTCAAGCCGCTTCGCGAGTTCACGCGCGGGCACCCGCCCCCGGGTCTGGAGGAGCAGCAGGATCGACAGCAGCCGGCCGGACTTCACGGCCCCAGGATGCTGCACCGCCGGGTTCCGCCACCACGCCCCTCACCCGGTCCGGGCCGGCGGCCGTCACGCCGGTGTCCACACCGGTGCGCGGGGGCGCGGTGGCGTGCCGTGCCCGCCCTCCGAGTGCCGCTCAGACCAGGCGTACGCGGGCGAGCTGGCGGGACTGGGCCACCAGGCGGTCCGCGCTGTCCCAGACCTCGGCGTCCTCCTCCAGGAAGCCGCCGGCCAGGTTGCGGGTGGTGATCGACACGCGCAGCGGGCCGGGTGCCGGGCGGCAGCGAACGTGCACGGTGAGCTCGACGGTGGGCACCCAGCCGGAGAGCCCGATCTCGAACGCGGTGGGCGGCAGGGCGTCCACCGCGAGCAGCAGCGAGAACGGGTCGTGGTCGCGGCCGTCGGCGAGGCCGAACCAGGCGCGCATCTCCCCCTTGCCGGAGGGGCGGCCCAGCGCCCAGCCCAGCGTCGACGGGTCGAGCTTGAGCATCAGGCGGTCGGCGATGGCGGAGCTGCCGTCGACGGGGGCGGGGCCGTCCTCGGGGCCGAGGCACCGGTCCATCGGCGGGATCGCGGGCGGCTCGGCGGTGGTACGGACGTCGTCGGGGAGAGAGCCCAGATCGCCGTACGAGGCGAGGACGCGGATCCGTTCCACTTCCCGCCCCTGTTCGTCGACCTGGATGAGGGACGCCTGCCCCGTCGACAGGGTGCGTCCGGTGCGCACGGTCTGCGTGCGGACGACCGCCGGGCCCGGCTGGGACGCGGTCAGGTAGTGCGCCGAGATGGTGAAGGGGTCCGCGTGCGGCAATGTGTCCGCGAGCGCGCGGCCCAGCACGGCCAGCAGATAGCCGCCGTTGACGGCGCTGATGATGGTCCAGCCGGCGGAGAGGTCGATGTCGTAGACGCCGGGCTCGCGCCGGGTGACGGCGGTGTCGCGGTCGAACTCGCTGTCGCCGATGAGGGCCCGGGCGGCCGGGGCGGAGGCTGCTTCTGGCATGGGTGAACAGTACAAGAACCAGCTACTAAGCGGTAGCTTTTTGCGTCGGCCGTTACTCCTCCCGGACGGTCGACCGCCGGTGCCACGCGCGGGGCGCACGCCAGTGGTAGCGCATCGCCAGCAGCCGCAGCACGAACGCCGTGACCACGGCGATTCCACTGGTCAGCGGAGTCAGCACGTCGTAGCGGATGCACAGGGCGACCAGGGTGGCGCCGACGATGGCCGGGACCGCGTACAGGTCACGGTCCCAGCGCAGCAGCGAGGGCACCTCGTTGGCCAGCACGTCGCGCAGCACACCGCCACCGACGGCGGTGGCCAGCCCCAGGCAGGCGGAGGCGGTGAGGCCGAGCCCGTGGTCGTACGCCTTGGTCGTCCCGGCGACGCAGAACAGGCCGAGTCCGGCCGCGTCGAAGACGTTCACCGCGGTCTGGATGCGCTCGACCTGCGGATGCAGGAAGAACACCAGGGTCGTGGCGAGCAGCGGGGTGACGAAGTACCCCAGGTCGGTGAAGGCGGCGGGCGGTACGGCGCCGATGACCAGGTCACGGAAGAGTCCTCCGCCCAGGGCGGTGACCTCGGCGAGGACGGCGAGGCCGAAGACGTCGAAGTTCTTGCGGACGGCCAGCAGGGCGCCGGAGATCGCGAAGACGAAGATGCCGATCAGGTCGAGCGTGTGCTGGACGGACGGGCTGAACAGTTGCTGAAGCACCCTTACATTCTTACCCAACACGAAGCCCCCGCCTTGCTTTGCAAGGCGGGGGCCAGGCGTGGCTTACTTGTTCGAGGGCCGCTCGGGTGACTCGGAGGACGTGCCGGTGACCTCGGGGGTCTCGGGGGCGTTGGTGTCCTCGGCCTGGGGCGTCGCGGCGGCGTCCTCCCGCGTGGGCTCGGCATGGCCGGAGACCTCGGCGGCCACCGCGGTCGACGTCTCCGCCGATTCCTCCAGGGCCGCCGCGCCCAGCAGCTCACCCGCCTCCTTCGCCGCCGTCAGCAGCACGGTGTCCTGCGGGGCCTGGTCCGCGAAGTTCTCCGGGTGGTGACAGGCGACACGCTGGCCGGGCCTGAGCTCCAGGAGCGGCGGCTCGGTCGTCCGGCAGATCTCCGTGGCCTTCCAGCACCGGGTGTGGAAACGGCAGCCGCTCGGCGGGGAGATCGGCGAGGGCACGTCGCCGTTGAGCAGGATGCGCTCGGTCCTGGCGGCCCTGCGCTTCGGGTCCGGGATGGGCACGGCCGACATCAGCGCCTTGGTGTACGGGTGCATCGGCTCCCGGTACAGCGCGTCGCGGTCGGCGAGTTCGACGATCTTGCCCAGGTACATCACCGCGATCCGGTCCGAGACGTGCCGGACCACCGACAGGTCGTGGGCGATGATCACGTACGTCAGGCCGAGTTCCTGCTGGAGGTCGTCGAGCAGGTTGACGACCTGGGCCTGGATGGACACGTCCAGCGCGGAGACCGGCTCGTCGGCCACGACCAGCTTGGGGCTGAGCGCGAGCGCGCGGGCGATGCCGATGCGCTGGCGCTGACCGCCGGAGAACTCGTGCGGATAGCGGTTGTAGTGCTCCGGGTTGAGGCCCACGACCGACAGGAGCCGCTGCACTTCCTTCTTGACGCCGCCCTCGGGTTCGACGCCCTGGAGCTTGAAGGGAGCGCCCACGATGGTGCCGATGGTGTGGCGCGGGTTCAGCGACGAGTAGGGGTCCTGGAAGATCATCTGCACGTCACGGCGCAGGGGCCGCATGCCGGCCACACCCAGGTGCGTGATGTCCCTGCCCTCGAACTCGATGGTGCCGCCGGTCGGTTCGAGCAGCCGGGTGATCAGTCGTCCCATGGTGGACTTGCCGCAGCCCGACTCCCCCACCACCCCGAGGGTCTCACCGGCGCGTACCTCGAAGTCGATGCCGTCGACGGCGTGCACCGCGCCCACCTGCCGCTGCAGCAGGCCCTTCTTGATCGGGAAGTGCTTCTGCAGCCCCGTCACCTTCAGAAGGACCTCGCCACCGGGGTTCCCGGCGGGGGCGGCGCCGTCGGTCTGCGCGGGAATCGTCACGGCTGCGTCCTTGGAGTTCTCGCTCACAGCTTCGGCGCAATCTCTTCGTTCCAGATACGCTCCCGCTGCTCGGCGGTCATGTGGCAGGCCGCCCAGTGGCGGCTGCCGACCTCGCTGAGCTCGGGGCGGACCGTGCGGGTGACGTTGTCCTTGGGGACGTCCGCGTAGGGGCAGCGCGGGTTGAAGGCGCACCCGGACGGGATGTTGATCAGCGAGGGCGGGGAGCCCTTGACCGGGATGAGCCGGTCCTGCTGTTCGCGGTCCAGCCGCGGCATCGAACCCAGCAGGCCCCAGGTGTAGGGGTGGCGGGGCTCGTAGAACACCTTCTCCGCCGGGCCCCGCTCGACGCAGCGGCCGCCGTACATCACCAGGATGTCGTCGGCCAGCTCGGCGACCACGCCCAGGTCGTGGGTGATGATGATGACCGCGGAACCGAACTCCTTCTGCAGGTCGCGGATCAGGTCCAGGATCTGGGCCTGGACCGTCACGTCGAGTGCGGTGGTCGGCTCGTCCGCGATGAGCAGCTCGGGGTTGTTCACCAGCGACATCGCGATCATCGCGCGCTGGCGCATGCCGCCGGAGAACTCGTGCGGGTAGCTGTCCACCCGCTTGTCCGGCTGCGGGATGCCCACCCGGTCGAGCATCTCGACCGCCCGCTTGCGGGCGGTCTTCTTGTCGACGTCGTGGTGGATCCGGTACGCCTCCACGATCTGCTGGCCGATCGTGTAGTACGGGTGCAGCGCGGACAGCGGATCCTGGAAGATCATCGCCATCTCGCGCCCGCGCAACCGCCGGACGTAGTCCGGGTCGGCGGAGAGCAGCTCGGTGCCGTCCAGCCAGATCTCGCCGGAGATGCGGGCCTTGCGCTTGCCGTACTGGCCGGCCGTGTGCAGGCCCATGATGCCGAGCGAGGTGACCGACTTGCCGGAGCCGGACTCGCCGACGATGCCGAGGGTCTTGCCCTTCTCCAGCTGGAAGCTGAGCCCGTCGACGGACTTCACCAGGCCGTCGTCGGTCGGGAAGTGCACCTTGAGGTCGCGGACCTCCAGGAAGGCGCTCGGGGCGGGCGAGGCGGCCGAGGGCTCGCCGAGGGCCGCACCGGTCTTGCTGAGTTCGGTCATGCGAGCCTCACTCGGGGATCGATCACGGCGTACAGGACGTCCACCACGAGGTTGGCGAGGAGCACCGCGAGAGAAGTGATCAGGGTGACACCCAGGATGATGGGCAGGTCCTGGTTCCTGATGGCGTTGAGCACGGCCTGGCCGAGCCCGGGCAGATTGAACGTGGACTCGGTCAGGATGGCGCCGCCGATGAGCGCGCCGAGGTCCATGCCGAGCATGGTGAGGATGGGCGTCATCGTCGAGCGCATGGCGTGCTTGCGGATGACCACCCCCTCACGCAGTCCCTTGGCGCGGGCGGTGCGGATGTAGTCCTCGCCGAGGATCTCCAGCATGGTGGCGCGGGTGATCCGGGCGTACATCGCCGCGTAGAGGAAGGCCAGGGTGATCCAGGGGAGGATCATGCCGCCGATCCAGCCGCTGAGGCTCTCCGCCAGCGGTACGTACTGGGCGTCGAGCAGGTCCAGTCCGAAGGCGAAGATCGCCAGGCTGAGCATGCCGGTGAAGTAGATGGGAAGGGACACGCCCGCGAGCGCGACGACCATCGCACCGCGGTCCCACAGCGTGCCCCGCTTCAGGGCGGAGAGCACACCCGCGGCGACACCGAAGAGCAGCCACAGCACGGCGGCGCCGAGCGCGAGTCCCAGGGTCACCGGGAACCGGTCGGTGAGCACCGGCCAGATGGCCTGCTCGCTGCGGAAGGAGTAGCCGAAGCACGGCGCGGAGCAGTTCGTGACGTCCCCTCCGGCCGCGTAGGTGCGGCCCGCGAAGATGCCCTTGAAGAACTCCCAGACCTGGACGTAGATCGGGTCGCCCAGTCCGAGCTTCTGCCGCACCGCCTCCACGGCGGCCGGGTCGGCCTGCTTGCCCACGAAGCTCGAGGCGATGTCGACGCCCGCCCACTTGGGGACGAGGAAGAAGATGCCGAAGACCACCATGATGATGACCACGAGCATCACAGCGGCGGCGAACAGCCGCCTGATGAGGTAAGCGAGCACAGCTTACGGCCCGCCGCGGGACCGCGGGCCGCCGGAGGTCGTCCGGGGCCCGCGGTCACGCCGCGCCGGCCTTCACCTGCCTTTCGTGCCGTTCGGCGGGTGTGCCGGGGTTACTTCGAGGACTTCAGGCCGAGGTTGACGAAGTCGTACATCCCGCTGTAGCCGTCCGAGGTGTAGACGTTGGCCAGCCGGTCGGAGCGCCAGTTGATGAACTTCTCGAAGACGAAGGGCAGGTAGTAGGCACCCTCCATCACCTTGTGGTTGATCTCCGTGGCGATCTTGGTCTTGCCCTCGTCGTCCAGCGTGTTGACGTAGTCGTCGAACAGGCCGTCGATGGCCTTGTCCTTGATCAGCGCGTAGTTGTTGTTGCCGCTCTCGAGGATGTACTTGCTGTTCCACAGCGGCAGGCCGTAGCCCTGGACGGACGGGAAGTCCGGGCCCCAGCCCATGATGATGATGCCGTAGCCCTTCTTCTTCACGTTGGAGGGGCTACCGATGATGCCGGAGGTCTGCGAGCCGTCGAACTGGTCGATCTCGGCCTTGATGCCGATCTTCTTCAGCGACGCCTGCAGGGACTGGGCGGTGGCCACCTCGACGGGCTTGTTGTTGCGCACCGCGATGGTGGTCTCGAAGCCGTTGGGCTGACCGCAGGCCTTCAGGGCCGCCTTCGCCTCGTCGACGTTGCCCTTCTTGTTCTCGCCGGCGATCTTGAACGGGTCGTACTTCTGGCCCTCGGCGCCCGGCACGGACGGCGGGAGCATGTTGGTGCCGATGTCACCGCCGGCGATGGGGCCGCCGCGCGCCGTCTGGAGCGAGACGTGGTCGGCGCCGAGGATGACGGCCTTGCGGCACTCGATGTTGTCGAACGGCTTCACGCTCTGCGGGAAGACCGCGTAACGGACGTAACCGGAGACCGGGTTGTCCAGGTTGGCCTTGTGCTGCTTCAGGGCGGCGGTGCGGCCCTGCGGCGACATGCCGGTCTGGTTGATGTCCAGGTCCAGGTCACCGTTGATCAGGCGCTGGTCGAGCTCGTTGGCGTTGGAGAAGAACTTGACCGTGATCTTGTCCGGGTAGGCCTTGCGGACCGGGTCCGAGGCCGGCTTCCACTCGGTGTTGCGGACCAGGGTGAGGTCCTTGCCCGGGTTGTACGACTCGAACTTGTACGGGCCCGAGGAGAAGGGGTGCAGGCCGTACTTGGACTTGGTGTCCTTGTCCTGACGGACCGGGGAGGCCGAGATGAGGGCCAGCATCTCCTCGAAGTCCGAGTTGGCCTTCGGCAGCTTGAAGACGATGGTCTTGTCGTCCGGCGTCTCGATGGCCTTCAGGCCCAGCTTGTCCGCGGACTTGTCCTTGTACGGGCCCTTGTACTCGCCCTTGGGGTCGAGCACCTCCTTGAGGTACGTCGGGCCGCCGGACAGCACGTCCTGCGCCCAGACGCGCTCGATGCCGTACTTGACGTCCTTGGAGGTGATCGGCTTGCCGTCCTCCCAGGTGACGCCGTCACGCAGGGTGTACGTGTAGGTCTTGCCGTCGTCGGAGACCTTGGCGAGACCGGTGGCGAGGTCCGGGGCGAGTTCGGCGCCGGCCTTGCCGGGCTCGGTCTTGTTCGTGACGAGCTGGCGGCTGTAGTAGCGCGCGAAGTTCCACATGAAGCCGTAGTAGCCGCGCGTGGTGTCCCACGAGTCGGCGTCCTGGGCACCACCGAACTTCAGCGTGCCGCCCTTCTTGGCCTGCGACGCCTGGGCGATCTTGTTGTTGGCGGCGTCGAAGCCGGCGGCGCCGTTCTTCGAACCGCCGTCACCGTCATCACCGCCGCCGCACGCCGCCGTGGTCAGCAGCGCCGCGACCACGGCGGCAGCGGCCATGGCCTGCTTGCGCCGCCCTGAGGTGCGTTGGGTAGTCACGATCTCGGATCCTCCGATTAGATGAATCCCCGTGTCGATGCCACGGGACGCTGTGGGTACGGCGGTTCAGCGGGAGCCCTTCGGGTCCAGCGCGTCGCGCACGCCGTCGCCGAAGAGGTTGAAAGCAAGAACGGTGATGAAGATCGCCACACCGGGGACCACCATGTACATGGGGTCCGCGTCGTAGTAGTCGATCGCGTTCGAAAGCATCTGCCCCCAGGAGGCCGTGGGCGGCTTCACGCCCACGCCCAGGAAGCTGAGTGCCGCCTCGGTGAGGATGTTGGTGGGGATCATCATCGTCGTGTACACGATGATCGGTGCGACGAGGTTCGGCAGCAGTTCCTTGAACAGGATGTAGAACCGACCGGCGCCCAGCGATCGGGCGGCCTCCACGTACTCCCGCTCACGCATCGAGAGGGTCTGGCCGCGCACCACGCGTCCGATGTACGGCCAGCCGAAGAAGCCGATGACGAGGATCATCACGAACACGCGCACGCCCGTGCCGTGCAGCCCCAGCATCTCGTTCGGCATGACGGAGACCAGGGCGATGATGAACAGCAGCTGGGGGAAGGCGAGCAGGCCGTCCATCACGCGGCTGATGAGCGAGTCGACCCAGCCGCCGAAGAAGCCGGCCAGGATGCCCAGGACGGTGCCGAGGATCACCGCCACGACAGCGGACAGGAAGCCGACCAGCAGGGAGATGCGCGCGCCGTAGAGGATGCGGGCGAGGATGTCACGGCCGTTGACCGGCTCGACACCCAGCAGGTGGTCACCGCTGATGCCGCCGAGCGATCCCGTGGGAGTGCCGAACAGCGGGTCGATGAGGTCCTCGTGATACTCGTTCGGGTCCTGACCGAGCAGGTTGGTGATCACCGGGGCCAGCAGCGCGATCACGATGAGCACGAGCACCACGACACCGCCCGAGAGGGCGAGTTTGTCCCGCTTCAGACGCTCCCAGGCGATCCGCCCCAGGGAGCGCCCCTGAACGGCCTTTCCGTCCGCGCTGGCTGCCTCGGCCTCCTCGGCCGCACTGGGGGCCGCTTCGGCGGTCGGCTCGTGCAATGGTGCCGTCATCTGGCAGGGACCCCTCTCAACCGGCGGTGACCGGCCCGGACTTGCCGCTGTAGCGGCGTCATCACTCCGTCGTACACAAGGGCGAACGCCCCTGGAGCGGGAGTCTTCAACGCTTCGACGGCGGCTTGCCAGACTTGACTGTGAATGGATGCGTAAACGTGATGCTGTCTGGGGGGTTCCGTTATGCGGACGACCGGTAACGCGGGCCGGACAGGGGCAAGTTACGACATTGCCTGCATGTCAGGATCTTTCCCGCGTTTCTACGCGTGCAGAGTCCGGTGACCGGCCGCCGAACGGACGGGGGAGGAACGACTCAGAAACGTCCCGGCGCCGGCGGGAAGCCGTAGCCCGCGGCCGGGGCCTGGGCGGAGGCGGGGGCGTGCGCCTCGCGGTCGTAGAAGGGCCGGGCGTTGGCGCGCAGCCACATGGCGACGGGGTCGTGCTCGTCGGACATCGCGACGGTGGACACCGGAAGACCGTCGGGGACGGCGCCGAGGGACTGCTGCATCATCGTGCGCACCGAGTCGACGGCCGGGGGCGAGGTGTCGTACACGTCCAGGCCGATGGCGAGGTACGGGGCGCCGAGCGCGGGCTGCACCCAGGCGCGGCGCAGCGAGCGGACGGCCGGGGTGCGGTGGGCGTTCTGCGCGAGCAGGGCGTAGAACTGCGGGATCTCGATGGCGGGTTCGGACAGCTTCAGCGGTCCGGCGGGCTGGCGGTCCAGGCCGGTGGCGATGCGCCGCAGATCGAGCCACGGGATGCCGACGCCGCCGCCGGGGGCGTGCGGGTTGAGCCAGAGGCCGTAGCGGTCGGGATACAGGGCGCGGGCGACCTCGAGGCCGTCGACGACCTCGTACGACCGGGTCCAGCCACTGGCCGAGAGTTCCTGGGCGGAGGTGACGCAGGGGGCGTAGCCGAAGCCCTCGACCTCCATGTTCCCGTACTGGGCGTCCGGGGAGCCGGCCTGGCCGTGCCAGAGCAGCATCCAGACCTGGCCGGAGGAAGGGGTCGCGAGCGCACGCAGCAACGCCTCGTAGGCGTCGTAACGCCCGGGCGTCACCTGGCGCAGCATGTGCTCGACCTGCCCGGCCGCCGCGGTGCCAGCGCTCACTTGTATCGCCCCTCCGTACAACGCCCTCGCCGAGCCAATGAACCTAGCTTAAGCCGCGCACCAGCGGGCGGACCGCTGCCGGCTCCGGGGCCGGGGCTGCGGGAGCCGCCGGGGCCGCCGGCGTCGGTCGGGGGTGCGGAGTGCCGGTCACGCGGCCCGCTGGTAGAAGGGCCGGATCCGTTCGCGCATCCACGTGGCCACCGGGTCCTGGGTGACGTCCAGGAGGACCAGGTTGACCGGCCAGGGCGCCGTGGTGCGGCCCAGGGCGCGGGAGAGGGCGTCCATGGGGGCGGCCCGGACGTCGCCCTCCAGCCGGGAGAGTTCGACGCCCACGAACAGCACCGGGTCGGCGGTCTCGATCGCGGCGAGGCAGCGGCGCGCGGTGGTCACCACGCCGATGGACTCGAACTCCGCGGAGGCCGCGGAGAGGAAGTCGACGGGGTCGTCCCTCCAGTCGGGTTCGAACAGGCGGACCCGGCCGCCGCTCGCGGCACCGTCCAGCGGGGTGCGTCCGGCCCGGCACAGCTCGGCCACGGCGGGGGGCGGCAGCGGGATGCCGACCACGCCGCCGGGGTTGACCGCGATCCCGGCCTGCGGAGGCAGCCCGCGGGCGAACTCCACGGCGGGCGCGACGGTGTACGCCATGTGGGAGCCGACGACCTGGTGGAACTGCTCCTCGGAGCTGAAGACGGGGACGTACGCCTGACCGTCGAGTTCCAGGGTGGGCAGGTCGAGCGGGCCGCTGTGCGGGCCGCCGCCGTTGGGCAGCGGTATCCACACGAAGCTGCGGCCCAGCACCTCGATGATCCGCCCGCCCGCGGTCGGGACGCCGAGGGAGGCCGAGAGGACCTCCTCCAGCTCGTTGCCGGGCCATCCGCCGTGCGGATGGGGGTGCGCCTGCGCCGGGAAGTCCACGGAATCGCCCGGGGGGAAGTCCATCTGCCTACCACCTGCCTGGAACCACTGCTGTGGCGGAAAGGCTATCGGGTGCCCGTGTCACCCTGTCCCGGCCGTACGGCCCGCGAAGGCGATCCTGCGCAACGCGTTCGCCGCCTCGCGGTCGATCAGGACCGCCGACCCGCAGGCCGCGGGCAGCTCCCCCCGCTCGACGGCCCGCAGCAGCCGGTCGCTCGCCGCGCGGTGGCGCAGGAAGGCGTAGCGCGAGACGCCGCGCCCCCGCTCGCGCTGCCCGGCGAGGGCCTCGGTCGGCGCGACGTCGAGCAGCAGCAGATGCAGCCGGGCGCCCCGGCGCCGGGCCTCGCGGGCCAGCCAGCGGCGCACCCACGCCTGCGTACCGCAGTCGTGCACGACGACGCCCTCGCCGGTGCGCAGGGCGCGGCGCAGACCGGCGTAGTGCGCGAGGCGGACGAGCGGGCGGTACACCCCGTACGGCAGGAGGCGCGGCACACGGCGCTCCCAGCGGTCGCGGGTGTCCTGGGAGTCGATCCGGGTGCCGCGCACGGTGCGCCGCATCAGGGTGGATTTGCCGCTGCCGGGCAGTCCGGTGACCACGACGACGTCGCGGGGCCCGAAGAGCAGGGCGTGCGGGCCGCGGCCGGCGCGCTCGCGCAGATCGCGGACGACGGGCGCCGGCCCGGCGCCGCGGGCCCCCCGCGCCGGGGCGGCCGGCTGCTCGGGCAGCGCCGCGCCCGTGGTGGTGGCGGCGTACGCCGGTGTCGTGTTCACCGTGATCGTCCTCCCCTGGGGCCAGGTCGTGGAGTCCCGTCCCCGCTGAGTGTAAAGAGAAGGTAATGCCGGGTGTCTCTCGTTTCGGTCCGTTTCCTGGCACAGGCCTGTCACAGCCCGCCGTGACCGACCGGGCACCCTGAGCATCCCCTGGAAAGGGTCCCCCTGCCGTGCCCCGGGAATGCGTGCAATGATGTCCGCGCCAACTGCATACCGGCCGTTTGAATCCGCGCGGGAGAGTCCCCGGCACTGTTGCCGCCGGGGCGCCGAAGGAGCAAGTCCCTCCCTTGAATCTCTCAGGCCCCGTTACCGCGCGGGCGAGGCACATCTGAAAAGCGGGCCGCTGCAGCAGTGCTCCAGCGGCCCCACCCAAGGTGCAAGCCGTGCCCCGTCCCCTGCGCGGACGGTCATGGCGAACCTCTCAGGTTCCGATGACAGATGGGGAGGAACGTCCTCGCCCTCCCCCGCCCGGCTTCCGCGCGGGGGTACCCCATCGCCTTGGGAGACCGACCGATGAGCAGTACCGAACTCCGCCGCACCGCGCTCGACGAGCTGCATCGTTCGCTCGGCGCGACGATGACCGACTTCGCCGGCTGGGACATGCCGCTGCGCTACGGCTCCGAGCGCGACGAGCACAACGCCGTGCGCACGAGGGCGGGCCTCTTCGACCTCTCGCACATGGGCGAGATCACCGTCACCGGCCCGCAGGCGGCCGCCCTGCTGGACTACGCGCTGGTGGGCAACATCGGCGGCGTCAAGCCCGGCCGCGCCCGCTACACCATGATCTGCCGCGAGGACGGCGGCATCCTGGACGACCTGATCGTCTACCGGCTCGCCGAGGCCGAGTTCATGGTGGTCGCCAACGCCTCCAACGCCCAGGTGGTGCTGGACGCGCTGCGCGAGCGCTCGGGCGGCTTCGACGCCGAGGTCCGCGACGACCGCGACGCCTACGCGCTGCTCGCCGTGCAGGGCCCCGAGGCCCCCGGCATCGTCGCCTCGCTGACCGACGCCGACCTGGACGACCTGAAGTACTACGCCGGTCTGCCCGGCACGGTCGCCGGCGTGCCCGCCCTCGTCGCCCGTACCGGCTACACCGGCGAGGACGGCTTCGAGCTGTTCGTGAAGCCCGAGCACGCGGTGGAGCTGTGGCAGGCGCTGACCAAGGCGGGCGAGGGCGTCGGCCTGGTGCCGTGCGGGCTGTCCTGCCGGGACACGCTGCGCCTGGAGGCGGGCATGCCGCTGTACGGGCACGAGCTGACCACCTCCCTGACGCCCTTCGACGCCGGTCTGGGCCGGGTGGTCAAGTTCGAGAAGGAGGGCGACTTCGTGGGCCGCGCCGCCCTCACCGAGGCCGCCGCCCGGGCCGAGCAGAACCCGCCGCGCGTCCTGGTCGGCCTGGTCGCCGAGGGCCGCCGGGTCCCGCGCGCCGGCTACGCGGTCGTCGCCGGCGGCGAGGTCGTGGGCGAGGTGACCTCCGGTGCCCCCTCCCCGACGCTGGGCCGGCCGATCGCGATGGCCTACGTCGACGCGGCGCACGCGGCGCCGGGCACGCCCGGTGTGGGCGTGGACATCCGGGGCAGTCACGAGCCGTACGAGGTCGTGGCGCTGCCCTTCTACAAGCGGCAGAAGTGACACCGTCGTAGGCGGTAAATCGACGGCCGCGGGCCGTCGGCGGCCCTGAGCGGTCGTAGGCGGCCCGTGCGCCGTCACCGGCCGTCCCGGGACACCTCCCACCCGTGAGTCGGGGCACGTCGTGCCTGCTCACATGCGCTTCCCGCAGTCCCCCATTCATCAGCAGTCCCCCGCGTACAGGAGAATTCTGGCCATGAGCAACCCCCAGCAGCTGCGTTACAGCAAGGAGCACGAGTGGCTGTCGGCCGCCGAGGACGGCGTGTCGACGGTCGGCATCACGGAGCACGCGGCCAACGCGCTCGGCGACGTCGTCTTCGTCCAGCTCCCCGAGGTCGGCGACACGGTGACCGCGGGCGAGACCTGCGGCGAACTGGAGTCGACCAAGTCGGTCAGTGACCTGTACTCCCCGGTCAGCGGTGAGATCACCGAGGTCAACGAGGACGTGGTGAACGACCCGTCGCTGGTCAACTCCGCCCCGTTCGAGGGTGGCTGGCTGTTCAAGGTGCGGGTCACCGAGGAGCCGGCCGACCTGCTGTCCGCGGACGAGTACGACGCCGAGATCGCCGGCTGAGGAGTCGTAGCAGCATGTCGCTTCTGAACACACCCCTGCACGAGCTCGACCCGGCGGTGGCCGCCGCGGTCGACGCCGAGCTGCACCGTCAGCAGTCCACCCTCGAGATGATCGCCTCGGAGAACTTCGCTCCCGTGGCGGTCATGGAGGCCCAGGGCTCGGTCCTCACCAACAAGTACGCCGAGGGCTACCCCGGCCGCCGCTACTACGGCGGCTGCGAGCACGTCGACGTGGTCGAGCAGATCGCCATCGACCGCGTCAAGGAACTCTTCGGCGCCGAGCACGCCAACGTCCAGCCGCACTCGGGCGCGCAGGCCAACGCCGCCGCGATGTTCGCGCTGCTCAAGCCGGGCGACACGATCATGGGCCTGAACCTCGCGCACGGCGGGCACCTGACCCACGGAATGAAGATCAACTTCTCCGGCAAGCTCTACGACGTCGTCGCCTACCACGTCGGCGACGACGGCCAGGTCGACATGGCCGAGGTCGAGCGGCTCGCCAAGGAGAACAAGCCGAAGCTGATCGTCGCCGGCTGGTCTGCCTACCCGCGGCAGCTGGACTTCGCCGCGTTCCGCCGGATCGCGGACGAGGTGGGCGCGTACCTCATGGTCGACATGGCGCACTTCGCCGGTCTGGTCGCGGCGGGTCTGCACCCGAACCCGGTGCCGCACGCCCACGTGGTGACGACCACCACCCACAAGACGCTGGGCGGCCCGCGCGGCGGTGTGATCCTCTCCACGGCCGAGCTGGCCAAGAAGATCAACTCCGCGGTGTTCCCCGGCCAGCAGGGCGGTCCGCTGGAGCACGTGATCGCCGCCAAGGCGGTGGCCTTCAAGGTCTGCGCCTCGGAGGAGTTCAAGGAGCGCCAGCGCCGCACCCTGGAGGGTGCCCGCATCCTGGCCGAGCGCCTGGTCGAGGACGACGTCAAGGCCGTGGGCGTGGACGTGCTGTCCGGCGGCACGGACGTGCACCTGGTCCTGGTCGACCTGCGCAACTCCGAGCTGGACGGGCAGCAGGCCGAGGACCGTCTCCACGAGGTCGGCATCACGGTCAACCGCAACGCGATCCCGAACGACCCGCGCCCGCCGATGGTCACCTCGGGCCTGCGCATCGGCACGCCCGCGCTGGCCACCCGCGGCTTCCGGGCCGAGGACTTCGCCGAGGTGGCGGACGTCATCGCCGAGACGCTCAAGCCGTCCTACGACGCGACGGCGCTCCGGGCCCGGGTCACGGCACTCGCCGAGAAGCACCCGCTGTACCCCGGTCTGAAGTAATTTCGTACGCTTTTCGTCGTACGGATGTCCGGGGCACCGCGCACACTGGACCAGTGTGCGCGGTGCCCCGCACCGTGAGCCGCGCGAGCGGCACCCCACATGTGAACCGCGTCAGCGACACCCCCTGTGAACCACCCTCCCGCCGGTGGACAGCGCCGTCCGCCGAACCCCTAGGAGTCCCCCCGTGGCCATCTCGGTCTTCGACCTGTTCTCGGTCGGCATCGGCCCGTCCAGCTCGCACACCGTCGGCCCCATGCGGGCGGCCCGCATGTTCTCCCGGCGGCTGCGCAACGAGGACCTGCTGGCCTCCGTCGCCTCCGTGCGCGCCGAGCTGTACGGCTCCCTGGGCGCCACCGGCCACGGCCACGGCACCCCCAAGGCGGTGCTGCTCGGCCTGGAGGGCGACTCGCCCCGCACGGTGGACGTGGAGACGGCCGACGAGCGCGTGGAGAGGATCAAGGCCAACGGCCGGCTGAGCCTCCTGGGCGAGCACGAGATCGCCTTCCGCTTCGACGACGACATGGTGCTGCACCGCCGCAAAGCGCTGCCGTACCACGCCAACGGCATGACCCTGTGGGCGCACGACGCCTCCGGTACGGAGCTGCTGTCCAAGACGTACTACTCGGTGGGCGGCGGATTCGTCGTCGACGAGGAGGCCGTGGGCGCGGACCGCATCAAGCTCGACGACACCGTCCTGAAGTACCCCTTCCGCACGGGCGACGAACTGCTGCGCCTCACCCGGGAGACCGGCCTGTCCATCTCCTCCCTGATGCTGGAGAACGAGCGCGCCTGGCGGACCGAGGAGGAGATCCGCGAGGGCCTGCTGGAGATCTGGCGGGTGATGCGCGAGTGCGTGGCGCGCGGCATGTCCCGCGAGGGCATCCTGCCGGGCGGCCTGAAGGTCCGCCGCCGCGCCGCGAACACCGCGCGCAAGCTGCGCTCGGAGGGCGACCCGCAGGCCCTGGCCATGGAGTGGATCACCCTGTATGCCATGGCCGTGAACGAGGAGAACGCGGCCGGCGGCCGGGTCGTCACCGCCCCGACCAACGGCGCGGCGGGCATCATCCCGGCGGTGCTGCACTACTACATCAACTTCGTGCCCGGCGCCGACGAGGACGGTGTGGTCCGCTTCCTTCTCGCGGCCGGCGCGATCGGCATGCTCTTCAAGGAGAACGCCTCCATCTCCGGCGCCGAGGTCGGCTGCCAGGGCGAGGTCGGCTCCGCCTGCTCGATGGCCGCGGGCGCCCTGGCCGAGGTCCTGGGCGGCACTCCGGAGCAGGTGGAGAACGCCGCGGAGATCGGCATGGAGCACAACCTCGGCCTGACCTGCGACCCGGTCGGGGGGCTGGTCCAGATCCCGTGCATCGAGCGCAACGGCATGGCCGCGGTGAAGGCGGTCACGGCCGCGAGGATGGCGATGCGTGGCGACGGCTCGCACAAGGTCTCCCTGGACAAGGTCATCAAGACCATGAAGGACACCGGTGCGGACATGTCGGTGAAGTACAAGGAGACGGCCCGGGGCGGACTGGCCGTGAACATCATTGAGTGCTGAATGACCGGTGCTGAGTGCCGGCTGACGATTGTTGAGCACTCAACGGGCTTTGGGGTCAAGTCCGTTGCGTCGGGGGAATAACACCAACTCCCGTCCCCACGGCACTTCACGGGAGACCCCCATGCTGCGCGGCATCGACGTGAGCTCGTACCAGCCCTCCTCGTACGACACCGACGGCCTGTCCTTCGTCTTCGTCAAGGCGACGGAGGGCCGTTCGTACACCAACCCCCGGCTCTCCGCCCAGACGAGGACCGCCCGCGAGGCCGGGCTGGCCGTCGGCTTCTACCACTTCCTCTGGCCGGGCCACCTCACGGCCCAGGCGGAGCACTTCGTGAGCGAGGTACCGGGGAAGCGGGGCGACATCCTCGCCGTCGACTGGGAGACGACGGGCGAGGGCACCCACGCGAGCAACGCGGAGAAGGACCGGTTCATCCGGAAGGTGAAGGAGCTGCGGCCGCACCACAGGGTGATCCTCTACTGCAACCGGGACTTCTGGCTCAACGTCGACACCACGTCCTACGCGGGTGACGGCCTGTGGATCGCCGACTACGTCACCGCGGGCAAGCCGCGCATCAAGGCCGCATGGCGCTTCCACCAGTACACCGACGACCCCCTCGACAAGAACGTCGCCGCCTTCTCCAGCAAGGCGGCGCTCAAGGAGTGGGCCACCCCCGGCGCCTGAGCGCGGGGGGTGGCCGTCGGTCACGCGCCTACTTCGGGTCGCGGTTGAACGTGGAGGTCGACCAGAGGTGGCCGAGCACCGCGAGACCCAGGCACCAGGCGACCGCGAGCCACCCGTTGTGGCCGATCGGGCTGTCGAGCAGCAGCCCGCGCAGCGTCTCGATGGCCGGCGTGAACGGCTGGTACTCGGCGATCGGCCGGAACCAGCCGGGCATGGTGTCGACCGGGATGAAGGCGCTGGACAGGAGCGGCAGCAGGATCATCGGCATCGCGTTGTTGCTCGCGGCCTCGGCGTTCGGGCTGACCAGGCCCATGCCGACCGCGATCCAGGTGAGTGCCAGGGCGAAGAGCACGAGCAGCCCGAGCGCCGCCAGCCACTCCAGGACCGTGGCGTCGGTGGACCGGAAGCCGATGGCCACGGCGACGGCTCCCACGAGGACCACGCTCATGACCGACTGGAGCACACTGCCGAGGACGTGCCCGACCAGCACCGACCCGCGGTGGATCGCCATCGTGCGGAAGCGGGCGACGATGCCCTCGGTCATGTCGTTGGCGACGGACACCGCGGTCCCGATCACGGTGCTGCCGATGGTCATCAGCAGCAGGCCCGGGACGATGTACGCGATGTAGTCGGAGCGGTCCGCGCCCCCGCCGCCGATGCCCGAGCCCATCACGTCGCCGAAGATGTAGACGAACAGCAACAGCAGCGTGATCGGCGTGAGCAGCAGGTTCAGGGTGAGGGACGGGTAGCGCCGGGCATGCAGCAGGTTGCGGCGCAGCATCGTCGACGAGTCGCGTACCGCGAGGGGGATCCGGCTGGGGCGGGCGGGAGCCAGGGGGGAGCTCATCGGGCAGCCTCCTCGGGCTGGTGGGCGGGGGTGGCGTCGCCGGTCAGGGCGAAGAACACGTCGTCGAGGTCGGGGGTGTGCACGGTCAGCCGGTCAGCCTCGGCTCGGGCCGCGTCGAGCCGGTCGATCAGGGAGCGCAAAGCCCGCTGGCTGCCGTCGCCGGGGACCTGGAGTACCAGCGCCTCGTCGTCACGGACGGCCTCCTGCAGGGCGGACGCGGCCGACCGGTAGACCGCCGGGTCGGTGAACCCGAGCCGGACGTGCCCGCCGGGGACCAGCCGCTTCAGCTCCTCGGCGGTGCCCGAGGCGGCGATGCTCCCGTCGTGGAGCACGGCGATGCGGTCGGCGAGCTGGTCGGCCTCCTCCAGGTACTGGGTGGTGAGGAAGACGGTGACGCCGCCCGTGACGAGTTCACGGATGATCTGCCACATGGTGTGGCGGCTGCGTGGGTCCAGACCGGTGGTCGGCTCGTCGAGGAAGATGATCCGCGGGCTGCCGACCAGGGTCATGGCGATGTCGAGGCGGCGCTTCATGCCGCCGGAGTAGGTGGAGGCGGGCTTCTTCGCGGCCGCGGTGAGGTCGAAACGCTCCAGCAGCTCGGCCGCGACCCGCCGTCCCTCACGCCGAGAGAGGTGGTGCAGGTCCGCCATCAGGAGCATGTTCTCCTCACCGGTGATCAGGCCGTCGACGGCGGAGAACTGCCCGGTGACGCCGATCGCGGCGCGCACCGCCTGCGGATCGGTGGCCAGGTCGTGGCCGCCGACGCGCAGCTCGCCGGCGTCGGCGGTGACGAGGGTGGAGAGGATCTTCACGGCGGTGGTCTTGCCGGCGCCGTTGGGGCCGAGCAGCGCGAAGACGGTGCCCTCGGGGACGGCCAGGTCGACGCCGTCGAGGACAGTCTTGTCGCCGTAGGACTTGCGCAGCCCGTGCGCCGCGATGGCCAGGTCGGTCATGACAGGTACTGCTCCTTGTCGAGGCTGGGTGGTCTCAGAGGCTGCGGGCGGTGATGTCGCCGTGGTCGGTGGTCGCCCGGATGCTCAGGCCGGCGGCGGCGCCCTCACTGTTGGCGAGCGCGTTGTGGATCCGGCCGTAGCCGGTGCCGGCGTCCAGGGAGGCGGAGACCCCGGCGGCGGCGCCGACCGACACATCGCCCATCCGGGTGCGCAGCACGACCGTGCCGCGCCCGGCCTCGGCGATGCGGATGTCGCCCTTCTGGGTGCTGATCTCAGCGGGGCCGCCCAGGCGGCCGACCGTGATGTCACCGGCATGGGCGGTGAGCCGCACGCTCGCCGCCTCGTCGAGCTTGGTCGCGCCGTACGCCCCGTCGAAGACGATGTCGCCGAACCGCCCGACGGCGCGCAGTTCGGCACCGTCCGCCCTCCCCTCGACATGGGAGCCGGTGGGCAGCCGGACGGTCACCTCGACCGATCCGGAGGGGCCCAGCAGCGTGTCCTCCGCCGAGAGCTGGATCCGCAGGACACCGTCGCCGTACTCGACCGCGGTCCGCTCGGCCGCCTTCGCGTCGCGGCCCTTGGCGGAGTTCGCGGGCAGGACCTCCACCGTGGTGTCGGCCCGGTCGGCGGCGATCAGCCGGATGCGTCCCGCGGGGACGGCGACGATGGCGGAGATCGGGGTGGGGGTGTCGAACTTCTGCATGGCGCGCTCCTTCGGTCCGGTGTTTCCGACGAGAGAAACGCTATGTTGCATTCACGGATTGGGCAACAGTGTCGTTGCATCCTATCATCATAAGCGCAGGTCACAGGCTTGAAATCGTTGCAACCGTCGGAGTTCTAACGCAACAACTCCCTCGCCATTCGTTGCAATGAGAGGAGCTGAACGCTATGGTGGAGACATCACGGACCGAGAAGGAGGCCGCAGTGCCGGGAGGCAGGCTCACCCAGCAGGAACGCCAGCAGATCGCGCTGGGACTGGCCGACGGCCTCGCCTACGCGGAGATCGCGCGGCGCCTCGACCGCCCCACTTCCACGGTCACGCGCGAGGTGATGCGCAACGGCGGCCCCACCGGTTACCGCGCCGACCTGGCGCACCGCGCCACCGAGCGCCGCGCCCACCGGCGCAGGCAGGCCGTGCCCCGGGACCCGAGCACTCCCCCGCACGCCCCCGGGCGGGACGCCGAGGCGGTGCGCGAGTACGAGGAGATGCTCACCACCGTCCTCATGGAGTCCGGCCTGACCAAGATGACGGCCCGGCTGCTGACCTGCCTCTACACCACCGACGCGGGCAGCCTCACCGCGGCCGAACTCGCCGAGCGCCTCCAGGTCAGCCGGGCGTCCGTCTCCAAGGCGGTCGGGTTCCTGGAGAGCCAGGGCCTCATCCGCCGCGAACGCGACGAACGCCGCCGTGAGCGCTACGCCGTCGACGACGACGTCATGTACCAGTCGATGATGGCCAGCGCCCGCTCCACCGCCCAACTGGGGGAGGTCGCCCGGCAGGGCGTCGGCATCCTGGGCTCCGACACCCCGGCCGCCGCACGCCTGGAGAACATCGCCCGCTTCGTCGATTTCGTCTCCGAGAGCATCATCCGCGCGGCGGACCAGGCGCGCGAGGTGCTCCACACGAAACCCGGCACGCCCTCCGGCGACTCCGCCTGAGGACGTTCCGGGACACCGCTACGCCCGGAACTCCGGCGTGCGTTCCGGGGATGCCTCGGCGAGGGCCTCGACGACGGCCCCGACCCCCGCGCGCAGGCCGTAGACGGGAGTGCCGGGCTGCTGGCGCCAGGACGCGTCGAGACCGCCGGCGTCGACCGTGTCGAAGCCGAGCTCGTCGATCAGGGCCCGGACCCTGCCCTTGGCCGCCTCGTCGTCACCGGCCACCGGGAGCGCCAGGCGGCCGGGATCACCGGCCGGGCGGGGACGGGTCAGGATGTCCTGGGCGTAGGTGCCGCTGAAGGCCTTGATCACCGGGTGACCCAGCTGGCGTTCCGTCCAGCGGCTCTCGGTGATGCCGTCGTCCTCGATCGGCGCGATCCTCCCGTCCCGCTGGGGGTAGTAGTTGCCGGTGTCGATGACGGCGACGTCCCGCGCGGCGTCGTCGAGGAGGCCGGCGGGCAGGTTCGGCACGGCCCTCAGCGGGACTGCGACGACCACGACATCCGCTCCGCGCGCCGCATCCTCGGCCCGCACCGGCGTCGCGCCGGTCTCCTCGGCCAGGTCCGTCAGCGTGTGGGGGCCGCGCGAGTTGGCGACGGAGACGTCGTGGCCGAGGGCGGTGAGCCGCCGTGTCAGGTTGCCGCCGATGTTCCCCGCGCCGATGATGCCGATCCTCATGTCCCGCTCGCCTCGCCCTTCCAGTGGTCGATGTCCGCCGCGGCTCCGTGCGCGGCCGCCGTGGTCGGCACCAACATCCTCGTGCGGTGGGCTATTCCGGGTCGGGCGGCGACCGGACGGGTCCCGGCCGTGGTGGTGGCGGGGCCGGCCGGCATGGCGAAGGGCCCGGTCCGCCGTGTGCCGACCGGGCCCCCTCGACGTGTCCCTACTTGTTCAGGTGGGCCCAGAACTCGTCGAAGGACAGGACCTTGTCGCCGTTCAGGTCGCGGGAGGCGATGACGGCCTCCGCGACCGCCTCGGTCACGTTCCAGTCACCGCCCTGGGCCAGGGCGGTCTTGAACTCGGCAGCGGTGATGACCCCGTCCCCGTCCGTATCGATCCGCTCGAACTGCTTGCGCGCTTCCTCGATGTCCGCCACCGATCCGCCCCTTTGTGTCTAGTCTTCCGGTGTTCTGCCGGACTCCCCTGGAGTCCTGATGACGCAGGTCAGATTAACCGCCCCTACGAGCCGCCCGTACGGCGGCCGGGCGGCGTCCGCGACAGGCGTGCGCAGGACGTCGGCCGGGCGCCCGGGTGGGACGGGTGGCCGAAGGTGTGCACGCACGGGTTCGGTGGCGCTCACCGGCACGTGCCGTCGTCCCTCGGCGGCCGATTCGCACTGCCGGACGGGCCTCCCGCCCACCGTGGAGGGGGCCGTGACCCGGGCCGTCCCGGGACGGTGAGGGCCCGCGTGCGGCGGGAGGAGGTGCGGGTGTGGAGACCCCGCGGAGGCGGGCGGAGCCTCAGCGGTCCGCCACGCGCATCTCGAACCACGTGGTCTTGCCGCGCGGAAGCAGGTCGACGCCCCAGCGGTCGGCGAGGGTGTCGACGAGGAAGAGGCCCCGGCCGCTGATGTCGAGTTCCTGTACCGGCATCAGACAGGGCAGGGCCCGGGAGGGGTCGCGGACCTCGACGCGGATCCAGCCGCGGCGGCGGCGCAGCCGGAGGCCGAAGACCCGGGCACCGGTGTGACGCACGGCGTTGCCGACGAGCTCGGAGACGAGCAGGACGGCGTCCTCGGTGGTCTTGGGGGTGAGGCCCCAGTGACGCAGGACGACGACCTGGGTCAGTCGGCGGGCCGTGGCGGCGGACTCGGGGCGGGACGGCAGCGGCACCTCCGACTCCGCCGGGTCACCGTACAACTCCAGTACCTTCAGGGCGCGTTCGTCCTCGACCGTCGGCGACCAGCGCGACGCGGTCGCCCGTCCGACTCCCCGCGGCTGTTCCATGCCCTCCAGCCCCGCCATGGCCCCATCATGGCTGCCGGAAGGGTTCTCCGGGGTCGTTCCAAGGGAATGCGCCCCCCTCGCGCCCCCCTTCCGCATCAGGCGTCCGGCATATGCCGACGGCACTTCGGAGCCGTCTACGGACCATCTGAGCTGCGGCAACGGCTCACGGGAAGGCAATCGACGGGCTCCCTCGACACGGCAGGCTTAAGGGTGCGTTAAGGCTCCCATAAACTGCCCCATCGAGGGACCCTGATCAGACATCGCGTCAATTGCAAGGGCCGGAGACAGAAAAATCACCGGACCCGCCACGACCCGTGGAATCAGAGGAACTTCGCCTTGCCGGGGCCCTCCTCGACGAAGCTGCGCATCCCCCGCTCACGGTCCTCGGTGGCGAACAGGCCCGCGAACCAGTTGCGTTCGACGGCGAGGCCGGTGTCGATGTCCGTCTCCAGACCCGTGTCGATCGACTCCTTGGCCGCACGCAGCGCGATCGCCGGTCCCTGCGCCAGCTTCGCGGCCCAGGCGTGGGCCTGCTCGTAGACCTCGGCAGCGGGGACCACGCGGTCCACCAGGCCGATGGCCAGCGCCTCGGCGGCCTTCACCTGACGGCCGGTGAAGATGAGGTCCTTCGCCTTGGACGGGCCGACCAGGCGCGCCAGCCGCTGGGTGCCGCCGGCCCCCGGGATGAGGCCGAGCAGGATCTCGGGCTGGCCGAGCTTGGCGTTCTCGCCGGCGATACGGTAGTCGGCACACAGCGCGAGCTCGCAGCCGCCGCCGAGCGCGTACCCGGTCACGGCGGCCACGACCGGCTTCGGGATGCGGGCCACGGCGGTGAAGGAGTCCTGGAGGGCGCGGGCGCGCAGGACCATCGCGGTGTGGTCCATCGCCTGCATCTCCTTGATGTCCGCGCCCGCCGCGAACACCCTCTCCCCGCCGTAGATCACCACGGCGCGCACGTCGTCGCGACGCGTGGCCTCCTCGGCGAGTTCCTTCAGCCGGTCCTGCGTGGCGATGTCCAGCGCGTTCATGGGCGGGCGGTCCAGGCGCAGCGTGCCGACGCCGCCTGCGACTTCGAGGTGTACGGTCATGCCAGCAGGTTAACGGCGACTAACGGCTGCGGCCCCGGTGCCGTACCTCACACCGGGGCCGCGCTGGTGGTGCCGCGTCCTACGCCTTCCACTCCTCCCAGGACATGTTCCAGCCGTTGAGGCCGTTGTCCGGGGCGATGGTGGCGTCGTCGCTGTTCTTGACGATCACGACGTCGCCGAGCATGGAGTTGTCGAAGAACCAGGCGGCCGGGGCCTTCTTGTCCCAGCCGCCGCGCACGTCGCGCAGGCCGACGCAGCCGTGGCTGGCGTTGCGGTTGCCGAAGGCGTCGCCGCCCCAGTAGTTGCCGTGGATGAAGGTGCCGGACGTGCTCAGGCGCATGGCGTGCGGGACGTCCTTGATGTCGTACTCGCCGCCGTAGCCGACCGTGTCGCCGTTCATGCGGGTCACGGTGAGCTTCTCGCTGATGACCATCTGGCCGTTCCAGGTCTCGTAGCCGGGGGCACCGGTGGTGACCGGAACGGTCTTGACGAGCTTCCCGTCGCGGGTGACCTTCATCGTGAGCTTCTTGGCGTCGACGACGGACACCTGGCTGCGGCCGATGGTGAAGGAGATCCTCTTGTCCTGCTCGCCGTAGACGCCGGGGCGGCCCTCCACGCCGTCGAGGTTGAGGTCGACGGTGACCTTGGTGCCGGCCTTCCAGTACTTCTCGGGGCGGAAGTCGAGGCGGTCGTTGCCGAACCAGTGGCCCTCGACCTCGACGGCCGGCTCGGTCGTGATGCGGATGGCCTTCTCGACGTCGTCCGGGTTGGTGATGCCCCGGGTGAAGCGGACGGAGAACGGCATCCCGACGCCGACCTTCGAGCCGTCCTCGGGGGTGAAGCTGCCGATGAAGGTGTTGCGGGGCGTCAGGGTGGTGAAGCCGGAGTCCTCGGCGGCCGTGCGGCCCTCGGAGTCCTTGGCGACCGCGTGCACGGTGTACCGGGTGGAGGCGGCCAGGTGGGTGGACGGCGTCCAGGTGGCGCCGTCACCGGAGATCTCGCCCTCTATGCGCTCGCCGTCGGGGTCCTTGACGACGACCTCGGTCAGCTTGCCCCTGGTGGCGCCGACCTTCAGCACGCCGCTGGTCCCGACGGACTTCGCGCCGTCCTCGGGTGCGATGGCGATGACCGCCTCCGACTGCTTGCTCTGCGCCGCGGAGGAATCCCTGCCCTTGCCGTCGCCCTTGCCGGAGCCGGAGTCCTTTCCCCCGCCGCCGCAGGCGGTGACCGCCAGCATCACGCCGAGTGCCAGCGCCGCCAGTTTCCTTCCGCCTCGCCGCCACGCGTCCACCGACGCCCCCCGTATCGGCCCCACGTTCAACTTGCTCTCCCCTCGGCGGGCCTGGCCGACCCGCACCCCAGCGCGCCCCTCGCGCGCTCCGGCGCATAGTAACCAGATGGTCAGACTGGTTGACGTCGCGCGTTTGTCACCGTTCCGTCCCAACCGCGCCCTCTCGCGTTCGGTTGCCGGTGCTACCCGTCAGCGCCCCGGTCCCGGGACGGATCCAGTCCGAACAGGGAGCCGGTGGCGGCCGCCAGTTCGTGCGCGCAGCCGTCGGCCGTCGCGGCCGGGACGGCGCTCCTGCGCAGGGCACCCGTGACGGCGTCCTCCAGGAGGGCGAGCCGGGCGACGAGCAGCCGCGGCCCCGCCGGTCCGCGCCGGTCACCGTCAGCCACGGTGATCAGGGTCTCGTGCGCCCGCCGCTGCAGAGCGGCGAGGGACTGCCAGACGTCGGTGGCCCGCCCGGGGGCGCGTGGTTCGGCCAGCGCCTCGTGCAGCCGACGGCCCAGATCCGCGTGCCAGGCGGCCATCTCCCCGGACACCTCCGCGCGGAGGCCGTCCAGGCACATCAGGAGGACGGCCGCACCCGTGGCGACGCCCACCCGCACCGGACGCCTGGCCGCCGCCCGTGGCGGTCCGGCGTTCGCGCCCAGATGGTTCCGCAGGACGACGGGCATGACCTCGGCGGCCGCGTGCTCCGAGGGGTCCGCGGGCACCAGCACGGAGCGCACCGGGGTGAGGCCGTGCGCGGCCCGCTCGGCGGCCGCGTGGCAAGCGTGGTCGGTGGGCAAGGGACGCACTGCTCCTTTCGCCGGTGCCCGCGGCACCGGCCGGTCGCGTGTGTTCGGGTAACACGACCGGGGAGCGGGCCCGGTTCACCTCGGGGCGCGGTACTCCTCCCGATCCGGGCGCGGGAACTCCTCCCGTCCGGGCGCGGCTGGGCCGCCGTCGGCCGTTCGGCCGACGGGTCACTTCACGGCGCTGCCCGCCTTCCACTCCTTCCAGCCCATGTTCCAGCCGCCGAGCCCGTTGTCCGGGGCGACCTTCCGGTCCTTGCTGTTGATCACCTCAACGACGTCTCCGACCAGGCTGCGGTCGAAGAACCAGCCCGCCGGGGTGTCCGGACCGCCACCCTTCACGTCGCGCAGGCCGATGCAGCCGTGGCTGACGTTGGTGCGGCCGAAGACGTCGTCCGGGGCCCAGTAGTTGCCGTGCAGGAAGGTGCCGGAGTCGGTCAGGCGGATGGCGTGCGGGACGTCCGGGATGTCGTACTCGCCGCCGAAGCCCACCGTGCGGCTGTCCATCCGGGTGACCTCGAGCATCTCGGTGATCACCATCCTGCCGTTGTAGGTGGTGGTCTTCGGTGCGCCCGCCGTCACCGGCACCGTGGCCAGCAGCTCTCCGTCCCGCCTGACCTGCATGGTGTGCCGGGACGCGTCGACCCGGGAGACCTGGCTGCGGCCGACGGTGAAGGTGAAGGTGCGGTGCTGGAGGCCGTACACCCCCGGCGCCCCCTCGACGTCGCGCAGGCGCAGCTCGACGGTGACCCGGGTGCCCGGTTTCCAGTAGTGCTCGGGGCGGAAGTCGAGGCGGGAGCGCCCGAACCAGTGCGGGCGGATCTCCACGGGCGGGCGCGCCGTGACGCGGACCGCGCGTTCGACCGCCGCGCGGTGCGCGATCTCACGGTTGAACGCCAGGGAGACGATCATCCCGGTACCGACCGTGGAGCGGTTCTCCGGGGCGACGTAGCCGATGTAGCGCTTGTCGGGGACGTACGTGGTGAAGGTGGTGTGGCGGGCGGAGCGGCGCCCCGAGCCGTCCCGGGCCACCGCGTCGACCGTGTACCTGGCGGCCAGCGCCAACCGGTCGTCGTCCGGCTTCCAGGTCCTGCCGTCGGCGGAGATCTGCCCCGGCACCCGGGTCTCCCGCGCGTCCTGCGACCTGACCACCTTCACCGACTCCAGCCGCCCCCGCTGCACCCGCACGCGCAGCGCGTGCCCGGGGCGCACGTTCCTGGCGCCGTCCGCGGGGGTGACCCGGACGACGTCCTCGGTGGCCGGAGCTCCGAACACCCCGGCCACCGGCCCGTCCGGGGTGCAGCCGGCGGCCCCGGCCAGCAGTCCTGCCCATGTCACTACGGCGGCCAGTGCGGCCCTCGCGCGCCGTGCGCGCCCTTGTACGTGCCTCACGCGGTACCCAACGACGGGCCCGCGCGTGGGGAAACGACCATGCCGCCTCCCGGGGAAACGTGAGTGCGAGGCACGCTGTGGGCAGAACAGTGGGGAGGACGACGCGCCGGGGAGCCGCGGCCCGGGCCGACACACGGGCCGGTCTCTCCGTCCCCCGTCGTTCCACGAGCCGCGGGAGGCTGAAAGGTGTCCAGCGCAGCCGAGCAGGAGGCGGTGGCCGGGGAGCGGGCCACCGGGAACGGGGCACGCCCGGCCGTCGTCGTGGGCGGCGCCCGGGCGGCGGCGCAGCCGCTCGCGGTGCCGGTGCGGCCGGGCACGCCGACGCCGCTGGGCGCCCGGTTCCGGGTGGGCCCGGACGGGGTGGCGGGGACGAACTTCGCGTTGTGGGCGGGTGGAGCGGAGGGTGTCGAGCTGTGCCTGTTCGACGAGCGGGGCCGGGAGACGCGGGCCCGGCTCACCGAGCTGACGCACGAGATATGGCACGGCTTCGTGCCGGGGGTGAGGCCGGGCCAGCGCTACGGCTACCGGGTGCACGGCCGCTGGGACCCCTGGACCGGCGCCCGCTGGAACCCGGCCAAGCTGCTGCTCGACCCGTACGCCCGCGCGGTGGACGGCGACTTCGCCGGCGGCGGTCTGGCGCCCGAGGTGTACGGACACGTGCGCGACTGGCCGGAGCAGCACGTGGCGGACACGGTGCGCGACGACCGGGACTCCGCGCCGTACGTGCCGAAGGGCGTCGTGGTCCATGACGACGACGACTGGTCCGACGACCGCCGGCCGAAGACGCCCTGGGCGGACTCGGTGATCTACGAGCTGCACGTCAAGGGGTTCACCCGGCGGCATCCCGGCATCCCCGAGGAGCTGCGCGGCACTTACGCGGGCCTTGCGCACCCGGCGGCGATCGAGCACCTGGTGAAGCTGGGCGTGACGGCCGTGGAGCTGCTGCCGGTGCACCAGTTCGCGCACGAGGACCACCTGCTGCGCCGGGGCCTGCGCAACTACTGGGGCTACAACTCCGTCGGCTACTTCGCCCCGCACGCCGGCTACGCGGCCTCCGGCACGGCGGGGCAGCAGGTCGGCGAGTTCAAGCGGATGGTGCGCGCCCTGCACGCGGCCGGCATCGAGGTCGTCCTCGACGTGGTCTACAACCACACCGCCGAGGCGGGGGAACTCGGCCCGACGCTCTCCCTGAAGGGCATCGACAACCGCGGCTACTACCGCCTCCAGCCGGACGCCCGTCGCTACGCCGACTACACCGGCTGCGGCAACACCCTGCACGTGGTGCAGCCGCACGTGCTGCGCCTGATCACCGACTCGCTGCGCTATTGGGTCACCGAGATGGGCGTGGACGGCTTCCGCTTCGACCTGGCGGCGGCGTTGGCCCGCTCGATGCACGACGTCGACATGCTCTCCCCGTTCCTCGCGGTGATCGCCCAGGACCCGGTGCTGCGCCGGGTGAAGCTGATCGCCGAACCGTGGGACGTGGGCAGCGGCGGCTACCAGGTGGGCGCGTTCCCGCCGCTGTGGACGGAGTGGAACGACCGGTACCGCAACGCCGTGCGCGACTTCTGGCGGCACGCGCTGCCCGACGTGCGCGAGATGGGCTACCGGCTCTCGGGCTCCAGCGACCTGTACGCCTGGGGCGGGCGGCGCCCCTACGCCTCGGTCAACTTCGTGACGGCGCACGACGGTTTCACGCTGCGCGACGTGGTGTCGTACGAGCGCAAGCACAACGAGGCCAACGGCGAGGGCAACCGGGACGGCTCGGACGACAACCGCTCCTGGAACTGCGGTGCCGAGGGCGATACCGACGACGAGGGCGTGCTCACGCTGCGGCGGCGCCAGCTGCGGAACCTGATGACCACGCTGCTCCTGTCGACGGGGGTGCCGATGCTGGTCGCGGGCGACGAGATGGGCCGCACCCAGGGCGGCAACAACAACGCCTACTGCCAGGACAACGAGATCGGCTGGGTGGACTGGGGTCTGCTCGACGACCCCGGGTGGCGGAACCTGTTCGAGCTGACCTCCCGGCTGATCGCGCTGCGCCACCGCCACCCGGTCCTGCGCCGCCGCGCCTTCTTCTCGGGCCGCGCCCACTCCGCCGACGGGCTGCGCGACCTGGCGTGGTTCACCCCCGAGGGCACGGAGATGACGCAGGGCGACTGGTTCGCGCCCGCCGCCACGCTCGGCATGTACCTCTCCGGGCGGGACATCCCGGGCCGCGACGAGCGGGGTGCGCAGGTCCTCGACGACAGCTTTCTCGCGGTCCTGCACGCCGGCGCCGCCCCGGTGCCCTTCACCCTGCCGGGGCCGCCGTGGGCCGACCGGTACGAGGTCCTCGTCGACACGGGGCGGGAGGAGCAGGCCGCGGCACCGGGCGTGGAGCACCCCGCCGGCACACGGATCACGGTGCCGGGGCGGACGGTCCTGCTGCTGCGGGTGCGGTGAGCGGGGCCGCCGGACGATCGGCCGCCGGAGTGACGCGGCTGCCGGGACCCGCGCGGGCGACCGCGCGAACGCGCAGGTCGTAGGACCTTCGGCGGAGGCGGGTCCGGCCGAAACTCGGTGGGAAGTGTCCGTGGTCGTCCGTAGGCTCACTGCTGATGGCCACGACACCTCCTCCCCCCGAAACCCGTTCCACCGTGCGCACGTTGCTGCGGCTGTGGCCGTACGTGCGGCCCGTGCGGGCGCGTCTGTTCACCGCCGCGTTCGTCGCGGTCCTGGCGTCCTGCATCGGCCTGGTCATCCCGCTCGTGCTGAAGTGGCTGGTGGACGGGCCGGTCGCCGACCGGGACCCGGCGGGGGTGTGGCTCGGCGCGCTGTACCTGCTGCTGCTCGGGCTCGCGGAGGCGCTGCTGTTCGGGTTCCGGCGGTGGCTGGTGGCGCGCCCGCTGTCGCACGTCGAGGCGGAGATGCGGGCGGATCTGTACCGGCACCTCCAGCGGCTTCCGGTGGCCTTCCACGACCGGTGGCCCTCCGGGCAGTTGCTGTCCCGGGGCACCACGGATCTGATGCTGCTGCGCATGTTCCTCGCCTTCCCGCTGACCTTCCTGCTGGTCAACGGGGTGACGATCCTGCTCGGCGTGATCATCATGCTGGTCCAGGACTGGACCCTGGGCCTGGTGATCCTGGTGCCGGCCGTGCCGGTGATGGTCACCTGCGTGGTGTTCGAGAAGCGGTACTCCAGGGCGTCGCGGCTCGCCCAGGACCAGGTCGGTGACCTGACGACGGTGGTCGAGGAGAGCGTGCTCGGCATCCGGATCATCAAGGGGTTCGGCCGGCACCGCAGCCAGGCCCGGGCGTTCCGGGAGCTGTCGGGGGAGTTGCGCGGGACGGAACTGCACAAGGCGCGGCTGCTGGCCACGATCCTGGGCGTCATCGTGACCCTGCCGGAGCTGGCCATCGGCGCGGCCCTGGTGCTCGGGACGATCCGGGTGGCCGACGGGGACCTGTCGGCGGGCACCCTGGTGGCGTTCCTGTCGACGGCGCTGGCGCTGCGCTGGCCGGTGGACTCGATCGGCTTCCTGCTGGCGATGAGCCAGGAGGCCGCCACGGCGACCGAACGGTACTTCGAAGTGATGGACGCCGAGGAGGAGGATCCGGTCCCCGGCGCCGTACGGACTCCCCCACCGGCCGCCGAGGGCGAGGGCGGGCTGCGCTTCCACGACGTCACCTTCCGCTTCCCGGACGCGCCCGACGACTCCCCTCCTGTGCTGGACGGCGTCGACCTGCACATCCGGCCCGGCGAGTCCCTGGCCCTGGTCGGCGCGACCGGCAGCGGCAAGACCACGCTCACCGCGCTGGTCCCGCGGCTGCACGAGGTGACCTCGGGACGGATCACCCTCGACGGTGTCGACATCGGGGCGATGTCCCGCGAGGAGCTGCGTTCCCGGGTGGCCGTCGCCTTCGAGGAGCCCACGCTGTTCTCGGCGAGCGTCGGGGAGAACGTGCTGATGGGCGCCGGGGCCGCCGCCGGGAAGGGGGAGCTGGAGCGGGCGCTCGGCGTGGCCCAGGCCGACTTCGTGCACGCGCTGCCGCAGGGCGTGGACACCCAGGTCGGCGAGCAGGGCCTCAGCCTGTCCGGCGGGCAGCGCCAGCGCCTCGCGCTGGCCCGGGCCGTGGTCGGGCGGCCCGACTTCCTGGTGCTGGACGACCCGCTGTCCGCGCTCGACGTGCACACGGAGGCGGCGGTGGAGGCCGCGCTGCGCCGGGTGCTCGCCGACACCACCGCCCTGATCGTGGCCCACCGCCCGTTCACGGTGCTGCTCGCCGACCGCGTCGCGCTGCTGTCCGGCGGCCGGATCACGGCGGTCGGCACTCATCACGAACTGCTGCGCACCCACCCGGAGTACGCCCACCTCATGGCCGGTGACCCGGCGGCGGAACAGGAGGACCAGCGATGACGGCGGCCACCACCGCGCCCGCCCCGGACCGGGACGACGACCGCACCCCGGACACCGGCGACCCCTTCGACCGGGACGTGCTGCCCGCTCCCCCGGACGCCACCGGCAGGCTGCTGCGCTCCCTGCTCGCGCCGCTGCGGGGCAGGGTCGCCGTCACGGCGCTCCTGCTGCTGCTCCAGCAGGCGGCGGTGCAGGCGGGCCCGCTGCTGGTGGCGTACGCGATCGACCGCGCGGTGCCCGCGTTCCGCGCGGACGACCGGGGGCCGCTGATCGCGGTGGCCGTGGGCTACCTGCTGTGCGCGGTGGCCGCCGGGGCGCTGCAATACGCGTTCGTCGCCGCGTCCGCCCGGGTCAGCCAGGACGTGCTGCTGGATCTGCGCGGCCGTATCTTCCGGCACGCGCAGGCGCTCAGCGTCGACTTCCACGAGCGCTACACCTCGGGCCGGCTGATCTCCCGCTCCACCTCGGACGTGGAATCCCTGCGCGAGCTGCTGGAGGAGGGCCTCCAGGAGCTCGTCATGGTGGTGCTCTCCTGCGTCTACATCTCGGTGCTGCTGCTCTGGCTGGACCTGGGGCTCGGTGCCGTGGCGGTGGCGTCGTTCGTTCCCCTGTACGGGCTGGTGCGGCTGTACCAGCGGCGCGCCGGGCGGGTGTACCGGCAACGGTCGACCGCCATCGCCGCGGTGATCGTGAAGTTCGTCGAGACGATGAACGGCATCCGGCCGGTGCGCGCCTTCCGTCGCGAGCACGCCAACGACGCCGGCTTCCGGGTGCTCAACCGGCGGCACGCGCGGACCAACGGCGACGCGCTGCTCGAGATGGCCCGCTACGTCGTCGGCTCGCGGGTGATCGCCAACACGACCGTCGCCCTGATCGTGCTGTGGGGCGCCTACCGGGTGGCGGACGCGTCGCTGGCGCTCGGTGTGCTGGCGGCGGCGGTGCTGTACCTGCGGCGGCTGTACGACCCGATCGACCGGCTGGGGATGTTCCTCAACTCCTACCAGTCGGCGGCGGCCTCGCTGGAGAAGATCGCCGGGCTGCTGGCGCAGACGCCGTCCGTGCCGGAACCGGCCGCGCCCCGGGAACTCCCGCCGCCCCGGTCCGGTACACCGGGCCGCGAGGTGGTGTTCGAGGGCGTCCGCTTCGCCTACCGCACGGGCGGCGAGGTGCTGCCGCGCTTCGACCTCACCCTGCCGGCCGGGCAGACCGTCGCGGTCGTAGGCTCCACCGGCGCGGGCAAGTCGACGCTGGCCAAGCTGCTCGCCCGCTTCTACGACCCGACCGAGGGCCGGGTGCTCCTGGACGGCGTGGACCTGCGCGACCTCGCGGGCGCCGACCTGCGGCGCGGGGTGGTGATGGTGACGCAGGAGGCGTTCCTGTTCTCGGGCACGGTCGCCGAGAACATCTCCATCGGCCGGCCCGACGCGACCCGTGAGGAGATCGAGCAGGCGGCGAAGGAGATCGGCGCGCACGACTTCATCGCCGCCCTGCCCGACGGCTACGACACCGACGTCCGCAAGCGCGGCGGCCGCATCTCGGCCGGGCAGCGCCAGCTCGTGGCGTTCGCGAGGGCGCTGCTGGCCGACCCGGCGGTGCTGATCCTGGACGAGGCGACCAGTTCGCTGGACATCCCCGGGGAGCGGGCGGTGCAGCGGGCCATGGCGACGGTGCTGAGGGGGCGTACGGCGGTGGTGATCGCGCACCGACTGTCGACCGTGGAGATCGCGGACCGGGTGCTGGTGATGGAGCGCGGCCGGATCGTGGAGGACGGCGGCCCGGCCGAACTGATCGCCGGCACCGGCCGGTTCGCGGTTCTGCACCGGGCCTGGCGGGACAGTCTGGTGTGAGCGGACGCGGGGGAAAGGGCGGACACGGGGGGCTCATCAGGTGATCGACGCGTACGAGGATCCCGGCACGCCCGACTGCCGGAGCGGGGCGCGCTACCTGTGGTGGCTGGTGCAGCGCCAGCCGGGGCGGTGCGCGGCGGGGGCGGTGTTCGCCACCGTGTGGATGGTGCTGCTGGCGGCGACGCCGTACCTGATGTCGCGGGCCGTGGACGACGGGCTCGGGCCGGGCGACATGGGCGCGCTGGCGGGCTGGACCGGCGCGCTGTTCGCGGCGGGCTCGCTGAACGCCTGGCTGAGCATCATGCGGCACCGCACGATGACCCGGGTGCGGATGGACGCCAACTTCCGCACGGTGAAGGTGGTGGTGGGACAGGTGGTGCGGCTCGGGGCGTCGCTGTCGCGCCGGACCGCGGCCGGGGAGATCGTCACCATCGGCGTGGGCGACGTGCAGATGATCAGTCAGTCGCTCACCGCCGTGGGACCCGGCGTCGGCGCGGTCGTGGCGTACGCGGTGGTGGCCGGACTGCTGCTGTCGGTGTCGCCGCTGCTGGCGGTCGTGGTGCTGCTCGGGGTGCCGGTGATCGCCCTCGTGGTCGGGCCGCTGGCCGGGCGGCTGCGGGGCGCGGAGAGCGAGTACCGGGAGCGGCAGGGGGTGCTGACCGCGCGGATCGGCGACCTGGCGGGCGGACTGCGGGTACTGAGCGGGCTGGGCGGCAAGCGGCTGGTCGCCGACGCCTTCCGGCGGGACTCGCGGCGGCTGCTGGAGCAGGGGTACCGGGTCGGAGCCGTGACCAGCTGGTTCCAGGCGCTCGGCGCGGGGCTTCCGACGCTGTTCCTCGCCGGGGTGACCTGGATCGCGGCGCGGCTGGCCGCCGAGGGGCGGATCACCGTGGGGGAACTGGTCTCGGTGTACGGCTATGTGGCCGTGCTGGTGTGGCCGGTGGCGTTCCTGGTCGAGTGCGGCTACCAGCTGAGCCGGGGCGTGGTGGCCGCGCGCCGGGTCACCGGGCTGCTGCGGCTGGAGCCCCCGGCGGACACCGCCACCGCCGACCCGCCGGCCGAACCGGCCGCGCTGTACGACCCCGACTCCGGGGTGCGCGTCCGGCCGGGCCGGCTGACCGCGCTCGCCGCCGCGCACCCCGCCGACGCGGTCGCGGTGGTGGAGCGGCTGGGCCGGTACGTGCCGTCCGCCGCCACCTGGGGCGGGACCCGGCTGGACGGGATCGCGCTCCCCGTGGTGCGGGAGCGGATCCTGGTCGCGGACCACGAGGCCGCCCTCTTCGCCGGGCCGCTGCGCGAGGTCGTGTCCGGCCGGTCGGACGCCGGCGACGCCGCCGTCCTGCGTGCGCTGCGCACGGCCGCCGCGGACGACGTGGTTTGGGCCCTGCCCGCGGGTCTGGACTCGGCGGTGTCGGCACAGGGCCGCAGCCTCTCCGGCGGCCAGCGCCAGCGCGTCCGGCTGGCGCGGGCCCTGCTCGCCGACCCGGAGGTGCTGCTGGCCGTGGAGCCCACCTCGGCGCTCGACGCCCACACCGAGGCGGCCGTCGCCGACCGGCTCCGCGCGGCCCGCCGGGGCCGCACGACCGTCCTGGTCACCACCTCCCCCCTCGTGCTGGACCGCGCGGACGAGGTGGTCGTGCTGGTGGACGGCAAGGTCGCGGCCACGGGAAGCCACCGTCGTCTTCTCGCCGCCGAGCCCGCCTACCGGGCCCTGGTGGCCCGGGACACCGACGACACCGACGAGAGCCCCGACAGCGCCGGGGCGGACGCCGAGGAGGCCGTGCGATGAGCGGGGGACGGCTGCCCGTCGCCGAGCCCGCCGAGGTGCGCCGGGCCGCCGCGGCACTGGTGCGGGCGGACGCGCGGGTCTTCGCGGCCGTGCTGACGCTGAACGCGCTGGCCGCCGTGGCGGGGTTGGCCGGGCCCTGGCTGCTGGGGCGCATCGTCGACGAGGTGCGCGGCGGGGGCGGGGTGGCCGTCGTCGACCGGCTGGCGCCGGTGATCCTGCTGTGCGCGATCACCCAGCTGCTGCTGGCCCGCTGGGCCCGGTACGTGGGGCACCGCTTCGGCGAACGGACGCTGGCCCGGGTGCGGGAGCGGTTCGTGGACCGGGCGCTGGCGCTGCCCTCGTCGGTGGTGGAGCGGGCCGGCACCGGTGATCTGACCGCCCGCGGCACTGCCGACGTGACGACCGTCGGCACCACGCTGCGCGACGCGGGGCCGGCGCTGCTGGTCAACGGCCTCCAGTCGCTGTTCGTGGCGGGCGCCGTCTTCGTGGTGGATCCGCTGCTGGGCCTGATCGGAGTGCTGGGGCTCACGCCGATCGCGATCGTGCTGCGCTGGTATCTGCGCCGGGCCCGCGACGGCTACCTCGCCGAGGGGGCGGCGACCTCGGACGTCGCGGAGATCCTCGCGGCGACGGCGGCGGGGGCGCGCACGGTGGAGGCGTTCCGGCTCGAGGAGCGGCGGATCCGGGCCAGCCGGGAGGCGCTGGAGACCTCCCTGCGCACCCGCCTGCACACCCTGTTCCTGCGCTCGGTGTTCTTCCCGGTGGTGGAGGTGGCGTACCACGCGCCGGTGGCCGGCGTGCTGCTGATCGGCGGCGCGCTGCACGAGCGGGGCGCCGTGAGCCTGGGGGCGGTGGTGGCCGCCGCGCTGTATCTGCTGCAGCTGAGCGGGCCGCTGGACGAGGTCCTGGTGCGGGTCGAACAACTCCAGAGCAGCGGCGCCTCCTTCGCCCGGGTGGAGGGGCTGGCGCGGGCCCCGCGGGCGGCGGACCGGGACGGCTGTCCGGATCCGGCGGGCGACCGCATCGACGTGACCGGTGTGCGCTACGCCTACGACGGGGGCGGCGAGGTGCTGCGCGGGGTCGACCTGACGGTGACACCGGGGGAACGGCTCGCCGTGGTGGGCCCTTCCGGAGCGGGCAAGACCACGCTGAGCCGGCTGCTGGCGGGCGTGGACGCGCCGGGGGCCGGGACGGTGACCGTGGGCGGGGTGCCGGTGGCCGCACTGGACCCGGAGCGGCTGCGGCGCCAGGTCGTGCTGGTCACCCAGGAGCACCACGTCTTCCTCGGCTCGGTCCGGGACAACCTGCGCATCGCCGAACCGGACGCGGACGAGGGGCGATTGTGGGCGGCGCTGGCCGCGGTCGGCGCCGCGGGCTGGGTGCGGGAGCTGCCGCGGGGCCTGGACACCGAGGTGGGCGAGGGCGGTTGGGCGACCGACGGCTCGCAGGCCCAGCAACTCGCCCTGGCCCGGGTGGTGCTGGCGGACCCGCACACGCTGATCCTGGACGAGGCCACCGCGCTGCTCGACCCGACGACCGCCCGGCAGACCGAGCGGGCGCTGGCCGCCGTCCTGGAGGGGCGGACCGTCATCGCCGTGGCGCACCGGCTGCACACGGCGCACGACGCGGACCGGGTGGCCGTGATGGAGGACGGGCGGCTCACCGAACTCGGCACGCACGACGACCTGGTGGCGGCCGGCGGGGCCTACGCGGCGCTGTGGCACTCGTGGCACGGGGACGGGACGGGGAGCCGCAAGGAGGCGGAAAGCCGGGACGAAACGGGGAGCCGGGCGGGGGCGGAAAGCCGGGACGGGGCCGGGGACGCCAGCACCGACGGGGGCCGGCCGGGCCCTCGCTGACGCAGACGTCCCCTGCTCACACAAGGACTGACGCCCCGTTGTGTCCACCGGCCCGCGGGCCTCGGTGGCCGCTCCGTATATCGAACCCGAACGCCCGGACAACGAACGGTTTCCGGCCAAAGTTGTGACGCGCTCCTGACAAGTGACGCGATCACCTGCCACTCTTCCCACGGCCGCTGCACGGCAACCCCACGACACCCGTCACCGCCCGCCGCGGCCGGAGCTCCAGCACAGCACGTGGTTCTGCGTACCGCCCCCGTTCTGCCCGGCCGGCCCACCCGCCGGCTGGTCTCCCCTGGCCGCGCGACCCGCGGCCGCGCAGAAGGAGTCAGTGTTGAGAAGCAGTTCCTCCCACAGACACACCCCCCGCAGCACACACCGCCGCGCCGCGGCCGTCGCCCTCGCCGGGGTCGCCGCCCTGGTCGCCACGGCCGTGCAGTCCGGCAGCGCCACCGCCGCCCCGCAGCAGGCACCGTCGGCCGCGAGCGAGGCGAAGCCCGGTGCGGAGTCGGTCCGGCTCACCCCCGCCCAGCGCGCCGCGCTGATCCGCGAGGCGAACGCCACCAAGGCGGAGACGGCCAAGGACCTGGGCCTGGGTGCCAAGGAGAAGCTCGTCGTCCGTGACGTCCTCAGGGACCGCGACGGCACCGTGCACGTCCGCTACGAGCGCACCTACGACGGACTGCCCGTGCTCGGCGGCGACCTCATCGTCCAGGGCGACAAGGCCGGCGAGGCCGACAGGGTCGTCAAGGCCACCCGCACGGCGGTGAAGCCCGCGACCACCGCGGCGAAGGTGCCGGCCGCGAAGGCCGAGCGGCAGGCGCTGTCCGCCGCGAAGGCGGAGGACGCCAAGAGCCCCGACGTCGACCGCGCCCCGCGCAAGGTGATCTGGGCGGCGAAGGGCACGCCGACCGTGGCCTACGAGACGGTCGTCGGCGGACTCCAGCACGACGGGACGCCGCAGGAACTGCACGTCGTCACCGACGCCACGACGGGCGAGAAGCTGTACGAGTGGGAGGCCGTCCACACCGGGACCGGCAACACGGTCTACAGCGGCACCGTCACCCTGACCACCACCCAGTCGGGTTCCACGTACAACCTCACCGACGGGGCACGCGGCGGCCACAAGACGTACAACCTGAACCGCGGCACCTCCGGCACCGGCACGCTGTTCTCCGGCTCCGACGACGTGTGGGGCAACGGCAGCCCCTCCAACCTGGAGTCGGCCGCCGCGGACGCCCACTACGGGGCCGCGCTGACCTGGGACTACTACAAGAACGTGCACGGCCGCAGTGGTATCCGCGGTGACGGCGTGGGCGCGTACTCCCGGGTCCACTACGGCAACAACTACGTCAACGCCTTCTGGTCCGACAGCTGCTTCTGCATGACCTACGGCGACGGCTCGGGCAACGCGAACCCGCTGACGTCGATCGACGTGGCCGCGCACGAGATGACCCACGGTCTCACCTCCAACACCGCGGGCCTCAACTACAGCGGGGAGTCCGGCGGCCTCAACGAGGCGACCAGCGACATCTTCGGCTCCACCGTGGAGTTCTACGCGAACAACTCCTCCGACGTCGGTGACTACCTCATCGGCGAGGAGATCAACATCAACGGCGACGGCACACCGCTGCGCTACATGGACAAGCCGAGCCGGGACGGTTCCTCCAAGGACGCCTGGTACTCGGGCATCGGCTCGATCGACGTGCACTACTCCTCGGGCCCCGCGAACCACTTCTTCTACCTGCTGAGCGAGGGCAGCGGCACCAAGACCATCAACGGTGTCACCTACGACTCGCCCACCTCGGACGGCCTCCCGGTGACCGGCATCGGCCGCGCCAAGGCGGAGAAGATCTGGTTCCGCGCGCTGACCACCAAGTTCACCTCGACCACCAACTACGCGGGCGCCCGCACCGGCACCCTCGCGGCAGCCGGTGAGCTGTACGGCACGACCAGCGCCGAGTACAAGGCGGTCCAGGACGCGTGGGCGGGCGTGAACGTCGGCACGCGCTCCGACGGCGGCGGTGGCGGGGGCGGCACGTCCTTCGAGAACACCGCCGACGTGTCGATCCCGGACAACGGCGCCGCCGTGACCTCCTCGATCACCGTGTCCGGGCGGGCCGGCAACGCCCCGTCCAACCTCCAGGTCTCGGTGGACATCGTGCACACCTGGCGCGGTGACCTGGTCGTCGACCTGCTCGCCCCGGACGGCACGGCGTACCGCCTGAAGAACTACAGCTCCTCCGACTCGGCGGACAACGTCAAGGAGACCTACACGGTCAACGCGTCCTCCGAGACCGCCAACGGCACGTGGAAGCTGCGCGTGCAGGACCAGGCCTCGCAGGACACGGGCTACATCAACGGCTGGAAGCTCACCTTCCCGTAGACCCTGCGGGACGGGCGCGGCCGGCAGTGCGACGGGCGCCGGCCCGGGGACGCGCGTCCCCGGGCCGGCGCCCCGCCGTGTCCGCCGCCCGGGGGACCGCCCTACCCTTGGGTCCCATGTCTTCGGCGGACTTCACCTACGACCACGTCGGCGCGACCCGTGAAGAGGGCTTCTGCCCCGAGGGATTCCACCCGATGCACGTCCGGACGCGCCTCGGCGAGGGCCAGGAGGTCTTCCGCCGGGCGGCGGAGGCGGTCTTCACGTGGGAGATGCACCGGGCGGTCGGCGTCGGTCTCGACGCCGGCGCCGAGCGGGCCGCCCCCGGCGTCGACGTCACCGTCACCCTCGCCGGACTGGTCAAGGCACCCTGCCGGGTCGTCTGGGCGGTGGAGGAACCCCGCAGGGCCGGCTGGGCCTACGGCACGCTCGCCGGTCACCCGGAGTGCGGCGAGGAGTCCTTCGTCGTGGACCGCACGGGCGACGGCACGGTGTGGCTCACCGTCTCCGCGTTCAGCAGGGCGGCCCGCTGGTACGCCCGCGCCGGCGGCCCCGCCACCCGGACCCTCCAGCACGCCTACGCCCGGCGGTGCGGCACGGTCCTGCGCCGCCTGGCCACGCGGGACGCCGAGGACTGACCGCCCAACCACCGGCCGGACCCGTGATCCGGACGGCCCCGGCCGGCACAGACCGGGCGGTGGTTCCCGCCACCCCTCCCGGAGCGGCGCGAACCACCGCCCGGGGAGCGCGTCCCCCGTCGGCCCTCACCGCATCAGCAGGCCCGCCGCCTCCGCCAGGTCCTCCGACGGGACCGTCACCAGGCCCGGTTCCGCGCCCGAGGCCAGCGCGGGATGGGAGGGGAGGATGCGGACCGTGTAGCCGAACGGGCCGGTGCGGTCCAGGGCGAGGGGGCCCTCGTAGACCCAGCGGCCCTCGTGGTCGGGGGCGCCCGCCGGTTTCAGCGGGACGGCCGTGCCGCCGGTGATGCGGTCCTCCTCGTCCACCCGGCCGGAGACCGCCTGGACCTCCACGTCGTCCGGGCCGAGGTCGCCGAGCCCCACCCGGACCCGCAGCCCCAGGGTCGTGCCGAGCTCCGCCGTGTCCGTCGTGGCGGACGTCTCCACGTGGTCCACGGTCACCCCGGGCCACGCGGCGCGCACCCGGGCCTTCCACTCGGCGAGAGAGCGCGCCGCGTCCGGGTCCATCGCGCGGTGGGCAAGCGCGGCCGGCGCGTAGAGGCGCTCGACGTACTCGCGGACCATGCGCCCGGCCAGCACCTTCGGCCCGAGCAGGCTCAGCGTCCGGCGGACCATCTCGATCCACCGGTCGGGCAACCCGCCCTCCCCGCGCTCGTAGAAGCGGGGCGTCACCCGCTGCTCCAGCAGGTCGTACAGGGCAGCGGCCTCTATGGCGTCGCGCCGGTCCGGGTCCGTGCCCGCGCCGTCCGCCGTGGGGATCGCCCAGCCGAAGTCGGGCTGGAACCACTCGTCCCACCAGCCGTCCAGCACCGACAGGTTCAGGCAGCCGTTGAGCGCCGCCTTCATCCCGCTGGTGCCGCACGCCTCCAGCGGCCGCAGGGGGTTGTTCAGCCAGATGTCGCAGCCGGGGTAGAGCTTCTGCGCCATCGCCATGCCGTAGTCCGGCAGGAACACGATCCGGTGCCGCACCCGCGGGTCGTCCGCGAACCGGACCAGCTCCTGGATCAGCCGCTTGCCGCTGTCGTCCGCCGGGTGCGCCTTGCCCGCGACCACGATCTGCACCGGCCGCTCCGGGTGCAGGAGCAGGTCCATCAGCCGGTCCTTGTCGCGCAGCATCAGCGTCAGCCGCTTGTACGACGGGACGCGCCGCGCGAACCCGATGGTCAGCACGTCGGGGTCGAGCACGCTGTCGATCCAGCCCAGCTCGGCCGTCCCGGCGCCGCGCTGCCGCCAGGACGCGCGCAGCCGCTCGCGCACCTCCGTCACCAGCAGCTTGCGCAGCGAGCGGCGCAGCTCCCAGATGTCCTGGTCGGGGATGTCCGCGACGGAGTCCCAGCGGTCGGAGTCGCCGACGCTCAGCGCCTCCTCGGTCCGCTGGGCGCCGATCTGCCGGGCGCCGAGCCGGAACACCTCGGGGGCGACCCAGGTGGGTGCGTGCACCCCGTTGGTCACGGACGTGATGGGCACCTCCTCGGGGTCGAATCCGGGCCACAGTCCGGCGAACATCTCGCGGCTGACCTGGCCGTGCAGCAGGGACACCCCGTTGGCGCGCTGGGCGAGGCGCAGGCCCATCACGGCCATGTTGAACAGGTTGGGTTCGCCGCCGGGGTAGGTCTCCATGCCGAGCCGCAGGATGTGCTCGACGTCCATGTGGGGCAGTTCCGCGCCGGGGCCGAAGTGGCGGGCCACCAGCTCGCGGTCGAAGCGGTCGATGCCGGCCGGGACCGGGGTGTGCGTGGTGAATACGGTGCCCGCCCGCACCGCCTCCAGCGCGGAGTCGAAGTCCAGGTCTTGCGAGCGCAGTTCGGCGATGCGCTCCAGGCCGAGGAAACCGGCGTGGCCCTCGTTGGTGTGGAACACCTCGGGTTCGGGGTGCCCGGTGAGCCGGCAGTACGTGCGCACCGCCCGGACCCCTCCTATGCCGAGCAGCATTTCCTGGAGCAGACGGTGCTCGCTGCCGCCGCCGTAGAGCCGGTCGGTGACACCGCGCTCGCCGAGATCGTTCTCCTCGACGTCGGAGTCCAGCAGGAGCAGCGGGATCCGGCCGACCTGGGCGAGCCAGACGCGGGCGCGCAGCGACCGGCCGCCGGGCAGGGCGAGGGCCACCTGGGAGAGGGTTCCGTGGGGTTCCTCGAGCGGGACGACGGGCAGTTCGTTGGGGTCGAGGACGGGATAGTGCTCCTGCTGCCAGCCGTCGCGGGAGAGCGACTGGCGGAAGTATCCGTGGCGGTAGAGCAGCCCGACCCCGATGAGCGGGGCGCCGAGGTCGCTGGCCGCCTTGAGGTGGTCGCCGGCAAGGATGCCGAGGCCGCCGGAGTACTGCGGCAGCGCGGCCGTGATGCCGAACTCCGGGGAGAAGTAGGCGACGGCGGCGGGCAGCCGGTCGGTCTGGGCCTGGTACCACCGGTCACCGGTCATGTACTCGCGCAGATCGCCGGCGACCGTGTCGAGGCGGTCGAGGAAGTCGCGGTCCCCGGCCAGCTCCTCCAGCCGCCCGGGGGTCACACTGCCCAGCAGGCGTACGGGGTCGCCGCCGGACGCGGCCCAGCGGCCGGGGTCGACGCGGCGGAACAGGTCGCGGGTCCCGGCGTGCCATGACCAGCGCAGATTGCGGGCCAGGTCGCTCAGGGGCCGGAGGGGTTCGGGGAGAACGGGTCGGACGGTGAATCGACGGATCGCCTTCACATTCCACCTCGGCGCGTTCGTGAAAGGACGCGGTGTGCGTCCGGGCATTCCTGCCGACAGTACCGGCGCGGGCGACACCCCCGCTGGAAGCTGGCCGACCTCGCTCCCCCGGTACCCGGCTCAAACGTTTCCTCTCACGGCCGACATGGCCGGATTCCGCCACGGCGGCCGACCTGCCCCGCTTCCCGCCCCGCACTCCGCCCACGTCACCACGGAAAGGACACGGTCGCACACGGCGGGCGACCCCCGGCGCCGACGGAAACCGGGCCCTGGCCGGACTTGTGTGTCGACATACGGGTGAGTAGTTAACAAAGGGCCGGATTGCCCACCCGAATAGGGTGGGAAGGCTCCTGCGGGTACTCCCCACAGGAACACCACGCAGGACCCACCTCCCCACAGACATCCGCCCACCCACGTTGACGCGGACAGGAGCGGTCATGCCCGCCAAGCACCACTCGTCATCACCCCCGACCCGAGGCGCCGGGACGCCGTCGAAGCGCGGCACCGCGGCCGCCTCCGCCCGCCCCGTCCAGGCCGGCCCACCGGCCCGGGCCCCCGAGCCACCCGCCTCCCGGCAGGAGACCTCCGTGGGGCGCATACCCGTCCTGGACGTCCGGCCGATGGTCCGGCAGGGACGGCGGCCCGCCAAGGCCGTCCCCGGCGAGACGTTCGAGATCTCGGCCACCGTGTTCCGCGAGGGGCACGACGCGGTGGCCGCCAATGTCGTACTGAGAGATCCCCAGGGCCGTCCGGGGCCCTTCACGCCCATGCGGCAGCTGGCTCCCGGCACCGACCGGTGGGGGGCGACCGTCACCGCGGGCGAGCCCGGCCTGTGGACCTACACCGTGGAGGCGTGGGGTGATCCGGTCACCACCTGGCGGCACCACGCACAGATCAAGATCCCGGCGGGCATGGACACGGAGGTGGTCCTGGAGGAGGGCGCCCGGCTGTACGAGCGTGCGGCCACCGACGTGCCGGAGGCGGGCCCGAGAGACGTGCTCCTCGCGGCCGTGGACGCGCTGCGCGACGAGAGCCGTCCGGCGGCGTCCCGGCTGGCGGCGGCGTTGACGCCGGAGGTGGACGCGGTGCTGGCGCGGTATCCGCTGCGGGAGCTGGTGACCGGCAGTGAGCCGTTGCCGCTG